>NZ_JBHTFF010000009.1:1171-295465 GCF_042666975.1 Microlunatus sp. GCM10028923 | reverse complement strand
CGATCGACGCTCGTCCCCGCCCACAGCGCCCCGGAGATCGACATCCGTCCCGACCTATCGCACGCCGCGGACCGAAGCTCGTCCCCGCACCCCGCCAACCGGCACTCGTCCCTCCTACCGCACCCCGCGGACCGTCCCCGCGCCGCGGACCGAAGCTCGTCCCCGCACCCCGCCAACCGACGCTCGTCCGCGCCCAAGGCACCCCGCAGATCGACACTCGTCCCCCGCCGCCCACCGCACGTCTGCAGACGGACACACTTCCCACCCACCGCGCCGACCGACCCGATCGGACCAGTCCTCCCCGGCCCCCAATCACCGACCGGGCACAAGTGCAGCGACACGCCGCCAGAACGCCTGCTTTTGTGCCCGGTCGGCGGGGGTCTTGGAGGGGTGGGTTAGTCGACGGTGAGGTCGCGGACGGTGTTGTCGCGGAGGGTCTGCAGGCCGGCGTCGCCGATCGCGACGGCCCCGATGAACAGGCCGTACGCGTCCGGGCGGCCGGTGTCGACGACGATCACGTCGACCGTGTCGCCGGGGACCTTCCGGTCGGTGACGTGGATGTCGGTCCGGATCCACCAGGCCTGGTGGCCGTCGATGGTCGTCTTCTCGGCCTTGAGGTCCTTGGTGGACTGCTCGGTGGCGTACCAGCCGGAGCTGGCGACGCACTGCATCACCTTCTCCGCGGCGGCCTTCGGCGTCGGCTTGAAACCGTCGGCGGCGCGGATCTCGCCGACGCCGAGGAACGCGGCCCAGCCGGGATAGACGGAGAAGCCCTGCGACTCGACGTCATAGCCCCAGCTGACCCCGCTGGTCTGCATGTCGTCCACCCAGCCGTCGATCCGGGGGAAGGACAGGCCGCCGCCGTGCACCCGGCCGTCCGGCGGGCGCGGTCCGCGTTCCCGGGGATTGCCGGTCGGGCAGGCGATCGTGGTCTCGGGTGTCCCGCTGCTGGACGGGCTCGGCGTCCGGGACGGTGTCGGGGTGGGCGTCGCGGTCGGGCTGCTGTCGTCCCAGCCGGACACGGTCGAGGACGGCACCGGGTCGTTCGTGATCGGGCGGCCGGCACCGCTCTGGCGTACGGCGAAGAAGATGATCAAGCCCAGGACGACGACCAGCGCGAGCGCGCCGATGATCATGGGCAGCCCGCGGCGGCGGCCCGTTCGATCACCGCCGGTGGGCGGGCCACCGGGTTGGTCGGTGGTCTGCTGCGACCAGGCGCGGCCGTCCCAGTAGCGGTACTGGCCCGGTGCGCCGGAGGGATCGGGATACCAGCCGGGCGTCGACACGGGCGTCAGTCAATCACGGTGCGGTTGCACCGGCGGCGTCCGGCCGGGCGCGCTCAGCTGTTCCGCGGTTCGCCGCGGTAGCTGCCGATGGACCAGAGGTTGCCCTCCGGATCGGCCAGGGTGAACTCGCGGCCGCCGTGGTCGCGATCGACCGGCTCGTTGATGATCTTGGCGCCGGCGGCGACCGCCCGGCGGTGGATCTCGTCGACGTCGTCGGCCACCAGATAGGTACCGGCCGTGCCGGGCTGCCGGCTCCAGTCGGCATCCGGCTGGTGGCTGCCGAGCATGATCCCGCCGGCCCGGGCGCCGGCCGGGTGCGGCCAGTCGAGCTGGGCGTGGGCGACCCGGTCGCCGTCGGCGTACACGGCGGTGCGTTCGAAGCCGAGCACGTCGACCAGGAAGTCGATCAGGGCCGGGGCGTCGGCGGCCTGCAGGGTGGGCCAGACGTTGGTGAAGGTTTCGGTCATGCCGGCGAGTCTTCCGGCGACCGGTGCGCGCCGGCTTGGATGTTTCGGAACTCCTCGGCGATCCAGCCCGACGGGCTGGTGCCGGTGTATTGCCGGAAGTCCCGGACCAGGTGCGACTGGTCGTAGTAGCCGCGTTCGGCGGCGACCCGGCCGAGGTCGCTGCGCCCGGTCCGGTCGATGTCGCCGGCGATCTGGCGGCGGGCCAGGTCGAACCGGAACAGCCGGCCGATCTGCTTCGGTGACACGCCGAGCTCGGTGCCGAACAGCTGGCTGACCCGGCGGCCGCTGTAGCCGAGATGACGGGCCAGGCCGTCCATCGAGCCGGTGCCGCCGAACCGGGCCAGCCAGCGCCAGCCCTCGACCAGCGCCGGCGGCGGCGCCTCCGCCCGCTCGGTCGCCTCGACCCG
This sequence comes from Microlunatus sp. GCM10028923, assembly GCF_042666975.1. NCBI lineage: Bacteria > Bacillati > Actinomycetota > Actinomycetes > Propionibacteriales > Propionibacteriaceae > Microlunatus > Microlunatus sp. GCM10028923. The sequence goes on along the minus strand of NZ_JBHTFF010000009.1, from coordinate 293,305 downwards.
GCGGCGCAGGTAGTCCCAGAGCAGGTCGAACCGTTCCGCCCAGGTCGGTGCCTCGGCCATCCGTTCCCGCAGCCGGGCCGCGCCGCTGCCGAGCACCGCGGTGCCGTCGCCGAGCAGGTCGGTCAGTTCCCGGGTCGGCGGCCCGAACAGGCGCCGTGCCGCCAGCGGGTGTACGGCGAGCTGCATGCCGACCTGGTCGCGCGGCTGCACCACGTAGGCCGGTCGCGCATGCAGGCCGCCCAGCAGCACCTCGGCCCGCGGTGCCGTCGGCCGGACCGCCTCGTCCGGGGTCTCGGCGCCGATGATCGGGGCGTCGTCCAGCGCCAGGATGAAGGTGAGGTACGGCGACGGCAGGCCGCGATGCAGCCCGATCGGGTTGCCCGTGCTCTGGTAACCCGTCGCGGAGGCGACCAGCCCCGGCAGCCGGCTCGGCGGCGTGACGAACTCGTACCGGCGCAGCAGGGTCTCGGAATCCCCAGGCATGGTCCCCAGTGTGCTCCTTAGGAGGGTGGTGTCGAACGGTGGCCGTAGCGAGCAGGTGCCCGGGTGCGTGCATCGCGGTGCGCGAGGTGCGAAGGGCTACCGGGCCGTAGCGCGAGCGCCTCGCGTGCCGCGAGGCGCGTGCCCGGGTGCCGCGCAGTAGGTCACCGTTCGGCACCACCCTCCTAAACTTCGAACATGCTCGTGCCGCTCGGCAACACGCTCGCCTTCGCTCTCGCCGCGTTCATCCTGATCATCATCCCGGGGCCGTCGGTCCTGTTCGTGGTCAGCCGGGCGCTGGCGTACGGACGCCGGACGGCCGTCCTCACCGTGCTCGGCGGGGCGCTCGGCAGCTTCGTCAGCGCGGTCGGGATCGCCGTCGGCGTCGGGGCGCTGCTGCAGGCCTCCGCGCTCGCGTACACGGTGCTGAAGTTCGCCGGCGCCGGCTATCTGGTCTATCTGGGCGTACGGGCGGTCCGGCACCGCGGACGGCTGTGGCAGGCGCTCGAGGAGGGTGCCCCGCCGGTCGGCGGCCGGCGGACGTTCGTCGAGGGCTTCGTGGTCAGCGTGACGAACCCGAAGTCGATGGTCTTCTTCGCCGCCGTACTACCCCAGTTCGTCGACCGGGCCGCGGGCGCGCCACCGGGCCTGCAGATGATCATCTTCGGCGCGATCTTCGCGGGCATCGCGCTCGTCTCCGACACGGTCTGGGGTCTCGTCGCCGGCACCGTCCGCGGCTGGTTCGCCCGGTCCCGGCGGCGGCTCGAGCTGGTCGGCGGAGCGTCCGGCCTGACCATGATCGGACTCGGCGTCGGCGTCGCCCTGAACGGGCGCAAGGACTAGGGCCCGCGCGCCCAGCTGACAGAAGTCACTACCCTCCGGCCGCGCCGGACCCGCACAGTACACAGAGCGCCAAGGCGACAACAGCCCAGCGATGAGTTCTGCGGTTCTCGCAGGTTGTACGGGTATGACGAGTCAGCAGAAGCGGAGTCGGGCCATGAGCGGACCGGGGACGACGGCGGGAGCGGACCGGTGAGCACCGGCCGGATGGCAGCCCGTCCGCGGCTGGGCCTTGCAGTCCTCATGTTGCCCACGCTGCTGGTGTCGATGGACATGTTCGTCCTGCACTTCGCGGTACCCGAGCTCAGCGCCGGGCTCCGGCCGAGTGCCGTGGAGCTGCTCTGGATCGTCGACGTGTACGGCTTCCTGGTGGCGGGATCGCTGATCACGATGGGAACGCTCGGCGACCGGATCGGCCGGCGCCGGCTGCTGCTGATCGGTGCGGCGGCGTTCGCGGCGGCCTCGGTGCTGGCGGCGTTCTCCACCAGTCCCGCGATGTTGATCATCGCCCGGGCCCTGCTCGGGCTGGTCGGGGCGAGCCTGCTGCCCTCCACCCTCGCCCTGATCCGCACCCTGTTCGAGGACGAGCGGGAGCGTGGCATCGCGTTCGGCGTGTGGGTGGCCGTGTTCACCAGCGGCGGGGCGATCGGGCCGCTGGTCGGTGGGGCGGTGCTGGAGCAGTTCTGGTGGGGCGCGGTGTTCCTGCTCGGCGTACCGGCCATGGCGCTGTTGTTGATCTTGGGTCCGGTGCTGCTGCCGGAGTCGCGCGATCCCGACCCGGGGCGCCTCGATCTGCCGAGCACGGTGATGTCGCTGCTGGCCGTGCTCGGCATCGTGTACGGCCTGAAGCGCATCGCCGTGGACGGCCCCGACCTGGTCGCGGTCCTCGCCGCCCTCGGCGGTCTCGCCGTGGGCGCCGTGTTCCTGCGCCGCCAGCGCACCCTCGCCCATCCCCTGATCGACCTGACCCTGTTCCGTTCGGCCCGGTTCAACGTGGCCCTGGTGGCCCAGCTGTGCGTCAACGCCGCCTGGGCCGGCACCTATTTGTTCGTCACGCAGCATCTGCAGTTGGTGGCCGGGTTGACTCCGCTGCTGGCGGGACTGTGGACCCTGCCCGGCGTCGCGGCCGGCGTGATCAGCTCCACCCTGGTGCCGCGACTGCGCGGCCGGCTGCGCCCGGAACTGTTGCTGGCCGGGGTGATGGCCGTGTCGGCGGCCGGCTGCGTCGTGCTGGCGACCGCCGGCACCGGCCTCGCCGCGGTCGTCGTCGGGGCGGCGCTGGTGATGGCGATGGCCAGCGCGATCGTCGCCGTGAGCACCGATGTGATCGTCGGGTCGGCGCCGCCGGAACGGGCCGGGGCGGCGTCGTCGATCTCGGAGACCAGTTCCGAACTCGGCATCGCGTTCGGCGTCGCGCTGCTGGGCGCCGCCGGTGCCGCCGCCTTCCGGAACGCACTGGTCGCGCCCGCCGGTATCCCGGAATCCGCCCTGGGCACCCTCGGCAGCGCGCTCGACGCAGCCCGGGGTCAGCCCGATGCGGCCGGGTTCGCCGACGCCGCCCGGGGCGCGTTCCTCACCGGCATGCACACAGCGGCCTGGGTCGGCGCCGTGATCATGGTCGGCGCCGCGGTGACGGCGCTGATCAGCTCGCGCCGGACGCCGGAACGGGTGCACGAGGGCTGACCGACCGACCCGTCACTGCTCCGCAGCGAACTCGGCGAGAAGTTCGCCGATGAAGGTGTGCTCGGTGTCCTGCGGTGCGTCGGGGTTCCGGGACCGGAGGTACGGGATGACGATCAGCTCCATCGACAGCACCCAACCTCGGGCCCGGACCCAGGTGTCCTGGTCGACCTCCATGGCCTCCCGGAAGGCTCGCCTCGAAGCACCTTCGAACAGGTACCAGGCGGGCAACAGGTCAGCGGCCGGGTCCGCGGCCCACGCGGTGCCGAAGTCGATCACCGCGGACAGGGCACCGTCGGCCACCAGGACGTTGCCCGCCATCAGGTCACCGTGGATCCAGCGCGGCGGTCCGGCCCAGGTGTCCGCCGCCAGCGACGCCTCCCACGCGGCGAGCACGAGTCCGGTGTCGAACTCCGCGCGCAACTCGTCCAGCGCCTCGCGGAAGAGGAGGTCCCGCGGGCCGAGCGGGGTGCCGCGGCTGAACGGGTCGTCCGGCGGAACCGGTGCTCCGGCGGTGTCGACCGTCTGCAGGCAACGGACGAACTCGGCCAGCCGCCGCGCGGCGTCGATCGGGTCCGCCGTCCGGTCCAGTTGGAACGGCTCGCCGTCCAGCCAGCGGTAGACGGCCCAGGCGTACGGATAGCCCTCGCCCGGCTCGCCGCCCGCCAGCGGCTCGGGAATGGGCAGCGGAAGGTGCGGGGCCAGTCGCGGCAGCCAGGTCAGGTCCTTGATCACCTGTTCCTGCGTCTGCTCGACCCGCGGCAGCCGGACGGCAAGATCGGTACCCAACCGGAAGGTCACGTTGTCGGTCCCCGACGACGCGACGGCCTCGATCGGGCGGTCGGCCCAGTCCGGGAACTGTGCGGCCAGCAGCCGCGCCACCAGCGAGGCGTCGATGTCCACCTCGTCGTCGCGCCGCTTCGCGATCTTCACCATGGCCCCACTATCGCTGGTGCCGCTGATCACGTCGCAGTGAGTTCTGTCATCAGCGGGTCGGGCGTCCATGATCGGGCCGGACGTCGTCCGGAACAGTCGGCGCCGAAGTCCCTAGACTGCGGGCATGTTCGCGACGAGACCGGCAGGTCGACGGTGACCCGGCGCACGATGGAGATCGAGAGCCTGGCCGCCTTCGATGATCATCTGGCGGTCACCGCCCGCCTGAACGGCTGGTTCGTCCAGTCGGTCGATCTGACCGAGCGGGCGGCCGAACTGGAGCGGGTCGTGGTCCGTGGCGCGGTGTTCCTCGGCTGCCGGTTCGGGCCGGGCGTCGAGGAGCGGCTGCGGCGGCGTGGCGCGTTGATCTTCCCCGCGCTGCCGGAACTGCCGTTCGATCCGTACCGGCCTCGGCTCTATGCCGCCGACGATCTCTACTGCGACCCGGCGGACGGCCGGCTGCTGCCCTACCTGAGCAGTCCGGACGCGGCGATCTACGCGTGGGCGAAGGAGGCCCAGGTGCACCGCTCGCTGGACCACTCGCTGGCCACCTCGCTTCATGATCATGCGATGTCGGACGCGCTGGACGAGGCGTTGCACAGTGCGGCCTACCAGGGCGGTCGCCCGGTGGTCGGGATCATGGGCGGCCACGCGCTGGCCCGGACCGACGACGCGTACTGGCAGGCGGCCCGGCTGGCCACCGACCTGACCGCCGCGGGCCGGGTGGTGCTCACGGGCGGCGGGCCCGGCGCGATGGAGGCGGCCAACCTCGGCGCGTACCTGAGCCCGGAGCCGGAGTCGCTGGTCGAGGCGCGGGCGCTGCTCGGCAAGGTGACCGACTACCGTGCCTCGATCGACGACTGGGTGGAGACCGGCTATCAGGTACGGGAGCTGCTGCCGGCCGGCCGGGCCGGCCACAGCCTCGGCATCCCGACCTGGTTCTACGGCCACGAACCGACCAACGTGTTCGCCACCGAGGTCGCCAAGTACTTCGCCAACGCACTCCGCGAGGACACCCTGCTGCACCGCTGCCGCGGCGGCATCGTCTACCTGCCCGGCCGGGCCGGCACCGTCCAGGAGATCTTCCAGGCCGTCACCGAGAACTACTACGCGACGGACGACTCCGAGATCGCGCCGATGATCTTGGTCGGCACCGACTACTGGACCCGGGCCCTGCCGGCCTGGCCGTTGCTGTCCGCGCTCGCCTCCGACCGGGCGATGGAACCCGTGATCGCCTGCGTGGACAGCGTCGCCGAGGCCCTCGACCGGCTGGAGGCCTTCGCTACAGACACGCCCATTCCATGATCAGATCGAGTCGACCTAGGTGAGGACGAACGCACCGCAGGGCAGCAGACGGGCCGCCGCGAGCACGATCACCGCACGGAAGCTCGACCGCTTCCCGATCACCAGGATCCGGTCGTGCACGAGCAGCACCGGGATCAGCAACAGGTGCACCGGGATCAACGAGGGCTCGACCACGATCCCCATGATCGCCAGCACCAGGGCCAGACAGGTGCTGGCGGCCCATAACGCGAAGCCGATCTCGGCAGTGCGGCGGCCCGGGGGCCACAGCGGTGGTCCGGGTCCCGGCGGCGCCGGTCGGCGTCATGATCGACCACCGTTGTGACGAAGTGGCGGGCCGCCACGCCCATCGCGGCGACGCCCGCGATGGGCCACGGGAACCCCGGTCGGTGACCCGGTGATCACGAACCAGCGGCCCCCGAGCCCCGAGCCCCGAGCCCCGAGCCCCGAGCCCCGAGCCCCGACGGAGAACGCATTGACCGTGGCGTTCGCGCCGACCCGAGCCTTCAGCCGCACCGACGGGGCGCTGTAGGCCCGGCGTCACCGGCGGGGTCGTACGCGTCGTTGACCGCCAGCACGGCCAGCCACAGCAACGGCCCGGCGACCAGGAACTCGTGCCCATGATCAACAACTCCGGTCCGCAAGGCAGGATCGGGTGCGTCGCCAGGACGAACCCCGGCTGCATCCCCGCCACCGACAGCAGCCAGAACTGCGGCCGCACCATCTGCAGCGCGTCGCGGAGACTGATCGCCCTGCGCGCGCCGGCTGTCTCCCGGACGACGTCGCCCGGAGCCCGGTCCGCCCATGACCACCGGTGCAGGCCCGGCCTCTCGTCGATCCACCAGCCGCTCCTGCCCACCCGTGCCGCGGTCGCGACACCACCATCCTCGCGACCGCGGCCGGCTCGGGCTTCACCGCCGCGGGATTCACTCCCCCGCGGGGTGGCCGGAATCGACCCGACCTCGAGTGGACCGACCATCGCCCGCACCGGCGACTCCACGGTGCCCTTCGGCAGCTCCTGGAACTCGGCCGGCTACGGCCTCGACCCCAAGGTGCCGGCGGGTGCAAACGTGCCGGACTCTACTGCCGCCGTCGATACCGCCCGACGACCAAGATCGTCGCGCCGAGCAGGAGCAGCCCGATCGCCGCGGCGAGCAGTCCGACTCCGACGTCGGCCCCGGTGGAGGGAAGCCCGTCGGGCGACGGATCGTCCGCGTCGCCGGAGTCGGCCTCGCGATTCGGGCCTACCTGATCGTCAGGTCCGTCGGATTCGCCCGGCGGGCCGGACTCGGCCGGTGCGTCGGGTGTCCTGGAGTCGTCGGGTGTGGCTGACCCGGAGGGATCGGGCGAAGGAGCAGCCGGGTCGTCCGAAGTCGACGGGTCAGCCGGACCCGGGGACGGCGGCTGAGACGACGGTGGCACCGGCGGCTCGGGTGTGGAGGACGGCGGCTCAGGGCTCGGCGACGGCGGCTCCGGACTCGACGACGGCGGCTCCGGACTCGACGACGGCGGCTCCGGACTCGACGACGGCGGCTCCGGACTCGACGACGGCGGCTCCGGACTCGACGACGGCGGCTCCGGACTCGACGACGGCGGCGAGACCACCGCGACTTCGACCGTCGACGTGTTGTTGGCCTCAGCCGGATCGGGCTCCGGCGAGCTCACCGTCGCCGTGTTGCTGATCGATGCACCGGCATAAGCGGGATCGAGCTCGGTGACGAGGTCGATCACGGCCGATGCCCCTGACGCCAGTTCGTCCACCGTGCAGTTGATCTTGCCGGCCTGGAGCGTGCAGTCGGCGTCCTCGGACTGGCCGCCGATCACCTGCAGGCCAGCCGGGACGGTGTCGGTGATCACGATCTCAGCCGCCGGATCCGGTCCGTGATTGGTCGCGGTCAGCCGGTAGCCGACTCTCCCGCCGGGCAGCACCGAGGACACGTCGGCGGTCTTGATCAACTCCAGATCCGCGACCCCCGGCTTCCTGGTGATCTCCGTCGTGACCGCGTCCACGTTGTTGTCCTGATCATGGTCGGGCGTCGGCGACCACACCCCGGCCTGGTTGATCATCGGTCCGGCCGACTGCCCGGGTTCGACCTCACCGAACAGGGAGATCTCTCGCGTCAACCCGGCTCCGATCCGGCCCAGTGGGCATCGCACCACGGCCGGGTCCGTGTCCTCGACCAGTTCGCAGTCGCCGTGACCGCTGAAGCCCCCGACGAATCGGACCCCGGCCGGCAGCGCATCGACCACGACCACGTCCTGAGCGGCGGACGGACCGTGGTTCTTCACCTTGAGCACATACTCGATCTCGTCTCCGGCCAGTACGGTCTCGGGCCCGGACTTGGTCAGCCTCAGGTCGGCTTCCGCCCGCACCTCGACCGTGCTGGTGGACGTGTCGTCGGACGGGGTCGGATCGTCGTCGCCGTCCGCGGTGACCGTCGCCGTGTTCTCCAGCGGCCCGGCCGGGGTGTCGCGGTGCACGTCGCCACGGATCTTGACGGTGAAGCTGCTCCCGGCAGCCAGCTTGTCCCTGGTGCAGGTGACCGTACGGTCGTCGACGATCCGGCAGGAGCCTTCCGGATCATCGACAGCCAATCCGCGAATCGCCTCCGGCAACCGATCGGTCAGCGTGACCCCGGTCGCGTCGGCGGGCCCGGCGTTGCGGACGACCAACTCGTAACCGACCTGTCCGCCCGCGACGACCTGCTGGCTGTCCGCGCGCTTGATCACCGAGAGGTTGGCTTGCGGTGACCTGGTCAGCGTGTGGGTGGAGGTGTTGTCACTCGGGTCGACCTCTGGGGTCTCCGAGCTCACCTTCGCCGTGTTCGCCAACTCGTCCGGACGATCCGGCGGTACGGTCGCCCGGACCCGTACCGTGACCTCCTTGCCGGGCGCGAGCTCGTCGACCAGGCAGGTCACCGTAGTCGTGGTCAGGTCGCAGCTGCTGCCGGAGCTGTCAGCACCCTCCAGATTGAGCGGCGCCGGCACCTGGTCGGTGATCTTGACGTCCCGAGCGGTCGACGGCCCGTTGTTGCGCACCGTCAGCAGATAGCTGATCGGCCCACCGCTCTTCCTCGGCAGGATTTCGGCCGTCTTGATCACCGCTAGATCGGCAAGGGTTCTGATCTCCGTCTCGACCGCGTCCTCGGCCGGCGTCGGGTCATCCGGGCTGCTGATCCTGGCGGTGTTCTTGACACTGCCCGTCGCTCCGGCCGCCAACCTGCCGCCGACGGTGATCTGTGCCGACGCGCCGGAGCGCAGCTCGCCGAGATCACATTCCACCGTTCGTCCGGCAACCTCACAACTTCCCTCCGACGGCTGCGCGGTCACGTCGCTGAATCCTGCCGGCAGCGCGTCCCGAACCGACACGTCGTGCGCCGTCGCCGGGCCGTCATTGCGCACCGTCAGTAGATACTCGGCGACCTCCCCGGCGAGCGGCTTGGCCGAGCCGTGCGACCCGAGCGACTTCTTCGTGATCACCAGATTGGCCCGCTGGATCACCTCGGTCTTGGCCGGCGGCGACGTCGCGGTCAGGGGCTTGTTGAGCGTTTCGGCCCGGTGGTCGAGGGTGGCAACGTTGGACAGGATCGTTCCGGCAGCGCCGGCATCGACCGTGACCTGGAACGATGCCGAAGCCTTCGCCTCGGCGGCGATTCGGCCGCCAGAGCTCTCCGTCGCGCCCGTACCCACGCGTGCAGTCACTATCCGCGCGGCCGCGTTGTACTCGGCCCGATCGTCGCCCGCCTTGTCACTCAAGGACTTGGCGACCCCGCTCACCCGCAGCGAGCCGGGGACAAAGGTCACGTTCGCCGGCAGCTCATCACTGATCACGGCGTCGATCGCATCGTCGCCGCCCGTATTGGCGAATTCGAGGGAGTACTCGAGCGTGTCGCCAGGCCTGGCCAGGCCCTCGTCGCTGCCGAGGTTGCGGACGGACTTCGTCCCCTTGACGTCCGGCGAGTAGAGGTCGATCTGCGTGGTCAGCGCGGCCGCCGTATAGACGTCGGCGTTGGTCCCGAAGGTCAACCTCGTCGAGGTCGCGCCGTTGGGCAGCGCGCCCGGGCCGTCGACCACTTTGGCGTCCAGGCCGAGCGAATTCACCGACGGTGGGTTGCGGTTGGTCACCGTCTCCCCACCCGTACTGACGGAGCCGTTGAAGAAGTTGTCCGCCCCGCTCCTCGCATCGCTCAGCGGCTGGCCGTCGACCTTGAAGTAGTCACCCGCGAAGCCTGCGTCCCCCTCGTACGCCACCATGCCGAACCGGGCGTTGACCGGGCCGCGCGGTGGTGTGACGAAACCGGACAGGTCGATGTCGACGACCTTGCCCGCACTGCCGTCGTTCTGAGTGACCCGCTGGTAGCCGCTGAACACTGTCAGATCGCGTAGCGGTGCATCGGCATCCGCATAGGCGACCACCAGGCTCCACGCCCCGAATTGGTCCTTTCCAGGCTGAGCGGGGATGTCGGCGGCCCAGTAAGTTCCGTTGCCGGCCTCCCGTACCGCCGTGGTCACGTCCAGATACGACGACTGGCCCTGGCCATCGCGCATCCGGTCGTAGCGGCCATCAGGCTCACCCGAATTTTCCTGGGTCAGACCCGACACCAGCTCGTAGTCGCCACCGGGGACCTTGAACTTCAACGCGGATACATCTCCGAAGTCTGGTGGTGTCTTGGGTTCGTTGGACCCCCAGAACAGCCCGGCGAACAGAACTTCAGCCCCGTCGGGAAGAGCGAGGTCCGCCGAGGACGACGACTCGGTGGACGACGGGTCACTATCAAGGTCCAGCGGAGCCATCGGCCACTGATTGTTGTTGGTGTTGGCGGTCGCGGTGCCGGCGAGGACTTTGGCGCACTCGGCGCCTTTGCCGCAACTCAACAGGCTGTTACCGGTGATCACGATCGCACCGTTGGTCTGGGTACGGAAGATCGGAGCGAACTTCCGCGGCCCCTCCGCCGCCCGGGCGTCATCGAGCCCGACCAACACCATCGCCCCGAGGCCGAGAACCAGCGCCATGGTCAGCACCAATCCGGCCCGCAACAACGACGGCGGCGCAGGCCAACGGCTCGTTCCGCGTGCACTCATCTTCAACCCCATTCGACTGGATCCCACCCGTTCGCCGGATCGATGCCGGCGCCCGGCCGCGTACGACCGGTCGCCCCCGACCCTGCCGGGAGGGCGGCCTCGGCGACACCGGCCAACCGGGCGGACTACCCCCGCCGATCGGCGGGTGCCGACCCCGCCGACCGATCAATCGAAAGCGGCCGACCGGCGGCTACCGCTCGACGCCGGACGGGATTGGAATAGGGCCAGTCACCGGTTCCAGCGAAACGGGGGAACCTGACACCGGACTGTTCTTCCCCGACCAGCCGGTGTCCGACCGGGCGATCCGGGTCAAGCGGAGCAGGGTCGCCGACGCGGATCGGAGACGGACCCCACCGGCGGCGCGAATCCCCACCCCCCTCGCCCGCCGGTGCGGGTCCATTCGCCGTTCTCGGCTCCGGCCGGCGACATGGCGGTACGATCACTCGTCAGCTCCACGTGAGCGAGGAGATGCCGATGATCCGCGTGGCGATCGTCGACGACGAGAGACTGCTGCGGTCCGGACTCCAGCTGATGATCGACGCCGCAGCTGATCTTGAAGTCGTCGCTTCGTGTTCCGGGGTCGATGCGCTGCGCCAGATTGCGGAGACCCGGCCGCACCTGGTCCTGCTGGACATCCGGATGCCCGAGATCGACGGCCTGACCATCCTGCGCGAACTGCGCGGCTGGGAGGATCCGCCGGTGGTCGCGATGCTGACCACCTTCCAGACCGACGAGCTGATCGCCGAAGCCCTCCGATCCGGCGCCCGAGGCTATCTGCTGAAGGATGTCGATCCGCCCGATCTGACCGCCGCGGTCCGCTCCCTCGTGTCGGGCCAGTCGACCTTGGCGCCGGCGGTGGCGAGGACCGTGATCGACGGCTATCTGCGCCGCGCGGACGAGACCGAGGCGGTCCGGATGGTCGACCGGTTGTCACCCCGGGAGCGCGAGATCCTGCGACTGATCGCCGAGGGGCTGTCGAATGCCGAGATCGGCAACCGGCTGTATCTGAGCTCCTCGACGGTGAAGGACCACGTCAGTGCGGTCCTGAACAAACTCGACGTCAACAATCGGGTGCAGGCTGCGGTGCTCGCTCATCGGGCTCGCCTGGTCGAGGACTCATGACGCGGCCATCGCCCGCCCCGTCACGGACCCGGCCGGTGGAGGAGCATCGCGCCACCGACCGCTGGGCGGCGGTCCTGAACCGGCCGGCGGCCTCGATCCTGTTGCTGATCATCCCGACCGTGGCCGCCGGCGGCATGCTGCTGGTCGGCTCGCCCTTGTCGGTGCCCGAGCTGCTGCTCGCCGCCGTCGCGGCCTTGGCCCTGCTGCTGCGACGCCATTGGCCGCTCGCGGTGCTGGCCGTCGCGACGCTCGCCTTCGTGGTGCTCCTCAGCCTGCTGCCGACCGCGGTAGCCGCCTATGCCGTCGCGGCCTCGGACCGGGTCCGCCCCGGATGGCTCCGCTGGACTCCGGCCGCGCTGTTGGTGATCATCCCCGCCGGCTTCGCCTGGCACAGCTCCCGGCCCGGTGCCGAGACAGTCGATCCGGCACTGCTGGTGGCCAATGTGGCGATCGTGGTGCTGCTCTGCGCCGTCGTGCCGATCGCGGTCGGACTGTTGGTCCGGACCCGGCGCGATCAGGCCGCCGCGATCGCCGAACTGCGTCGCAGCCGGGACCGGGAGGCGCGGCTGGTCGCGGACGTGGCCCGGGCCGAGGAGCGCGCCGCGCTGGCCCGGGAGATGCACGACGTCGTCTCGGACAAGATCAGCTTGATCTCCGTGCGCTCCTGGACCATGATCGCCCAGGCCCCGTCCGAGGCGATCAGGACCGAGGCGGAAACCATCCGCTCCCTGAGCAAGATCACCCTCGAGGAGCTTCGCCAGGTCATGCGGGTGCTCCGCGAACCCGGGGAGCCCGGATCGGAGGGTCTCGCCGCGCTGCCCGAGCTGGTCGCCGGGAGCGGTCTCGACGTGACGCTGCGGCTCTCCCCCGAGCTGCGGGAGGAATCGTGGAGCGCCGCCGCCCGGCGGACCGCCTACCGGACCGTGCAGGAAGCGTTGACGAACATCCGCAAGCATGCCCCGGGGGCGCGGGCGCAGGTCGAGGTGGCGGAGCGGAACGGGCAGCTGACGATCAAGATCAGCAATGAGCCCGCCGCGGCCGGCCCGAGGCCTGCTGATCTTCCGTCCGGCGGCCACGGGCTGCTGGGGCTACGCGAGCGGGCCGCACTGATCGGGGCCAAGTTCAGGGCCGAGGCGACCGAGACCGGAGGGTTTGTGGTGGAGGTCCGGATCCCCGCCACCGCGGGGATCCAGGGCTGACCGGTCCAGCTCAGGGGACCAAGATCAACTTGCCGGTCGTCTTCCGGGCAGTCAGGTCGGCCTGGGCCCGTGCCGCCTCGGCCAGCGGATAGCTGCCGCCGATCCGGACCGAGAGCCGGCCGTCGCCGATCCAGGCGAACAGCTCGGTGGACCGCTCCAGCAGCTCGCTCCGGGTGACCGTGTAGTCGCCCAGTTTCGGCCGGGTCAGGAAGACCGAGCCGGCGTCGTTGAGCCGTTGCGGGTCGACCGGTGGCACCGGGCCGCTGGAGGCGCCGAACAGCACCAGGTGGCCGCGCCGGCGGACCGCGGACAGCGAGGCGTCGAAGGTGTCCCGGCCGACGCTGTCGTACACGACCGGAAGGCCTTCGCCGCCGGTGAGTTCGCGGGCCCGGTCGGCGAAGCCGGTGTAGCCGACGATCACCTCGTCCGCGCCGGCCTCCCGGGACAGCTCCGCCTTCTCCTCGGTGGACACCGTGGTGATCACCCGGGCGCCCTTGATCTTGGCGATCTGGGTCAGCAGCAGGCCGACACCGCCGGCGCCGGCGTGCACCAGCACGGTGTCGCCGTTCTTGATTGGATAGGTCGAGGTGGCCAGGTAGTGCGCGGTCAGACCCTGCAGCGGTACGGCGGCCGCCTGCTCGTCCGACAGTCCTCGGGGTACGGAGAGCAGCTTGTCCGCCGGGCCGACCAGCCGGCTGGCGTACGAGCCCGGGATGCCGGCCCAGGCCACCCGGTCGCCGACCGCGAACGTGGTCACCTCCGGGCCGACCGCGCTGATCACGCCGGCGCCCTCGCCGCCCGGCACGAACGGGTACTGGACCGCGTAGATCCCTTCCCGCTGGTAGGTCTCGATGAAGTTGACCCCGACCCCGGTCACGTCGATCGCCACCTGGCCGGGACCCGGTTCGGGCTCCGGAACCTCGACGTACTCGATCACCTCGGGGCCGCCGGCCTGCCGGTACCGGATCGCGTGCGCCATGATCATTCGCCCCCGGTCCGGGCCTTGCGGGCGGCGATGAACGACCTGATCCCGAAGATCAGATAGAGCACCGTGACGACGAGCAGGATGATGCTCTCGATGATCGCCCCGGGCCGCTCGGCGGTGCCGTTGAACAGCTGGCCGATCTTGACCACGTTCATCAGCGAGCCGAGCGCGCCGATCAGCGCGAACACGAGGGCGAGGTGGATCGCGTGCCGGCGGAACTTCTCCCGCATCGCCAGCACGCCGCAGACCCCGATCAGGATCCCGACGAACGCCGGGATCAGCGCGGTCACGCTGGACGCGCCGGTCGCGATGAAGGTGATCACGCCGGTCAAGATCAGGACGACGGCGACGGCCTGGGTCAGTCTGGTCACCGGGTCAGCATAGTGACGGGCTTTCCTAGGCGGGACCGAGGGACGGTTCGTCGGCGGTGGCCAGGGTGAGGACGGCCTCCTCGATCACGTCGTGGTCCTCCAGCTGCCGCTCCACCCGGCGCAGCCGTACCGCGAGGTCGTGCTCGGCCTGGTCGCCGGTCATGTCGACCGCGGCCACCAGATAGATCCGGGACGGGCCGACGTACTCGAGGTGCAGGTACGTCACCCGGTCCACCTCCGGATGGTCCAGCAGCCGCAGCAACACCCGTTCCCGCAGTTGCGGCTGCACCTGCTCGCCGACCAGGAACCGGCGGTTCCGATCGATCAGGAACACCGCGACCACGGCCAGCAGCACGCCGACCAGGATCGAGCCGACGGCGTCCGGGATCGGCGATCCGGTGAGCTGGTGCAGGGCGACGCTCACGGCGGCGATGATCAGCCCGAGCAGGGCCGCGGCGTCCTCGGCGAAGACGGCCCGCAGGGTCGGGTTCGACGTCCGGCCGATGAACTTCAGCGGCGACAGGCCCTGCGCGCGGCCGAACTTGCGGGCCTGCCGGAACGCCTGGGTGAACGAGACGCCCTCGAGTACGAACGCGATCGCCAAGATCAGATAGGCGACGGCGAAGTTGCCGGCCGGCTCCGGCTCGATCAGCTCGGTGATGCCGTGCGTGATCGACACCACCGCCCCCGCGGTGAACAGGCCGAAGGCGGCGAACATCGACCAGACGTACGCCTCCCGGCCGAACCCCATCGGGTGGGCCCGGTCCCGACGCCGGGCCGAGCGGCGGTCGGCGATCAGCAGGAAGATCTCGTTGCCGGCGTCGGCCCAGGAGTGCGCCGCCTCGGCCAGGATCGCGGCCGAACCGGTGATCACCGCGGCGACCGACTTGGCGATCGCGATCAACAGGTTCGCCACGAACGCGATGATCACCGTGAGCAGGCTCTCCCCGCCCTCCGCCTTCGACTCCGCAGTCACGGTTGCAGCCTAGTGCTCCGCCGCCGGAACGGTACCTTTCGCCATCACGTCGGCCAGCGCGGCCGCGCGCGGGCTCATGATCAACTCCTCCAGCGTCATCGGCCGGCCGTCCGGATGGCTGAGCGGCATCCGCCAGTTCGGATGTTGATCAATGGTGCCGGGCTGGTTCTGCACCCGGCGGTCACCGACGAGGTCCGGCAGCGCGGCCACCCGGAGCACGGCCGGCGTGCTGCCGAGGAACCGGTGCAGCGCCTCGATCACCGGCTGCTCGCCCTGATCCTCGCCGGCCAGCAGGCCGCGGCCGCGCAACTCGGCCAGCCAGCCCTCCCGTTCGGTACGGGAGGTGGCGAGTTCCTCGACCAGCGGCCGTTCCAGCAGGCCCAGCCGCTCCCGCAGCCGGACATGATCATCACGCAGGTAGGCCGCGGTCGGCGGCAGGTCGTGGGTGGTCACCGACGCCAGGCAGGCGGTCCGCCACTGCTCCGCCGGCAGCGGGGTGTCGGCCTGGTAGTCGCGCTCGAACCACAGGATCGAGGTGCCCAGGATGCCCCGCTCGCGCAGGAAGTCCCGGGCCGACGGCTCGACCGTGCCCAGGTCCTCGCCGATGATCACGGCACCGGCCCGCTCCGCCTCCAGGGCGAGAATGCCGACCATCGCCTCGTGGTCGTACCGGACGTAGGTGCCCTCCTTGGGCCCAGCGTCGCGCGGGATCCACCAGAGCCGGAACAGGCCGATCACATGATCGACGCGGAGCCCGCCGGCGTGCCGGAGGAGTGCGGCGACCATCTCCCGGAACGGCCGGTAGCCGGTCTCGGCCAGCCGGTCCGGCCGCCACGGCGGCTGATTCCAGTCCTGACCGAGCTGGTTGTACGCATCCGGCGGCGCCCCGACGCTGAACCCGGTGGCATAGCTGTCCGGCAGCCGCCACGCGTCCGCACCGCCCGGGTGCACGCCCACGGCGAGGTCGTGCAGCACCCCGAGCCGCATCCCGAACCGGCGCGCGTCGTCCTGGGTCCGGGCCAGCTGCTCGTCGCACTGCCACTGCAGCCAGCGGACGAAGTCGAGCTCGGCCGGGTGCTGCTCGGCGAACCGCCGCACCTCGGCCGACCGCGGGTCCCGGTACGGCTCCGGCCAGGTCCGGCTGTCCGGGCCGTGCAGCTCGGCCAGCACCGACCATACGGCGAAGTCGGTCAGCGAGGCTCCCTCCCGCTCCACGTACCCGGCGAAGGCGAGCTCCCGCCCGGGAGTCCGGCCGGTCGCGAAGATGATCTTGAGGGCGGCGAGCTTCGCGGTCCAAGCGGCGTTCCGGTCGATCCGGTAGCCGACGCCCGGCGTCTGCTGCAGCCGTTCCCGGAGCCGCCGGATCCGCTTCCGGTCCTTCCGGCGCAGCGTCGCGTACTCGGGAATCGCCTCGGGCCGCAGGTAGAGAGGGTTGATGAACCGCCGGCTGGCCGGAAGGTACGGCGACGGCTCCAGCGGCGGCACCGGTTCGGCGGCGTGCACCGGGTTGATCACCACGAAGTCGCCGTCGTGCTGGACCGCGGCCCAGGCCGCGAGGTCGGTCAGGTCGGTCAGGTCACCGCTGCCCCAGGAGCCCTCGGAGCGGACGCTGTACAGCTGCGCGGCGAGGCCCCAGCCCGGTCGCGCCGCCAGTCCGCCCGGCCAGTCCAGCCGGTCCGGCGTGACGATCAGCGGGGCCTCGGCGCGATCGGCGCCGACCTCGGCCCGGAGTGTGTGGTAGCCGGTAGGCAGCTCTTCCGGCAGCAGGTACGTCGAGCGGACGATCATGGTGCCGTCCACCTCGCGCTCCTCGGCCGGCCCGTCCGCTGCGAGCAGGACGTCCGGCCTTCCGTCCTCGTACCCGAGCGCGAGTTGGACCTCGGACCCGGCCGGCGCGTGCACCGGGACCGTCGCGGACCGGCCGCGGTGCACCGTCACGCACGGCGGCAGCGCTGATCGCCACGGCGCCAGTTCATGATCGGCCAGCGCGGCCCGGACCGACTCCTGCGACGACGCGTCCACGTCGAGGCCGGCCAGCACGCCGACGATCGTGGCCGGGTCGACCCGGGTCAGGTTGCCCCGCCAGTCGTAGTACTCGGTGTCGATCCGGTACGCCTGCGCGAGCCGGATCAGGTCGGGGTCAGCGGTCGACACGCGGCCATCCTGGCATGCCCGGGCCCGCCGTCGCGCCCGTACCGCACAGGCTTCCACAGGCCAGACCCAGCCGCCACCGAGCCGGCGGCCAGACACCGCGGCTGTGCTGGGCCTCCCGAACCGGACAACCGAGGGAGACCTATCGATGAAGTCCAAGACCACTGTCGCGGCCGCGGTCGCCGGCGGCGCGCTGGCACTGACCGGGATCGTCGCCGGCGCAACCGTCGCCGCGGCGGATCCGACGCCGACCCTGAGCGCCAGCCCGTCGGCCGATCCCAGGACGGGCCCGAACGACCAGGCGGGCCCGGGCCTCAAGGATCGGCACGTCGGGTTCGTCTCGGCCTCCGCGCTGGCCGAGAAGCTCGGTCTCGACGAGGCCAAGGTCAGCGAGGCGCTGCAGGCTGTGCGGGAGGAGCTACGGCCGGACCGGGAGGCCGACCCGGATTCCCGGCCGTCACCCGAGCAGCGGCAGGCCGAGCTGGCCAAGGCGCTGGCCGAAAAGCTCGGCGTCGAGCAGTCCGCCGTCGAGAAGGCGCTCACCGAACTGCGTGACGAGGCCAAGGCCGACGGGATCGCCGCGCTCAAGGAACGGCTCGCCGAGGCCGTCGAGGCGGGCACGCTGACCCAGGCCGAGGCCGACGCGGTGGTCAAGGCCGCCGAGGCCGGCGTCATCCCGGCCGGACCGGGGCGCCGTTGACCCTCCCCCACTGACCACACCTCCTCCCCCTTGCTGCCGCCCGGTGCCCGCATCCCCTGGACACCGGGCGGCGGCCTGTCCGGGCCCTCCGACGTGAGTTCCACCACTCATCCGGAGGCCTCCGCGGAGGCCCGCACGGCGCGTTTCCGCAGGTTCTCAGGGGTGTGCTGAGCGTGCCGCACGGCGGGCCGGCGAATTCGCGGCGACTGGGTAGTTACAAACCTGTCATTTCCATATATGGTGGTCTTCGCGCCAAACAGCCACTACAGGTAGGGAGGATCCCCAACATGACCGTGACCAGTGAGATCCGAGTCGTCAAGCGTGACGGGGGCCTTCAGCAGTACGACGGGTACGAAATCGCCCGCTCGATCGAGGACGCCGCGCGCGGCCTCGACGATGCCATCAAGCGGGCCACCCAGATCCAGTCCGAGCTCGAGATCACGCTGTTCGACAAGATCACCACGGAGCAGCTGGACGAGGCCGTGATCGGCATCGCGCTGCAGAACGTGAAGGACGATCCGGCGTTCGACACGATCGCCGCCCGGCTGTTGATCAAGACCCTCTACAAGCGGGTGCTCGGCGAGACCAACGACCTGTTCGGCGACTCGGCGCCCGAGACGATCCAGGCGCTGCACCGGCTGCGCTTCGCCAATTACCTGACCGACGCGATCGACCGCGGCCTGCTGGATCCCCGGCTGGGCAGCGAGATGTTCGACCTGGAGCGGCTGGCCGCGGCGCTCGACCCGACCCGGGACGACCTGCTCCGCTACATCGGCGTGCAGACCATGCGGACGCGTTACATGATCAGTGATCATGACCGGAACCCGCTCGAGGTGCCGCAGTACTTCTGGATGCGGGTATCGATGGGCCTCTCGCTCAACGAGGAGGACCCGACCGAGGCCGCGCTCGGCTTCTACGAGGGCATGTCCCGGCTGGAGTACCTGGCCGCCGGTTCGACGCTGGTGAACGCCGGCACCTCGTACGCACAGCTCTCCAACTGCTTCGTCATGCAGATGGAGGACGACATCGAGCACATCGCCAAGTCGGTCCGCGACGTCATGTGGCTGACCAAGGGCACCGGCGGCATCGGCCTCTCGGTTTCCAAGCTGCGCAGCGAAGGCTCGCCGATCCGGTCCAACAACACCACCTCGACCGGCCCGATCCCCTTCATGCACACGATCGACTCGACCCTGCGTGCGGTCTCCCGCGGTGGCAAGAAGTTCGGCGCCCTGTGCTTCTACATGGAGAACTGGCACCTCGACTTCCCGCAGTTCCTTGATCTTCGGCAGAACGCGGGCGACCCGTACCGCCGGACCCGTACCGCCAACACCGCGGTCTGGATCTCCGACGAGTTCATGAAGCGGGTCCGCAACGACGAGGACTGGTACCTGTTCGACCCGCTGGAGGTCGAGGACCTGACCGAGCTGTACGGGGCCGCGTTCTCCAAGCGCTACGCCGAATACATCAAGATGGCCGAGTCCGGCGTGATCAAGCGGTTCAAGAAGATCCGGGCCCGGGAGCAGTTCCAGGCGATCTTGATCTCCCTGCAGACCACGTCGCACCCGTGGCTGACCTGGAAGGACACGATCAACACCCGGGCGCTGAACAACAACACCGGGACGATCCACCTGTCCAACCTGTGCACCGAGGTCTGCCTGCCGCAGGACCGGGACAACGTCGCGGTCTGCAACCTGGCTTCGATCAACCTGTCCAAGCACCTGCGCGGCTCCGGCCCGCAGGCCCGGATCGACTGGGACCGGCTGCGTCAGTCCGCCCGTTCGGCGGTACGGCAGCTGGACAACCTGATCGACATCACCATCTCCTCGGTGCCGGAGTCGGAGCGGTCCAACGCCGACAACCGGGCCATCGGCCTCGGCGTGATGGGCTTCACCGACGTGGTCGAGCGGATGGGCTTCTCGTACGAGAGCGAGCAGAGCTACGCGCTGGCCGACGAGATCATGGAGTACGTCAGCTACCACGCGATCGACGAGAGCGCCGACCTGGCCCGCGAGCGCGGCGCCTACTCGAACTTCTCGGGTTCGCGCTGGTCGAAGGGCATGGTGCCGTTCGACACCATCGACGAGCTGGAGCGGGACCGAGGCGTGAAGGTCGACGTCGACCGGACCACCCGGCTGGACTGGGACGCGCTGCGGACCAAGGTCAAGGGCGGCATCCGTAACGCCACCCTGATGGCGATCGCCCCGACCGCCTCGATCGGCCTGGTCGCCGGCACCACTCCGGGCCTCGACCCGCAGTTCTCGCAGATCTTCAGCCGGGCCACCTCCTCGGGCAAGTTCCTCGAGGTGAACCGCAACCTGGTCAAGGATCTCAAGGAGTACGGCCTGTGGGAGCAGGTCCGCGACGACCTGCTGCGCGCCCAGGGCGACGTGTCCAAGATCGACATCGTGCCGGAGGAACTGAAGAAGATCTACCGGACCTCGTTCCAGCTGTCCCCGTTCGCGTTCATCAACGTGGCCGCCCGGGCGCAGAAGTGGATCGACCAGGCGATCAGCCGCAACATCTACCTGGCCAGCCGGGACGTCGGCGAGATGGTCGACCTGTACAGCGCGGCCTGGGACAAGGGCGTGAAGACCACCTACTACCTGCACATGATGCCGCGGCACACCGCGGAGCAGAGCACGGTGAAGGTGAACAAGGCGGCCGAGCTGCGCGGCGACTCGGCACCGGCCGAGGCGGAGGGCTCGACCAAGAGCGCACCGGCGCGGCGCGGGTTCGGCTTCGGCCGGGCCGGCGGCCGTACCCCGGCCTCCCCCGCCACGGCGTCCGAGGTCCCCGCGGTCGCCCCGGTCGAGGCTGCCGAAGAGGCCGACGCGGTCTCGGTGCAGCGGCCGGAGACGGTCGAGGCGCAGGCGGCGACCGCGCACCGGCCCACCGCGGTCGAACGCGCCGCCACCGCTCAGGCGACCAAGACGGCGGAGCCCGAGGCCCAGGCCGCGGCGCAACCGGCGCGGACCGTGCAACTGTCCGTGACGCCCGCGATCTCGGTGAACGACCTGGATCTGATCGACCCGCAGGACCTGGTTCAGTGCGATTCCTGCCAGTAGGCCCGGACCTGTCACACTCGGTCGCGGCAACACGTTGGAAGGAATGGCGATGACATCGATTCTGGGGACCGGGATCACCGAAGGGCTGCTGCTGAAGCCCGTGACGTATCCGTGGGCGTACGAGCTCTACAACCAGGCCGTGGCCAACACCTGGTTCCCGCACGAGGTCCAGCTCGGCGAGGATCTGAGCGACTTCGGCCGGATGACGGACGACGAGCGGCACGCGCTGACGCACCTGATGAGCTACTTCAATCCGAACGAGCTCCTGGTGAACAAGGCGCTGGCGTTCGGGGTGTACCCGTACGTGAACTCGGCCGAGTGCCACCTGTATCTGGCGAAGCAGATGTGGGAGGAGGCCAACCACTGCATGGCGTTCGAGTACGTCCTGGAGACGTTCCCGATCGACCGCGCGGCGGCGTACGAGTCGCACATCAGCGTGCCGTCGATGGCCGCGAAGGAGCAGTTCGAGGTCAACTTCATCCGTCGGATGACCGAGCAGACCCTGGACATCTCCACCGTCGAGGGCAAGCAGGACTTCGTCCGCAACCTGGTGGCCTACAACGTCATCCTGGAAGGGATCTGGTTCTACTCCGGCTTCATGGTGGCGCTGTCGTTCCGGCAGCGGAACCTGCTCCGCAACTTCGGTTCCCTGATCGACTGGATCGTCCGGGACGAGAGCCTGCACCTGAAGTTCGGGATCAACCTGATCTTGACCGTGCTGGACGAGAACCCCGAGGTGGGCACCGAGGAGTTCGCCGAGGAGATCCGCGGGATGATCTTGAAGGCGGTCGAGATGGAGGAGGCGTACAACCGGGATCTGTTGCCCAACGGCATCCTGGGCATGAACGCCGACTACATCAACCAGTACGTGAAATATCTGGCCGACCGCCGGCTGGAGGAGCTCGGCTTCGAGTCCGAGTACAACGTGACCAACCCGGCCAAGTGGATGGCGACCGCCAACGACACCCTGCAGCTGGTCAACTTCTTCGAGTCGATCAACACGTCGTACGAGGTCAACGCCCGCGCCAAGTGATCATCGCCGACGCTCCCTGATCCTGCCCCGCGGCAGGTTCAGGGAGCGTTGGTGTTTCGTGCGGCCAGGACCAGGATGCTGAGCAGGAACAGCCCGGCCGCGGGGAGCAGGGCGCCGGTCAGGCCGGCCAGGCCGGAGATCGCGGCGAGCGCTGAGGTGCAGGCGATCTCGCCGACGTACTCGGCCTGGGCGAGGAACGAGTGCACGGTCGCCCGGACCTCGCTGGTGGCTCGACGGTTCACCCAGATCGTCGTGACCGTACGGATCAGGGGCAGCGCGGCCCCGGAGGCGATCAGGATCGCCAGCACGGCCCAGGTCAGGTTCGGCGCCAGGGCCAGCAGGGTCAGCCCGGCCGCGGCCGCGGCACAGGCCGTGATCAGCGCGCCGCGGGCGCCGGGCTCGTCGTGGATGCGGCGCTCGACGGCGAGCAGGGCGAGTGCGCCGGTGAGCAGGCCGGCCAGGCCGAGCAGGGTGAACCAGAGGGTGCCGTCCCGAGTGGCCGGGAAGCCCAGCTCGGCCAACCGGACCGGGTAGATCCGGCCGAACGCGTCAGCGGCACCGTTGACCAGCACGGTGATGATCACCAACGCGAACAGGGTACGGTCGCGCAGCGCCAGCCGGGCTCCGCGACCGGCGATGCGCAGGGCGGCCCGCAGGTGGTCCTCCTGGACCGGGGTGAAGTTGCGTTCCGGGAAGGTGACGGCGACGGCCACCCCGAGCGCCAGCATCGCGACCCCGGCCAGGACGATGCCGGTCTGCCGGCCGAGCAGGAGGCCGAGTCCGCCCATCGTGATCATGCCCGCCGCCGCTCCGGCCAGCTGCCAGCGGGCCTGCCGAGTGAGCACCGAGGTGATCATGGCCGGCCGGTCCAGCTCGTCGGTGATCCAGGCGACGTCGGCGCCGCTGGAGAACGTCCACGAGATGCCCCACAGCACCTGGGACAGCAGCAGCGGCCAGAAGCTGCCGAACATCCCGGTGGTGATCATGGCCGTCCCCATCAGCCCGTGCGCGATCACGATCGCCCACTTGCGGCTGATCGAGTCCGCGATCACTCCGGCCGGCAGCTCGAAGATCATCGCGGCGACGCCCTGGGCCGCCGCGATGATCAACAACTCGGCCGGGGTGAGCCCGGCGTCGACCACCATGAACAGGCTGGCCAGCAGCCACCAGCCGTTGTGCAGCACGGCCCGGGCGCCGACCCAGCCGAGGAAGAGCCGGACCAGACGCGCGGAGTTCATGGGTCTCCTGACGGCGGGCCCGGGGTCAGCCCGGGGCCGCGATTCCGGTCCGTTGCCGCGCCGCCTCGAACAGCAGTACGCCGGCCGCGACCGCCGCGTTGAGGCTGTCCGGACCGCCCTCCGGCCGGGCCGACATCGGAATCCGTACCGGGTGGGCGACGTCGGCCCAGCGCGGCGACAGGCCGCGCTGCTCGCTGCCGATGGCGATCGCCGCCGGCCCGGTCAGGTCCGCGTCCCAGGAGGCCTCCGGAGCGTCCGGGATGCCGGCGAAGATCGCGATCCCCCGCTGCCGCAGCCAGCGCAGCGCGGCAGCCGAGTCGGCGATCGCGATCGGCACGGTGAACAGATGGCCGAGCGACGCCCGGACCACCCCGGGCCCGTACGGGTCGGTCGCCGGATCGCAGATGATCACCCCGTCGACCCCGGCCGCGCAGGCGGTCCGCAGCATGGCGCCGAGGTTGCCCGGCTTCTCGATCCCCTCCACCACCAGCAGCAACGGGCCGCGGTGGGCGGGCAGGCCGGTCAACGGAGCCGGGAAGATCCGGCCGACCCCGATCAGCCCGTCGGGCCGGTCCCGGTGGCTGATCCGCCGGAAGGGTTCCTCGGCGAGCTCGACCAGCCGGGTGCCGCCGGCCCTGGCGCGGGCCAGCAGGGCGGCCTCGTTCCGGCCGGACCAGAGCGCCCGGCAGTAGTAGAGGGCGAGCAGGTCGACCCGCGGCTGGGCGCGGCTCAACTCCCGGTAGCCCTCGATCAGGAAGGCGCCGGCGCGAGCCCGATGACGCGGCAGCCGAAGCCGTACCAGCTCGGCCACCTTCTTGTTGGTACGCGACGTGATCACCGGATCCGCGCGCATGCCGGACACAGGTCCGTTCATGATCATCACCCGATGGTGCAGACGTGATCACCGGCCGGCATCCGCCGAGGCGGGCAGCCGGTGCAATGGACAGTTCGTGATCGGCGCGCGAAGTCAGCGGTCGGGAACCCGACCGGCCTCGCACATGACCCTGATCATCGGAACGTCCTCCTCGTCCGTTTCGGACTGTAACCGCTGCGGAGCCCTGCCCGCCAACGAATTTCGGAGTATTCAGCCCCGCTGCCCGAGCAACCGGGAACTCCTCGCGGCCGCCTCCATCAGGATCGGCAGCAGCGCCCGCAGCCGGGCCCGCGGCAGCCGGATCGTCGGTCCGTTGATCGACAGCGCGGCGACGACCTCGCCCGAGGCATCCCGGACCGGCGCCGCGATCCCGCAGACCTCGGGGGTGTTCTCGTCCAGGCTCGTCGCGCAGCCGGCCCGCCGGACCGCCGCGAGTTCGCGGCGCAGCCGGTCGGCGTCGGTGATCGTCCGCCGGGCGGTCTGCTCGAAGCCGAGCCCGGCGATGATCTCCTCCACCCTGGGCTCCGGCAGGTAGGCCAGCAGCACCTTGCCGATCGCGGTCGCGTTGAGGTTGGAGTTGCGGGTCAGGCCGCGCGGCCGCAGGATCACGTCCTCGCCGGCCGCGCTGGCCCCGTCGACGAAGGCGATGTTGAACTGCCGGTCGCCGTCCAGCACGCCGAGCGCCGCCTGTTCCCGGGCCGCATGGGCCAGTGCGCGCAGTTCCGGTTCCAGCACGTCGCGCAGCCGCTGCTGGTCGGCGCCGACCGTGCCGGCCAGGATCGCCGCACCGGAACCGATCCGGTAGCCACGGCTGTCCGGATCACGCTCGATCAGGTCGTGCCGGGCCAACGTGGCGAGGAGCCGGAGCGCGGTCGACGGCAGCAGGTCCGCCTCGGCCGCCAGTTCCGTGAGGCTCCGCCCCGGCTGCCGGTGGATCCGCCACAGCAGCCCCAGCGCCCGGTCGACCGACTGCACCTGTCTTTGCGCCATATGCAATCTCCTTGTTCTATGTGCAAAGCCATTGCTATACCTTCGGGTGTGCAGAAGCAACCGGCGATGAACGTGATCTGGTTCCTGGTGGACCAGATGCGGGGTCAGGCCACCGGCTACGCCGGCGATCCGAACGTCTCGACGCCGAACCTCGATCGGTTCGCCGCGGAGGGCCACACGTTCACCCGAGCGGTCGCGGGAGCGCCGCTGTGCTGCCCGGCCCGCGGCTCCATGATGACCGGCCGTTATCCGCAGTACTCGGGCGTCGCCGGTCACGAGTTCCCGATGCCGGCCGAGACGGCGACCGTCGCCGGCGAGTTCGCGGCGGCCGGCTACCGGACCGGCTACTTCGGCAAGTGGCATCTCGACGGCAACCGCCCGGACCTTGATCAGGAACCGGGCTACCGCGCTTCCCCGCGGCTGCGGATGATCCCGCCGGAACGCCGCGGAGGGTTCCAGGACTGGTGGGCGTACGAGAACAACAACCGGCCGTTCGACTGCCTGCTGCACACCGATGCCGGCCGGACGCCCGACGGGGTGCCGGTGCTGGCCCGGCAGAACGGCCTGGAGCAGTTTCGTGCGCCCGGCTATGAGACCGACGCCCTGACCGACCTGGCGATCGACTGGGTCGGCGAGCGGTCCCGGTCGGACCAGCCGTTCTTCGCGGTGATCTCGGTGCAGCCGCCGCACGACCCGTACGTCGCGCCGGCCGAGGACATGGCCCGGCATTCGCCGGGCGGGGTCCGGCTGCGGCCCAACGTGCCCCAGATCCCTTCGGTACGGGAGCGGGCCCGACGCGAACTCGCCGGCTATTACGCGGCCATCGAGCGGGTCGACCACAACCTGGGCCGGCTCCGCTCCGCCCTGACCGGCCTGGGCATCGCCGACCAGACCATGATCATCTTCCTCAGTGATCACGGCGACCTGCACGGGTCGCACGGCCAGTGGCGCAAGACCTCCCCCTGGGAGGAGGCGATCCGGGTCCCGATGATCATCGGCGGGCCGAGCCGCGAGCACCAGCTGGCGGACCGGCAGGACGCCCTGATCAACCAGGTCGATCTTGCCCCGACCACGCTCGGGCTGTGCGGCCTGCCGACGCCGGACTGGATGCAGGGCCGCGACTTCAGCACCGTGATCAACCGGCGGACCCCGGCGCCGGACAGCGCCTATGTCGGGATCCCGGTCCCCACCGGGCACGGCTCCAGCGTCGACCGGCGGTGGCGTGGGGTGGTCACCGCCGACGGCTGGAAGTACATCTGCCTCGAGGACCAGCCGTGGCTGCTGTTCGACCTCGCCGAGGATCCGTACGAGCTGGCCAATCATGCCCAGGACCCCGGCTATCACGCCCGCCGGGACGAACTCGACACCCTGCTCCGCGACACCGAACGACAGCTGGCGCGCTGAGCCGACGGCCCGTGTCCGGTCCGTCGCCCGCCCCGCTTCCGTACCCGAAAGGATCACCGTGGTCGTCTCCCACGATTCCCGCCGCCGGTTTCTCTACGGCGCCGCGCTGGCCCTGGGCGGCGCGCTGCTCACCAGCTGCGACGGCGGCGACCCGCCCGCCGGCACCGGCCAGGGCTCGACCGGTCCCGACGCGGCCGGCCGGGGTTCGGTGACCGAGCCGATCCCGCCGCCGGACAGCTACCAGCAGTCGCCGACGCTGGAACGCCAGGGCCTGCCGCCGGTGGCCGAACGGCTGCCGGAGCATCCGTACGTGATCCCGCACCGGTGGGTCCAGCCGGGCGGCTACGGCGGCAAGCTGTCCATGAACGTGCTGTCCGCGGTGGGAGCGGCGGGCGCCGACTCGGACCGTCAGTTCTTCTACGGTCACTCGCCCCTGCGCTACCTGAACGACGGACTGGACGTCGGCCCCGGGCTGGTCGAGTCCTGGGAGTCCAACGACGACGCCACGGAGTGGACGTTCCACTTCCGCAAGGGCCTCCACTGGTCCGACGGGGAGCCGTGGACCACCGCGGACATCCTGTTCTGGTGGGAGGAGTTCGTGCTCGAGCAGAAGATGGCGGTCACGCCGCCGGACGAGGCCCGATCCGGCAACGGGACGCTGGCCAGGTTCGAGGCCGTCGACGACAGCACGCTGAAGATGATCTTCGATGCGCCGGCACCGCTGACCGCGGACCGGATGGCGATGTGGGCGAACGGCAACATCGGCCGGAACGGTCCGATCTGGATGATGCCGAGCCACTACCTGAAGCAGTTCCATCCCAAGTACGGCAAGAATGTGCCGGCCAACTGGGACACCGTCGGCGGCCTGATGGAGCAGAAGGCCGACTGGCACCGCAACCCGGAGTGCCCGACGATGACCGGCTTCCGGTGCCGGTCGTTCGACAACACCAAGGGCGTCGTGCTGGAGCGCAACCCGTACTACTGGTGCGTGATGCCCAACGGTGATCAACTTCCGTACCTCGACGAGATCCAGATCAATCTGGTCACGGACGCGGAGGCCGGCAAGCTCCAGGTGCAGCAGGGCAGCGTCGACTTCTGCCACGGCCCGTTCAACCAGATCGCGTTGACCGACGTCCAAGGAATTCGGGACAGCCTCGACCGCGCCGAGACCGAGTTGATCTTGTGGGACAGTGGCTCCGGAACCGGTTCGATCTTCTTCCTCAACTACGACTACGTCGATGATGATCTTCGGCCGTTGATCAGGAACCCGAAGTTCCGGCAGGCGATCTCACACGCGTTCAACCGCGAGGCGGTACGGCAGTCCGTCTACTTCAACACCGGCGAGGCCACCACCGGCACGATGAGCCCGAAGGCCCTCGAGTTCAACCTCGACGAGGCCGGCCGGAAGGCCTACGCGGACTGGCGCGACGCCTACGTCAAGTACGACCCGGCGAAGGCCGCCGCGCTGCTGGACGAGATCGGGATCAAGGACAGCGACGGCGACGGCCTGCGCGAGCTGCCCGGCGGCAAGAAGCTGACCCTGCGCCTGGACTACCAGGCCAACCAGGCCGAGGAGCACAGCAGCAAGGACCGGCAGCTGATCGCCGACCTGAAGGCCGTCGGGATCGAGATGAGGCTGAACCCGATCCCGCCGCAGTCCTACGACGACCAGTGGAAGACCGGCACCCTGATGGCGCGCAGCAACTGGGAGGTCGGCGGCGCTCCGAACCTGCATTCCCAGCCGCAGTGGCTGGTGCCGATCGAGTACACCCGCTGGGCGCCGCTCGAGGGCCAGTGGTACCAGCAGCTGGGCACCAAGACGGCCGGCACCGAGCTCGACCTGGATCCGTGGCAGCGGCACCCGCCGCGAATGGAGCCGGAGCCCGACGGGCCGGTCAAGAAGCTCTGGGACCTGTACAACCGGAGCCGGTCCGCCGCCGACCGACTGGCCCGCCATCAGGCCATCTGGGACATGATCAAGATCCACGTCACCGACGGGCCGTTCTTCATCGGCTGCGTGGCGAACTACCCGACCGTCGTGGTGGCCAAGCGGGCGCTGCGCAACGTGCCGCGTCGGGACAACCTGGCCCTGGGCGGCTTCGTGAACCCGTGGGTGCACCCGACGCCCGCGGTCTACGACCCGGAGTGCTGGTTCTGGGAGGACCCGGACCGCCGCAGCTAGCGGGCTTCCCAGGTGCCCATGATCACGGCCCGGCCGACGCTCTGCGAGAACAGGTTGAAGCCGAGGTAGGCGCAGCTCGCCTCGGCCGGGATGCCGAGCGACTCGACGCCGACCGCGTGCACGCCGACGTAGTACCGGTGCGGACCGTGCCCGGCCGGCGGGGCCGCGCCGACGTAGCCGGCGAACCCGGCGTCGTTGCGCAGCTGGAACGCCCCGGCCGGCAGGTTCGCGCCGCCCTCGGCTCCGGCGTCGGCCGGCAGCGAGGTCGTACCCACCGGAATGTCGGCGACGGCCCAGTGCCAGAACCCGCTGGTGGTGGGGGCGTCCGGGTCGAAGACGGTGATCACGAACGACTTCGTCTCCGCCGGGAAGCCCGACCACGACAACTGCGGCGACCGGTCCGCTCCCCCGGCGCCCATCCGGCCACTCACCTGCGGTTGCCCGAGCACAGCCCCGTCGGCAAGATCATCGCTGGTCAGCTGGAATGCGGGCACCGATCCGATCACGTCATAGGGAGTCGTCATGACGCCCACCCTAGCGTCGGCGACGCCCGCCGCCGATGATCGATTCGGCGAGTTGGCGGGCCCCCGGCGCCGGGTTGGTCGCCGGGTGATTGGCACCGACGGCGAGTGCGCCGTTGATCAACAGCACCAGCTGCTCGGTCGCGGCCGCCGGTTGCGGATGACCGAGTTCACGCAGCTCGTGCTCGATCAGCTCGTGCACGCGCCGGTGGTAGTCCCGGGTGACCGCGTGCCCCGGATGGTCGGGATCGGCCAGGGCCAGTTCGGCGGCCAGGTAGCGGCAGCCACGGAAGTCGGGCTGCTCGATCACCTCACCGAGCCAGTCGAAGATCGCCAGCAGCCGGCGGCGCGGGTCCGTGCCGGCCGCCTCCAGGGCCTCCCGGTAGGCCGCCTCGTCCTCGGCCGACGTCACCCGCAGCACCTCGGTGATCAGCCCGTCCTTGCCGCCGAAGTGCTCGTACAGGGAACGCCGGGCCACCTTCGCCTGCTTCAGCACGGCGTCGATCCCGACCGCCATGCCCTGCGCGTACGTGAGGTCCTTGGCCGCTGCCAGCAGGCGCTCCCGCGGGCCGGGCGTCGTCCGTGTGGTCATGGCACCACCCTACTTGACCGATAGACCGATTGGTCTATACCTTGAAGTAGATCGATTGGTCTACCAAGCAAGGGAGCCCGCCATGTCCAGTCGTACGACGGCCGAGGTGATCGACCTCTTCAACCGGGCCTTCACCGACCACGACTCCACCCAGCTCGCCGAGCTGGTCGCCGAGGACTGCGTGATGGAAGCCATCCAGCCGGCCCCGGACGGCGCCCGCACCGTGGGTCGCGACGCCTGCCTGGAGTTCTGGCGCGCGCTCGCCGAGGATCGCGGCAGCCGGTTCGAGCCGGAGCAGGTGACCCTCGGCGGCGAGCACGCGACGATCCGCTGGCGCCTCCGGTTCGGCGACGGCCTCGCGGACTCCGTGCGCGGGGTGACCCTGCTCCGGGTGATCGACGGCAGGATCGTCGAGGCCCTCGGGTACAGCAAGACCGGCGGTGTCCCGCTCGCCGCCGAGACCGATCCGGCCGGCCGCGGCACCCGGGAGGTCCTGGACCGCTACAACGACGCCTTCCGGCTCCACGATCCAGGGCTGCTCGCGGACCTGATCGCCGACGACTGCGTCATCGAAGACTCCGGCCCGGCGCCGGAGGGAGCACGGCGGGTGGGCCGGGCGGCCTGCCTGGCCCGATGGTCCGAACTCGCCGCGGACCGTACCCTGCGATTCACGCCGGAGACCGCCGAACTCGCCGGCGAGCTGGCCGTCCAGCCGTGGCTGCTGCAGTGGGGCGACGGCAGCGCGGACCGGATCCGCGGGGTGAACCTGATCCGGATCCGCGCGGGCAAGATCATCGAGGCCCGAGGGTACGTGAAGTCATGATCCTGTCGCCGAAGTCCCCCGCTGTGGGGCGAAACGCCCGAATTCGCGACGTCACCCTCAGAGCGAGGGACATTCGCGACACTGGCCGGCATGGATGCCGATGCCGAACTGATCCGGGCGGTCAATCGCGGAACGGGCGCCGGGCTGATCATCCGGGGCCGCGCGGAGCACGGCAAGCTCGGCGGCGCGATCTATGTCGACTGGCCGGACGACCGGCCCGCGGTGGTGACGGTGTTCGACGGCGGGTTACCTGCGGCCCGCCGGGTCGCTGACGTCCTGAATCACTTGCAGGACCGCGGCTACCCGGTGCCCCGGCACGAGCTCGTGGTCGAGGTCGGTGATCAGGTCGTGTTCGTCCAGCAGCGACTGCCCAAGACGGCCTCGACGGAGCTCAGCCTGCGCCGGATCGAGGGAATCGCGGAGATCAACGAGCGGTTCGCGGGGGCCCTGGCCGATCGCCCGGAGGTGCCGCCGGTGTCGCAGTGGTTCCGGCCGCCGGGTACGGATCCGTACCTGATCTTGGAGCTGATTCCGGAGCATGATCAGCGGGCTCGCGAGGTCGCGCGGGAGATCCTTCGGATCACGACCGACCCGGCCGGCGAAGAACGGCTCGCCGGTGATGATCTTGTCCACGTCGACCTCAGCGCAGCGAACGTCCTCTTCGATGATCAGGAACGCCCGACGGCGGTGGTCGACTGGAACCTCGGCGTCTACCGCGGCGATCGGCGCCTGGCCCTGGTCCAGACCCGGTTCGACCGCGAATGGTTCGTCCGGCGTACCGATCCCGACCCGGTCGAGCTCGCGGCGGCGCAGCTGCTGGACGAGATCCTGGCGGATCGAGTCCCGGCCGAAACGCTCCGGGTCTTCTGGGCGTACTGGCTGCTGCACCAGCTGCCCAGGGCCTTTCGGCGGGGCGCCGCCGCGCCGGTGATCGACTGGCAATTGGCGCTGGCCGAGTCGCGCCTGACCCACTGACCGAGGATCAGCGGAAGTCGGCCTCCGTCATGCCCGGCGGATGGCCTGGTTCCCATTGCACCAGTTCGATCCGGTAGCCGTCCGGATCGGTCAGCCAGGAGATGCGGGGCCCAGGCTCGGACACGGGCTCGGCCTCGACGCCGCGGCCGGCGAGTGCGCTGATCACGGCATCAAGATCATCGACCTGGACGACGAGGTGATTGACCGCCGTCGGGTCGGTGACCGGCCGCGCCGGATCGTGGACGAGTTCCAGGCTGACGTACGGATCGTCGGGTAACCGCAGCATCGTCAGGCTGCCGAACCCGGTCTCCGGCACCCGGCCAACCTCCAGGTAGCCGAGGGCCGTGTAGAAGGCGAGGGAACGGTCCAGGTCGGTCACCCGGAGCCCCAGGTGCAGCATGCGCATGGCCACCTCCAGTCGGCGAACGGTTCGGGTCCATGCCTACACCGTCGAACCATCGACACGATAGTTAACCAACTACTTGACTAACAGAGTCTCGCGATGTCATGGTTAAGCACATGCCTAACCATTGGAGAACCCGCGAAGGAGAACGATCATGGTCAGCCAGACCAGCCCCGACGTTCCGCATCAGCTCTACGCCGAACTGATCCGAAGCCGGGCCCAGGAGCGGATGGCCCACCGACTGCTCCGGAAACAGCGGGCGGACCGGCGAGCGGCACGACGCGCTGCCGTACCGCGGCCGAAGACCGTCGCCCCGGTCCCGGAGCAGGTGGAGCTGTACTGCTCACCCCGGCAGGCCTGACCGCACGACCTCAGCCGAGCTTCACCCCCTCAACCACACCCAGGAGTTCCGATGCAGTTCCTCACCATCGCCTACGGCGACCCCGCCGCCTACGACCGGACGGCGCCCGAGATCCGCAATGCCGCTCATGATCATGACGCCTGGATGGCGGCCAACGGCAAGATCGTGGCCGGCGGCATGGCCGGCGCCCCGGTCCAGGTCCGCAACCACAACGCCGCCGGCATCGAAACCAGCGCCGGGCCCTACCTCCGGACCGAACTCCCCGTCGCCGGGTACGCGATCCTGGAGGCCGCGTCCTTGGAGGAGGCGATCGAACTCGCCGCCAAGTCACCCTGCGCGATCACCGAGGGCGTCATCGAGGTCTGGCCGGTCGTGCACGCACCGGCCTGACGATCACCCGTCGATCGCCACCGGCAGACCCAGCTCCCGGAGCAGGTGCTGGACGCGGCCCTTGATGTCGTCGCGGATGGGCCGGACGTGATCAAGGTCCTGCCCGGCAGGATCGTCGAGCTCCCACTCCTCGTACCGCTTGCCGGGGTAGAACGGGCAGGTGTCGCCGCAGCCCATGGTGATCACGACGTCGGAGGCCTGGACAGCGTCGGTGGTGAGGATCTTGGGATGCTGGTCCGTGATGTCGATGCCCTCCTCCGCCATGGCCTGGACGGCGACCGGGTTGATCCGGTCGGCGGGTTCGGAGCCCGCGGAGCGGACCTCGACGGCACCCGCGCTGAGCTGGGCCAGGTAGCCGGCCGCCATCTGGGAGCGGCCGGCGTTGTGGACACAGACGAACAGGACGGAAGGCTTGTCTGCGGTCATCGGGTTCCTTGTCAGAGATTGAGTTCGCGGAGCAGGTTGGTGACGCGATGGGTCAGGTCGTCGCGGATGTCACGGACCACCTCGAGGGGTTGGCCGTCGGGGTCGGCGACGTTCCAGTCGAGGTAGCGCTTGCCGGGGTAGACGGGGCAGGCGTCACCGCAACCCATGGTGATGATCACGTCGGCGGCGCGGACCACCTGGTCGGTGAGGGGTTTGGGGTAGGCCTCGGCCAGCCGGATGCCGCGTTCCCGGAGTGCCTCGACAGCGAGCGGGTTCACCTCGCCGGTGGGGGCGGAGCCCGCGGAGCGTACGTGCACGCGACCGCCGAACAGATGGTCGGCGAGGGCTGCGGCCATCTGGGACCGGCCCGCGTTGTGCACGCAGACGAACAGCAGTTCGGGCACGGTCTTCGACTGGGTCCCGGAGGCCTGTGCCGCAGCGGTGAGTTGCTCCCGGGCGAACCGCGCCGTGAGAACGGGCAGAAAGGTGTGGATCTTCGCGTTGGGCTCCAAGGCCTGACGAGCGTCGGTGACGGCTTGGCGAATGGTGTCGGCGGAGAAGATGCCGTCGTAGTCGTAGCTGAGTTCGTCGACGATCCGGTCGTAACTGCCGGCGTCGTGGTCGAGGTCGGTCATGGACGCACCTCCGTGGATGTCCCCGAACCGGGTGCCGGGGTGGCGTGGGGAAATCGTCGGCCCAGGGCGAGGCTGACGTAGACGAGGCCGACGAGGACCGGGACCTCGATCAGGGGTCCGACCACACCGGCCAGGGCCTGGCCTGAGGTAGCCCCGAAGGTGGCGATCGCTACGGCGATGGCGAGTTCGAAGTTGTTCCCGGCGGCGGTGAACGCGAGCGTCGTGGTGCGCTCGTACGTCATGCCGGTGAGCCGGCCGATCAGGTAGCCGCCGCCCCACATCAGCGCGAAGTAGATCAGCAGCGGCAGCGCGATCCTGGCCACGTCGAGGGGCCGGCCGGCGATCTGGTCACCCTGCAGGGCGAACAAGATCACGATCGTGAACAGCAGCCCGTAGAGGGCGAACGGGCCGATCCTGGGCAGGAACCGGCTCTCGTACCACTCCCGTCCCTTGGTCCGTTCGCCGAGCAGCCGAGTGAGGAACCCGGCGACGAGTGGGATGCCGAGGAAGATCAGGACCGACTGGGCGATCTTGAACGGACTGACGTCGAGCTCGGCCTGGGCCAGGCCGAGCCAGCCCGGCAGGACGGCGAGGTAGAACCAGCCGAGCCCGGCGAACGCGATCACCTGGAAGATCGAGTTCAGCGCAACCAGGACCGCGGCCGCTTCGCGATCACCGCAGGCCAGGTCGTTCCAGATGATCACCATCGCGATGCAGCGGGCCAGCCCGACGATGATCAGCCCAGTCCGGTAGGCGGGCAGGTCGGGCAGGAACGTCCAGGCCAGGACGAACATCAGGGCCGGCCCGATCAACCAGTTCAAGATCAGCGACGTGACCAGCAGCCGCCGGTCCCCCGTCACGGTGCCGATCCGGTCGTACCGGACCTTGGCCAGCACCGGATACATCATGATCAACAGTCCGACCGCGATCGGCAGCGAGACGCCGTCGAGCTCGACGGCGCTCAGCCAGTCGCCGAGCCCCGGGATCAGCCGCCCGGCGACCAGGCCGACGACCATGGCGGCCAGGATCCAGGCCGGCAGCCATCGGTCGAGCACCGAAAGGCCACGCAGAACCTTGGGTGCCGCAGCGGTCGTCGTGGACATCAGCAGGCCCGCCGCTCGCCGGCGTTACTCCGGGCCCGCCCGGCCAGGGCGGTCAGTTCGGCCGCGGCGGCGTCGAGGCTCTCGGGGACCAGCCGGTAGTAGGTGAACCGGCCGTACGGCTCGGACTCGACCAGGCCGGCCTCGCGGAGCACCTTCAGGTGATGCGACACGGTCGGCTGCTTCGCCCCGGTGTCGTCGACCAGGTGACAGGTGCACGCCGGCCCGTCGGCCAGCAACTCCACGATCTGCTGGCGCAGCGGATCGGCCAACAACCTGATCACATCAACCTCACCTGATATCAACACAGCTTGATGAGATCGCGCGGAGCGGGCTCCTGTCAAGTCACACCCGCAAGGGCCGGATCAACAGCAGATACTGAGATAGCGCTGGAGATCTCCCAGTGCGGCCTGGGTTCCTTCGCGATCGGCCCGGTAGAGCACGACCTTGCCGTCCCGGCGGGAGGTGACCACCCGACCGCGGCGCATGATCGCGAGCTGGTTGGACGCGGTCGACTGGCCGATCCCAGCGCGCTCGGCCACCTCATTGACCGACAACTCGGCACCGCGGGCGAACAGCAGCATGATCTGCTGGCGCGTCGAGCTCGCCAACGCCCGCAGGAACTCATGCGTCTCAGGTGCCAGATCAAGATCATCAAGGCTGCCCGGGATCGCACCGGTCGCAGCAATCGCACCCGTCGCAGCATCGAGTCCGGCAGTCATTCGGCACCCCTTTCCGGTTCGATGCGAGATTACCTCATACCTTCATATTGACATATGTCAATTCTACGATATGTTCGGCGTTGTGAAACAGAGACTCGTGATCATCGGCGGCGGACAGTCCGGTCTGGCGGCAGGCCGGGCGGCCAGGGACGCGGGCTGGGACCCGGTCCTGCTGGAGGCCGGTGATCGGCCGGCCGGGTCGTGGCCGGCGTACTACGACAGCCTGACGTTGTTCTCGCCCGCCGCCTACAGCGGCTTCCCCGGCTACGCGTTCCCGGGCCGCCCCGATCGCTACCCGGTTCGCGACGAGGTCGTCGCGTTCCTGACCGGGTACGCCGGCTGGCTCGGCATCGATCTCCGGACCGGGACCCGGGTCGTCGACGTCACCGCCGCCGGCCGCGGCTTCGAGGTCCGCACCGAGGCCGGTGACGTGCTCGGCGCGGACGCGGTGGTCGCCGCCAGCGGCTCGTTCGGCAACCCGGTCCGGCCCGCGTTCCCGGGCCGGGATTCGTACGGCGGCGAGGTCCTGACCGCCGCGGAGTACCGATCACCGGACCGGTTCGCCGGGCGCCGGGTGGTGGTCGTCGGGGCCGGCAACTCCGCGGTCCAGGTCGCGTACGAACTGTCCGAGACCGCGCAGGTGTCCCTCGCCGTACGGTCGCCGGTGCAGTTCGTGCCGCAGGTCCGGGGCGGCCGGGACCTGCACTACTGGCTGCACACGCTCCGGCTCGACCTGCTGCCGCCGTCGGTCCTGGCCCGGCTGTTCCAGGGCACGCTGGTGTTCGACGACGGCCGCTACCGGTCGGCGATCGACTCCGGACGGCTGGACCAGCGACCGGTGTTCTCAGGGTTCACCGAGACCGGAGTCCGGTGGGCCGACGGCGCGACCGAGGCGGTCGATGCCGTGATCCTCGCGACCGGCTACCGGCCGTCCCTGCCGTACCTGACGGGGATTGGGGCCTTTACCCCGGACGGCCGACCGCTGCACCGGCAGGGACTCTCCGTCACCCATCCGGGGCTGGGATTCCTCGGCCTGGAGTTCCAGCGGTCGTTTTCGTCCAACACCCTCCGCGGCGTCCACCGGGACGCCACCTACCTCATCAAGGCGCTCGGCCGTCGCACGACGGAAACGACGCGTGTGACAGCATCGAAGGGGAAATGATCATGAAGAACACGCACGCATCCTTGCCGGTCGTGGTGATCGGAGCCGGACCGGTCGGACTGGCCGCAGCGGCACAGCTGCTCGAGCAGGGCCTCGATCCGATGGTGATCGAGCAGGGCGACTCGGTCGGCGCCGCGATCCGCGCGTGGGGACAGGTGCGGCTGTTCTCGCCCTGGCGTTACAACCTCGACAGCGCCGCCCGCCGCCTCCTCGGCCCGACGGGCTGGGCCGAGCCCGACCTCGATGCGCTGCCCACCGGCCACGAGCTCGTCGACGACTACCTAGCCCCGCTCGCGGCCACCGCCGAACTCGTGGGACGGATCTCGACCTCGACCCGCGTGATCGGCGTGACGCGTCAGGGGATCGACAAGACCCGCACCATCGGCCGGGAGGACCACCCGCTGCTGGTCCGTACCGTCAGCAACGGACAGGTGCGTGACCTCGAAGCCCGTGCCGTGATCGACGCCTCCGGCACCTGGGGCCGTCCCAATCCCCTCGGCAGCGCCGGCCTGCCGGCCCCGGGCGAGGCCGAAGCCGCGGCCGCCGGAGTTCTCGCAGGGCCGCTGCCCGACGTCCTCGGCCCCGATCGGGCCCGGTTCGCCGGCCGGCACACGCTGGTTGTCGGGACGGGCCACTCGGCGGCCAACACGCTGCTCGCCCTGGTCGAGCTCGCGGAGCAGGAGGCCGGCACCACCATCACCTGGCTGATCCGCCGCGGCACCCCGGCCAGGCTCTACGGCGGCGGGGACGACGACGGACTGCCCGCCCGGGGTCGGCTCGGGACCCGGCTCAAGGCCGCGGTCGAGTCCGGCAAGATCACGTTGGTACGCAACGCCACGATCACCCGCCTCGCCCCGACTGCGATCGGGCCGGTCCTGGTCGAGGCCACCACGCCAGACGGCAGCCGCAACTGGCAGGTCGACACGATCGTGAACGCGACCGGCTTCCGGCCCGACCTCGAGCTGCTCCGCGAGATCCGGCTCGACCTCGACCCCGCCGTCGAAGCCCCAGCCCGGCTGGCACCGCTGATCGATCCGAACTTCCACAGCTGTGGCACCGTGCCGCCGCACGGCGAGGCCGTACTGTCGCAGCCCGAGCCCGGCTTCTATCTCGCCGGAGCCAAGAGCTACGGCCGCGCTCCGACCTTCCTCCTCGCCACCGGCTACGAACAGGTCCGGTCGATCGCCACCGCTCTCGCCGGTGATCACGACGCCGCGGCCCGGGTGCAGCTCAACCTGCCCGAGACCGGCGTCTGCAGTTCCAATCCACCCACCGATGAGGAACTCGTCTCGGGCGTCCCGGCCGACGGCGGTTGCTGCGGCAGCACGCCGGAGCCGCAACTCCTCACGGTCGGCTTCCGTACAGTGCCTGCATGAGAAATCTCCATCCACCGGTGAGTTCGATGGCTTGGATCCACTGAGGGGAAGCGATGCGGAGGCTCGACGGAATCCAGGCATGGCTGGATGATCAGTTCGCGCGCCTGGTCGAAGGCTCGGGGATTCCCGGTGCGTCGATCTCGGTCCTGGCCGGCGACGAGGTGGTCGAGCGTGCAGCCGGCGTGCTCAACCTGCGAACCGGAGTGACGGCAACGACGGACTCGGTGTTCCAGATCGGCTCGATCACCAAGGTCTGGACCGCAACGCTGGTGCTGCAGCTCGTCGACGAGGGCCTGCTCGACTTGGACGCGCCGGTCCGCAGCTACCTGCCGGACTTCCGCGTCGCCGACGACCGGGCGAGCGCTGTCATCACCCCGCGGCAACTGCTCAGCCACACCAGCGGACTGGAGGGTGACCTCTTCATCGAGATCGGCCGCGGCGACGATGCCGTCGAACGGTACTGTGCCGCAGTCGTGCCGGAGGTTCCGCAGCTCTTCCCTCCCGGCGACTTGTTCTCGTACTCCAACACGGGCTTCATCGTGCTCGGCCGGATCGTCGAAGTGCTCAGGAGCCAGCGCTACAACGACGTTCTCCTCGAACGGCTGGCCGAACCCCTGGGCTTGCACGCGGTCTCGCCGCGCGCGGAGGACGCCATCCTGCACCGGTCGGCGACCGGACACCTTCGCGCCAAGGGCGGGTGGGAGCCGGCCCGGACCTGGGCGGCCGGGTTCGCCGGAATGCCAGCAGGCTCGATGCTGGCCATGACGGCAGCCGACCTGATCGGCTTCGCCAAGAGCCACGTGGACGGCGGCGGCCCGATCCTTTCTGCCGAAGGAACCCTGGCCATGCAGGTGCCGCATGCCGACGTCCCTTCGGCCGGCGGGTTCGACGCGCATTGGGGGCTGGGGTGGACGATCGAGGACTGGCCGGGCGGCCAGGTCCTCGGCCACGACGGCGGAACGATCGGGCAGAGCGCCTACCTCAGGATGGCCCCGGAACACGGCGTCGCCGTCGCCTTGCTCACCAACGGTGGCCGGCCGGACAAGCTGTACCGCGCGCTGTTCGGGCAGGTATTCCAGGAGCTGGCCGGGTTTGGCCTACCCCTGCCGCCCGGACCGCCCGAGCACCCTGATCCGGTCGATCCGCACCGATTCGTCGGCCGGTACGAGAGCCGTACGACCATGATCGACATAGAGGCCGATGCGAACGGCGACCTCTGGCGCGATTTCCGCCTTCAGAACGAGCTCGCGGACATGCTGCAGGGACCGGCGCCCCAACGGGATCGGATCGTCCAGCTGAGCAGAGACACGTTCATCACGATCGGCAAAGGCGGGAACCAGACCTTCGCGTTCGTCGGCGACGATGGAAGCGGCCGGGCGGCGTTCGTGCACGGCGGTGGCCGGGCCACTCCGCGGGTGTAACGCGGCGCTAGACCACCTGAGCCGCGAGCTGGCCGCAGGCCCCGTCGATCTCCCGCCCCCGAGTGTCCCGTACGGTCACCGGCACGCCCCGCTTCTCCAGCCGGCGGACGAATTCTTCCTCGTCCTCGCGCCGCGACGCGGTCCATTTCGAACCGGGCGTGGGATTCAAGGGGATCAGGTTGACGTGGACCCAGCCCCAGTTGCCGCGGCGCAGGACCTTGGCCAGCAGGTCGGCCCGGTGGGCTTGATCGTTGATGTCCTTGATCAGGATGTACTCGATCGAGACCCGACGCTTGGTGATCTTGGCGTACTCCCAAGCGGCATCGACGACCTCGTCGACGTTCCAGCGGGTGTTCACCGGGACCAGTTCGTCGCGCAGTTCGTCGTCCGGGGCGTGCAGCGAGATGGCCAGGGTGACCGGGAGGCCCTCGGTGGCCAGCTGCTGGATCCGGGGCACCAGGCCGACCGTGGAGACGGTGATGCCGCGAGCGCTCATGCCGAGGCCGTCCGGGTTCGGCGTCACGAGCTGGCGTACGGCGCCGACCACGGCCTTGTAGTTGGCCATCGGCTCGCCCATGCCCATGAAGACGACGTTGGAGACCCGGCCAGGTCCGCCGGCGATCTCGCCGCGATCCAGCCGGCGGGCGCCGTCGACGACCTGTTCGACGATCTCGGCGGTGCTCATGTTGCGCTGCAGCCCGCCCTGCCCGGTCGCGCAGAACGGGCAGGCCATGCCGCAGCCGGCCTGGCTGGACACACACATGGTGGCCCGGTCCGGATAGCGCATCAGGACGCTCTCAACGGTCGCGCCGTCGTGCAGCCGCCAGAGCGACTTCACGGTCGTACCGTCGTCGCAGGTCAGCTCGCGGGCGCGGGTCAGCAGCGGCGGCAGGAAGGTCGAGGCCAGTTCGTCGCGGACCTCGGCCGGCAGGTCGGTCCATTCGGCCGGGTCGGTGCGCAGGCCGGCGAAGTAGTGAGCGGAGAGCTGGCGGGCCCGGAAGGCGCGGTGGCCGAGTCCTTCGACCGCCTCACGGCGCTCAGTCGCGGTCAGGTCGGCCCAGTGCTGCGGCGGCTTGCCGCGCCGGGGTGCCGAGAAGACGAGCGGCAGTTCGCCGCGCGTCGCTGATCCCCCGCCGTTTTCCACGCCGCACAGGCTACCTGGTGTCCGGTAGTGCGGCTGACAAACGCTCATAGGACGGTGCGTGCTCGCGCAGGATCCGGGCCACGGCGGCGTCGTCCCGCTGGACCACCGGGTACTGCAGCGAGCCGACCCGCCGGGCCTGCTCGCGCAGCACGACGGACGCCTCGTCGAGGCCGATCCGGGCCAGGCAGGTCGCCGCGTCGTCCAGCCGGCGCGCTCCGACCCGTACCGCGAAGAAGGCGAGGTGGGCCCGCAGACCGTCGTCCGGGCCGGCCTCCCAAAGGTCCGCCAGTGCCAGCGCCGCGTCGGCGTTGCCGAGGGTGCCCGGCGGTACGTCACGCCGGGGATCGAGGTCGAGCCAGGCCGTCGCGGCGCCGATCCCCCGCCGGAGCGCCTCGGTCTCGGTCACCTCGGCCTCGCGGCGGAAGCCCGTGCGCAAGGTGTACGGCTTCCCGTACGGCAGTGTGTCGGCCCGCCAGGCCGTGAGGAAGTCGCGCACCGGCAGCGTCGCGTACGGGAAGCCGTGCGGATCGTGCATCGTGACCAGGTCCGGCCCGACCTCGAGGACGACGACGAAGTGGTCCGCCTCGATCGGGCCGCGCATCTCCGGCTGGTGCGCGAGGTAGCCCATCTCGACCGGACCGACCCAGACCGGTCCGTCGGCGACGGCGGCCCGGAGCCGCGCCTCGGCCTCGGCCGCGTCGCCGCCGCTGGACTCCGTCGAGGTCCAGCCCAGGGCGTCGAGCAGGTTGGCGAAGCCGAGGCCCGGGTCCCAGCCGTACGGGTCGAAGAACGGCAGCCGGCCGCCGATCAGCTGCATCCCGAACGGGCCGCCGGACAAGGTTTCGATCACCGCGGTGGACGGGGCGTGCTCGCCCATGATCATGGCGAACGAGTTCGCGTAGCAGTAGGGCCCGGATCCGATGTAGGGCAGGCCGACGGTGGTCGTGATCATGAGGGATCCTCACTCTGAGTGGGAAGCCGAACGGGGTAGACGACGTCGAACCGGGCGTCGCTGCCCGGATGGACCTCGAAGCAGGTGTCGCTGGGACAGGCGCCCGGGCGGTCGACGATCCAGGCCTCCATCGCGTCGTAGAGGTGCAGCACCAGCGGGTAGTCCTCGTACGCCTTCGGCGCCGGCAGCACCGCCTCGGTCTGCGCCGGGGACAACCGGATCCGCAAGCCCTCCAGCGGTTCGAGCCTTCCGGTGTAGCCGATCGCGACCTCGACCAGGCCCTCGCTGTCCGGCGTCACCAGCTCGTGGAAGTAGACCCGGATCGGACCGTCGCCGGGCAGTCCGGCGCCGCGCAGCCCGGCCCGCAGCTCGGCCTCCGACTCGGCGATGAACGTGTCCAGCTCCACCGTCGACACCATCCGTTGCCGGCAGAGCAGCGTCGTCGCCGGCGCCTGCCGCACCGTGATCGCGGCGATCAGCTCCGGCAGCTGGGCCGGGCCGCGGACGATCCCGTCGATCTGCTGGGCCTGCCGGCCGAGTTGATCATGACGGGCCTTGAGCCAGGCGCGCAGTTCGATCTCCAGCGCCGCCGGGGTCAGGTCGACCAGCGTCGCGACCCTGGCCAGCGGCAGGTCCAGTCCGCGCAGCCGGCTGATCAGCCGGGCCCGGTCGAGCTGGTCGCGGTGGTAGTACCGGTAGCCGGTCGCCGGGTCCACCTCGGTGGGCACCAGCAACCCCAGCTCGGCGTAGAGCCGGAGCGCCTTCGGCGACAGGCGGGCTTCGGCGCCGAAGCGGCCGGCCAACAGAAACGGATCGTCCACACGCCGAGTCTGCGGCCGGCCCCTGGGGCGAGGTCAACCGACGCGCTGATCGAACCGATCACCCGGCAGCCACCAGGTCTGTCCCTGCTCCCCCAGCTTGGCGAAGCCCGCCCGCCGATACACCGGCTCGCCCGGCCCGGTCGCGTTCAACACCACCGACCGGCAACCAAGATCACGAGCCCGCTCACCAACCGCGACGGCGAGGGCGGTCCCGATCCCCCGGCGCCGTTGATCGTCGTCGACCTCCATGTCGTAGAGGCCGCCCACCGGCTTCCCGTCGACCTCGCAGAGGTGCAGGATCGCCCGCCCCACCGTGGCGCCGTCGAGCCGCGCCTCGTACCGCCACCAGTGATCATTCGCCTCCGCCA
The DNA here is from genome assembly GCF_042666975.1 of Microlunatus sp. GCM10028923. Lineage (NCBI taxonomy): Bacteria > Bacillati > Actinomycetota > Actinomycetes > Propionibacteriales > Propionibacteriaceae > Microlunatus > Microlunatus sp. GCM10028923. Next base: position 250,506 of record NZ_JBHTFF010000009.1, on the reverse strand, counting down.
CCACCAGGCCGGACGGCCGCGGATGATCGACGACGAGGCGGGTCACGTCGAGCACCATCCAGTTCGGCCGCCAGCCCCAGTCGAAGCCGTGCTCGGCCAGCGCCGCACCCAACGCCGGGATGCCCGCGGCGTCCAGGGACCACACGCCGATCTCCGACAGCGGCCGGTGCCGCCCGAACAGCGCCAGCTGCTCGTCGACGAACTCGGCGGCCGCCTCGACCGGCACGGTCGGGAACAGCACCATCGCCTCACCCTGGGGCGTCACGACCACGGTCCCTCCGTGCTCGTGCCGTACGATCCCGCCGGAAACCTCCGCCCTGGCGGCGAAGAAGCTCTGGTGGTTGGCGGCGCCCAATTCCGCGGCCGAACGGGTGCTCATGGCTCTTCCTCTCCGAGCCCGCGGTCCGCGTACAGGCCAGCGAAGCGATGATCATCTGGCACCGGCTTCGGGAAGATCGGAGGTGGGCTGTCCCCTGCCCGCGGACCCGGCGGCGCCCTCCAGCGCCGGAGTGCAGGCTATCAGCCGACCCGCGCCAGGGCACTGGCGAAGACCAGCCTGCCGTGCTCGCGGAACCGGGCGGCGATCGTCGCCGTGCCGGCCGAGCGGCCGACGATCCGTTCGTCCCTGGTCACGGCCACCACGGCCGGATCCGTGCTGGACAAGGTGATCTCGCCCAGCCGGAGCGGCACCCGGCTGCCGTCGGCATACACGGCGGTTCCCTTGATCCGGGTTTCCCCGCCGACCGCGAGTTCAAGATCATCGTCGGACAGCTCCAGCCCGACCAGTTCCCGGCCGACCTCCGGCGGGCCGGGCCAGGAGCCGTCGGCGGTCGCGACGCGCAGCTCGGCCAGCGAGTTCCAGGCGTTCAGGTTGTTGCCGTAGCCCTGGAGCCGGACATAGCGGGCCTGGACGGCCTCGAACGGATGATCTTCCAGCTCCAGCGTGGTCCCGGAGCTCGAGGTCCGCGGCAGCGCCTCGGTCCAGGTCTCGCCGTCCAGCGAGGTCTGCACCGCGAAGTCGTACTTCCGCGCGGTGCCCTGGCTCCAGGCCAGCGAGACCCCGCTGACCGTCGTCGGTTCGCCGAGATTGACCTGGATCCACTGCTCACCCTCCGCGGTCCACAGTGTCTCGAGATCATGATCAAGAGCGTTGCCGGGCGGATTCACTCCGGCGGCACTGGCGATCACCCGGTCGGAGAACGCGTCCTGCACCCGGATCGCGTACCGGACGGCGCACGGATCGTCGCCCTGGCCGAGGCAGACCTCGGCGGAGCCCGGGATCGCGGTCGCCTGCCGGACGGTGATCGGCACACCGTCCGGGGCGGTCGCCGTGATCACCGGAACGGTGCCACCGGCCGCCCGATCGATCGTGTACGTCAGCGACGACGGCCCGAACCCGGCGACCGGTTCGCCGTCCACGCTGAGCGAGGTCAGCCGAGGTGCGCCGACCGTCGGCAGGGACCAGTCGGCCAGGTCGGTCACGGCCGGCGGGTCGGCCGGTTCGCCGGTGGGCAAGGGCTCCAGCAGCACGGACAGCCGGAACGCGCTCGCCGGATCGGCCGTCACCACGAGCTTGCGCAGGTTGGTGTTGGGGTTCTGGCCGGACGGGTTCGGCGAGGTCGGCAGCGGCTTCGCGTCCATGATCGAGAACTTGGCGCCGGCGGGACCGTCGAGCAGCCGGGCCTGCAGTTGCTTGCCGTTCAGGGTCAGGTTCGCGGTGGTTCCGTCGGCGGCGACGGTGATCGCGGCGCTGGTGTGCATGAACCAGTACGGCGTGATCGGCGCGGGGCCGGACACCTCGTCCTGGACCACCACGCGGGACCGGCCGTCGATCTCGGCGATGCCGCGCTGCCAGCTGGTGACCCCGCGGTCGCTGTAGGCCTCGGACAGGTCGGCGATCGAGAAGGCGGCCGCCGCGTTGCCGGCTCGCCGGATCGTCGTGCCGGACGCCACGGTCGACTGGTCGGCCGCCGCACCTGGGTTCAGCACCAGCGTGTTCTGGCCCTCGGCCCGTTTGCGGTAGTACGTCCAGCGCTGACCGTCCGGCTTGGTGTCGAAGTAGCCGGGCAGGCTGTAGCTGTCGGTGCCGAGCTCCATCGCCCACCGGACGCCGAGCGCATCAAGCACGAACGTGCCCATATCAAGATCGCCGTGGTTCGCGGCGTTGTCGCCGGGCCGGAACCCGACGTAGGTCGCGGACGGGTCCCAGCCACTGCGCATCGTCTCCACGTGAGCCCGCTCGAATGCCTTGTCCAGCGGCAATCCGCCGGCACCGGGATCCTCGGATTCGATCATGCCGAGCCACATCAGGTGCAGCGGCGGCAACGCGTTGGCCGACGCCCGGTCCGCCCCCTGATCGGCCCACCAGGCGTAGGCCGGCTGCTGGTACCGCTGGGCCAGCCAGTAGGTCGCCGGCGGCCCGCCCGGAGTGCCGGTGGAGGCGTCGGCATAGTTGAACGCCTGGCCGCTCGACCCGGTCAGCTGCAGGCTGAAGTCGACCGTGGTGTCGAGACCGGGAGCGTCGGAGATGCCGTAGTCGTCGCCGATCGCGGTCTCCAGCGAGGACAGCGTCGAGGCCAGGAACCGCGTCGCGTAACCCCAGTAGGTGGTGCCCTCCGGATAGCCGCCGTCCGGGCCGTACTCCGCGAGCGCGACCGGCAGTGAGTCGTAGGCACGGTGCAACAGTTCGTTGGCCAGCGCGGGAGTCTCGTCGCCGATCGCCAGCGCGGCCATGATCACGCCGCCGTTGCAGACGATGTTCCAGTTGCTGGTCGTCCTGGTCCAGGACACCGACGAGTCGTACGCGATCTTGGCCTCGTTCAGCCCGAACTCGATCATGGCTGTGCGCATCACGGCACGTTGATCAGCGCTCAGGTAGTCGTGCAGCCAGTCGTAACCGACCGCGTACGCGTACAGCAGTTCCGCCACCGAGAGCCAGCTGACCGGGTTCCAGTCCGGGAACTGGGCCACCGCCGCGAACTCCTGATAGGCCCGGGCGGCATAGCGCTCGTCCCCGGTCAGCCGGTACGCCAGCGACAGGAACACCGACCGGCGCTGCACCTCCCGGGTCACCAGCAGCAGCGTCCGGCCGTCCGGGAACTCGTACACCGACACCGGCAGCGTGAGCATCCGGTTCGCCTCGGTGATCAACTGCTGCTTCAGCCCCGCGGCCAGCTCCGAGCTCGCCACCTGCTGCTCGATCCGGGCCAGGCCGGCGGCATCCACCATCAGCCGCGGATGGCCGGGCTTGATCGCGGCCACGACGTCCTCGGGCGGATTCAGGGTGGGCGGCTCGGCCGCCGCTCGCGGCGCCGTGATGATCATGGGCAGCAGCACGGCCAGGATCAGCAAGGTGATCATGGACCGGTGCCTCCCGGTTCTGGGTGCGGGCATGGGAGTCTCCTTCGTCGTCGGAGGATGCGGGGACTGATCGCTCGGCTACGACCTGCCGAGCGACTCCAGCGCCCAGCCGCGCAGCGGGATCACCACGGGCGGGTCGGCCGGCTGCCCCGTCGGCAGTGGTTCCAACAGCACCGACAGGCGGAACTGGCGCGTCGGGTCGGCGGTCACCGCAAGCTTGCGGATGCCGTCGTTCGGGTTCTGGCCGGACGGATTCGGCGAGGTCGGCAGCGGCTTCGCGTCCATGATCGAGAACTTGGCGCCGGCCGGTCCGTCGAGCAGCCGGGCCTGGAGTTGCTTGCCGTTCAGGGTCAGTTTCGCGGTCTTGCCATCCGCGGCGAGGGTGATCGCCGCACTGGTGTGCATGAACCAGTACGGCGTGATCGGAGTCCGGCCGGACACTTCGTCCTGGATCACGACGCGGGACCGGCCGTCGATCTGGGCGATGCCGCGCTGCCACCTGCTCACGCCGCGATCGGCGTACGCCGCGGACAGGTCGGCGACCGAGAACGCCGTCCCCGCATCGCCGTCGGTACGGACGATCGTCCCGGTGGAGCCGAGGGCCTGGTCGGGACCCGCCCCCGGATTCAGCACCAACGTGTTCTGACCCTCGGCACGTTTGCGGTAGTACGTCCAGCGCAGCCCGTCCTGGCCCGTGTCGAAGTAGCCGGGCAGGCCGTAGTCGTCCCGGCCGAGCTCCGTCGCCCACCGCACCCCGAGGGCATCGAGGACGAAGGTGCCCATGTCAAGATCACCGTGATTCGCCGCGTTGTCCCCGTTACGGAACCCGACGAAGGTCGCCTCCGGATCCCAACCGCTGCGCATCGTCTGCACGTGGGCACGCTGGAACACCTTGTCCAGCGGCAAACCGGAGGCCCCCGGATCCTCGGATTCGATCATGCCCAGCCACATCAGATGCAGCGGCGGCAGCGTGCTGGGCAGGACCCGGGAGGCACCCTGATCGGCCCACCAGGCGTAGCCGGGTTGGTTGTAGCGATGGGCCAGCCAGTAGGTCGCCGCCGAGCCGCCCCGGGTCCTGACCTGGGTCAACGAGTCGGCGTAGTTGAACAGCTGCCCGCTCGAGCCGGTCAGCTGCAGGCTGAAGTCGACCGTGGTGTCCAGGCCGGGTGCGTCGGAGATGCCGTAGTCGTCACCGATCGCCGTCTCCAGCGACGACAGCGCCGACACCAGGAGCCGGGTCGCATAACCCCAATAGGTGGTGCCCTCCGGATAGCCGCCATCCGGCCCGAACTCCGCCAGCGCGACCGGCAACGAGTCGTAGGCACGGTGCAGCAGCTCGTTGGCCAGCTCGGGGACCTCATCGCCGACCGCCAGCGCGGCCATGATCACGCCGCTGTTGCAGACGATGTTCCAGTTGGTCGTCGACCGGGTCCACGAGTTCGAGGTGTCGTACGCGATCTTGGCCTCGTTCAGCCCGAACTCGACGATGGCGTTGCGCAGCACGGTGCGTTGATCATCGCTGAGGTAGCTGTGCAGCCAGTCGTAGCCGACGGCGTACGCGTACAGCAGCTCGCCGACCGAGAGCCAGCTCTCCGGGTTCCAGTCCGGGAACTGGGCGCCCGCCTCGAGCTCCTGGTAGGCGCGGGCCGCGTAGCGCTCGTCCCCGGTCAGCCGGTACGCCAGCGACAGGAACACCGACCGCCGCTGCATCTCGCGGGTGACCTGCAGCAGCGTCCGGCCGTCCGGGAACTCATAGACCGACACCGGCAGCGTGAGCATCCGGTCGGCCTCGGTGATCAACTGCTGGTGGAGCCCCTTGGCGAGCTCGGAACCGGCCACCTGCTGCTCGATCCGGGCCAGGCCGGCATCGTCCACCATCAGCCGTGGGTGGCCGGGCTTGATCGCGGCGACGACGTCCTCCGGTGGATTCAGGGTGGGCGGCTCGGCCGCCGCGCGGGGCGCCGTGATGATCATGGGCAGCAGCACGGCGAGCACCGCGACCATGATCGCCGGCCGGAACAGTTTCGGGGCAGGCTGGGGCATGCGAACTCTCCTCGTCGACGAAGATCGGGTTCGGTTCTGGTCACTTCGCCGCGAAGGCAGTCTCGTAGTCGGAGCGGATCTCGTCGCCGCCGCCCTTGCGCCAGGCGGACACCGCGTCGGCCCAGCTGGCCAGGGGCTTCCGGCCGATCAGGATCTCCCGGCGATGATCTTCCAGCGCCTTGCCGATCTGGGCGTTCTTGGTCGCCTCGGCCTCCGAGTAGAGCCCGATCGTCGGGTCCGGGCCGGTCATCGCCAGGGCCTTCTCCTGGTACGCGAAGCGGGCCTCGGCGATCCGACGCTGACCGGGGTCGTAGATCACCAGCGGGCTGTCGGAGATGTAGCCGAACGGCACGAGCTTGAGGTTCTGACCCCGCGAGTTCAAGATCGGGTCCGTCCCCTCGAGCGCGTACGTCTCACCTTCGATGCCGAACTTCCGGGTCAGGTATTCCGACGAGCCGAACGGCGTGGCCAGCCAGTCCAGCGACTTCAGCAGTTCCTTGACCCGATCCAGCTCGGACTTCTTGATCACCGTCATCGCCTGCATCACCGTGCCGCGATTGTGCACCGGCTTGGTCGAGCCGTCGTAGCCGACCGGGAGCATGGTGGCCAGCTCGAAGCCCGGCACCTCGGCACCCCACATCTCGTACTTGCTGTAGCCGACGAAACCACCGATCACGAGCGGCGTCCGGCCGGCGGTGAACCAGTCATTGCGCTGGTTGTTCGTCGCGGTCAGCCCGTCCGGGTGGAAGACGCCCGCCTCGACCAGGCCACGCGCGTCGGCCAGCGCCTTCGTGTACGGCTCGGTCTCGATGTTGGCGGTGAATTTCCCGCCCTCCTCCAGCCACATCGACGGGATGCCAAGCATCGAGGTGATCAGGCCGAGCACACCGGCCGGGTCGCCGCAGGCCCACCGGGAGTTGCGCTCGTCGGTCAGGGCGATCAGCAGTTCCTTGAACTCCGCGAAGTCCTTCGGCTGTACGGCGAGTCCCTGCTTGTCCAGCACGTCCTTGCGGACGAACATTGCGCCGCCGATCGGTGGTCGGGCAATCGGGACGCCCCAGATCGAGCCGTCGATCACCGTCTCGCGCCACGACTCGGTGGCCAGCCCAGCCAGGTTGGGATAGTCGGCGATCGCATCGCCGGCCAGGTGCTCGCTGAGGTCGGTGAACTGCGACTTCAGCAGCGCCGGCAACTGCTGCACCGAGCCGTAGATCGTCACCAGGTCGGGCAGGTCACCGCCCGCGATGGTGGTGGCGAAGCGCTGGGTGTAGTCGGCGGACGGGGCGTAGGTGATGTCCAGCTCGGCACCGAGGCCCTGATTGACCTTCTGCCAAAGGGGATTCTCGACCATCGCCGGCGCAACCGGATCGAAGGTGTACGTCAGCGCGGTGATCTTTCCACCGGACAGCGGCGGCTCGGCGGCCGGCTTGGGATCGGCCGGGTAGCTGAGGTAGCCGTGCGTGCCGCCGGTGTGCTCGCTGACCAGGTCCGGCTTCACGGTCGCGGGCTCGGCGAAGGTCGGCAACTCCCCGTCGCCCACCCGCCGGGATTCGGGCTGGCCGCCGTCGGACTGGCCACACCCGGTGATGGTTGCGGCGCCGCCGGTCAGAGCGGCAGCGGAGACGCCCTGGATCAGACTCCGCCGGGTCAGTGTTGTCATGGCTGGTTTCCTTTCGACGTTGAGAGGGGTGTCGCGCTGCCCGGGCTTAGCCCTTGACGGCGCCGATCATCAGTCCCTTGCTGAAGTGCTTCTGGATGAATGGGTAGACGATCAAGATCGGAACGATGGAGATCATCAGGATCGCCATCTGGATCGAGGTCTGCGGCGGCATCGTCTCGGCCCCCACCGCCAGCTGATCGGTGCCGAGCGGCGTCTGGTTGACGACGAACGTGCGCAGCACCAGTTGCAGCGGCCACTTCTCCGGCGACGGCAGGTAGAGCAGCGCCGAGAAGAACGCGTTCCAGTACGCCACCGCGTAGAACAGGCTGACCACGGCGATCACCGCCTTGGACAGCGGCACCACGATCGTGGTGAGGATGCGCAACTCGCCGGCCCCGTCGATCTTGGCCGACTCGATCAGTTCGCCGGGCAGTTCGAGGAAGAAGGACCGCATCACGATCACGTTGAAGGCGTTGATCAGCACCGGCAGGATCAGCGCCGCCAGGTTGTCGATCAGGCCGAGCTGCCGCACGATCAGATACATCGGGATCATGCCGGGGCTGAACAGCAGCGTGAACAGGGTCAGCAGCAGAATCGGCTTGTGCAGCAGGGTTCCCGGCCGGGACAGTGCGTACGCGAGCATGATCGTGCAGACCACCGAGAGGATGGTCCCGATCACGGTCACGCCGATCGACACCAGCAGGGCGCGGGTCACCACGCCGCCGGACAGTACCGCCCGGTAGGCGGCCAGAGTCGGGTCGGTGGTGAACAGGACGAACCCGCCGGCGGCGCTCACCTCGCGCTGCGACGCGATGCTGGTCATGATCACCGCGACGAAGGGCACGATCACCGCCAGGCAGGCGATGCCGAGCACGATCCCCCGGCCGGCCCTGGCCAGGATCGAGGGACGGCCCATCCAGACCGGCCGGTTCTTGAGTGCGTTGCTCATTTCGAGTACACCCCTCGCTCGCCCAGGGCATGGGCCACCTTGTTGGCGCCGAGCACCAAGATCACGCCGACCACGCCCTTGACCAGGCCGACCGCCGCCGAGACGCCCCAGTCGCCGCCGATGATGCCGTTGTTGTAGACGTAGGTGTCCAGCACCTCACTGGCCTCGGTGCCGACCGGACCCTGCTGCAGCACGATCTGCTCGAACCCGACGCTGAGCGCGTCGCCGAGCCGGAGGATCAGCAGCAGGACGATCACCGGCCGGATCGCCGGCAGCGTCACATGCCAGGTCTGGCGCCAGGAGCCGGCCCGGTCGATCGCCGCCGCCTCGTACAGGTTGAGATCGACCCGGGACAGCGCGGCCAGGAAGATGATCGTCGACCAGCCGGTGTCCTTCCAGATCACCTGCGACGTGATCATCAGCTTGAACAGCTCCGGTACGCCGATGATCTGCAGCGTCTCGAAGTCGGCGCTCCGCAGCCAGGTGTTCAGCATGCCGCCGTTGCCGAGCATCTGCTGGAACAGCGCCACCACGATCACCCAGGACAGGAAGTGCGGCAGGTAGAGCACCGACTGGGTCAGCCGCTTCAACCGTTCGCTGAGCAGCGAGTTGAGGATCAGGGCGAACGCGATCGGCAGCGGAAAGACGAAGACGACCTGGATCAGCGTGATGATCAGCGTGTTGGCCAGGGCGTTGACGAACTCCGGGTCGCCGTTGATGATCACCTCGAAGTTCTCGAGGCCGACGAACGGGCTGTTGCCGATGCCGAGGAACGGTTGGTAATCCTGGAACGCGATCACGTTGCCGAGCAGCGGCAGGTAGTGGAACAGCAGCAGCACCACGACGCCCGGCACGGCCAGCAGCAGCAACACCCGGTCCCGGCGCCACCGGACGGCCAGGCGCTGCCGGAGACCGCTGTCGGCCGTCTTCGGCGCCGGTGCCACCCGCGTCGGCGCGGGTGGTGGCTGAACCTCGATCACGGCACGTCAGCGCCCCGTTCCCCCGCGCCCTGTCGATCCGTGCCCTGAGCCTGTCGAAGGGCCCCCGCCCGGCCGATCGCGAACTCGACGTGGCGCCGCAGGCCTTCGTGCGCGGCGGTCCGTGAGCGGAGCATCGCATCCCGGCCCGCGGGCAGGTCGGACGCGAGCTTGGCCACCCGTTCGACCGCCTCGCCGGCCGCACCGTCGGTCAGCTCGATGATCGACTCGGACAGCCCGAGGTCGTGATACATGTTGCCCTTGATCGTGTCGGTGGGCTGGCGCAGGTAGAGCGCCGGGATCCCTTCCGCCAAAGCGATCAGGGGCGAGTGGCACTCCATGCTGACGACGGCGGCGGCCCGCCGGTAGACGGCCGCGGCCTCGGTCAGGTCCCAGAAGCGGGGCAGGACGTGGACCTGGTCGGCCACGTCGGCGGGGAAGGTGCCGGCCAGGCTGGTCTCGGCGACCTCGACCGCGTACGACATCTCGGGCACGATCAGCGCCGGCCAGCCGGTGCTGCGGACCCAGCTGACCACGGCCTGGCGAAGCACGTCCAGGTCGGACTCCGCGTAGCCCGCGTTGTAGGCCTCCTTGCGCCAGTCCTCGGACTTCGGCGGGTAGCCGCGGATCTTGTAGTACGGCGTGTACCGCAGCCGCGGCACCGCGCACAGGAACTGGCCCTCGACCAGCCCGTACTCGGCCAGCACCGGGGCGCCGTGATCATCGTCGACGACGTCGAAGATCACCGTGCCGTCCGCGCCGAACTCGAGCTCGTCCACCCCGATTCCCTGTCCCTGCAGGAATCGCTGGGTGAGCGAGTCCCGGCAGTAGACGAACGCCGCGCCGGTCAACAGTTCCCGGTCCAGCGGCGCGAGCAGGTCGCCGGCGATCGCGTCGATCATGGCGGCCGACCGCTCCAGGGTCCCGTCGTAGGGCCGCAGCGGATCGATGGTCACCCCGAAGAACCCGTACGGCTTGCCGGTGTGCGCGCGCCAGGCGGCGGTCTCGGTCTTGCCGACCAGTGACGGGCCGGAGCCGTGCACCAGCAGGTCCGCCTCGCCGAACAGCCGCTCCAGCGCCGGAGTGATCGCCCCGTCTTCGCCGACCTGCTCCTCGAGCAGCTCCACTTCCGGGTAGTAGCGGGCCAGCAGCTGCCGTACCCCCTCGTCGATGTTGCGTGCCCACAGGGTGAGTCGCACGCCCGGCGCGAACCGCCGGAACGCCTCCAGCACCCCGGGGCTGTGCGCGACATCCCCGATATTCACGGTCTGCCATCCAGAGACCACCACGACATGAACCATCGGCAGGAGAACCCCGTTCGCCCCCGGAAGGGCATCGATCAGCAACGACCGGATCAGAATGACACGTGATTAACCGGATAATCAAGCCCGTGATCGAAGAATGATCATGCCGAGGGGTGGATCAGGAGGCGGGCGGTGCCGTCGATCCACGGTCGATCAACTTCGGCCGCGGGCTCTTCACCAGTGCCGATCTGACCCGCTTGCCGTCGATCAACTGACGCAGCGCCCGGTAGCCGCGGACGCCCGCCTCGTAGACCGGCATCCTGATCGTCGTCGGCGCCGGCCGGAGCACGTCCGCGATGGGGAGGTCCTGGTAGACGACGACCGAGACGTCCTGCGGCACCCGCAGCCCGAGATCGACGATGGTGGCCAGCGCCCCCGGCGCGGCGATCACGTTGTCGACGATCAACGCCGTCGGCGGCTCAGGGCCCGTCAGCACGGCCATGGTCGACTGCGCCACCACCTGCGGGTCGAACCCGGACCGATGGATCAGCCTCGGATCCGGCCGCAGCCCGGCCGCCCGCAAGGTGCTGAGATAGCCCTCGATCCGAGGACTCCCGTAGGACTGGTCCGGCCCGCCGACCAGCGCGATCCGGCGATGACCCAACCGGAGCAGGTGTTCGGTCGCGACCGCGATCCCGGCATGATCATCGACCCAGACGCTGGTCCGCTGATCATCGTCACCGGGGGTCTGCAAGATCACGTACGGGATGGTGCGACTGGTCAGTTCCTCGATCGTCGCGGAGCCGAGGTGGGCCGACCGGACCAGGAAGCCGTCCACCATCCGGGTGCCGACCATCCGTTGCATCAGGTGACTGCCGGGCTCGATCCAGAGCGCGTCGGCCAGCATCAGCACGTCCCCGGCCTCTTCCGCGGCCGCTTGGATGCCGCGGATGGCGTACTCGAAGACCGGGTTCGCGATCTTGGGCACGACCGCAGCGATGATCCCGGACCGCGACATGCTGAGCGACTTCGCCGCGTGGTTGACCCGGTAGCCGGTCTCCGCGATCGCCCGCTCCACCCGGAGCCGGGTCGCCTCGCTCATCCGGATGGTCTTCGCACTGCCGGAGATCGCGGCCGAGACGACCGCGGTCGAGACGCCCGCCTTCTTGGCGACGTCCTTCAGCGTCACGTGTCGCTCGACCATGGCCCGAGCCTAGTGGGAGCTGCCGCGGTGCGCCGTGACCATGACCCGGACGGCACCTCCGCGACGGGTCGCCGGCCACCGCGAGCCCCGGCAGACGTCACCCACCGGCCTGCCACCCCGCCACGTCTTGATTGCTCGGTTAATCATAGGCTTTTGATCTTGACACCCGATCTGGTGGCGGGTCAACGCCGAGGTTCGGCAGCACTGTGACCGACTCACACAACACCAGCCGGCCAATCCCTCCGCTCGGCCTCTTGATCAGAGTCGCCGGTCGAACCACTCGACGGCCAGCCGGTCGGCCGCGGCGGCGTAGTCGGTCTGCGGCGCCGGCTCGTCCCCCGGCGGGTCGACCAGCATGTGCGGCATGTTCGGCACGACCGTGGCCTCGGCCTCGACCCCGGCAGCGACCAACGCCTCGGCCACCGCGATCGCCGGAGCGTGGATCGCCTCGGCATCGTCGAGTTCGCCGATCAGCAGGCGGAGCGGCGCACCGGCCCGGGCCAGCTCGGGCGCCCGCGCGACGAAGTCGATCTTGTCCGCGATCGCCTCCGAGCCAGCATCCCAGGGGTAGACGATGCCGTACAGCCGGCCGTTGGCAGCAACCAGCGGACGCAACTCGGTCAGCGGGCTGACCACGACCGCGGCCGCGACCGGGAGGCTGGTGGCGGCCAGCACGCCGAGCGCAGCGGCCGCACCGGCCGAGCCACCGAACAGCCCGAGCCGGTCGCCGGTCAGCCCGTGCTCGGCCTTGATCGCCGCGAGCGTCGGCTCGAACTCGGCGACGGCCTGGTCCTGAACCGGCCCGTACAGGTTGCGGACCGCGTCTTCCATGCCGAGCCGCATCACTTCCTCGTCGCCACCGGCGGGCTTCCGCGCACCGCACAGCGGCAGCCCGAGATAGATCCGCCAGGCATCCAGCCCGTCCAGCGGCATCGCCGCGGCGAAGGCAGACTCGGTCCGCGGCGGATCGAAGAGGTGCCAGCCGACCACGATCGGCGCATCCGCCCGGCCCGAGGCCGGCGGCAGGATCAGATAGGGCACGCCGTTGGCCGTACCGCTGCGCTGCTCACGTTCTGCGAAGCTCGTCATAATGGACACTGTACAACTTAATTGGACGCTGTACAATAGAGCCATGGATCAGCCCCGCACGGAACGAAGCCGAAGGTCCCGCGGCGAGCGCGCCGGACTGACCCGGGAGCAGATCGTCGCCGCGGCCCGCCGGACCCTGGACGCGCGCGGACTGGACGGCCTGAGCCTGCGCGCCGTCGCGGCCGAGCTCGGCGTCGCGCCGAACGCGATCTACAGCCACCTGGACGACAAGAACGCCCTGATCGACGCGGTCCTGGACGACGTGCTGAGCACGATCGCCGAGCCGCGCACCAAGGACCCGCGCCGGGCCCTGAAAACGATCATGGTCGACACCTACGACACGCTGGTCGAGCAGGCCCGGCTGGTCGGCGCCTACCTGGCCAGGCAGGGTTCCCGGGGACCCGAAGCACAACGGCTCGGCATGATCATGGACCGCTGCCTGGAGCAGCTCGGCGCCGGCGGGGCGATCGGAGAGGCCGGCCGCCGGAGCATGATCGTCTACACCATCGGGTACGCGGCGTTCGCCACCGGCTGGACGGCCGACGGCGAACGGCCGCTGCCGGCGGCCAAGGTCAGGCGCGACTTCCTGGCCGGTCTCGACTGGCTGATCAACGGCATCGCCGGACCGCCATGATCCGTGCCGTGGAGTTCTGGCGACACCATCAGCCGCCGGGGACCAGCAGGTACATGATCAGCCAGGCGACCGGCGCCGCCACCAGCAGCGAGTCGAGCCGGTCCATCACGCCACCGTGGCCGGGCAGGAACGAGCTCATGTCCTTGATCCCGAGATCGCGTTTGATCAAGGACTCGATCAGGTCGCCGCAGACGCCGACCCCGACCAGCAGGACGCCGAGGATCAGGCCGATCCACCAGGGTGCGCCGAGTCCGAACACGGTCAGGGCGAGACCGGAACCGGTGCCGAGCACGACCGAGCCAACCAGGCCCTCCCAGGACTTCTTCGGGCTGATCGTCGGGGCCATCGGGTGTCGGCCGAACAGGACGCCCGCCACGTAGCCGCCGACGTCGCCCATCACCACGATCACGATGAATGTGACCAGCCGGACCGAGCCGTTCTCCCCCGCCAGCATCAGCGCCGCGAACGAACCGAGGAACGGCACGTAGGCGATGATCATCAGGCTGGCCGCGGTGTCCTTGACGTAGCCGGCGGCGCCCTTCGGCATCCGCCAGATCATGGCGGCGAGTACGGTCAGCGCCAGCGAGGCGAGCAGCACCGAGGTGGTCGAGAACACCACCGGCTGCTGCACGCCGGCCAGATAGGAACCGGTGGCGATCGCGACCGTACCCACGACGATCGGGATGATGGCCGCGGTCATCCCCTGCCGCTTCAGCGCCTGGTACATCTCGTTGGCCCCGAGCGCCAGGGCGACCGCGAGCAGCGCGACGAAGCCTGGCTTGAACCAGATCAGGGTGACGACCAGGTAGGCGCCGAGCCCCACCCCGACGCCGATCGCCGCCGGCAGATTGCGGCCGGCCCGGCCATGATCAGCCGGCGGCTGCGCCGAGGCGCCCGGTTCATTCCCTGGAGCGGATTCTCCAGGCGAGGGTTCCGACACCGATCAAACCTCGATGAGTTCGGATTCCTTGTGCTTGAGCACCTCGTCGACCGCGTCCGTGTGCTGCTTGGTGACGCCGTCCAGCTGCTTCTCGGCCCGGGTCACCTCGTCCTCGCCGGCTGCCTTGTCCTTGACCAGCTTGTCCAGCGCCTCCTTGGCGGCGCGGCGGTGGTTGCGGATCGAGATCCGCGCCTCCTCCGCCTTGGTCCGGGCCAGCTTGATGTATTCCTTGCGCCGTTCCTCGGTCAGCTCCGGCAGCGTGACCCGGATGACGTTGCCGTCGTCGGTCGGGTTGACGCCGAGGTCGGAGTCCCGGATCGCCTTCTCGATGCCGGCCATCGATCCCTTGTCGTACGGGGTGATCAGCACCATCCGGGCCTCGGGGACCTGGAAGCTGGCCAGCTGCTGCAGCGGCGTCGCGGCGCCGTAGTAGTCGACGACCAGCTTCGAGAACATCGCCGGGTGGGCTCGACCGGTACGGATCGCCGCGAACTCCTCCTTCGCGTACTCGATCGCAGAGTCCATCTTCAACTCCGCGTCCATGAGGATCTCGTCGATCACGGTAGAGCTCCTTTTGCTCGGCTTGGGGCTATCAGGTGTGGACTGTGGTTCCGATCCTCTCACCAGCGATCACCCGGACGATGGTGCCGTCGGTGTCGAGGCTGAAAAAGACCATCCGCAACGCGTAGTCGCGCGCCATGCTGATCGCCGTGGCGTCGGCGACCTTGAGATCCCGGGCCAGGTACTCGTCGTAGCTGAGCTCGTCGAACTTCCGGGCGTCCGGGTTGGTGCGCGGGTCGGAGTCGTACACCCCGTCGGTGCCCTGCTTGCCCATCAACAGCACCTCGGCGCCGATCTCCAGCGCCCGCTGCGCGGCCACGGTGTCGGTGGAGAAGTACGGCATCCCGGAGCCGGCGCCGAAGATCACGATGCGGCCCTTGACCAGGTGCCGTTCGGCCCGCTGCGGGATGTACGGCTCCGCGACCTGACCCATCGTGATGGCGGTCTGGACCCGCGGCTCGGCACCCGCCTTCTCCAGGAAGTCCTGCAGGGCCAGGCAGTTCATCACCGTGCCGAGCATGCCCATGTAGTCGGCGCGGTCCCGCTCCATGCCCCGCAGCTGCAGCTCGGCGCCGCGGAAGAAGTTGCCGCCGCCGACGACGATGGCGATCTGGACCCCGGTCGCCGCGACCTCGGCGATCTGCCGGGCCAGTCCGGCCACCACGTCCGGGTCGACGCCCACCTTCCCGCCGCCGAACACCTCGCCGGACAGTTTCAACAGCACCCGCTTGTACGGGCTCGCCATCGGCTCTCCTTAGGATCGAAATTCCGGGCTTGACGCACGTTTCCTGCTGAACATGGGCGTGCGCTACGAATCCGGACGGGATTCGTAGCGCACGCCGCTGTTTCGAAGGCTCAGGAAGCCGCTTCGAACCGAACGAATCGCTCGATGGTAACGCCGGCCGCATCGAGCAGCTTCTTGACCGGGGTCTTGTTGTCGGTCACCGACGGCTGGTCCAGCAGGACAACGTCCTTGAAGAAGCTGTTCACCCGGCCCTCGATGATCTTCGGGATCGCCTGCTCCGGCTTGCCCTCGGCCTGCGCCGTCGCCTCGGCGATCCGCCGCTCGTTGGCCACGATGTCGGCCGGAACCTCGTCGCGGTTCAGGTACTGCGGGCGCATCGCGGCGACCTGCATGGCAGCCGTCTTGGCGGCCGACTCGTCGGCGCCGGAGTACTGCACCAGCACGCCCACCTGCGGCGGCAGGTCGGAGGCCCGCTTGTGCAGGTAGACCGTCGTGTTGCCGTCGAAGTAGGCCGCACCGCTGATCTCGAGCTTCTCGCCGATCTTGACGGCCAGCTCGTGGATCAGGTCGGCGACGGTCTTGCCGGCCTCGACCGGAGCAGCGTTGACCTCGTCGATGGAGTTCGCCTTGGCGGCGGCCGCGGCCTTGACCACGGTCTCCGCGAGGGCCTGGAACTCCTCGTTCTTGGCCACGAAGTCGGTCTCGGCGCCGAGCTGGATCAGGGCACCGTCGGCGTAGGCGACCAGGCCGTTGCTGGCCGCACGGTCGGCCCGCTTCGCGGCCTTGGCCTGCCCGGACACGCGGAGCAGCTCAACGGCCTTGTCGAAGTCGCCTTCGGCCTCGGTGAGCGCCTTCTTCGCATCCATCATCCCGGCCCCGGTGGAGTCCCGGAGCCGCTTCACATCGGTAGCGGCAATCGTCGCCATGCGTCCTCGTACTTCCTTCGTTCAGAGAGCTGTCAGGGAGAGGTGCAGGGGACGCCCCCCTGCACCGCTGGTGTCGCGTGAATCAGTTGCTGACTTCGCTGGGCTCCTTGAGCCCGGCGGTCTCGGACTCCAGGATCGGGTCCTGGGAGGCCTCGGCGGCGTCGGCCGCCTCGCTGCCGTGGGCTTCCTCGGCCGTGTTGCTGGCCTCGGCCCGGGCGTCGGCCTCCTGCTTGGCCAGCAGCTCGCGCTCCCAGTCCGGCATCGGCTCGGAGGTCGTCTGCTCGCCACTCTGGTCGCCACCGGAGCGGGCCATCAGGCCCTCCGCCACGGCGTCGGCCAGCACCCGGGTGAGCAGCGAGACGGAGCGGATCGCGTCGTCGTTGCCCGGGATGGCGTAGTCGACCTCGTCCGGGTCGCAGTTGGTGTCGAGGATGCCGATGATCGGGATCCGCAGCTTGCGCGCCTCGTCGACGGCGAGGTGTTCCTTCTTCGTGTCGACGATCCAGACCGCCTGCGGCACCTCGCTCATGTCCCGGATGCCACCGAGGGTCTTCTCCAGCTTCTCCTTCTCCCGGCGCATGCCGAGGAGCTCCTTCTTGGTCCGGCCGGAACCGGCGACGTCGTCGTAGTCGACGCCCTCGAGCTCCTTCAGACGCTGGATCCGCTTGATCACGGTGTGGAAGTTGGTCAGCATGCCGCCGAGCCAACGCTGGTTCACGAAGGGCATGCCCACCCGGGTCGCCTGCTCGGCGATCGCTTCCTGGGCCTGCTTCTTGGTGCCGACGAAGAGGACCTTGCCGCCGCGGGCGACGATCTCCTTGACGAAGGCGTACGCGCGGTCGATGTAGGTCAGCGACTGGCGCAGGTCGATGATGTAGATGCCGTTGCGGTCGGTGAGGATGAACCGCTTCATCTTCGGGTTCCACCGACGGGTCTGGTGTCCGAAGTGGACGCCGCTCTCCAGGAGCTGGCGGGTGCTGACGACGGCCATGGCCGTATCCCTCTCTTCTCGGGCTTCCGCCCGACGTACGGTTGTCCGGTGTCGAACTCTTCGGCACCGCCTGATGCCCGTGCGACGACCGACTCGAACCGGCAAGGTTTCGAGACCGCGGCCGCCGCCCGATCAGGGCGATCGGTCAACGAGCATGCGAAGTCAGCCCGATTCCTCGAGCTGCGGCGCCGAGTCTACGCCGTTCGCCCGTTCCGGGCTAACTCACGACCGGCGGCGGCCGCCAATCCGCCGGCGGGTCCTCGCCCACCCGTCCGTCGACCGCCTCCCGGATCAGGTCGGCGTGCCCGGTGTGCCGTCCGTACTCCTCGATCAGGTCGCAGAGCAGCCGACGCAGGCTGAGCCGGCGGCCGTCGGGCCAGGCCAGCTCGACCAGCTGTTCCAGCCCGCCGCCGGCCAGCGCCTCGGCCAGCCGTTGCCGGGACCGTTCGACCGTGCCGTCCCAGATCGCGTAGAGCTCGGCCGGGCCGTCGTCCGCGGCCGAGGTGAAGTCGTGGTCCGGGTCGGCGTCCCAGTCGGCCGTGTCCCAGGGCGGACTGACCGGCGCCCCGCTGAGCTTCCTGGTGAACATCTCGTCCTCGGCCCGGGCGAGGTGCTTGAGCAGACTGCCCAGGGTCAGCGGCGAGGTGCCGATCGTGGTCCGCAGACCCGCCGCGTCGAGGCCGTCGGTCTTCCAGCGGAAGGTCGCCCGGAGCCGGTCCAGCGCCCCGGTCAGGTGCTCGAGCTCTGAGCCGGCCGTCGGCGGTTCGTGCCAGTAGTCGTCGGTCATGCGCGCAACGTAACCGCGGTTCCGGACAGTCGGGTTCCGCAAACGGCGGTTGTCCACAGCGCGCCCGGGCCGAAGATCGTTGTCCACAGATTTTCTCGGAGCCGGCGGATCCGGGACCGACCTGCACAGGATCCGAGGGCATGAAGGTACGCACACGCCGCGGGCGGAGCCGGCCCGCCCTGATCCCGGCCGCCCTGATCCTGGCCGGCCTGCTGCTGGTCCTGGCCGGCACCGGACCGGCCGCGGCCGAGGTCCTGCCCGGCACCACCGGCTGGCCGCTGCCCGGGCCGATCGAGGTGGCCCGGCAGTTCGACCCACCGAAGGAACGCTGGGGTCCCGGCCACCGCGGCGTCGACCTCGCCGCGCCCGCCGGGTCGCCGGTGCTGGCGGCGGCGGCCGGGACGGTGACCTATGCCCAGACGCTGGCCGGGCGAGGGGTGCTGGTCGTCGACCACGGCGGCACCCGGACGACGTACGAGCCGGTCACCGCGACCGTGCCGGTGGGGTCCCGGGTATCGGCCGGCCTGCGGATCGGGACCCTGCAGCCGGGTCACTGCCCGCCCCGCGACTGCCTGCACTGGGGCTGGCTGCGCGGCGACACCTATCTCGACCCGCTCCGGCTCGGCGGCAGCGCACCGGTTCCGGGCGGGGACGGCCGGGTCCGGCTGTTCGGCGAGGCCCAGCGCGACCTCGCGGAACGGCGCGCGGCGGAACGAGCGGCTGCGGCGGCCGCGGCCGCCGACCAGGGCGGGTCCGGTGCGACCGGGCCACCCGGCGGCCACGGATTCCTGCCGCCGGTCGCCGGGCCGATCACCTCGCCGTTCGGAATGCGGCTGCACCCGGTCCTGCGGGTGACCAAGCTGCACGACGGCACGGACTTCGGCGCCGGCTGCGGGACTCCCATCCGAGCTCCGTACCCGGGGCGGGTGAGCCAGGTCTTCTTCAATCCCGGGTACGGCAACCGGCTGATGATCGACCACGGGACGATCGCCGGCCGGCACGTGGTGAGTGGCTACAACCACGCGAGTTCGTACGCGGCGAGCCCGGGACAACAGGTCGCGCAGGGCCAACTGATCGGCCGGGTCGGCAGCACCGGCTACTCCACCGGCTGCCACCTGCACCTGATGCTCTGGCTCGACGGCGAAGTGGTGGACCCGATGAGCTGGTGGTAGTGGATATGCATCGGCATATCCAGCACGTATGCTCGTATGCATGCGCACGACCATGAACCTCCCCGACGCCCTGATGGACGAGGTCCGGGAACGGGCGAAGGCCGAGCACCGAACGGTGACGAGCCTGATGATCGAGGCGCTGAACGACCTGCTGGCGAAGGATCGAACCGTGACCGAGAAGTACAGCCTCCCCACCGACGGCTACCCGAACGGGCGGATGTTGATCGACATCGACGACAAGGACGCCGTGCAGCAGCACTTCGACGAGGAAGACGGCTGGTTGTGATCCTCCTCGACGTCAACGTGCTCGTGTACGCGTTCCGAGAGGGCGCGGATCGGCACGCCGACTATGCGCGATGGCTCGGCGAAGCCGTGAACGACACCGAACCGCTGCTGCTCGCCGACCCGGCGCTCACCGGGTTCGTCCGGATCGTGACCGACCCGCGCATCTCGAAGCCGGTGTCCTCCACCGCGAGTGCGTTCGGTTTCGTCCGGGCGCTCCAGGCGGCACCACCGGCTCGATCGGTCGCCTCGACGCCCCGGTCGTGGGCCATCTTCGACGAGTTGCTGCAGAGCGATCGCCGGCTCAGAGGACGCGCGGTGTCGGACGTGTATCTCGCGTCGCTGGCGTCTGCGCACGGCGCCCGGCTGGCGACGCGGGACCGTGGGTTCGCCCGGTTCGGCAAGCAGTTGCGCTGGTTTGATCCGGCGGACGCAGGCTAGGCGACGCAGGTTAGGCGACGCCGGCCAGGCGGGCCTCGCGGCGACGGGCCTGCTCGACCGGATCGGGCACCGGCGCGGCCGCCAGCAGCCTTCGGGTGTACGGGTCGGTGGGCGCGTTCAAGATCGCTGCACAGCTGCCCTGCTCCATGATCAGGCCATCGTGCAGCACCGCGACCCGGTCGCAGACCTGCTCGACCACCGCGAGGTCGTGGCTGATGAACAGACAGGCGAAGGCGAACTGCTGCTGCAGTGCGACCAGCAGCTCCAGCACCGTGGCCTGCACCGAGACGTCGAGTGCCGAGGTGGGTTCGTCGGCAATCAGCAGATCGGGTTCGAGCGCGATCGCCCGCGCGATCGACACCCGCTGCCGCTGCCCGCCGGACAGCTCGTGCGGGTAGCGACCGGCCCAGCCGGCCGGAAGTTCCACGCTCTCCAGCAGGCTGCGGACCCGGCCGGTCAGCTCGGCGCCGCGGACACCCCGGTGCACCAGCAACGGTTCGCCGATCGACTGGCCGACGGTGTAGCGCGGGTTGAGCGAGCCGGTCGGGTTCTGGAACACGGCCCCGATCCGGGACCGGACCGCGCGCAGTTCGGCCCTCCCGGCGGTCGCCATCGAGACCCCGCCGACCCGGACGTCGCCGCCGCTGATCGGAGCCATGCCGAGGACGCTGCGGCCGATCGTCGACTTGCCCGAGCCGGACTCGCCGACCAGCCCGCAGATCTCGCCCGGGCCGAGCCGGAGGTCGACGCCGGCGACGGCGCGGACCCGGTGGCCGCGCCGGCCGCGGTACTCGACGACCAGGCCTTCGATCTCCAGCGGAGGCGCCTCAGCCGCGTCGCCCGCCGGCTCCGTCGTGGGTTCGTGATCTTGGGCGCGGCCGGGTTCCGGATCGCTCCGCTGGGTGCCGGGGACGGCCGCCAGCAGAGCCTTGGTGTAGTCGTGCTGCGGCCGGGCGAACAGGTCCCGGGTGCCGGCGACCTCGACGACGTTCCCCTGCCGCATCACCACCACCCGTTCGGCGACGTCGGCGACCACGCCCATGTCGTGGGTGATGATCATGATCGAGACGCCGGTCCGCCGGCGCAGGGCCATCAGGACGTCGAGCACCTCCTGCTGCACGGTGACGTCGAGTGCCGTGGTGGGCTCGTCGGCGATCAGCACCTCCGGATCGCAGGACAACGCCATCGCGATCATGGCTCGTTGGCACTGGCCGCCGGACAGCTGGTGCGGATAGTGCCGCAGCCGCTGCTCCGGGTCGGCGATCTCCACCATCCGGAGCAGTTCGACGGCCCGCTCCCGCGCCTGCCGGCGATCCAGGCCGGGCTGGTGCCGCCGGATCATCTCGACCAGCTGGGACCCGATGGTGAAGACGGGGTCCAGCGCGTTCACCGGGTCCTGGAAGATCATCGCGATCCGCTTGCCCCGGATCTCGGTGAGCCTGGCCCGGCCCGCGGTCAGCAGGTCCTGATCATCGAGCAACACCCGGCCGCCGACCCGGGCGTTCCCGGGCAGCAGGCCGATCGAGGCCAGGCTGGTCACGCTCTTGCCGGAACCGGACTCGCCGACCACGGCGAGCACCTCGCCCTGCCGCAGGTCGAACGACACCCCGTCCACGGCCCGCTGCCACTGTCCGCCGACCAGGAAGTCGACCACCAGGTCCTCGAACGCGAGCACCGGCCGCCCCGCCGAGGTCACGACGGATCCTCGTCGGCGTCGATGTTGTGGGTCTCGTTGTACGCCTT
Source organism: Microlunatus sp. GCM10028923 (assembly GCF_042666975.1). Lineage (NCBI taxonomy): Bacteria > Bacillati > Actinomycetota > Actinomycetes > Propionibacteriales > Propionibacteriaceae > Microlunatus > Microlunatus sp. GCM10028923. Next base: position 228,758 of record NZ_JBHTFF010000009.1, on the reverse strand, counting down.
CCAGTCGGCCAGCATCTTGCGGTGATAGGTGGCCAGCCACTCCATGTAGTTGCGGGCGTTGCGGAGCCGGCGGCGCGGGCCGGTGAGCGTGGCCGGCACGTCGGCGAGCAGGTCGGAGAACATGGCGCGCTGCCGGTCCAGGTAGCGCCGTTCGCCGGCCAGGAAGGTGCCCCAGATGTCGTCGTCGACCGTGTAGTAGTGGCTGCGGTCGCCCGGGATCGCGTGCCGGGCGATGAAGCCCATCTCGATCAGCCGGCGGGTGGTCCCGGAGATCGAGCCGGCACTCGCCTTCAGCGCGCCGGCCAGCTCCGCCGAGGAGACGTACGGCTTGCCGCTGGTCATCAGGTACGCGAGCACCCTGCCCTCCATCCGGGGCGAACCGGCCAGCTCGCGGAGCACCCCGAACGACTCGATGAACTCCCGCCGGCGCTCGCTGGTCTCCCAGTCCTCCGTCGGGTCGGGACTCGGCTCGGGCTTGCTGCGGCCGGTGCGGTTCGCGGACTTGGCCATGATCAACTCGTTCCGGTGCCGGCGGTGCCGTTGCTGATCTGGTCGGCCCGGCGGGCCAGGAACACGTCCACCGGCCACCGGGTGCCACCGCCGTAGCGGACCGATTCGACCGACCCGTCGGCGGCCCAGCTGAACCGGATCGGTTCGCCGGCCAGCCCGAACCCGGCCGCCGCGGTGCCGACCAGGGTGTTCTCGTCGACGAACCGGAGCTCGTCGTAGGAAGCGGTCGGATCCGGGGCCGCGGCATAGAAGCCGACCAGTCGGCCGCCCAGCAGCGCGATCTGCACCACGCCCATCAGGTTCGCGAACAGGCCGGTGAACCGGGACAGGTCGTGGTCGGCCGCCGCCGGATCGGGGTCGTGATCACCGGCGGCGAGGTTGAGCAGCTTGACCACGCCGTCGGCGAGGGCGGTCGCCGGGCCGCCGATGCAGTTGGTCAGGACGCTCACCGCGACCTGCTCGGCCGGGTCGAGGTAGGTCCGCGTGATGTGGCCCGGGTAGCCGCCGCTGTGCCCGACCACCCGGCGCTCACCGATGGTGGTGACGTCCATGCCGAGCCCGTAGGTGCCCTGCTCGACGCCGTTCGTCACGACGGTGCTCTCGTCCCGCTGGATCAGCCGCTTGGCCGGGTCGTCGATCAGCTCCCCGGCGCCGGTGAAGTGGGCGGCGGCGTAGCGGACCAGGTCCTCGGCCGTGGAGTAGAAGCCGGTCGCCGCGGCCATCCCGCGGGTGTCGATGTGGCCGATCGCCTGCCGCGGTTCGGCGCCGTCGATCAGCCCGGAGTGGCCGGCCGCGAACCGGTCGGCGAGTTCGGGCCGCCACTCCGGCCCGGTGTCGGCCAGGCCGAGCGGCTCGATGATCTTGGTCTGGACGTACTCGTGGTAGGAGACGCCGGACGCACTCTCGACGGCCAGGCCGAGCAGCGAGTAGCCGACGTTGGAGTACTTGAAGTGCTCGTTGGTCTGGTAGACGACGCCGTGCTCGCGGCACAGGTCGATCAGCTCGGCCCGGTCCGGGAACGGCCGCATCAACTGCCAGAAGTCGGTGTCCACGCCGTCCCTGATCACGCCGCCCTGATGACCCAGCAGCTCGCGCAGGGTGACCGCTCCGACGCCGGTCCCGGCCAGCTCGGGGACGTGCGCGTCGATCCGGTCGTCCAGCCGCAGGCTCCCCTGCCCGACCAGCTGCAGGACGGCGGTCGCCGTGAACGTCTTGGAATGCGACGCGATCCGGAACAGGTGATCGGTCCGCAGCGGCGTACCGGCCGGTTCGTCGGCGAACCCGTACGCCTGCGAGGTGATCAACTCGGCCCCGACCCGGACCGCGGCCTGCACGCCCGGGGTGCGCAGGTAACGCCGCTGGTACGCCAGCCAGGCCTCGATCGCCGGTGCCGCCTCGCGCGCCGTCTCGACGCTGTATCCCGTCATCGTCTCCCTCTCCGTGGTTCGTCGGTCTTGATCATCGCTCGGCGCACTCAAGAACGGGCCCTCGGGTTGATCGCGTCCCGCAGCACGTCGCCGATCGTCATCAGGCTGAGCACCGTCGCGGCCAGGAAGATGCTCGGATAGATCAGCATGTGCGGCGCCCGCTGGAACACGGCCTGCGCGCTGGCCAACTGCAGACCCCAGGAGATCGACGGCGCCCGCAGGCCCAGGCCGAGGAAGGTCAGGGTCGACTCGGCGACGATCACGCCGCCGACGGTCAGCGTCGCGACCGCGAGCACCGGCCCGATCGCGTTCGGCAGCACGTACTGGCCGAGGATGCGACCGGTCGGCAGCCCCATCGCGGTCGCCGCCTGGACGTACTCGGCGCCCCGGATGCCCCGCACGCTGGTCCGGACCAGCCGGGCCAGCGTCGGCCAGGCGAACAGCGCGAGCACCAGCGCGACGGTGATCACCGAGCGGCTGCCCAGCGTGTTGAGCACCACGATCGCCCCGAGCAGGAACGGGAAGCCGAGGAAGATGTCGGTCAGCCGGGCCAGGATCGAGTCGAGCAGCCCGCCGACGTAACCGGCCAGGGTGCCGACGACGAGCGCGATGCCGAGCGCGATCGCGGTACAGACCAGGCCGACGATCATGGACGCCCGGGCGCCGTGGATCACGTTCGCGTACACGTCACAGCCCTGCACGTCGAAGCCGAACGGATGCCCGGCGGTCGGCGGCTTCACGCTGCGGGACAGGTCGCAGACCCGCGGGTCCGGATGGCCGAACAGCCCGGCGAACGGTTCCGGGACGACGGCGATCAACATCATGATCGTCAACACGCCGAGCGGCAGCCAGAACAGCACCCGGCGCCGCACGGTGGCCCAGACGCCGCGCGCCTGGGGACCCTCGACCGCGATGTCGGCGGTCAGTACCTGATCAGTCATGACGCACCCGCGGATCCAGCAGGGAGTGCAGCACGTCGACGATCAGGCTGGTCACCAGGAAGATCAGCACCAGCGCGGTGGCGATGCCGACGACCGTGGGACCTTCGTGGGTACGGATCGCCTGGAACATCAACTGCCCGACCCCGGGCAGATTGAAGATGCCCTCGGTGACGATCGCCCCGCCGAGCAGGGCGCCCAGGTCCACCGCGAGATAGGTGAGCACCGGGATCGCCGAGTTCCGCACCACGTGCACGCCGACCACCTGATGCGCCGGCAGCCCCTTCGCCCAGAGCGCCCGGACGAAGTCGGTCCGCATCGTGTCCGCCACGCTGCCCCGCATCAGCCGGGACACGGCGGCCAGCCCGTAGATCGCCAGCACACAGGCCGGCAGCAGGTACGAGACCGGCCAGCCCTCCGACACCCCCGCGATCGGCACCACGGCCAGCCGGACGCCGAAGATCAACTGCGCGGCCACGGCCATCACGATGATCGGGATCGAGGTGACCACGATCGTCATGATCAACACGCTCCGGTCGAGCCAGGAGTTCTGCCGCAGGCCGGCCAGCAGTCCGAGCCCGATCCCGAACACGACCTGGATCACCCAGGCTGTCAGGGCCAGCTGGATCGTCACCGGCCACCGGCCGGCCAGCCGCTCGGCGACCGACCGGCCGTTCAGGTCGACCCCGAGATCGCCGGTCAGCAGCGTGCCCAGGTAGCGGAGGTACTGGCTCCACAGCGGGTCGTCCAGGTGGTACTTCGCCCGGATCAGTTCGACCGTTCGTGGCGGCAGCGGCTGGTCCCCGCCCAGCGCGGCGACCGGGTCACCGGGCAGGGCGAAGACCGCCGCGTAGATCACGAACGTGACCCCGAAGAACACCACGACGAGCTCGGCGAACCTGCGGACCAGGAACTTGATCACGTGGTCATCCCGGTCATGATCACTGGCCGGCGAGCTCGGTGAACTCGATGTTGATCGAGCCGACACCCTCAGCCAGCTTCGCCACCCGCTCCGACGTGGCGTAGGTGTACTTCTCGAAGAACATCGGCGGCGCCGGGAAGTCCTTCATGATCGCCTTCTGCACCGCGACGTAGCCGGCGATGGCTTGCTCCTGATCAAGCTCGGCGTCGGCCTTGGCCATCAGCTGCTCGACCTCGTCGGTGTAATGGGGGATGCAGTTCACGCAGCCGCCGGTCTTCAGGTAGAACTCGCGCAGCGTGTTCTGCTGGCTGGCGTACAGGGCACCCCAGCGGGAGAAGTACGGCCCGGTCAGCTTGCGCTCGTTGCGCAGCTTCTGGAACTCCGGGAAGTCCGTCGTCGGGGTCGCGGTCACCTCCTCGATGCCGAGGTTCTGCCGGAGCTGGTTGGCGTAGGCCTGGTAGAGCTCGTCCAGCCCGGAACCGCCCGGGTACCTGATCTCCATCGAGCCGGTCCAGCCGCCGGCCTCGGCGAGCAGCTGCTTCGCCTTCTCCGGGTTGAAGGTGCACAGCTCGCCGCACAGGCCGACGGGCGTGCCCGGCTCCCCCGGCGGGGTCAGTGCGGTCGCCGGTTCCCAGATCCCGCCGTAGATCGCGTCGCTGACGGCCTGCCGGTCGATCGCCATCGAGATCGCCTGCCGGACCCGGATGTCGGAGTACTTCTCCTCCCACAGGGGCAGGCCGAGATAGTTCATCCCGAGCCCCTGGAAGACGTACGCGCGATCACCGAAGTCGGTCTTGACCTGATTCATCCGGCTGGCCGGGACGAACAGGACGTCGGTGTTACCGGCCTGGACGTCGGTGTAGGCGGTGGTCATGTCCGTGTACGGCTTGAACACGATCTCGTCGACGGTCGGCTTCGGACCGGCGTACTCCGGATAGGCCTGCACGGTGACCGGCTCGTTCTCGGTGTAGCTGCCGACGATCTTGAACGGACCGTTCCCGATCGGCGCCTTCGCGAAGCCCTCAAGATCATCGTAGGCGGCCTCCGGCAACGGGAAGAAGCCCGTCTGCGACTGCGAGACCTGGAACGGGAACTGACCGTCCGCGCTCTTCAGCTTCACCGTGAAGGTGTGATCATCGACGATCTTGAGCCCGGACAACTCCTTGACCTTCGGGTCACCCTTCTCCGGGTTCAGGTCCTCGTAACCGACGATGTTGGCCAGCTGGCCGCTGTTCTCCCAGGCGTTCGGCCCGTACGCGGTCGCGTTCCAGGCCTTGACGTAGCTCTCGGCGGTGACCGGCTCGCCGTTGTGGAAGGTCCAGCCGTCGCGGAGCTTGATCGTCCAGTTCACCGCGTCGTCGGAGGTGACCGACTCCGCGTTGAGGCCGGTGATCGATCCGTCCGCTTCGGCGAACATCAGACCGGAGAAGATCACTCTGGTCTGGGCGAAGGCGATCGTCTGCCGGCCCGGGTTCAACGTCACCGGGTCGCCGACCGCCATGGACACGGTACGACTCTGCTGCTCAGTGCCCGATCCACTGCCACCGCCCGCGCAACCGGTGAGGATCAGGAGGGCGGCCAGCAGGACCGCCGGGATGCGGGAACTCATGCAACGTGATCTTGAAGCCCGGCCCAGACGCAGTCAATAGCAAATCTCAGAAGTTTCAGTATGAAATGAAACCTTAACGAGAGCGTGACATCGGCCCGAGCGGCGAGTCAGGCGCGTGGATGGGCCTGCTCGTACGCCCGCCGAAGCCGGTCCGTGGTCACATGGGTGTAGATCTGGGTGGTCGCCAGCGAGGCGTGGCCCAGCATCTCCTGCACGCTGCGCAGGTCGGCGCCGCCCTCCAGCAGATGGGTCGCCATCGCGTGCCGGAGGCCGTGCGGACCAAGATCAGGAGCGCCGTCGGTGAGCCGGAGCGCGCGGTGCACGATCCGCCGCACCACCCGTTGATCGATCCGCCCGCCGCGTTCGCCGAGGAAGATCGCCGGCGGCGACGCGGGGATGCGCAGCGCCTCCCGGCCCTCGGCGATCCAGCGGTCCAGCGCCCGGAAGGCCGGCGCGCCGAGCGGCACCGTACGTTCCTTGCGGCCCTTGCCGAAGACGCGGAGGGTGCGCCGGTCGGCGTCGACGTCGGTGAGGTCGAGCCCGCACAGTTCGGCCACCCGGACGCCGCTGCCGTACAGGACCTCGAGCAGGGCGACATCGCGCAGGGCGACCGGGCCGCCCTCCTCCGCCGCGTACGTGATCGCCTGCTCGAGCATCTGCCGCGCATCGGCCGCGTCGAGTGTGTCCGGCAGCCGTCGTTGCAGCTTCGGGGAGCGCAGCGACACGGCCGGGTCGGTCTCGATCTCGCCGACCCGGCGGGCCCAGGCGAAGAAGACCCGCGCGGCGGTCGCCCGGCGCTGGATGCTCGACCGGGCCTGGCCGACCGACTGCTGCCGGGCCAGCCAGCTCCGCAGGTCGCCCAGGGTCGTCTCGGCCAGCCGGGTCCGGCCGAGGCGGGTCAGCTGCTCCAGCAGCGAGGTGAGGTCGGCGCGGTAGGCCCGTACCGTGTGATCGGAGAGTTGCCGCTCGGACCCGAGGTGCCGCAGGTAGCGGTCCAGCAGCTCGCGGTAGCCGTCCGCCAGCTCGGGTTCGGCGGGATCCGGGGCGGTGGGCACGTTCTCACCATCCGTCGGCTGTGCACCGAGGACAAGTCGCCACGCCGCAACCGTGATATGCAAGACATCGTGCCTCTACCTCACCTGAGCCAGCTCATCGTCGGCGGCTACACCCCGACCCTGGGGGACGGATCCGGCCTCGTGACCTTCCGCGTCGCGCCGGACGGAGCCTCCCCGATCGGGACGGTCGAGATCGACTCGCCGAGCTATCTGATCAAGCACCCGGACCTGCCCCTGCTGTACGGGGTGTCCGAGGGTACGAACTCCATGGTGGCGGCGTTCCGGCTGACCGAGCGTGGCCCGGAGTTGATCAACAGCGTGCCCAACTCGGGGCCGGGGGCCTGCCATCTGTGCCTCAGCCCGGACCGGCGGTTCGTGATCACGGCGAACTACGGGTCCAGTTCGGTGTCCGCCTTCGGCCTGGCGGACGACGGCAGCCTGACCGGGCAGACCGACCTGCTCGAGTTCACCGGCACCGGTCCGGACGCGAGCCGGCAGTCGGAACCGCACCCGCACCAGGTGGTCGTCGACGGCGAGGTGATCCTGGTCCCCGATCTCGGCACCGACCGGGTGCACCGGATCGGGATCGACGGCGACGGGAAGCTCGGCCGGGCCGGCGATCCGGTGCTGTTGCCGCCGGGCACCGGGCCGCGCCATCTGGTCCTGGTCGATGATCAACTGGTGGTCGCCTGCGAGCTGTCGGCCGAGGTGTGGTGGGCTCCGCGTACGGGCACCGGCGGTGACACCGGCCAGCGCGTACCGGCGTCCGGAAGCTCAACCCAGGAACGGATCTACCCGTCCGCGATCGTGGCCGACGGCTCGTCGATCTTCGTCGCGAACCGCGGCTCGGACACCATCGCCGCGTTCCAGCTCACCGACGGCACCGTCCGGCCGGCGGTCGAGGTGTCCTGCGGCGGCGCCTGGCCGCGCGACCTGATCGCCACCGACTCGCACCTGTGGGTGGCCAACCAGAACGACGGCACCGTGGTCGCGATCGGCCGCGATGATCTTGCCGCCGGGAGGATCGACGGCACGATCGAGACGCCGAGTCCGTCCTGCCTGATCCCGCTCACCGAAGGAGTCGACGCCTGATGCCGAAGCAGACGCCCCCGTCCACCTTCCCGCGCCGCCCGGGCGAGCTCGCCGTCGTCGGCGGCCGGGTCGTTCCGATCGTCGGCGAGCCGATCGAGAACGGCACCGTGCTGATCAAGGACGGCGTGATCACCGAGGTCGGCGCCCGGGTCAAGATCGGCAAGAAGGCCGAGGTGATCGACGCGACCGGTCAGTGGGTGCTGCCCGGGTTCGTCGAGGCGCACGGTCACGTCGGCGTGCACGAGGAGGGCAACGGCTGGGCCGGCCAGGACACGAACGAGATGACCGACCCGGTCGGGGCCCGGTTCCGTGCCCTGGACGCGATCAACCCGGCCGACGAGGGCTTCCGGGACGCCCTGGCCGGCGGCATCACGTCGGTCGTCGTGAAGCCCGGTTCGGGCAACCCGATCGGCGGCCAGACCGTCGCGATCAAGTCCTGGGGCCGGATGGTCGACGAGATGGTGTTCGCCCAGCCGTGCAGCATCAAGTCCGCGCTGGGCGAGAACCCGAAGCGGGTGTACGGCGAGAAGAAGCAGACCCCGGCCACCCGGCTCGGCGTCGCCGCCGTGATCAGGGAGGCGCTGCGCAAGGCGCAGGACTACCAGGCCAAGCGTGATCAGGCCGAGCAGGACGGCAAGCCGTTCGACCGGGACGCCAACTCCGAGGTCCTGGTCTCGGTGCTGACCGGCGACGTGCCCTGGTGTCAGCACACCCACCGCGCCGACGACATCGCGACCGCACTCCGGCTGGCCGACGAGTTCGGCTACCGGCTGGTGATCAACCACGGGACCGAGGGTCACCTGCTGGCCGACGTGCTGGCCGAACGGGGCGTGCCGGTGATCATCGGACCGCTGTTCACCTCGCGCAGCAAGGTCGAGGTGAACCAGCGCCACCTGCGCAACCCGGGCCTGCTGGCCAACGCCGGCGTCAAGATCGCGATCACCACCGATCACCCGGTGGTACCGATCAACTTCCTGGTCTACCAGGCGATCCTCTCGGTCAAGGAGGGCCTGGATCCCCGTACCGCCTTGGAATCGATCACGATCAACCCGGCCGAGATCCTCGGCCTGGCCGACCGGGTCGGTTCCCTGGAGCCGGGCAAGGACGCCGACCTGGTCCTCTGGGACGGCGATCCGCTGGAGATCATGAGCCGGGCCAGGCGGGTGATCATCGAGGGCCGCGAGGTCTACCACTACGATGCGGAAGCCGGCGCCGGGTTCACCGAGGACCCGTACCGGCTCTCCTAGGAAGGACCTGCTTCGGTGGCGACCCTGACCGACCTGACCAGCGGTGGCACGATCCTGCCGATCACCCGTTGGGGTACCCCGGTCATGCATGCCAAGACCCGCCCGGTGACCGAGTACGGCGACGAGCTGCATCGGCTGATCCGGGACATGTTCGCCACCATGCGTGCTGCTGACGGCGTCGGCCTGGCGGCGACCCAGGTCGGCATCGATCTCAGCGTCTTCGTCTACGACTGCCCCGACGACGATCACCAGCGGCAGGTCGGCGTCTTCTGCAATCCGGAGGTGACCCTGCCCGAGGGCAAGGACCGGGTGTTGGAGACCGAGGAGGAGGGCTGCCTCTCGCTGCCCGGCGCGTACGTCGAGCTCGCCCGCCCCGACCAGGCCACCTGCCACGGCCAGGACGCCTTCGGCCAAGATCAGGAACTGGTCGGCACCGGCCTGCTGTCCCGCTGCCTGCAGCACGAGACCGACCACCTGTTCGGGACCGTGTTCGGCGACCGGCTGTCCGGCCGGCTTCGGAAGAAGCTGTACCGCCGGCACGAGGAACTGTCCGACGAATACCCGGCCGACTGGCCGGTCAGCCCGCGACAGGACTCCTGAACCGGGGTCCGGACCGCCGCCGGGCGTGGAGGGTGAGATGACCGATCACGACGGACAAGTCCGAGAATTCCTGGCGGCGGCGACGCTGCACCGGCGCGACATCGACCGGTTCCTCGACCCGGCCGAACCGAACTGGGCGAGGTTCGACGCCCAGCTCGGCTATCTGCCCCACGATTCCAGGGTCGTCGACGGTCACGGCGGCGCGACCAGCACCTACCGCTACGGCGCGCTGGGCGAACGGCTCGTGATCAACTATCAGGACCGTCACTGCCGGCTCCACAGCTTCGGGGACAGCTTCACCCAGTGCCATCAGGTGAGCGACGGCGAGACCTGGCTGGAGTATCTCGCCGCCAACCTGGGCGAGCCGATCCGCAACTTCGGCGTCGGCGGCTTCGGCGTCTACCAGGCGGCGCTCCGGCTGCAGCAGGTCCAGGCGACGGCCGACGGCACCGAGTACGTGATCTTGAACATCTTCCTCGATGATCACTACCGGAACCTCGACTCCTACCGCTTGCTCCGGGTCGGATCGGCCTGGTGGCGCGAGCAGCGCGAGCTGCCGGTCGGTATGTTCCACGCCAACCCGTGGCGCCATGTCCGGCTCGACGCGTCGGGCCGGCTCGTCGAACGGCCCAACCCCTGCCCGACCCCGGAGTCGCTCTACGACCTCTGCGACACGGACTTCCTGATCGAGACCTTCGGTGCCGACCCGATCGTCCAGCTGCTCGTCGCCGGCCAGACCGGCGACTTCTCCTTCATCCAGGACCAGGCCGAACTCGCGAACGCCCTCGGAGTCGAGTTCGACCCGAGCACGGACGAGGCCAGGGCCGCGTCGGCCCGGCGCCTCTACACCGCCTGCGCCTTCCGGTCCTCGATCGAGATCATCCAATCTGTGCGCGAGGAGCTCGCCCGCCGCAAGCAGCGCCTGCTCGTGCTGCTCAGCTATCCCGGCGGCGAGGTGGCCGCCGCCTGCGCCGGACAGCCGCGGGCGGACCTGGCCTTCGTCCGGCGGCTCGACGCGCTCGGCATCGACTACGTCGACGGCCTGGCGGCGCACCTGCAGGACTTCGAGGCGTTCGCCCTCACCCCGAACGACTACGTCGATCGCTACTACCACAGCCACCACACCCCGGCGGGCAATCACTTCTTCGCGATGAACGTCGCCAAGCCAGCGCTGATCAACTGGCTGGAGCCACGCCCACCCGCCTACCGCGGCGAGGCCGGCAGTTGATCGCCCTGGACAGCTCTCGATACCGGCAGCCGCCAGTATGCGCCGGGCGGCCCAGATCGCCGCTGGGACGATTGTGTAAGCACGAGGAACGGTTCGACGGCGTTCCCGGAGATTTGACCGGGCGGTCCGCGAAGGAACTCCTGGAGTCGACCCCGGAACACCGGCCGAAGCTACAGATACTGTGCGACCAAACTTGCACACAGGTAGCGACCAAACTAGCGCAGGAGTAGCGGCCAAACTTTCACACCAGTGCCATAATCGACCACATGACTCCCGCCTTGCACTCGCCCGTCGGTCGCATTCTTCCCCGGCACGCTAGTTCCCTCGTGCAGGAAGCCCTTGCCGACACAAGGGTCGTGCTCGTCAACGGTGCAAGACAAAGCGGCAAGAGCACACTGGTGATCCAGGTCAGCGGCCGAACCAGCGAGTGGCGCAGCCTGGATCGGCCGTCGATCCGGAGGGCGGCTGAAGCAGACCCGACCACCTTCGTTCGAGAAGAGGGCATGCTGGTCATCGACGAGGTCCAACGGGTGCCGGAATTGCTGCTGGCGATCAAGGAAGTCGTCGACCTCGACACACGCCCCGGTCGATTCCTCCTCACCGGATCAGCGAGACTGTTGAGCCTCCGCAGCATTCCGGACGCGCTGCCTGGACGGATGGAGACCATCGAGCTCTGGCCCTTGTCCCAGGGCGAGATCGACGAGCGTCCGGACGGCTTTGTCGACGCGGTCTTCGAACTCGGCCCAGAACTCCGCCACCAGTCCGCGCTGGATCGAAACAGCTACATCGACCGGATCGTGCGCGGCGGGTTTCCCGAAGCCATCGCCCGCACCGGGCGCCGACGGGAAGCGTTCTTCGACAATTACATCGCCGATCTCGTGAACCGCGACGTCATCCAGATTTCCGAGATCGAGCGCGTGCCAGAACTGCGGACCCTGATCAGCATGCTTGCCGCACAGTCCGGGCAACTTCTGGTGCCGGGCACGTTGGCCAGCCGGCTCGGTCTGCCTCAGTCAACCGTGAGCCGGTATCTCGCTCTGCTCGAGGAGGTTTTCCTGATCAAGCGAATCCCCGCCTGGTCCCGGAATCTCTCCGCACGAGCGGTATCGACCGCCAAGATCGCCCTGGTCGACTCGGGCATCGCCGCCAATCTGTTGGGACAGGACGCACTCGGGCTGCGTCGACCCGACAGCCAGATCGGCGGCCTGCTCGAAGGCTTCGTCGCCATGGAGATCGCCCGCCAGCTCACCTGGTCACGGACCCGGGCAGAGTTGTTCCACTACCGAACCAAGGACAAGGTCGAAGTGGATCTCGTCCTGGAGGATCGTCGCGGCCGGGCCGTGGCCATCGAAGTCAAAGCCTCAGCCACGGTGCGAGCAGAAGACTTCAAGGGGATCAACCATCTCGAGACACGCCTCGGTGACGATCTGATCGCCGGCATCGTGTTCTACACCGGTTCGGAGACCTTGTCGTTCGGTCACAAGAAGCGAGCCGTGCCGATCAGCGCTCTCTGGGAACTCGGCGTGGACTGATCGAGAACCGCCTCAGCAGCACCGGCCCTGCGGGTTCCGCTCCTGATCATCGGTACGGGCTCGCCAGAACTCGCGTTCGGAGAGGGCCGGCGCCTCGGGGTGGTGCTGACGCTGATGATCAAGGTAGACCTGGTACGCGTTGTCCCCCATCACCGAGGTGACGTACCAGCGCAGCGCCCGCCAGACGCGGCCGACCATGATCATCGGCGGCGCCATCAGTGGCCGACCCCGGTGGGCTGCTTCTCCGGCGGCAGGGCGGCCCACTCCTTCATCAGTTCGCGTTCCGGCTTGCTGGCCAACAGGCTGGCCGGGGCGTACCGGCCGGCCGGCTGGGCGGGCAGCTCGGTGCTCGGGCCGCCGCCGTTACGGAGCAGCAGGATGGTCCGGGCGATCGCGATGGCGATCACGATGATCGCGAGCGTGACGAAGAGGATCGACAGCGTGCCCTGGACGAAGGTGTTGCGGACCACGGCCTCCATCGCCTCGGGCGTCTTGGCCGTCCCGAAGCTGGTCTCGCCCCGCTCCAGCGCGCCCCGGAAGGCGTTGTGCTGGGCCCAGTAACCGACCGCCGGCACCGGCGAGAAGATCTTCTGCATCGAGGCGGTGATCGTCACCACCGCCGTGAACGCCAGCGGTACGGCAACGATCCAGAGGAACCGACCGGCGCCGCGTTGCCGGGCCACGATGGACAGGCAGACCGCCAGCGCGATCGCGGCCAGTAGCTGGTTGGCGATGCCGAACAGTGGGAACAGGGTGTTGATGCCGCCGAGTGGATCGGTGACGCCCATCAGCAGGATCGAGCCCCAGCCGGCGACCATGATCGCGGTACAGACCCAGGCGCCGACCCGCCAGTCAGTGTCCTTGAACTTGCCCCAGACGTTGCCCAGCGCGTCCTGCAGCATGAACCGCGACACCCGGGTGCCGGCGTCCACCGCGGTCAGGATGAACAACGCCTCGAACATGATCGCGAAGTGGTACCAGAAGCCCATCAGTGAGGTGCCGCCGATGAACTGCTGCATGATGTGGGACAGCCCGAGCGCCAGGGTGGGTGCGCCGCCGGTCCGGGAGACGATCGACTCCTCGCCCACGTTCCGGGCGGTCTCGGCGAGCAGCTCCGGGGTGACGTTCACGCCGGTCAGGCCGAGCGAGTTGACGAACGCCGCCGCGCCCTCGACGGTGCCCTGGGTGACGGCCGCCGACGAGTTCATCGCGAAGTAGATGCCGCGGTCGATCGAGATCGCGGCAACCAGCGCCATGATCGCGACGAACGACTCCATCAGCATGCCGCCGTAGCCGATGAACCGGGTCTGCCGTTCCTTCTCGATCAGCTTCGGCGTGGTCCCGGAGGAGATCAGGGCATGGAAGCCGGACAAGGCTCCGCAGGCGATGGTGATGAACAGGAACGGGAACAGTGCGCCGGTCCAGACCGGCCCGTTCTCCCGCCCGGCGAACTCGCTGAACGCCGGCACACTGATCTCGGGGCGGACCAGGATGATCGCGATCGCCAGCATGACGATGGTGCCGATCTTCATGAAGGTCGACAGGTAGTCCCGCGGCGCCAGCAGCAGCCAGACCGGGAGGACCGCGGCGACGAAGCCGTAGATGATGATGCCCCAGGCGATCGTCGGCCGGTCCAGGTGGAAGATCGCCTGGCCCCAGTCGGAGTTGGACACCCAGCCGCCGGCGATGATCGCGAACAGCAGCAGCACGAACCCGATGATCGAGATCTCGGTGATCTTGCCCGGCCTGATCCAGCGCAGGTAGACACCCATGAACAACGCGATCGGGATGGTCATCAGGATGCTGAAGACGCCCCACGAGCTCTCGCCGAGCGCGTTCACCACCACCAGGGCCAGCACGGCCAGGATGATCACCATGATCACCAGCGTGCCGACCAGGGCGGCGATGCCGCCGATCACACCCAGCTCGTCGCGGGCCATCTGGCCGAGCGAGCGGCCGCCGCGCCGCATCGAGAAGAACAGCACCAGGTAGTCCTGGACGGCGCCGGCCAGGATCACCCCGACGACGATCCAGAGCGTGCCCGGCAGATAGCCCATCTGCGCGGCGAGCACCGGCCCGACCAGCGGTCCGGCACCGGCGATGGCGGCGAAGTGGTGGCCGTACAGGACGCGCCGGTCCATCGGCATGAAGTCGCGCCCGTTGGCCTTGTACTCGGCCGGCGTCGCCCGCCGGTCGTCCGGCTTGAGCAGCTTCCGCTCGATGAACTTGGCGTAGAACCGGTGCGCGATGAAGTACGTGCAGACGGCGGCGAACACGAACCAGATCGCGTTCACGGTCTCGCCGCGGACGATCGCGATCATGGTCCAGCCGAGGCCGCCGAGGAGCGCGATCAAGGTCCAGACGATGATCCGCCGCGGCGTCCAGCGGCGCTCCTCCGCTTCCCGTACCTGATCATCGACGGCGACCGGCGGCAACCCGGGGTCCTCGACCAAGGTCGAATCCGTACGATCTCCGCCCGCACCATTGCTCATGACGACACCTTCCTCGCCGAACGCCATTCCCGGCGATGGTAACAGCGCAGCGCCTGCGCCCAGCGGCTTCGTTATTGACCTGTGAAGGCGCCGAACATGATCGCTACCCGGGGGTCCGGCGTCCGCCGAGCCGGACCAGCCGCCGGAGCAGCAGTTCGGCCGGCCCCCGGTGGCCGCGGCGGCGCATCAGCTCGGCCAGCAGCAAGGAGACGACCCAGGTGATCACGGCCAGGACGGACGCTCCGGTGATCCCGAGCCGGTCCCCCAGCCCGAGGCCGTACGGGGAGCAGACGGCGACGAAGATCACCGACTGGAACAGGTAGAAGGTGAGCGAGCGCCGGCCCAGCGCCTGCAGAGCGGTGGAGAGGAGGCCGGGTCGCCGTTCGACCGCCGGCGCGGCCGCGGCGATGAAGCCGATCACGCCGATGCCGCCGATGAAGCCGGTCAGCGGCTGCAGGAAGGTCGCGAGGGCGACGCCTGCGACGGGCGGTTCCGGCCAGGTGCCGGTCTGGATCAGGATCGCCGGTACGGCGCCGGCCAGCGCCACCAGCGTGCTGCCGACGGCGACGCCGAGCAGCATCCGTCGGTGTTGCTCGGGTTGTTCCAGCAGCCGGCGCCGGGCGGCCCAGATCCCCAAGATCACCGCGGGCAGCACCAGCACGACCCCGAGGGCCAGCCCGGCCGGCCAGCCCAGCACCCGGTCGATCAGCAGGGCCCATGGATCCCGGGCGGCCGCGTCGAACCCGTTCAGCGCATACGACGAAACCCCTTGCGACAAGGGGTACCACATGATCACGCCGGCCAGCCCGACCGCCGGGATCGTGGTCCCGGCGGCCAGCCGGAGCAGGGTGGCGTCCTTCGCCCGGAGCAGGCCGGCGAAGAGCACCGCGACGAGGCCGTACGCGGCGAGGATGTCGATGCCGGCCAGCAGCACCACGTGCAGGAAGCCGATCATGATCAGCCAACCACCGCGGCGCCGGATCAGTCCCGGGGCCTCGGCGGCCGGCCGCCGGTCGGTCAGCTGCACCAGCGCGTAGCCGTACAGGAAGGCGAACATCGAGCGCGCATGGTTGTTGACGAACAGCAGGTGCAGGACCTCGGTGATCGTGTCGGTTCCCAGCGGAACCCGCGCGACGACGGTGAACAGCGGAGCGTGGGCCAGCGCGATGACCAGCAACATCAGGCCGCGCGCCAGATCGGGCGCCGGAGCCCGGCCGTCCGAAGCGGCGACCCGTGGTCCGGGCACTTCGGCGGCGCTCAGGTCTTCCCTCATCGCGACCACCTCTAGCAAGTCAACTGTATTGACACGCTACTGTAGCAATACACTCGACTTGCGTCCAGGAGGTCACCGTGCAGCACCGGGTCGATCATGAGCAGCGCCGGCGCACGCTGGTCGACGCGCTCTGGCGCATCGTCGGCACCCGTGGGCTGGACGGCGTCGGCATGCGCGAGATCGCCAAGGAGGCAGGCGTCTCGCTGGGTCAGCTGCAGCACTACTTCTCCAGCAAGGAAGAACTGCTGCTGGTCGCACTGACCCAGAACGGGGAACGGGCCGGCGCCCGGGTCCGGCAGCGACTGCAGAAGCTCGGCGGCCGGGCCACGCCCTACCGGATCATCCGGACCTCACTGCAGGAGATGCTCCCGCTCGACCGGGCGAGCCGGGACGGGCTGCTGGTGCACCTCGCCTATCTGTCCCGCGCCGTCCACGACGACCAGTTGCGGGCCGTCACCAAGGACGCCACCACCCCGCTGGCGGCCCTGTTCGCCGATCAGCTGCGGCAGGCCGCCGCCGAGGGCGAGCTGACCGAGGACCGCGATCCGGAGACCGAGGCGAGCCTGCTGATCTGCCTCGCCGAGGGGTTGACCAACTACGTCCTGCTCGAGGTGCACACGCCGAAGGCCGCACAGGCGATGCTGGACGGCTACCTGGCGACGCTGTTCACGCCCGCAGCGCGTAACACGTGATCGCCGCCGCGGCGGCGACATTCAGGGAGTCGATGCCGGCCTGCATCGGAATGATCGCGCGGATCGACGCGGACCTGGTCCAGTGATCGGAGAGCCCGGCCCCCTCGGTGCCGAGCATGATCGCGACCCGGGCCTCCGGCGCGAGTTGATCATGAACCTCGTCGAGCGGTACGGCATCGTCGGCCAGCGTCAGGGCGACGGTGGTGAAGCCGGCGTCGGCCAGCAGCGCAGGGGCGCCGGACCAGTCGGCCAGCCGGGCCCAGGGCAGCGAGAACACCGCGCCCATGCTGACCTTGATCGAACGCCGGTAGAGCGGGTCGGCCGCCCGCGGCGCCAGCAGCGCCCCGTCCCAACCCAGTCCGGCCGCGTTGCGGAGGATGGCGCCGACGTTGGTGTGGTCGACGATGTCCTCCATGATCACCAACCGCCGGCAGGTGAGCAGGTCCTCGACCGGACGCGGCGGCCGGCGGTGCAGCGAGGCCAGGGCGCCGCGGTGGACGTGGAAGCCGGTGACCTGTTCGGCGAGCTCCTCGCTGACCAGGTAGACCGGGGTGTCGGGACAGCGGTCCAGCACGTCGCGCAGCGAGGCGAGCCAGCGTTCGGCGAGCAGGAAGGACCGTGGCCGGTAGCCGGCCTCGACCGCGCGGCGGATCACCTTCTCCCCTTCCGCGATGAACAGGCCCTCCGCGGCCTCGAGGGACTTGCGCAGGCTGACCTCGCGCAGCGCGACATAGTCGGCCAGCCGCGGATCGTCGGCGACAAAGATCGGAATGGGCTCAGTCATTTCACCTCGGTGTAGCTGATCGACATGGTCGCGCCGGGGATCGGCATGGCCAGCGCCTCGACCTCGACCGTGGCCCGCACCGAGTCCGGGAGCGGACCCGCGACCCGGACCACGATCCGGCCGCCGCGCCGGCCCCAGGCCCCGACGAGTTCGTCGCCGACCAGCAGACCGTTCGGGTGGAACGTGTCGTGCAGGTCGGTCCAGCGGCGCTGCCCCGGCCCGCAGAACAGGCCGGTCCGGTCCAGGCCGAGCAGACGCAGGTCCGGCGCAGGCAGGAACCGGGCCGGCGGCGGATCCGGCGGTTCCCGCAGAGCCGGCTCATCCGCGGCCAGGATCCAGGCCCGGTGGCCGTCCAGGTCCACCTCGACCAGGTCCGGTTCCAGCACCCGCCAGACCGTTCGAGCGTCGGCCGGCGACATCCCGGACCACCAGGCGTAGGCGGCCGGGGTGGTCGGCCCGAAGCCGGTCAGGTGGCGGCGGCACAGCTCCGCCCGGGCCTCGCTCTCGTCGACCTCCGGACGGTCGACCTCCCTGGCGTACAGGGCACTGGTGGTCCAGCGGAGCGCGATCCGGCCGGTCCAGCAGGCCGACCGGAGACCATTCAGGCCGCCCCGGCACTCGGACCCGGCGAGGTTGCGGCAGACCTGTTCGGCGTCCGCCTCGATGGCGGCCCGGTGGTCGGGGTCGAACGGCAGCCGGCCGATCGTGAACATCCCGAAATCCTGCTCCGGCAGGACGAAGACCGCCGCCCGCGGGCTGTAGGTCTGGATCAGCCCGGGCGCCTGCCAGGCCTCGGGATCACACGCCTCGACCCGTGCGTGCAGCGCGACCAGGGCGTCCCGCGGCGCCGAGTCCTGCAGCCCGAACCGCGCCGCCTGCACGTACTCCCCCGCCCGCAGCCGTACCGAGAGCCGCTGCACCGCGAGGCGGTACGCGACCGCCCGTCGCCGGGTCACCGCAAGGACCGACACTGGCACCTTCCTCAATCCAGCATGGACAGCTCGGCCTGGCTGGCCGCGGAACTGTGGTTACCTGCCGGAATCTCTTTCCAGTCTCCTGCTTCGACTTCGGCCGCGTCATGTAGCGGGCGCTGCGACCGTCACGACAATTCTGTCTACTCAGACTTCGGAATCTCTTTCCAATCCTCGCCTGACTGGACGTCTTCTACATCCTCAAGAGCGAACGCGGCAACTGATACGAGTACCCTCTCAGTGTTAGTCGGAGTAGTGCCTACCAGATGAAGGTTCTTCTGCTCTTCCTCGGCCGCGTCAGCCAGCACATTGAACAGATGGTGAGTGCTTGTCTCGCTATGTGTGTCGGCCAGGAGCAGGACGCTACTTCCGTTCTTCAGCTTCACCCGCCAAGTGTCTAGCTCTCCGTCGTACTTCACTATTTCTCTCCCAGTATCGTCAGCCCGCGATTGATTCGACTCTCGATGTAGCTTTTGTTGTTCTCTATGAATTGCCGCGCCACCTTTGGCAACTGATCACCATCTTTGTCCGTGAACCTGGTACCACCACGCCAATAGTAGTGGGTAGTACCTTGACCGCCTAGCTGAACGTGGATGTTGCCTTCGACGTAACCTGGCTTAGGGTTCTCCACATCCATTCGAAACGTGGTGTCCTTCCCGATGGGCCTGCGATCAATGAGGCCCTGTGAACCGTCGAGCTTCGTTCCCTTCGCACCGAAGAGCTTGATGTTGAATTTGCCTCCGCTGTTGCCGGGCTTGCCGACCGGAGGAGGGCAGCCAGCCGGTGGACCACCGTTACCTCTGGCGTTGACCCCTCCGTTGGGCTCAGCCTTCTGAGGGTCCTTCCTGCCCGCTGGATCGGCACGATTCTTGTCCTTCTCTGACTGCTTCAGCAGGTCCCCGATGTCTCCGTCGTCGGTTCGCAACTCTGCCCTCAGGTCAGCCTTCACCCCGCCCGCTGGACAGCACGCCGTCACAGTGAGCAGTGCTACAGGCACCATCCCAAGCACCAGCAACAGCCGCAGAACCCATCCCGCCACTCGCTTCATCTCTTCCCTTCTTCCGCTAGAAGACGAACGTTCCAGGACACAGAACAAGCGGGATTCCCTCAAGACCTGTGCAGATGGGTAGAACGCACAAAAGAGGCGCCGAACTGCTTGAACAGGTCGCCAAAGTCAGGGCCATCAGCCCGCAATGTGCCCGTGCCAGCCACACAAGCAGGCTTGCATCCACCCGATAGCCACCAAGGCACCCGGGACCAACCCCAGGATCAGCAGAAATCTCAGAGACCATCCCCGCTGCGTGTCTCATCACTTTTCTCTCACTGGTGGTCCGATGATCAAGGCGTTAATACGCTCCACAGCTGTTCACACGGGAGAGGCGTAAGCTGATCATTGACCTCGGAATCGACAGTGATCTCGAGCCCGCCGAAGCGACTGCCCATCGCCTGGGCGTAGCCCTCCGCGGCAGATGCCTCGGCTCGATAATCGCGTAGCAGGTGCGGCCCGAACCAGACCCTGACCCGCCGCCAATCGGTCAGCAACTGAGAAGTCATTAATGGCCGACCCGCGACCAGTGAGGCGATTCCCATGATCGACTCCATTCGTCACACCTTGCGATATCTCATTCGCATGATCAGGAACGACTCGAGAATGGCGGAACCGAGCCACTCACTCCGCACCGACAGTGCGCAGAACAGGTGATCTGGGTCACATCTCGTTATCGCTGGAGCGCGCGGACCGTCGGAGTGAGTCGATGTCCGTCAACCTGATCCGGGTTCGGCCGACCTCGATCAAACTCGGTCCCAGGCGATCCAGTGCCTTGCTGATCGTGTTGCGACCGACACCGAGATGCTGTGCCAATTCATCCCGAGTGAGCGACAGCACGTCGGAAGCCATGAGGTCACTGATCCGAAGCAGGGTCACCGCAAGCGCCCGGACGAGTTCGCCCTCTCCGATCTCGGTCTGTTCGCGCAGCCGCGCCACGACGGATGCGGAGAGTTCGGCAGATAGGCCGAACTCTCGGACGACGCGCAGGAACTCGTCGGCCGGAACGACCGCGACCTCGCAGTCGTCATCGCGACAACATCGGCCAGCCGGGACCCATCGTCCTGGACCGCAAGTTCGCCAACGACCTCGCCCGGACCACGGAATGCCAGCAGCCGTACTCGCCCGTCCGCCTCGAAGCGGACGATCTTCACGACCCCGCTCAGGAGGACGAGCACATGCGTGCCAGGGTCGCCCTGGCGCAGCATGACATCACCGACCCGGCGCCGCTGTCGCCGAGATCCGGACAAGGCCGTCCAGGCCTCGTCGGAAATGCGCTCCCGCAGGCTCCGCAGCGACCTCCCGCCGGATTCCACACGCCAATCCTGGCACAGCAGTGCGGCTCAGCACCCATGTCGGCCAACGACCTACTCCCGGTCGTTCATCAAGAACTCCGCGAATCAAGGTAGGCCGTCACCTCCGACTGCTGGAACCAGGCGGCCCAGCCGCGGACGTCGGCGTCGAACTGGGTGTCCTTGATCGTCAGGTCGGCACCGTGTTCGACCAGGAACCGCAGCGTGTCCAGCGAGCCCGTACCGGCGGCGAGGTGGGCCGCGGTCATGCCGCCGCTCCGCTCATCGATCCCGAAGCCCAGCTCGGCCAGCTTGGGAACCAGCTCCCAACGCTGGGCCGCGGCGGCCTCGGCGAGCAGGGCCGGGCGGTCGGCGGGCGTGAGCTCGCCGGCCAGCGCGGCCGGGAACGGGTCCTCGGCCCGGGTCCCGCGATAGAAGTCGCGGACCGTGCCGACCTCGGCGCCGTGGTGGATCAGCTCGTCGAGGATGTGCAGGGCGAACGACGTGCCGTCGCTCTCGGCGTACGGTCCGGCGATCTCGCCCATCGGCCGGTCGAGATCCTCCTGGCTGAGGGCGGCGAGCCGTCCGCGCCAGACCTCGTACGCGTGGTCCAGGGCGGCGAGCGCGGCCGCGGCGGAGCCGGGCACCGGCGGCGGGTCGTCCGTCGCCGGATGGCCGAACCAGGTGGCGGTGCGTTCGGCCTGCAGCACGTCGACCAGATGGGTGATCCGCCAGGCCAGGGTGGTGAACGGGGCGGGCGCCGGCGGGATCCGGCTCGCGTCGGCCAGGTAGCCGTCGTCGGTCCTGCGGATCGTCCAGCAGCCGTCGAACGGTTCCCAGAAGTACTCGTCGTCGGTCAGTCCCGCCACCCGTTGCTGCAGCCGTTGCCAGGCGAAGTCCGACAGGTCGAGAAGGTTCTGCGAGAGCGTCGTCATGGCTTCACGGTAGGACGACCTGCGGACAGGATCGGTCCTCGGCTCCTGGGATGATGCTCCTGAGATGGATACCGCGACCCGGCTGCTCCGCCTGCTGTCCCTGCTCCACTCGCGTCCGCAGTGGGACGGCGCCGAGCTGGCGTCGAGGCTCGAGATCACACCGCGGACGGTCCGGCGCGACGTCGCGCGGCTGCGCTCGCTGGGCTACCCGATCGACGCCGAGGCCGGGATCGGCGGCGGCTACCGGCTCGGGCCTGGCGGCCGGCTGCCGCCGCTGCTGCTCGAGGATGCCGAGGCGGTGGCGATCGCCGTCGGACTGCGGGTCGCGACCACGACGACCGTGTCCGGAGTCGAGGAGGCGGCGGTCTCGGCCCTGGCGAAACTCCACCAGGTGCTGCCGGTACGGCTTCGGGAGCAGGTCGACGCGATCAGCGCCCACACCACCCAGCTTCCCCAGGGCGAGCTGCCGGTGGTCGACGGCGCGGTGCTGGTGACCCTCGCCGCCGGCTGCCGGCATGTCGAGGGGATCCGGTTCCGGTACCGGACCCACGACGGCACCGAGTCCGAGCGGAGTGTCGAGCCGCTGCAGATCGTGCACACCGGCCGGCGTTGGTACCTCGTCGCCCGCGACCGGGATCGCCAGGCGTGGCGGACGTACCGGGTCGACCGGATCACGCAACCCGCGCTGACCGGCACCCGCTACCGGTTCGAGGACCCGCCGGACCCGGTGGCCCTGGTCGCCGAGGGCACCGGCATCGCACCCTGGGACCTCGTCGCCCGGGTCCGGGTGCAGGCCACGGCCGCGACCGTGGTGAAGATCATCCCGCCGAGTCAGGGAGTGGTCGAGGACCTCGACGGCGCCAGCTGCCTGGTCCGGTTCGCCGCCCAGGAGCTGGCACCGCTCGTCGACGTCGTGGTCCGGCTGCCCTGGACCCTGGAGATCCTCGACCCGCCCGGGCTCCGTACCGCCGTCCATGATCACGCCCGGCGCCTGCTCGGCTCCTGAACCGGACAAAGAAGAACCCGGCCCGGTGCTGGCAACAGCACCGGGCCGGGTTGATCAACTCAGCTGATCAAGATCAGCGCTTGCGCCTCCTCGACCGGGCCACGGTCACGCCGCCGACGGCGAGCATGATCAGACCGGAGAGCAGCGCGGCCAGGGTGCTCGGGGCACCCGTGTCCGGCAGTTCCGGGCCGTCAGGCACGTCGGTCTCGTGCGTGGTGCAGGACGGATCGCCGTCGGTGCACTCGGCGGGCGGCTCCTCACCGGTCTCGGTCAGGAAGTTCACCAGCAGACCGTCACCTTGATCATCGGCGGCCCGCACCTCGACGACGTAGGAGACGGTGACCGTCTTCCCGGCCGCCAGGGTGCCCTGGACCGTGTACTGATCATCGGCGTCGAGTACGGTCAGCGACGGGTCCGAGGCCTTCGCCGACTTGATCACGTCGGCGTCGTCGAGCACCTCGGCCAGGTGGTCGGTGTAGTCGACCTCCGCGTCGGAATTGCCGTCGTTCTCGAAGGTCAGCGTGTACGTGATCCGCTGACCCTCCTCGACCTTGCCACCCGAGGACGGGTCGGCCGACTTCTCGACCGACAGCCCGGCGGCCGGGATCTCGTGCTTGGCACAGGGCTCCCCGGTCTCCGGATCCCGGCCATTCTTGTCGGCCGGGTCGCAGACCGGCGGCTCCGGGTTGTCCGGGTTGTCCGGCGTGAACGCGACGTTGATCAACTTGTGATCACCGGCGCCGGTGTAGGTCACCTGGTAGGTGATCGTCACCGTCTCGCCCGGCGCCAGGGCACCGGTCCAACTGATCTGCGGCTCGGTGTACTCGGCCGCCGGATCCTGGTCGGCTTCGACCGACTTCGGATCGACGGTCGCGTCGTCCAGCACACCGGACAGGTCGTCGATCACGACCGCCGGAGCGTCCGCAGAGTACGCACCCTTGCCCGTGTTGGTCGCCTTGACCGTGTAGGTCACGGTGTCGCCGACCGTGGGGATCGCCGTGGTGTCGGCGGTCTTCTCGACCGTCAGCTCCGGCAGCTTCACCGTGTTGTCGTCGCAGGGCAGCCCGGTCTTCGGGTCCTTGCCGTCCTCACACTTCGGGGTGACCGGCTTGCAGTCCTCGTCCGCCGGATCGCAGTTCGGCTGGAACGCGGAGTTGATCAACTCGCCATCACCGGCCCCGGTGATCGTCACCGAGTACGTGATCGTGATCTTGTCGCCCGACGCGAGGGCGCCGCTCCAGGAGAGCAGGTCCCCGTCGACGGTTACCTCACCGGAGGACGCTTCCGCGTCCTTGTTGTAGGTCGCGTCGTCCACCACGCCGGACAGGTCGTCCGCGATGATCGCCGGAGCGTCGTCGGTGAAGTCGGACGCCCCGGTGTTCGTCACCGTGACCGTGTACTTCACGGTGTCGCCGATCCGGGTCGCCTCGGTGGCGTCCGAGGTCTTCTCGATCGACAGGTCGCGATCCTCCACGACGTAGTCCTCGACCTCACCGTGACCGGCCGGTCCCGTCGGGGACGCCGTGACGCCCTCGCTTTCTCCGAACAAGCGGAACCGCGCATATGTGGTGCCCTCGCCGGTGAACTCACCGAACTCCAGCGGGTATGCGGCGGTGCCGCTGCCGGCCGGCACGGTCGTGGTGACCAGCTCGTCCTCATCGAACGTGCCGTTCCCGTCGAGGTCGATCCAGCCGGCCAACGTTGCCGCCTGATCACGGTTGTTGGTCGCAGTCACCGACACCGTGGTCGGGCCGGTCTGGGACAGCCGCAATGGCTGGGTCACCCCGTCCTCGTCGCCGACCCCCGCTGCGTCGTCGCCATCGGCGGCGTCCGACGGAGCACCGTCGGTCTCGCTGTCGATCTTGGAGCCGAGCATCAGCGGAGCGGTGTCGGACTGGACGTCGATCCCGCGGATGAAGTGCCGCGGACCGTTGTCGGCCAGCGTGGTGCCGTAGCTGTCCGGCGCGTCACCGAAGTCGATCGGGATCGGCGCAGCAGCGCAGCGAGCCCCGTCGTTGACCGAGGACGCCGGACCGTCGGAGAACTTCCGCACCGTGCCGGCCGCGACGTCGACCCGGAAGATATCCCCGGTCTTGTTGTCGGAGCCGTACAAGAAGCCGTCCGGGTCCGCGTAGACGGCGCCGAAGGTGTTGCCGCCGAGGACACCGAGATTGGCGGCCACGGTCCGTTCATGGGTCTTCAGATCGAACTTGACCAGGACGGAGTCCGTGTCCTGGACGCCGATGCTCCAGAGTGCTTCGGTGCCGGGGACGTGCGCCCAGTCGGCGCCCATGGTGGAGAGGCCGGCAGGCGTCGGTGCTTCGCCCTCTTCGACGATCGTTCCGTAGCTGTCGGAGCCCGGGACGAGGTCGATCACCCACCAGCCGAGGCCGTCCGTGACCCAGTAGCGGCCGTCCTCGTCGATGTCGCCGACGACGAGGTCCGGCAGGCCTTCCGGCCAGCCGAGTTCGACGACGCTCGGGCCGCTGCCGACCCGGACCATCTGGTCATTCTGCAGGTCGAGGCCATAGATGTAGTCGTCCAGGCCGTTGTAGGCGATCGCGTTGACCCGCCGGCCCTCCAGCGTGCCAAGGCCCGTGGGCGTTCCGTCGACCATGTCGATCCCGATCACTTGGGTGGGCGGGACGCCGGTCGGGGACTGGAACAGAATGCCCTGCGGCGTGCACCCGAAGTCCTCCTGCGGCTCGAACGTCACCGACGCGCAGTCCGGCAGGTCGACGCCGACCGGATCGGAGACGTTCTCGGCGCAGTTCTCGTACGTGCCCGCGGAGTCCGACGTGACCGGCACGGTGATCGTGCAGGACGTGGCATCCTTGGCCAGCTGGCCGTCGGCCACCGAGATCGACGCGCCGTCGTCGCTGACCGTGGTCTCGGCCGTGCAGTTGCCGCCGACCTCAGCCGGCTGAACCGCGACCAGGCCCTCGGGCAGGTTGTCCGTGAAGGACCAGCCGTCCTTGGCGCCGAGCTCGCTGGTGTTGGTCACCGTGAACGTCAGCGTGGAGGTGCCGCCAACCATCGCCGTCGCCGGGCCGAACGACTTGTCCAGCTGCGGCGTCACGTCCATCACTCGAATGTTGTCGAACGCGCCGTCGTTGCCGGTGCCGTCACCCTCCTCATTGCGCAGCACGATGCCGAACTGGTCACCGGAAAGCAGCACGGACTGGTCACCGGGGAAGGTTCCGACCTTGGCCGAGAGGTTGTCCCCGCTTTCAGTGTTGACGACGATGCTGGTCGCCCGCGGATCGTTGCAGAGATCGATGGCCTGGGCGGACATGGGTTGTTCGCCGTCGGCGTCCTCAAGGTAGAACCGGAGCCTCGACTGAGAAGGGGCCGCACAGTCGACGGAGAGAGCGTCGACCGAGAAGGTGACGAACCGGTTCGCGGCGTCCAAGGTGATCGGTTCGGCGGTCCGGAACTGCACCTGGTTGTCGGCGCCATGTCCGGTGGTGGAGGCCGAGGCCGCGCCGTTCAGCGTCGGGTTCGCGGCTCCGCCGTGCTCCCCGAGCGCCTCGGCGTATTCGGTCACCCACTGGAAGTAGCGGATGCCGTTCGCCTCGACGGCCGGGTCGCCCGCGCAGTCGGGGGGCACCCGGGTACTGGTCCGGTCGACGATGATGCCGTTACAGAGGGCACGGTCATGCCAGAACTCGTCCGCGGTGTACGTCGTCTCGTCACTGCCGGTGTATTCGCCGAGCAGCGTATTGGTGCCGTCTCCGGCGTTCTCGAAGTCCTCCTCGAAGAGGACGGTTGGCGCGCCGGGCTTACCGGGGTTGCCCGGTGCGGCGGCGGCCGGCGTCGGCGGACTGCCGAACGCGATCAGTCCGGTCAGCAGGGCCAGCGACAGAGCCGCGGCCACAAGCCGGAAGCGGGGGCGCTTGTTGGACAAGTCTCGATCCTCCACAACGGTGCACGTGCTGGCGCGACGTGGAGAAGGGTCGCCGGCCGGCGGGAATGAATGAGGGGAACGCCGGTCCCCCGCCCAGACGCACGCCATTGCTACCGGGGAATCACCGCGGCTGGCCAGCCGAGCGGGGCGCGGCGCCGCGACATGATCAACGAAATAGTCAACTGCGGTTGTGTCCGTGATCAATCGACGGCATGGCCGCGCGACCATGAAACGCCCACTGTTCACACCGAGGAACTTGGCGGTACCATGCCGACTTCAGTCGTGGGTTGTACCACCCGGCCGCCCGGCCGGGTCCTAACCGGATGGGTAGCCGGGATGTCACCGCTGATTCACTTGCTGCGCGCCGCACCGCACGCGTTGTGTGCCGCTGCCGCACGCCTTGAACTGGCCCAGGCGCCGCGGACCCACTGAGTTCTCATGGAGATCATTGCTGCGGAACGGGCCGCCCGGCAGGCTGCCGCAGACGATGATCTCGACACCCTGGCGGAGCTGGTCGAAGCGGAGTGGATCCAGCTGATCCGCGTGCCCGGCCTGCTCACCGAGTTGCTCGGCCGGCTCGATCGAACTCAGTTCGAGCGCCGTCCGGCGCTGGAGTTGATCATGGACCGGACCCTGGCTCCGTACCCACGCAGCCCGGGACCCATTCCGGAGCCGATCCAGGCCGTGCGGACGGGACTGGCCTCCGCCGCCTATCCGGACGACGAGGTGAGGGTCAGCGTCGAGCACGCCGCGCTGCGGGCGCTTCGTGATCTTGGTCAGTACGATCTCGCCCGGCAACACGCAGCGGCGATCCGGTCCGTCGGCGAACGGCTGATCCTGCGCCGCGACGCGGACCACCAGACGCTGGGCACGCTGTCGCTGTACAACGGCGTGCTGAACCTGCTGGCCGGCGACCTGATGGAGGCCGGTGGTGATCTTCATGCGGTGATCTACCTGCCGAACGCGCATCCCGATGATCTTGCCGGCGCGGCCGGCGAACTCGCCTTGCTGCACGCGGTCTACGGCGAGCACACGACGGCACAGCGGTGGGCCGAGCAGGCCGATTCCGTACCGGACGGCTGGGCGGCGGACTGGCTGAATCCGGGCCCGCACGTCGCCCTGCTCAGCGCGCAGTTGATCTTGGCCACCGACCGGCTGGACTGGGTGACCTACGAGGAGGTGCTGGGGCGCCTGCACACCGGCCGGTTCGTCCACGACGAGCACCTCTACCTCGCGCAGTACGCCCAGGCGCGGGCCGGGCTGGTCCGCGGCCAACAACGGCTGCTCCTTGATCAGATCGACCACCTGCGCCGGACCTGGCCGCGCCGGCTGCCGGCCGAATCCCTCCCGCAGACGTTGCTCGGCGGGATCGAGCTCCAACTCGCGTTGAGCGTCGGGGACTTCTCCCGGGCCAAGCCGCTGGTGCCCACCGAGCCGCGGAACCACCACCAGATCCTGCAGGCCGCACACTGGCTGCTGGCCACCGGGCGGCCCCGTGAAGCGGCCGAGTTGATCTCCGAAGGGCCCTGGCTCGAGCAGGCACCGCGGCGGGAAGCGATCGAGTTGGGGCTCGCCCAGGCCACCGCCCTGAACCAGACCGGTGATCACCGGCGGTCGGCACACCTCGTCCGCCGGGCCCTCACCCAGTCCGGTGACCCGGGGACGATCCGGCACAGCCTGGTCACCATGGACCGGCGCACCCTGATCTCCGCCAGTGATCATGAGCCGTCGGTGAAGGCGGTCCTGGCCGCGCTCCAACTGGTGCTCTTCGTCGAGCCGACCCCGGACGTCGACGCGGACCGGGTCACCCTGACCCCGCGGGAGCAGATCGTGCTCGGCTTGCTCGCCGACGGCGGCACCGCGGCCGAGATCGCCGAGAACCTGTTCGTCTCGGTGCACACGGTGCGCAACCAGACTCAGCGGATCTACCGCAAACTGCGGGCGACCTCGCGCCGGCACGCGATCGACATCGCGACCAGGAGCGGTCTCCTGCCGACGGCTGACCGGCCCTAGGCACCGGTCAGCCGCTGACGCCTGCTCAGCCGGCCAGGAACCCGCGCAGCTCGTCCGCCAGCGTCGCCGGATCCGCGACATGCCCCTGTCCGGCGAGATCCCGCCGGGTCGCGTTCGGCAGGGTTTCGGTCAGCGCGACGGCTGCCGGCTCGAAGAGTTCACGGCCCTGGTCGCCGATGATCACCAGCACCGGCACCCCGAGTCCCTCGAATCGCTGCGGCGGAGAGCCGTCCCCCAGGCAGGCGGCGTCGTACGGCAGTGTGTGCGCCAGCGCGCTCGACGCGGCCCACTCCGGCGACGTACGAGCCCCGTCGATGTCCGCCTCGCCCATCCCGGCCAGCTTCATGAACCGGGCCAGGGCGTCGTCCGGTCGCCCGTCCGCAACGATCGCGGTCACCTCGGACACGTACTCGCGCCAGCTCCGGACCGCCTCGTCACCGATCAGGTACGGGACCTCGTACACCGCGACCCGGTCCACGGCCAGGCCGGCCGCCGCGGCCTCCAGCGCCAGCGCACCGCCGGACGACGCACCGAACAGCCGCACCGGATCGGATCCCGCTTCCGCGGCGAGCGCAGCCAGGTCCTCCAGTTCCCGCTCCACCGCGTACGGCGCCGTGTCCGTACTGTCGCCGCGGCCGCGCCGGCTGTAGTTGATCACCGTGAACGTGTCGGCCAGCTCGGCGGCCAGCGGCCCGTTCTCCGACCCGTCGTCCAGCCCGCCGCCGACCATGATCAACACCGGCCCGTCACCCTGCCGCTGGTAGGCGATCAACGTCCCGTCCGCCGAGGCGACCTGCTCCGTGGTCTTGATCATGACTGTTCCGCCGTGTGTTCGGTGCGGTGTGCCTCGTACCAGCTCTCGCCGACCGGTTCGCCGTCGAGGTTCCAACTCCAGGAGACCGTCGGCGTGATCTTGACGTAGTGGCC
Organism: Microlunatus sp. GCM10028923; assembly: GCF_042666975.1. NCBI lineage: Bacteria > Bacillati > Actinomycetota > Actinomycetes > Propionibacteriales > Propionibacteriaceae > Microlunatus > Microlunatus sp. GCM10028923. Next base: position 199,261 of record NZ_JBHTFF010000009.1, on the reverse strand, counting down.
GGCCCCGACCATCCCGACCCGCTCCACCGCCGGCTCGGCGATCCCGTAGATCCGGATCCCGCGCGCTACGAACGGGTCGAACGAGACCAGGTCGTCGACCACCAAGGCCACCCGCACCCGCCCGGCCGCGACATTGCGCATCTTCCGGGTGGCCAACACGCTCGCCCCGCCACCACCGATCCAGATCCGATCACCGTCGACCTCGAACGCAACCGGCATGACATCGGGCTGCTCGCCCTCCCCCAGCGTCGCCAGCCGCGCCAACGGCTGCGACCGCAGATACTCCAGTTCCTGCTCCGTGAACGTCACCACTCCCCCTCGCTCCCACAGATGATTGCCGCGTGGTCTAGTGCTAATTTAGGACTAGTTAGTGCCGACTATAGACCAGGCTGGCGAGAGGAACCACCAGTGCCGGAACGCGGGGAGCGCAGCTACGACGATCCGTGCGGAATCGCGCGGGCGCTGGACCTCGTCGGCGAGCGCTGGGCGTTACTCCTGGTCCGGGAGTTGATCTTCGGGCCGAAGCGGTTCACCGACCTGCGGCACGGGCTGGCCGGCGCGAGCCAGAACGTGATCGCGCAGCGGCTCCGGGAGCTGGAGCGGCACGGCGTCGTGGAGCGGATGCGGCTGGGGCCGCCGGCAAGGGTCCCGGCCTATCGACTAACCCGCCTCGGCCGCGAACTCGAGCCCGTCCTGCTCGCGCTGGCCCGCTGGGGCAGCGACCTGCCGATCCGGACCGCCAACGAGTTGAGCACCGACGCACTCATGTTCGCCCTGCGCGCGACCTATGAACCGCCGGGCCGGTCGACGCGACTCCGCGAGTACGAGATCCGGTTCGAGCTGGATCAGTACCGGGTGATCACCGGCACGGACATCCAGGTGGCCCGCGGTCCGGCAACCGACCCGGACGCGGTGATCGCCACCGCGCCCGACGTCCTGCGCGATCTGGTCTACGCCGGGCGATCACTCCCCCTGTCCCTCGACCGCGGGGAGATCACGATCGTCGGCGACCGCTCCGCGGTCCGCCGCCTGATCACCTCATTCCGCCGGCCGCCGACCACGGAGTGACGAGCACGGACCAGACTCAGCAGTGCGAAACGCTGGTCTGATTACGCACAAACCTGGAATTCACATCGCCAGACCTGCCGCTGTACGTACCAGAAGTAATCCTGCCGTAGAACATCCGCCCGGCAGAGGAATCCCACCAGCAACTCATGCTGAAGGTTGTCCCATTGGCGATACGCACAGTGCTTCCGCTGATCCTGGCGGTTGCAGGCGTGCTTCCGTCCGCCGTGATGTAGGTGCTAGCCGCCTGTGCAGGTGTAGCCGACACCGCGACACCCGCCACACAGACGAATCCGGCAAGGACGAGACTGAGTTTCCTGAACATCGCGCACTCCTCGAGGCCCACAGATCGAACACACAGATGATGACGGAGACTCAGGAGTGACCGCAGTCGAGTTAAGGCCTGACAGGCAACCGCCGGACTCCTCCTTGATCCCGCACTAACTTTGGATTCTGCCAGGCCGTGAACCCACCAGGGACTTCGGTGAAATATTGATGGTTCCTTCCCATTCGAAGTAAAAAGATCACTGACCTCAGGGATGCATCCGGGCACCCTTCATGATCTTGTCGACCGCCGACCGGCCACCGTGGACGGCGATGCCGACCAGGTCGAGCTTCTCCGTGGGTACGGCGGCGACGGCGGCCCGGTTGTCCGCGTCGTGGCCGGTGGCGAACATCTCCTGGGTGTAGATCGCCAGGGCGACCTCCCGGGCCAGGGCCCTGCCGTGCGCTGCCCGTACCGTCTCGCGGTCGGCGGCGAAGATCATCACCGGCTGCCGGAACAGGGACAGATAGCCGGTGCCGTCGGCGTCCGCGTACGGTTCGCCGATCAGGGTCGGGTCGGCCGCGGCGATCCCGCTGGCCAGGAAGGCGGTCACGTTCAGCCGTTGCCAGGCCGCGAGGTCGTCGGCGAGCAGGACGGCGATCTTGGTGTCGAAGCGCACCCGGCCAGAGTGCCCCGGTCGCTCAGGATCGATCTTGTACGTTCTTGATATGGCGCCCGAAACCGAGATCACGGCCTGGCGCCCGCAGGCCACGGGAATCGCCGAGGTGTTCCACGCCCGGTTCACCGATCACGCCTACCCGCGGCACACCCATGCCGACTGGACCCTGCTGATCGTCGACCAGGGCGCGATCGGCTACCGGCTGGAGGGCCAGGATCACGGCAGCACGACCGATCTGGTGACCCTGCTGCCGCCCGGCGTACCGCACGACGGGCATCCGGCGACCCGGTCCGGGTTCGTCAAGCGGGTGCTCTATCTCGAGCCGGACCAGTTGCACGGCGTCGGCGCCGGCGTGGACCGGCCGACGCTGCGCGACTCGGCACTGCGGGACCGGATCCACCGGCTGCACGACGTGCTGGCCGCGCCGGAGCGGCTCGAAGCGGAGAGCCGGTGGGTGCTGATCCGGGAACGGGTCCAGGCCCATCTCGACCGCGCCGACGGGATCCCGAGGCCGGTCCGGGACCGACCGCTGGCCGTCCGGCTGCGCGGCCTGCTCGACGACCGGGTCCGGACCGGGCTCGGCCTCGCCGAGGCCGCCGGGCTGCTCCAGGCCAGCCCGGAACACCTGGTCCGCAGCTTCGCCGCCGAGTACGGCCTGCCGCCGCATCAGTACCTGACCGGGCGGCGGGTCGACCTGGCCCGGCACCTGCTGCTCGCCGGGCAACGGCCGGCCGACGTCGCCGCCGAGGTCGGATTCCATGATCAATCCCACCTGACCCGGCACTTCCGGCGGGTGCTCGGCGTCACCCCGGGCCGGTACGCCGCGGGGCAGGCCGTCCGGCTACCCTGATCATCGATGACCGAGAACCCCAGTGCGCCCGAGGTCGGCACCCTGGACTGGGCGCCCGCCGCCGATCACCCGGAACTGCTCGCTCCGCCCGTCGTCGCCGCGCTGGCCGGCCTCGACCTGCCGGCCTGGGTCGCCCCGATCGACGCCGCCCTCGCCGACACCGCCGCCTTCTGTGAGGCGTACGCGGTTCCGCTCGAGGTCTCCGCCAACTGCGTCGTGGTCTCCGGCCGGCGTGCCGAGACCGAGCGGACCGCGGCCTGCCTGGTGCTCGCCACCGACCGAGCCGACGTGAACCGGGTCGTCCGCAAGCACCTCGACGTCCGCAAGATCTCCTTCGCACCGATGGACGACGCGGTCAGCCGGACCGGGATGGAGTACGGCGGCATCACGCCGATCGGGCTGCCCGCCGACTGGCCCGTCCTGGTCGACGCCGCCGTCACCGAACAGCCGTGGATCGTCGTCGGCAGCGGCATCCGCGGCAGCAAACTCGCGCTGCCCGGACCGGACGCCGCCCGGCTGCCCGGCGCCGAAGTGATCAAGCTCGCCCTCGGCGGCTGAGCCCGGTCGGGGCGGCCGGATCGTGGGCCGCCGCGGCGACCTCGGCGGCGGTCCGGACGAAGGCGGCCACCGCCTGGTCGCGGGTCACCCGGGGCCAACTGACGGTCAGGGTGGTCGGCGGCAGATCGGCCACGACGCGGTAGGCGATGTCCGGCCGCGGGCTGCGCTGGACGATCGATCGCGGTACGAACCAGACGACCCGACCGAGCGCGACCAGGTTGAAGATCTGGGCCAGGTCGAGCGGGCCGCTGAGCCCGGGAACGGTGCTCGGCGGCGGGGTCGTACCGGTCACCGGTTGATCACCGCGGTCGGCCGGCCAGCCGTCCGGCAGGACCCGCCCGGCGAGGTCGGCCAGCCGGAGTTCGCCGCGGCCGGCCAGCGGATCCGTGGCTGCGACCGCGAGCAGCCGGGGTTCGGTCAGCAGCGGCTCCCAGTCCAGGCCGTTCTCGTCGAACGGCGTCGGCAGGATCGCCACGTCGGCCGTCCCGGTGCGCAGCGCCCGGACCTGATCACCGCGGCCGCCCATGATCAACTCCACCGGCCGGGCGGCCGGCTCGCGTTCGAACGCCTCCAGGATCGCGGGCAGCAGGCCGGCGTCGAAGTCCGCCTTGAAGGCGACCCGCAGTGACGGCGTCGGGCGGCCGAGGTTCCGGGTCCTCCGCTCGGCGGCGGCCACCGCGTCGAGCGCGATCCGGGCGTCGGCAAGCAGCGACTCCCCCGCCGGCGTCAGGCTGACCTCCCGGGTCGTCCGCCGGAACAGCGACACCTCCAGCCGGCGCTCCAGCCGGCCGATCGCGCGGGACAGCGGCGGTTGCGCCATGCCGAGCCGCTCGGCCGCCCGGCCGAAGTGCAGTTCCTCCGCGACGGCCACGAAGTACCTCAGCTCACGTACCTCGAGGTCACTCATACCGTCAAGGTATCAATCGTGATCAAGGTGATCCTTCAGCACCGGCCGTCCCGGACGTTGACTGAGTCCATGATCATCATCACGACACCGACCGGCCAGATCGGCCGGCAAGTCCTGCAGCGAGTCGTCGACCACGAGCCGGTCCGGGTGATCGCCCGCGATCCCGGCAAGCTGCCCGCCGAACTCCGCGACCGGGTCGAGGTGATCACCGGATCGCACGGCGACCGAGCCACCGTGCAGCACGCCTTCGAGGGCGCCGACGCCGTCTTCTGGTTGATCCCGCCGAATCCGCGCGCCGACAGCCTCCAGGCCGCGTACGCCGACTTCACCCGGCCGGCCGTCGAGGCGCTCCGTGATCATGGGGTGCCGCGGGTGGTCGGCGTCTCGGCCCTCGGCCGGGGCACGGCCGTGGCCGGACGCGCCGGGCTGGTCACCGCGACACTCGCCGCGGACGACCTGTTCGGGGCCGGCGGAACCGGCTATCGCGCCCTCGCCCTGCCGTCCTTCATGGACAACGTGGCCCGGCAGGCGGCGTCGATCCGGGACCGCGGGGTGTTCACCGGTCCGCTGCCGGGCGACCGCCGCGACCCGGCCTGTGCCACCCGGGACATCGCCGACGCCGCGGCCCGGCTCTTGCTCGACCGGACCTGGGACGGCGTCGCCGAGGTGCCGGTGCTCGGGCCCGAGGACCTGTCCGCGGACGAGCAGGCCATGATCATCTCCGACGTGCTCGGCCGCCCGGTCCGGTACCAGCAGGTGTCGGACGACGCGTACCGGGAGGTCATGATCAAATCCGGCTGGACGCCGGCGATGGCCGACGGGATGGTGGAGATGGCGCAGGCCAAGCGGACCGGACTCGACCGCGGCGTCGTGCGGACCCCGGAGACGAGTTCGCCCACGACGTTCCGGCAATGGTGCGAGGAGGTCCTGAAGCCGGCGGTTCTCATCCAGGCAGGCTGATCGACCTCGTCGAGTGCGAGGTTTCGCACCCATGAGGCCGCGGCCCGGCTGAGGTGTTCGATGGCCGGCGGCATCTCGCCGCTGTCTCGCCGGCCAAGCCTCGTGGTGATCCGCCGGCCATGATCACCAACCTGACCACCGATCCACCCCTCGCGCCGACCGGGCACAAGTGCAGCGACACGCCGTCAAAACGGCTGCTTTTGTGCCCGGTCAGCGGGGTTCTTAGCGGGTGTAGCGGAGGGTGAGGATCTGGAAGGGGCGGAAGGAGAGGGACAGGTCGGCCGGGGTGTTGCTGGACAACGCGTCCGCGTCGATCAGCGGGCGCTCCAGCAGGTCGACCGTAGTGACCGCGGTGGCGTCGAAGGCCGCGTGGACCCCCGCCGTCGCTCGGCCGCCGTCTGCCGCGTAGAGCCGCACCACGACGTCGCCGCTGCGATCCTCGGCGAGCTTGATCGACTCCACCACGACGGACGGGTTGTCGACCGTGATCAGCGGCTCGATGCCGGCACCGGCGACGGTCCGCTCGGGCAGGTTGATCGCGTAGCCCTCACGGACCGCGTCGGCGATCTCGGCGCCGGGCACGATCGCGTACCGGAGCCGGTGCTGGCCGAGGTCGGTCTCCGGGTCCGGCCAACGCGGGGCGCGGAGCAGGGAGAGCCGGACCGTGGTCGACGTGCCGCCGTCCTCGCGGACGGTCCGGGTGACGTCGTGGCCGTACGTCGAGTCGTTGACCAGCGCCACGCCGTAGCCGGGCTCGGCCACGTGCAGGAACCGGTGCGCACAGATCTCGAACTTCGCCGCGTCCCAGCTGGTGTTCTCGTGCGTCGGCCGCTTCACATGGCCGAACTGGGTCTCCGAGCTGGAGGCCTCGGCGCGCAGGTCGAGCTCGAAGCCCGCCTTGAGGAACGTCTCGCGCTCCTGCCAGTCCACGTCCGTGGTGATCTCCAGCGCCCGGGCGCTGGGGGCCAGGCTGATCAACTGGGTGAAGGTCGAGTCGCCGTGCTTGCGGACCACCCGCACCCCGGCCGGCACGTCCTCCGCGACGGTCACCGACTCGGCGCCGCGAAGATCGACAACGGTGTTGCGGTAGAACGAGTCGACGTCCCAGGCGTCCCAGTCGTTCGGCACGTCCGGGTGCAGCTGGAGCAGGTTGCCGACCCCGTTCGGCGCGATCGCGTTGCGGCCGGTTTCATGATCGACAACGCTGGTGATCAGGCCGTCGGCGCCGATCGTCGCGGTGACGATTCCGTTGTCCAGCAGGAATTCCGACCCATCGGCTGTGCCCTGAGCCTGTCGAAGGGTCACGGTCGCCGGGGCCGCCTCGCCGGTCGCCGATGCGCCCAGCGCAGGCACGCCGTTGCGGCCGTGCGGTGCGGCGTTCACCGTCGACTGGCCCTCGCCGGAGCCCAGGGCACCGAGCGAGGTGGTGATCAACTGCTCGAGTTCCTCGCCGACCTGCTGGTACGTGGCGCGCGCCTCCCGGTTCACCCAGGCGATCGAGGAGCCCGGCAGGATGTCGTGGAACTGGTTCAGCAGCACGACCTTCCAGAGCCGGTCCAGCGCGTCGTACGGGTACTCGGCGCCATGCTGCACGGCAGCTGTGGTCGCCCACAGCTCGGCCTCGCGGAGCAGGTGCTCGCTGCGCCGGTTGCCCTGCTTGATCTTGGCGTGCGAGGTGTAGGTGCCGCGGTGGATCTCCAGGTAGAGCTCGCCCCACCAGACCGGGGCGTCCGGGTAGTCGTCGTGGGCCTTCTGGAAGAAGGCCTCCGGCTTCTCGATCGCCACCCGGGACGACCCCTCGAGGTCGGCGGTCCGGACGGCCCGGGCCAGCATCTCCCGGGTCGGGCCGCCGCCGCCGTCGCCGTACCCGAACGGGGCCAGGGCGTGGTTGGCCCGAGCCTTGTCGGCGAACTGGCGGGCGGACCGGGCGAGATCGCCGGCGGACAGGTCGGAGTTGTAGGTGTCGACCGGCGGGAAGTGGGTGAAGATCCGGGAGCCGTCGATGCCCTCCCACCAGAACGTGTGGTGCGGGAACAGGTTGGTCTTGTTCCAGGAGATCTTCTGGGTGAGGAACCACCGGGAGCCGCTGAGCTTGATCAACTGCGGCAGCGCGGCCGAGTAGCCGAACGAGTCGGGCAGCCACACCTCCTGGGTGTCGATGCCGAACTTCTCCTGGAAATAACGCTTCCCGTGGATGAACTGGCGGGCCATCGCCTCGCTGCCCGGCATGTTGGTGTCGGACTCGACCCACATGCCGCCGACCGGCACGAACTGCCCAGCCTCGATCTTCTCCTTGACCCGGGCGAACACCTCGGGCCGGTGCTCCTCGATCCAGGCCAGCTGCTGGGCCTGGGACATCGCGAAGATCATCTCCGGGTGATCATCCATCAACTGGACCACGTTGGAGGCGGTCCGGGCGACCTTGCGGACGGTCTCCCGGAGCGGCCATAGCCAGGCCGAGTCGATGTGCGCGTGGCCGACGGCGGTCAGCCGGTGCGCGCTCGCGTTGGCCGGCTTGGCCAGCGCGACGGCCAGGATCTCGCGGGCCTTCGTCGCCGTACCGGAGATGTCGTGCAGGTCGATCGCGTCCAGCGCGTCGGAGATCGTCGCCCAGAGCTGGGCGCCGCGGACGTCGTCGGCCGGGAGTTCCTCGGCCAGCTGGCCGAGCACGTCGAAGTCGGCCACCAGCTCGCGGACCTCGGCGTCGACCACGGCCAGGTCGGCCCGGCCCAGCCGGTAGATCGGCTCGTCCGGCGCGGTCTCCACGTCACCGAGCAGGGTCGGCACCCGCATCGTGATCTGCGGGTTCGAGGCCGCCTCGACGTACACCTCGATGTTGGTGCTGCCCGGATCGACCGGCAGCCACTGGTTGTACGGGTGCAGGCCCTTGATCGGCGTCCCGTCCGGCCGGTATCCGAGGCCCTCGGCGGCGAAGCCGGGCCCGCCTTCGGAACCGAGGTCGACCAGGATCTCCAACTCCTGGCCCGACCAGTCGGCCGGGACCTCGGCGGTCAACTTGAACCAGGTGGTGGCCCAGGGCGAACCCCAGGCGGCACCCACCTCGGTCGGCTGATAGCCGGCCGCGAGCCCGTCGGCGACGGGGATCGGCTCACCGTCGACGTCGTACCGCTCGACGGTGAGCGCATGGGTGTGCGGGTGGACGGCCGGGCGTAGGCGCTCCGGCAGCAGTCGTCCGAGGCGACGCCGGACGAGGACTGGATCGAAATGCATGGACCCAGCTTTTCATAACTTCGATTGATTTATTTCCCGGGCGGATTTCCCGTCTCGGCTTCCGGCTGCCCCGCCGGCGGGGCGAACTGCGGCGCGGACCCGGCCGGCGGCGGCTCGGCCGCGGGCGCTGCGGGCTCGGTACCGATGGCCGGCGTCCCGGGCGACTGACCGACGCTCGGCGTGGCCGGACGATAGACCGGCTTCTCCAACTGCTGGGCCTCGTCGATCGCCTTCTGCACCGTCGCCGCGGCCTTCTCCGCCTCGATCGCGTTCTGGTGCTCGATCTCCGCCTGGACGTCGACCTTCTCGGGCGGCTGGAACTCGCCCTTCACCGTGCTCGGGATGGCGGAGGTGGCCGAGCTCACCGCGCCGCCGAGACCCTCCAGGGCCTTGCCGATCTCGGCCGGGATCACCCAGACCTTGTTGGCGTCGCCCTTGGCGATGTTCGGCAGCATCTGCAGATACTGGTACGACAGCAGCGCCTGATCGGGCTGGCCGGCATGGATCGCGTTGAACACCGTGGTGATCGCCTGCGCCTCGCCCTCGGCCTTCAGCATCTGGGACTGACGCTCGGCCTGGGCCCGCAGGATCGCGGCCTCGCGATCGCCCTGAGCGCGGAGGATCGCGGACTCCTTCTCACCGCCGGCGGAGAGGATCTGCGACTGACGCTGGCCCTCCGCGGTCAGGATCGCGGCCCGCTTGTCCCGCTCGGCCCGGGTCTGCTTCTCCATCGCGTCCCGGATCGTCGGCGGCGGCTCGATCGAGCGCAGCTCGACCCGGTTGACCTTGATGCCCCACTTGCCGGTCGCCTCGTCGAGCACCACCCGGAGCCGGCCGTTGATCTCGTCGCGGCTGACCAGGGTCCGTTCCAGATCCATGCCGCCGATGATGTTGCGCAGCGTGGTCTGGGTCAGCTGCTCGATCGCCTGGATGTAGTTCTGCGCCTCGTACGCCGCCCGGACCGGATCGATCACCTGGAAGTAGATCACCGAGTCGATGCTCACCATCAGGTTGTCCTCGGTGATCACGCCCTGCGGCGGGAACGGGACCACGGTCTCCCGCATGTCGATGTTGTACCGGACCTTGTCCAGCGCCGGGATCAGCAGGTGCGGCCCGGGATCGAGGGTGCGGCGGAACTTGCCGAGCCGCTCCACGACGCCGACGCGCTGCTGTCTGATCACCTTGATCGCACTGCCCAGCAGGACGACCACCAGGCCGATGACGATGATCCCGAGAATGACTGAGATCGGATCCATGGTTACCTCTCTCTTGGAGAACGCAGTCTCCCGTTACGGGAGTTGATCATGCTTGGGATAGACAACGGCGATCGCACCGTCGATCTCGTACACCTCGATCTCGGTGCCCGCATCGATCACCATCGAGCTATCGTACGGACGGGCGGACCAACTGATCCCGTCCAGCTTGACCTCGCCGCCCGACTTGTCGATCGCCGACATCGCCACCCCGGAAGCACCGAGCAGCTTGTCCGTCGACGAACGGTAGCCAGGCATGTTGCGCACCTTGTCCAGCAGCGTCGGGCGCAGCAACAGCAACGTGATCAAGGAAACCGCGGTGGCCACGCCGATCTGCAGCCACCACAGGTCCGGTGCCACCACGGCCACGCCGGCACCGGCCAGGGCGCCGACCGCGAGCATGATCAACACCAGGTCGAGCGAGAGGATCTCCGCGATCCCCAACAACAACGCGAGCGCCAGCCAGATCGCCCAGACGTGATCACCGAGCCAGTCCAGCAGATTCATCCGACACCTCCTCGGCCGTTCGCCGAACGTGCCGTCCAGCGGCCGTCGATCTCGGCCAGTGCGAGTGGCAGCCGGAACGTCTCGCTCAGTGTCTCCGCTGTCAGGGTCTCCCGCAGCGGGCCGGCCGCGACGATCCTGCCCTCGCGCAACAGCAGAGCGTGGGTGATCCCGGCCGGGATCTCCTCGACATGGTGGGTGACCAGCACCGAGGCGGGTGCCGCCGGATCCTGGGCGAGGTCGCCGAGGGTCCGGACCAGCGACTCCCGGCCGGCCAGGTCGAGCCCGGCCGCCGGCTCGTCGAGCAACAGCAGTTCGGGGTCGGTCATCAGCGCCCGGGCGATCTGGACCCGCTTCCGCTCACCCTCGCTCAGGGTGCCGAAGGTCCGGTCGGCCAGGTGATCGACCCGGAGCTGCCGGAGCAGCCCGGCGGCCCGGTCATGATCAAGAGCGTGGTAGTCCTCGCGCCACCGGCCGAGCACCGCGTACGAAGCCGAGACGACGACGTCGTGGACCCGCTCGCCCTTCGGGATCCGGTCGGCCAGCGCCGCCGAGGCCAGACCGATCCGGGGCCGCAGATCGAACACGTCGACCGTGCCGAGCACCTCGCCGAGCAGGCCGGCGACGCCCGAGGTCGGGTGCAGCTGAGCAGCCAGGATCTGCAACAGCGTGGTCTTTCCGGCGCCGTTCGGGCCGATCACGACCCAGCGATCCGTTTCGTCGACGGCCCAGTCGACATCATCGAGCAGCTTCGTGCCTCCTCGCACGATGCTCACCCCGGCCAGGTCCGCCACTGCCACCATGCGTCAAACCTACCGGGCCGGTCCGCTTCGCGAGCGCCGACCTGAATGACGGCATCGTCGCTGTCTACCCTGTCGTCATGACCGAGAGCGGCCGGGAGCGGATCAGGGTGGGCCACGGCGAACGCGACGCCGCCGCGGAAGCGCTCCGCGATGCGGCCGCCGACGGGCGGATCACCCTCGAGGAACTGGACGAGCGACTGGAACGCGCGCTGACCGCCCGGACCTTCGCCGACCTCGATGTCCTGTTCGAGGACCTCGGCGGGCCCGACCCCGAGCCGGCGCCGGTGAACGAGGCGCCGCTGCCCCAGTTGCCCGGCTTCTCCGAGCACGATCCGCTGATCCTCGACGGCGGCTGGTCCTCGGTGGTCCGTACCGGCGAGTGGGAACTGCCGCCGTTCGTCCGGATCAACGGCGGCGCCGGGACCGTCCGGCTGAACTGTCTGCAGGCCACCACCCGCGCCCGGGTGATCGACATCGAGGTGATCGCGTCGATGGGCACCGTGGTGATCGTGGTGCCGGAGGGCTGGGCGGCCAACACCGACCGGCTCTCCTCCTCCTGGGGTACGGCGCGGTCCAAGATCGCCTCGACACCGTCGGACGGCAAGCCGGTCCTGCTGCTGCGCGGCTCGGTCGGCATGGGCACGCTCCGGGTACGGCATCCCTCCCGGCGCGATCTGCGGAAACTGCAGAAGGCCCTGCAGTCGACCCGGCGACGGGAACTGGAGCGCTGATCCCCCCGCCCCGAGCCGACCAAGATCATGAAAGATCGGGGCTCGCGGGCGCACGGCCGACACGCACCACTAAGCTCAACCGGATGGAGGTTGATGCGTCGGTCCGGCTGACGACGCACCTGAACGCGCTGTTGGCGAACCGGGTCAGCGTTGAGGTGGCGGCGACCCAGATCGTGGCCGATGACGTGGCCCACCATGTCGTCGACCCGGACGACCTGCTGGACGTCGACAGCACCCGCGCGATCACCTGGGAGCGAGCGCTGCCGCGCTGCCTGGTGATCGAACGGACCCAGTGGCAACTGGCGCTGCCCCGGCCCGGCGTGCTGGGCGGGCTGCGCGGGCCGGTCGACCTCAACACCGCTGCGCTGTCCGCCGGGGCCGCCGTGCTGGCCAGCGGCGGTGAGCTGGGGCTGGTCCCGATCCGGGTCGGCCGGGCCCTGCAGTGGCGGGTCTTCAACGCGACCCTGCCGGCTCCGCCGCCGAGTCCGTACGAGAGCGAACGGATGCTCCGGGAGGCGGTCCTGGAGGCGGCCCGGACGCTGGAGACGCTGGAGCTGGCCGGCGGCGCTATGGCCGGCTGGCGCCCGCCCGACATCTCCATCTGGGCGCCCGGCTATCCCCCGCTGCAACGCAATGCGATCGCCAAGGCGCTGCGGATGCTGGCCGCCGCCGATCTCGCGCTGAGCGACGACGGCGGCTCGATCTCGTCCTGGGAATCCGACCTGCGCTCCCGCGAGCTGCGAAGGGTCCGGGACGCGGCCAGCGACGCGCTGGTGTCCGCGGTCAGCTGGATCAAGCCTTCTTGATCGACTTCCGGGCCGCGCCCGGCCGGACCTGTTTACACTCGGGCCTGTGAGAGTTCTCGTGACCGGCGGAGCCGGCTATCTCGGCAGTATCATCGCCACCGCCCTGGAGCAGGCGGGCCACCAGCCGGTGATCTTGGACAGCCTGGTCAGGGGCCGTCGCGAGTTCGTCGCGAACCGCGTCTTCTACGAAGGCGACATCGCCGACCGGCCGCTGCTGGAGAAGATCGTCGCCGACCACGAGATCGACCGCACGATTCATTGCGCCGCCCTGATCGTGGTTCCGGAGAGCGTCCAGGAGCCGTACCGCTACTACGTCAACAATGTCGCCAAGTCGCTGGAGCTGTGCCAGCACCTGACGGACCTCGGCCGCCCCCGGGTGGTGTTCTCGTCGTCGGCCTCGATCTACGCGTTCAGCGACCAGTTCGAGGTGGACGAGTCGGCCCCGCTGGCGCCGACGTCGCCGTACGCGCGGACCAAGATGATCATGGAGCTGGCGCTGCGCGACCTGGCCGCGGCGACCGACCTGCGGACGATCATGCTGCGCTACTTCAACCCGATCGGCTCCGATCCCGAGTTCCGCTCCGGCATCTACGACCCGGTGCCGTCGCACGTGCTCGGCCGGCTGGTCGCGGCCGCCGAGGGCCGGATCGACGCCTTCGAGATCACCGGCACCGACCTGCCGACCCGGGACGGCACCGGGCTGCGCGACTACGTCGGCGCCTGGGACCTCGCCCGCGCGCACGTGGCCGCGGTGGAACGGTTCGACGACGTGCTCGCCGCCGAGGACGCACCGAGCTCGGTGATCAACCTCGGCACCGGGTCCGGCGTCACGGTCCGGGAGCTGCTGGCCACCTTCGAGGAGGTCTACGGCCGGCCGGTGCCGACGCGGGAGAAGCCGCCGCGGCCGGGTGACGCGATCGGCGCGTACGCGAACGTGGACAAGGCGCACCGGCTGCTCGACTGGCGGGCCGAGCAGTCCCTGGCCGACGGCATCGCCAGCGCCCTGGAGTGGGGGCGCCGGCGCGCTTCCGTACTGCCTGATCTGGCGACCGACTGACCCTGCGGCAGGGTTCCTGATCTTGGTCAGGCGCCGCTGCGGACCGCCTCGATCAGGTCCAGCCGGACCGGCGGCGGCAGCGGCCCCGGCGGCTCGCTCCGGTCCGCCCGGAACGAGTCGAGCAGGTAACCGAGCAGCCGCCGCGACGCCGCAACGCTCGCCTCGGCCGTGCCGGCGACGATGCCGCCATTGGCCAGCAGGATCAGCGACAGGTCCGCCTCGGCGAAGTCACGCCGGAGCCGGCCGGCCCGCTGGGCCCGGCGGACCACGACGGCGAAGCCGTCCAGGAAATGATCACGGGCCTGCTCCAGGTCGAAGGCGCCGGACAGCGTCGCACTGAGCAGGGCCCGGAACCCGCGATCGCCCGACTGCATCGCGCACACCTGCTCGACCACCGTGCAGAAGGCCCGCCAGGGATCCGGATCGACCTTGGCCGCGGCGAACAGGGTCAGGCAGTGCTCGAACCGTTCGGCGAACACCGCGCCGATCAGTTCCTCCTTGGTCGGGAACCGGCGGTAGAGCGTCGCCACCCCGACGCCGGCCCGGCGGGCGATGGCGGCCATCGGCACGTCCAGGCCGCGCTCGGAGAACAGGTCGCGGGCGACCTCGAGGATCCGGTCGCGGTTGTGCTGCGCGTCGGCGCGCAGCGCCGGCGGCTCGGCCGGATCGCCGTCGACGACGGCGATCCGAGAGTGCTGATCGGCCATGTTTCTCACTTTACCTAAGTGGATGGGGTTCTCCACTTATTCCGGGTACGGTGAACGAAGGTTCATGATCAACAAGCGAACGGAGCAGCAGTGCCGACAGCGAAGACCCTTCCCCGACAGGCGGTCGACCGGTTCAATGCCTTCATCCTCGGCCTGCGCGACTCGTCCCTGCTCGGCCCCTGGCTCCGGCGGAGCCTGACCATCGTGACCTACACCGGCCGGCGCTCGGGGCGGACCTTCTCCACCCCGGTCGGGTTCCGGCGCGACGGGGACACGGTGATCATCGGCGTGATGATGCCGGAGCGGAAGAAGTGGTGGCGCAACTTCCTCGGCGAGGGCGGGCCGATCATGATCGAACTCGACGGGACCACCCGCACCGGACACGCCATCGCCGAGCGTGACAGTCAGGGCCGGGTCAGCGTCACCGTACGGCTATGATCATGGGCGACTCGAGGCCGGGGCCCGCCTTCTCCGGCTGAAGCGGCCACCGGAAGGTCCCCGGATTGAAGAAGTTCGTCCTTTTCGATCATGACGGCGTGCTGGTCGACACCGAGCCCTGGTACTTCAAGGCCGGGCAGCGCGCCCTGGCCGACATCGGCTTCACCCTGGACCGGGAGCAGTACCTCCGCGACATGACCCGGGGTGCCGCGACCTGGAACCAGGCCAGGGCCGCGGGTATCGACGACCGGACGATCGCCAGGCAGCGCGCCGTCCGCGACGCCTACTACCGGGAGTACCTGAGCACGGAGGCCATCGAGATCGAAGGCGTCCTCGACACCCTCGCCGAACTCTCCCGGCAGGTCCGGATGGCCATCGTGACGACGGCGAAGCGGGCCGACTTCGAGATCATCCACGAGAAGCGGAAGATCACGTCGTCCATGGAGTTCGTGCTCACGCTCGAGGACTACGAGTTCTCCAAGCCGCACCCGGAGCCCTACCTGACCGGCCTGAAGCGCTTCGGCGCCACCCGGGACGAGACCCTGGTGGTCGAGGATTCCGAGCGGGGCCTGACCTCGGCCCTGGCCGCCGGGATCGACTGCGCCGTCGTCGACAACGCCTTCACCCGCTCGCAGGACTTCTCCGGGGCCCGCTATCGCCTCGCCACGCTGAGCGAACTGAAGGACCTCATCCTCGCCGCGACCTGACCCGCGGGCGCAGGGCCTCAGTCGATCAGACGGTCCAGCAGCTCGAACGAGTCGAGGTCGTCGTAGTGCCCGCCGTTCCTGATGATCAAGGTGCCACCGAGCCGGTCGAACATGGCCCGGCCCTGCCGATCGTCGCAGCCGTACGGGTCCGCCGGCGAGTTGATGAAGACCAGATCGCGAACGTGTTCCTTGATCGCCGCCCAGTCGTAGTCCCGCTGCAGCACGGGTTCCTCGCTGTCGTTGGGTTCCGTCGCGTAGCCCGCGACGAGAATCGCCTGGGCCACCGTGACGTCCAGGTGCTGGAGCAGGGCGAGCAGCAGGGCCGCGCCGCCGGAATGGCCGACCAGGACCGTGCCGTCGTCGAAGGTGTGGTTCGCCAGCACCTCGGGCAGAAACGCGTCGATCGGCTCGACGTTCAGGCCCGGATAGTGTGGCGCCTCGACGGCGAAGCCACGCTCGGTCAGCCGCTCGCGCAGCCAGGGCAGCCAGCAGACGTCCGGATTCGCCCCGGTGCCGTGGAAGATGATGGCGCTGCGATTCATGACCGGATCCTTGCACAGTCCGTCGAATCGCAACTGACTGTCGTTTTCGTTTAGGATCGGGCGGTGCTCGACTCGCCCGCGTCCCGGACCCGCCCGCGTCCCGCTGCCGGACGCACCGTCCCGGCCGGACTCGTCGCCGTGCTGCTCTGCGTGCTGCTGCTGATCTCGGTGATCATCGCGATCGGGCTCGGCCCGGCCGCGATCGGTCCGCTGGACACCAGCCGCTATCTGTCCGCGGCGATCTTCGGCGATACCTTGCCGGCCGAGGAGGCGTCGGCGTACCAGATCATCTGGCAGATCCGGACCCCGCGGGTGCTGCTGGCCGCGGTGGTCGGCGCCGGGCTGGGCTGCGTCGGCGTGGTCGTCCAGACCCTGGTCCGCAACCCGCTCGCCGACCCGTACGTGCTCGGGGTGTCGTCCGGCGCGGCGGCCGGGGCGGTCGCCGTCGGCAGCCTCGGCCTGCTCGCGGTGCTCGGGGTCCACGCGCTGTCCGTGGGAGCGTTCCTCGGCGCGGCCGCGGCGTCCGTGCTGGTCTTCCTGGCTGCCCGGACCAGGGTCGGCCTGCAGCCGCTGCGGCTGGTGCTGACCGGTGTCTGCCTCTCGTTCGGGTTCCAGGCGCTGATGAGCGTGATCATCTACCTGGTGCCGAACAGCGAGTCCACGGCCACCGTCCTGTACTGGACGATGGGCAGCTTCGGCGCCGCGACCTGGTCCTCGCTGCCGGTGGTCGCCTTCGTGGTGGCCGCAGGTCTGGTGATCATGCACCGGCACAGCCGGACCCTCGACCTGATGTCGCTCGGCGACGAGACCGCGGCCAGCCTCGGCATCCGGTCCGACCAGGTCCGCCGGCGACTGTTCGTGATCACCGCGGTGCTGACCGGGGCGATGGTCGCGGTGAGCGGCGCGATCGGCTTCGTCGGGCTGGTGCTGCCGCACCTGGTCCGGCTGCTGGCCGGGCCCGGGCACGCCCGGGTGATCATGATCACGCCCCCGGCGGCGGCGATCTTCATGGTCTGGGTTGACCTGCTCTCCCGGGTCGTCGTCGCGCCCCGGGAGCTGCCGCTCGGGGTGATCACCGCCCTGGTCGGGGTACCGGTCTTCGTCGGCCTGATCCGGCGCCGCGGCTACCACTTCGGCGGTCGCTGAGATGGAACTCGAACTCAGCGCGCTCTCGGTCTCGATCGACGGAGCCGACCTGGTCCGCGAACTCGACCTCACCGTGGCCACCGGTGAGATCGTCGGGCTGATCGGCCCCAACGGCAGTGGCAAGTCGACCGTGCTCCGCTGCATCTACCGCGCCCTCGCCCCGACCGGCGGCGTGATCATGATCGACGGCCGGCCGATCGCCGGGCTGCCGCCCCGGGCCACCGCCCGCAGCGTCGCCGCGCTGACCCAGGACAACGGTGCCGACCTCGACTTCACCGTGGCCGAACTGATCGCGCTCGGCCGGGCCCCGCACCAGTCCGGCAACCGCGCGCTGAGCGAGCGGGAACGGCAGCTCTGCGCGGACGCGATGGAGCGGCTGGAGCTGACCCAGCTCGCCGACCGCGGCATCCACGGCCTCTCCGGCGGCGAGCGGCAGCGAGTCCAGCTGGCCCGGGTGCTGGTCCAGGAGCCGAAGATCCTGATCTTGGACGAACCGACCAACCACCTGGATCTGCGGCACCAGGTCGGCGCGCTGGCCGCCCTGCGCGGCACCGGCCTGACCGTGCTCGTCGTCCTGCACGACCTCAATCTCGCCGCGCTGGTCTGTGACCGGCTCGCGGTGCTCGAGTCCGGCCGGCTGGTCCGGCACGGCCCGCCGGCCGAGGTGCTGACCGAGTCGCTGGTCCGGGACGTGTTCGGGATCGACACCGTGATCATCCCGCACCCGGTCAGCGGCCGCCCGCAGCTGTTGCACACCCTCTCGACGTCTTCGACCACACCGCCCGATCCCGTACCGAAAGGCTCCTGATCATGATCAAACGCGCCGGCATCGCCCTGGTCTGCGGCACCCTGCTCGCGTCCGGCTGCGGAGCCCAGATCGCCCCGCCCGCGGCCGGGAACACGGTGACCGTGCAGCGCTGCGGGGAACAGGTGCAGTACACCAAGCCGGAGCGCGCGATCGCCTACGAGGGCGGCAGCGCGGACAAGCTGTTCAGCCTCGGGCTGACCGACCGGGTCCGCGGCTACGTCATGCCGCCGGCCAACCCGCCGGTCAGTGAGTCACCGTGGGCCGCCGAGTACGCCAAGGTCGAGCTGCTCAGCGACGACCTGCTGAACAAGGAGATCGTGGTCGATGCGAAGGGCGACCTGGTGGTCGCCGGCTGGAACTCCGGCTTCAGCGATCGGCGCGGGATCACGCCGGAGATCCTGGACGGGCTCGGCATTGGCAGCTTCATGCACGCCGAGAGTTGCTTCAACTACCCGGGCTTCCCGGAACGGCACCGGCCGTTCGACGGGCTCTACGTCGACCTGGAACGACTCGGCCAGATCTTCGGGGTCGAGGACCGCGCGGCCTCGGTGATCACTGAGCTGCGGCAGCGGGTCGCCGCCGCGACCCGGGAGATCGCGGACGACGACCGGCCCCGGGTCTTCCTGTACGATTCCGGCACCGACCAGCCCTTCACTGCGGGCCAGCAGGTGCCACCGAACGACATCATCGAATACGCCGGCGGGCGCAACGTCTTCGCCGATCTCGAGGCGCGCTGGACCCAGGTGGCCTGGGAGGCCGTCGTCGACGCTCAGCCCGAGGTGATCATGATCCTGGACTACAACGACCAGCCGGCACAGGAGAAGATCGACTTCCTGCGGAACGATCCGAAGACGAAGGATCTGCCGGCGGTGAAGGCGAACCGGTTCTTCGTGCTCGACTACAACGAGGGCATCAGCGGCCCGCGCAACGTCGACGGATTGGAGCGGTTCTCCCAGTATCTCGAGGATCTGGAGCGATGAGCCAGCCCGTGGCCGGCGCCGAGCGGGTCGACAGCCCGAAGCCCCTGCCGGACCGGCGGATCGCGGCGACGATCTGGCCGCTGCTGGTGTGTGCCGTGATCGGTCTGGTCCCGTTCACCGTCTTCTCCACGTTCCTGGTCCAGATCGCCGCGGACGCCGGCAGCGACGCCGCGACGGTCGGCACCCTGCGCGGGCTCGGCGGGATCGCCGCGCTGCTGATCGGCGTGCTGCTCGCGCCGCTGATCGACCGCTGGAGCCGGCTCCGGGTCCGTACCGTCGCGTTGGCGGTGCTCGCCCTGTCCTGCCTGGTCGGGGCGGTCGGCAGCTACCCGACCTTGATCATCTTCTGCCTCGGCATCGGCGCCGCCACCGCCGCCCTCTCCCCCGTCCTGCTGGCCCTCGCGGCCGACCGGTTCACCGATGCCGCCAGCTCGGGCCGGGCCGCGACCATGATCACCGCGGGCCAGACCATCGCGGCGATCCTGGCCGGTCCCCTGGTCGGGCTGCTGGCGCTCTGGCCCGGCTGGCGCGGCGCGCTGGTGCTCACCGCCGCGATCGCGCTGCTGCTGGTGGCCGGATCGCTGGCCCGCAACCCCTGGAAGTCCTCCGGCAAGCGGCCCGGCGATGCGCTGACCGGACTCGCCCTGCGGTCCGTCCTGCGTGACCGGGTCGTCGCCGGACTGATCATCATCGCGTTCCTGCGGACCGCGGCGTTCATGGGCCAGTTGGCCTTCCTGGCCGCCTTCTACCATGATCGTTTCGGCTTGGACGTGGCCCAGTTCGCCCTGGTCTGGACCGTCAGCGGGGTCAGCTTCTTCCTCGGCAACTTCCTCGCCGGGCGAGCCCTGGCCCGGCTGCCCGGCGACGCCGCCAAGCCGTTGCTGATCATCGGCCTGGTCGCGGCCACCGGCGCGCTGGCGCTGATCTTCACGGCGCCGATGTTGATCATCGCGCTCGCCGGCACCGCCGCCACCGCGATCTGCCACGCCGTGATCGCCGCCGCCGTCGTGGACCAGCTGGTCAAACGGGCCAGCCGGCGGGCGCCGACGCTGGCCCTGAACGCCGCCGGGATGAGCCTCGGCGTGTTCGCCGGTGCGACCATCGGGGGCGCCGGTCTCGCCCTCGGCGGCTACCCGGGCCTGCTGATCGGCCTGGGCGCCCTCACCGCGGTCGGTGCCGTCGTCGCCGTCGCCTGCCTGGCTCCCCGTACGGCCTCGGTCCCGGCCACCGGATGATCACGAGCGCAGCGCGAGGCCGTCCAGGAGCAGGGTGCCCGGTGCCGCGTCGACCGCGGTGAAGCGCAGCCGGTGCGGCCCTGCTGCCAGGGCCTCGCTGATCTCGATCGTCCGCTGCGACGGCGATGGCCCGCGGAGATCGACGCCCTTGGCCCGCGGAGCTCCGTCCAGGGCCACGTCGAGCACGCCGCCGGCCGGGTGCCGGACCAGTGCGCAGTGGACGGCGGTCCGGCCTGGGCCGGCGACGAACGGGACTTCGAGCCAGTCGCCGGCCGCGAGGTCGACGGCGAGGCCGGCCCGGCCGGAGAACTTGAAACCCAGTCCGTGATCACCGCGCCGGCGAGGCAGCGGCCCGGAGGTTCGGGCCACGCCGAGCAGCGACTCGGCCTCGATCATCGGCGCGGCGACGCCGAGGTGGGACTCCTCCCGGCGGTCCGGCCAGTCGGTCATGGTGCCGTCCGCGCCGGCCAGCGCACCCTCGTCCATGAAGGCCCGGGTGTTGGTGTTGTGCATGATCAACAGGCCGGCCCGGTGCACCCGGTCGACCAGGGCCGCGGTGATCCGATCGGTCCGGAAGCACAGGAAGTCCGCGTAGTCGGCGTACCCGGCGATCTCGGCGTCGGTGATCGTCCCGGCGTCCAGGAAGAGCACGCCGATGATCGACTCCGGCAGCAGTCGGCGCAGTTCGGCCGACCGGGCCGGGACCACCGACGCCGCCGCGACCCGGGCGTCCGGATGGTCGGCGAGATGGCGGGTCAGCTCGGCGGCGACCAGCTCCATGCTGTCCGTCTTGAGCTCCAGCAGCGCGCCGCAGGTCGTGCCGGCCAGCAGTTCCAGGGCCTCCCGCAGCGTCGGGATCCGGGTCGCGTCGTGCATCAGGACCAGCTGATCATCCGCGGTGACCCGGACGTCGATCTCGCAGTAGTCGGCGTACGGGATCGCGGCGGCCAGCGACGGCGGGGTGTTCTCCGGGTGCCGGCCGCACAGCCCGCGGTGCGCGAAGGTGATCTTGTGGCGCCGGCGCAGCGACTCCATGATCGATTGCCCCGGCCGGACGGTCAGTCCGTCACGGTGCTCGGGGCCGGGCCGAGCTCGTCCAAGGCGGTCCAGAGCGCCTCCGGGACCTCCGTCGCCCGCATCCGTTCCAGCTGCTCCAGCCGTTCCGCGCTGCCGACGCCGACGACCGTCGAGTGGATCAGCGGCGAGCGCAGCGAGAAGTGCAGGGCCGCGGTGGTCAGCGGGACGCCGTGCTCGGTGCAGACCGCCTCGGCCCGGCGCACCCAGTCCAGCAGTTCCGCCGAGCTCTCCTGGTAGGCGTACCGGGTGCCCCGCCCGGCCAGCAGCCCGCCGCCGAACGGCGCCGCGTTGAAGATGATCATGTTCCGCCGGGCCGCCTCCTCGAGCAAGGGCGCGGCGGACCGATCGATCAGGGTGTGCCGGTTGTGGGTCAGCACGGCGTCGAACGCGCCGCTGCTCACGTACTCGATCATCAGGCTGTTCCGGCCGGCCGCGATGCCGATCAGGTCGACGGCGCCCTGCTCCTTGAGCTCGCGCATCCCCTGCACCGCGCCGCCGGGGCCGAACGCCTCCTCGATCGAGATCGAGTACGGATCGTGCAGGTGCAGCAGCTGCACCCGGTCCAGGCCGAGCCGCGTCAGACTCTCCTCGTACGAGCGCAGCACGCGGTCCCGGTCGAACCGGCCGGTCCCCGGCTCGGCGTCGGTCTTGGTGATCACGGCGCGCCGGTCGGAGTCGAGCCGGCCCAGGGCGACACCGAGCGCGGTCTCGCTCTGCCCCGCCCCGTACGCGTTCGAGGTGTCGATCGCCCCGTACGGTCCGGTCAGCATCGCCTCGGCCAGCTCCGGGTCGTTCAGCGGCGTCGTACCGAGCGTGATCGGGCTGAGCACGAGGTCGGTGCCGGGCACGGCGCGCGGCTGGACGGGATCGTTCAGGGTCATGGGCTCAGCCTAGCGACGCCGCTGCTGAAGCGTTTCAGGACCGACGGACCTCCTAGACTTCGCTGACCGGGCTGAGAAAGGGGCGAGAAGTGGCTGCGTCGCGTCGCCGCGGGGTCAACCTGATCGAGGTCGCCCGCGAGGCCGGGGTCTCACCCGCGACCGTCTCGAACACGCTGAACCGGCCCGAGATCGTCTCGCCGCAG
The DNA here is from genome assembly GCF_042666975.1 of Microlunatus sp. GCM10028923. NCBI lineage: Bacteria > Bacillati > Actinomycetota > Actinomycetes > Propionibacteriales > Propionibacteriaceae > Microlunatus > Microlunatus sp. GCM10028923. The sequence continues at coordinate 176,868 of NZ_JBHTFF010000009.1, read as the reverse complement.
ACCCGGAGCCGGGTGCTGGACGCGATCCAGCGCCTCGATTTCGTCCCCAACCATGCGGCGGCGACCCTGCGCCGCGGCCACAACCGGCTGTTCGGGCTGGTGCTGCCGGACATCACGAACCCGTTCTACGCCGAGATCGCCCGCGGCATCTCCGACGCCGCCGACGCGGCCGGCTACGCGGTGGTGCTCTGCGAGAGCCGGGACGACCCGGACCGGGAGCGCCGCCAGCTGGAGACCCTCGGCGAGCACCGGGCCGCCGGTGCGCTGGCCGTACCGCTGACGGCCGACGAGAGCCGGCTCGAACGGCTCCGCTCGATGGGCGCCCACCTGGTCCTGATCGACCGGCTGGCCGATCCGGCCCAGGGCTGCTCGGTGGTCGTCGACGACCGGCGCGGCGGCGAGATCGCGACCGCTCACCTGCTCGCCACCACCACGGACGAGACCCGGCCGATCACGCTGATCAACGGCCCGCACGACATCCCGCAGTGCAGTCAGCGCCGGCTCGGCGCCGTCGACGCGCTGCGCGGCGCCGGAGTCGATCCGGCCGAGCTGGTCGAGTTCGAACTGGCCGAGATGACGACCGCCGCCGGCGTCGAGGCCGGGCACCGGCTGGCCCGCTCCGGTCCGCTGCCCCGCGGCGTGTTCTGCATCAACGACCAGCTGGCGATCGGCGTGATCCGCGGCCTCGCCGCCGAGGGGGTACGGGTGCCGGACGACGTCGCGGTCGTCGGCTACGGCGACCTGGCGATCGCGCCCGACGCGCCGGTGCCGCTGACCACCGTCGTCCAGCCCAAGTACGCCATCGGCCGGACCGCGGTCGAGCGGCTGCTGGCCGAACTGGCCGAGGGCGACCAGCACCGGCACGAGGCGACGGTCTTCCCGCCGTCCCTGGTGATCCGCACCTCGGCACCGGGAGTCTGACCGGCCGGACCGCGGCGGATCCGCTCCGGTCCGGCCAGTGACCCGGATCACTCGACACCCTTGACAGCACCGCCGGGCTTGGCAAGACTTCACAGATTGAATCCATTCAATAGATGCGACTCGCTCACCGTCGAGAGGGAGAGTCTGGTGCTGGCCCCTGTGGCGTCCCGGCCGCGATTGACGGTTTGGCAACGCATGATCAAGTACCGGCTGCTGTACCTGCTGTTCCTGCCGGTCGCGGCCTACTTCGTGATCTTCCAGTACTGGCCGATCGTGCTGTCCTTCATCGTCGCCTTCAAGGACCTCAAGCTCGGTCGCGGCATCGCCCGCAGCCCCTGGGTGGGGTTCGACAACTTCGTCGAGATCTTCACCGATCCGCAGCTGTTGCAGGTGTTCTCCAACACCGTGGAGATCAGCCTGCTCCGGCTCGTCTTCGGCTTCTTCCCGCCGATCATCCTCGCCGTCCTGCTGCACGACCTGAGTACCCGCGTCTTCACCAAGATCAGCCAGACGATCATCTACATCCCGCACTTCTTCTCCTGGATCATCGTGTACGGGATCGTCTTCGCGATGTTCTCGACCGGCTCCGGGCTGATCAACAACGTGCTCGACGCCGTCGGCCAGCAACGGATCGACTTCCTGCTCTCCGAGGACTGGTTCCGGCCGATCCTGATCGGCTCCGGGATCTGGAAGGAGATCGGCTGGAGCACGATCATCTACCTCGCCGCGCTGGCCACCGTCGACGACGAGTTGTACGAGGCGGCCGCGATCGACGGCGCCGGGCCGCTGCAGCGGATCCGCTACATCACCGTGCCGGCGATCCTGCCGGTGATCACCTTCGTGCTGACGATCAACCTCGGATTCATCCTCTACGCCGGCGGCGAGCAGATCCTCGCCTTCTACAACTCGGCCGTCTACAACGTGGCCGACGTGATCGACACCTGGGTCTACCGGGAGGGGCTGGGCCGGCTGCAGTTCAGCGTCGGTACCGCGATGGGGCTGCTGCAGTCGTTGGTCGGGCTGGTGCTGGTCCTGGGCGCCAACTACATTGCGCGCCGGTCGACCGGCCGAGGGATCTGGTGATCACATGCCGATGAGACGCTACAAGTCCGCCGCGGAGACCAGCTATCAGGTGGTCATCCACTTCGTCGTCGCGATGATCGTGCTGTCCGCGCTGCTGCCGTTGGTCTATGTGATCGGGATGTCGCTGACCTCGCAGAACGAACTGATCGACCGCAACTTCTTCGTGATCATTCCGCAGGAACCGACGCTGGAAGCGTATCGGCGGTTGCTCACCTCGGAGATCCTGTGGCGGTCGATCGGCGTCTCCGCCTTCCGCGCCGTCGTCGGTCCGCTGCTCACCCTCGTGCTGACCGTGATCGGCGCCTTCGTCCTGTCCCGCAAGGATCTGCCCGGCCGTAACGTACTGCTGCTGTTCGTGGTGGCCACCATCCTGTTCCGCGGCGGGCTGATCCCCTCCTATCTGGTGATGCACGACCTGCAGCTGCTGAACACGGTCTGGTCGTTGATCCTGCCGACCGCGGTGGACGCGTTCGGCCTGCTGGTGATCAAGATGTTCATCGAGAACATCCCGCGCGAGCTGACCGAGGCCGCCTACCTGGACGGGGTCAGCGAGATCCAGCTGTTGATCAGGATCATCATCCCGCTGGCCGCCCCGGCGATCGCCGCGATCGGCATGTTCAACATCGTCATGCACTGGGTCTCCTGGTTCGACGCCCTGGTCTACATCCAGGACCCGAACCTCTATCCGCTCCAGCTGGTGCTGCGCAACATGCTCAACACCGAGGTGGTCAACGACCAGATGACGCAGTCGCTGGCGACCAACCAGCGGGTGTCGCCGGAGAGCCTGAAGATGGCCACCGTCGTCGTCGCGATCATCCCGATCCTGATGGTCTACCCGTTCCTGCAGAAGCACTTCATCCGCGGCGTCTACATGGGCGCAGTCAAGTAATTCCTCGAAAGGACCCCACCATGCCTCCGACCCCGATCCCGCGACGACGCGTGCTGGAGCTCGGTGCACTGACCGGCGCAACGGCTCTCAGCGGCACTGCCCTCGCCGCCTGTTCCTCCTCCGGAGACGACGGTGGGCCCGGTGGCGGCGAGGCCCCGAACGGCCGCCCCAACGGCCCGGACACCTTTCCCGCGGAGTTCCCCGAGGTGCCGACCCGGGTGCCCGAGGATTCGTACGCCTATGACGATCTGTCGGCCCCGGTGACCATGTCACTGATGTTGTCCGGCGCGTTCAACGGCCCCCGGCCCAAGGACCCGATCAAGGACTTCCTGGAGAAGAAGTTCAACGCAACGATCGAGTTCACCTCGATGGTCGCCGAGGACATGCGCAACAAGCTGGCCCTCACCTTCACCTCCGGGGACGCTCCCGACTTCATCGTGATCCCGGCCGGCCTTCGTGACGTCGCCAACACCCTGTACGAGCAGGGCCAGTTGCTCAACGCCGCCGACGTCCTCGGACTGATGCCCCAGGCCTCGATGTATGTCACCGAGGCGTTCAAGGCCTGGGCCACCATCGACGAGGAGATGGTCGGCGTGCCGACCTATTCGACCTTCCCGGATGTCTTCAACCTGTACATCCGCCAGGACTTCCTGGCCAAGATCGGCATGGACAAGCCGACCAACGTCGACGAGCTGATGGCCTACGCCAAGGCGCTCAAGGACAACGACCCGGTGCCCGGCAAGGACGGCCCCTGGTTCATGGCGACCGGCGGCGACGGTGCCGGCTGGGGCATGATGTCCCAGGTGCTCGCGGCCTTCGGCCATCCCGGCTGGAACGTCAAGGACGGCAAGATCAACCATCCGATGATCGACGGTACGACGAAGGCGTTCCTGCAGTTCGTCAACGAACTCCGGGCGAGCGATCTGCTGCCGCCGGACTGGTACACGACGGCCTGGGAGCAACTCAAGTCGCGGACCTTCAATGATCAACTCGGCCTGGTCCAGTATCCGGGCGGCAACCTGGCCACCGAGACCTACGTCGCTCGGGACAACGACTTCTCCAAGGTCGAGGCGTGGGCGCCGCTGGGACAGATCAGCTCGCCCGGCAATCCTGAGGGCCTGCTGCCGACCCCGAGCGGGCCCGGCGCGCTGTTCGTGTTCAACGCCAAGCTCGCCGACGACGAGGCCAAGCTACGCCGGATCGCCCACATGATCGACACCTTCGTCTACCCGAACGTCAACTACTGGGACGTGTCCCAAGGCGGTGGCCCCAGCATCTGGGGCGAAGACGTGATCGAGGTGAGGTTCGACGAGAAGACGGGGCTGAACGTGTTCACCATCCCGCCGGACGCCCCGTACCACAAGGATCAGTCGCTGGCCAGCCTCGCCGACTGGCAGTTCTTCGGCTACACGCTGCGCTGGCAGACGTACGAGGAGAAGGTGGCCAAGTACGGCTACGAGTGGAATCAGGAGAGCGCGCTGCTGAAGCGGTGGGAGAACTTCGACGTCCGGTTGAATCTTGATCCCAAACCGGTGCAGGACCTGCTCACCCTGGGCCGGAAGTCGGAGATCCAGTTCGCGCTCGGTCAGCGCTCGTTCGACGAGTGGGACGCCTACGTCGAGACCTGGCGCAAGTCCGGCGGCCAGGAGCTGCTGGACGCGGCGGCCGAGCAGTTGGGAGTGCAGCCGGCGTGAGTTCCTGGATCTGGTCCGATCCCGCCGAACCGGCGCCGGCCGGGCGGTTCACCTGGTTCCGGACCGTGGTCGACCTGGCCCGGATCCCGGACCGGCCGACGATCATGGTCGCGGCCGACAGCACGGCCCGGGTGATGATCAACGGCGTGGTCGTACTGCGCAAGGTGACCCGGTTCCACCAGCCGGAGATCCGGGCCGAGGTGATCGACGTCGGCCGGTTCCTGCGGCCCGGCCGCAACGTCGTCGCCGTGCTGCACCACAGCTGGGGCCCGATCATCACGTTCCAGCGCACCGCGGCCGGGACCGCCGGACTCTGGCTCGAGGGCGGCGATGCGGCGGCGCCGTGGCTGAGCACCGGGCCGGACTGGCGCTGGCGTACGGCCGACGAGTTCGCCGACACCCCGCAGTTCCTCGGCGTTCATGATCACACGCCCCGGATCCGCTACCCGGTGCACCTGGATGCCGGCCGGTCGCCCGAGCCGGCCCTGCACGAGCCGGACTTCGATGATCATGACTGGGCCGCCGCGGTCGTGGTCGCCGACCCGCCGTGGCCGGACCGCCCGCCGCCGGTCGAGACGCCGCCGCAGCGCGAGTACCCGACCCGACCGGGCGGTGTGGTCGCGGCCGGGACGGCCCGGCACGGCAGCTGGTCCGGCGACCCGACCGACCGGCCGTCCCTGCTGGCCAGCGCCGAGCTGTCGCCGGATCCCGACCTGACCCGGGCGGCAGGTTCACTGGTCCCCGGAGCCGGCCGGCCGCCGCTCATGATCACCGGCGGCGGCACCCGGTACGTCACCGTCGACTTCCACCGGCCGGTGCACGGCTACCCGTACCTCGACCTGGAGCTTGATCACGGAACGGCCGAGCTGCGGCTCGGCTACGGAGAACTGGTCACTTCCGAGTACGACGGCAGCACCCACCTGCGCCCGGACGGCTGGGTCGACGTGGACGGCGTGGTGGCGACCGGCTACGCGGACCTGATCACGATCACCCCCGGCCGGCGCCGGTACGAGGTGCCGGACGAACGCACCGCGCGCTGGTTGACCGCCCACCTCACCGGCACCGGGACGGTCACGGTGCACGAGCTCGGCCTGGTCTCCTCGCAGCACCCGCTGGAACCGGTCGGTTCGTTCCGTTGCGGCGACCGGCAGCTGGAACAGCTCGTCGAGCTGTGCCTGATCCACGCCGAGGTCACGATGAGCGACACCTACGTCGACACGCCGGGCCGGGAGGACGGCCAGTGGATCGAGGACGCCCGGCCGCGGGCGCTGCTCGCCGAGCGCTGGTTCGGCGACACGGCGCTGCGCCGGCTGATGATCAGGACGCTGGCCGAGGGCCAGAACGAGCACGGCGACCTGCATCCCTTCTATCCCAGCAACTACCCGATCCCGTCGGCGCGCTACGACTGGTCGGTGCAGTGGGTCGCGATGCTGCACGACGACTACCGCTGGCACCGCGATCCCGAGTTGATCAAGACCTACCTGCCCGGGCTGGTCCGCTACTGGGACGCGCTGCTGGAGCATCTCGGCGACGACGGGCTGTGGCGCACCGGCCACGTCTTCGCCGACATCCGGGTCAACGCACAGGTGCCCGAGGGCGGGTCCAGCGGCGTGGTCACGCCGTGGATCATCGACCGGCTGACCTGGAGTGCCGAGCTGGCCCGGGCGGCCGGCGACCATGATCACGCCGCCCGCTGGGCGACCGCGGCGGACGCGATGCGGGCGGCGTTCCGCCGGCACCACCTGGTCGCCGACCACCCGGACTTCGGCGTGATCGTCGCCGATCGCTGGGGACCCTCGCTGCCGGCCGCGGACCGCGGCTTCAGCCAGGCCGGGCAGGCGATGCCGCTGCTGGACGGGCTGCTCACCGACGATGAGGCGCGGCAGGTGATCGAGACCGCGTTCCCCGCTCCCGAGGGCACCCCACCGGACGGCATCGCGCGCTGGAACAACCCGACCTGGAGCTACCGCGTGCTGCGCGGCCTGACCCGGCACGGCTTCGGCGACCGCGCCGTCGCCCACCTCAAGGAGCGGTACGCGCCGTACCTGCCCGGGCATCCGCGGAACCCGACCCCGGTCGAGCTGCAGGGCCCGTACGGCGGGCCGCTGCCGGAGTACTGGATCAGCCGGGAGGACCTCGGGCTCGCCGACGGCGAGGTCAATCCGACCCAGCCGGTCGACGTCACCGGGTCGCACGGCTGGGCCGCGATGCCGCTGCTCTGGCTGCACGACACCCTGCTCGGCGTCGAACTGGCCGAGCCGGGCGGCGACCGGTTGATCATCCGGCCGACCACCGCCGGGCTGCCGTACGTGTCGGGCTGGACCATGACGCCGCACGGCGCGGTGCAGGTGCACCTCGATCCGCAGCAGAACCGCCTGGTGATCACGCTGCCGGCGGGCGTGGTCGCCGACGTGACCGTACCGGACGAGCTGGGCGGCGGCACGGCCATGATCACCGGACCCGGCCGATTCGACTCCTGGGAGCAGTGATCATGTTCGACGGCAGCTGGCTGCCCGACACCCCGGACGGCGACGTCCAGGCCGCGTTCCGGGCCGACTTCGAGCTGGCCGAACCGGCCGAGGTGACGGTACGGATCCAGGCCGCGGCGAACTTCCGGCTCTGGGCCGACGGCACCCCGATCGGGTACGGGCCGCTGCGCTACGCGGCCACCCGGCCGGAGTACGCGAGCCAGCGGGTCCGGCTGCCGGCCGGGCCACACCGGCTCGCCGTCCAGGCGGCCGGCGGCGGGCTGGTCGGCCGGATGACGCCGGGGCTGCCGTCGTTCCTCTGGGTCGAGGCCGTGACCGACGACGGCACCGTGCTGGACCTGGACTGGCGTTGCCGGCGGCTCGGCGAGTACACCGCGACCGGGCTGCGCAGCAGTCCCCTGCTGGACTGGCTGGAGTGGCTGGACGAGCCGCTCGATCCGGCCTGGCGGACCACCCCGGTGAGCGAGCTGGACCATGATCACTGGGTCGCCCCGGTGCCGGCGACCGGCCTGGCCGAGGCGCTCGGCGAGCCGCGGGCCGCCGTGATCAACCTGCCCGATCTGCCCCTGGTCGAGCCCCGCGAACTCGGCCGCGGCAGGTTCCGGGAACCCTTCACCGGTTACCGTTTCGACGATCCGGCGATGCAGTTCCTGCTGGCCGATCTCGACCCGCCGGCCCACGATGATCATGACGGCAGCTGGGTCCGGTACGACCTCGGCCGGATCCGGATCGGGCACCTCGAGCTGACCGTCGAGACGGACCGGCCGGCGGTGATCACGCTCGGCTACGCGGACCGGCTGGACCCGCACGGCCGGGTGGCGCCGGTGGTCGCGCTGTCCACCGGGCCGACCCGGATGATCCAGCGCTACGCGGTCGCCCAGGGCCGCTCCCGGATCGAGCCGTTCGGCGCCATCGGCGGCCGCTACGTCGAGGTCCGGGTCACCGGCGACGCCCGGATCCGCGAGGCCGGCTTCCGGGACCGGGACTTCCTCGGCCCGCCGCGCGGCACCTTCGAGTGCGACGACGAACGGCTGAACCAGATCTGGCAGGTCGGCCTGGACACGCTCCGCACCTGCGCCGAGGACGTCCTGGTCGACTCGGTCCGGGAGCGCGGCGAGTGGGTCGGCGACGTGGCCTGCTCGGCGCTCGACCTGATCGCGGCCGGCTGGGGTGATCACCGGCTGGTGCACCGCACCCTGCTGCACGCCGCCGGCTGCGCCCGCGCCGACGGCCTGGTGGCCGGCTGTGTGCCCGGCGAGCCGATCTTCCACGGCACGTACGCGGCGCAGTGGATCAACCTCTGCCTGCGGCTGGCCGACGTGACCGGCGACGACGCCGCCCTGCTGGAGTTCGAGCCGGACGGCCGGGCCAACGTCCAGGCCCTGCTCGCCATGATCGACTCCGACGGATCGACCGGTATGCAACGGAGCTTCGTCGACTGGGGCTACGCCTCCGAGCCGGACCGGCCGGACACCGCGGTGCTGTTGCACGTGCTGCGCGGGCTGACGGCCTGGCTGGCCTGGCAGCACCGGCTGGGCCGCACCGATGATCATGAGGTACGGACGCGCCGGGACCAGCTGGCCGGGCTGCTCCGGCAGGAACTGGGCCGGCCGGGCCGCCCGCTGGGCTACCACGAGGCCGCCCTCGGGCACCTCGCCGGGCTGGTGCCGCTGGACCGGGCCGTACCGGTGGTCCATGATCATCTCCGGCACGGCTTCCCGTTCCGCCCGGAGGCGCCGCGGCTGCGCGACCCGGCCCGGGTCGACGCGTCCGTCGTGACCCCGTACTTCACCAACTACTCGATGCCGGTGCTGCTCGACGCGGGCCGTACCGACGACGCGATCGGCTTCTGGAAACAGGGCTGGGGCTGGATGCTGGACCGTGGCGCGACCACCTGGTGGGAGGTCTTCGACGACCGGTGGAGCCACTGCCACTTCTGGAGCGGCGCGCCGACCTGGCAACTGACCCGGTACGTCCTCGGTGCACAGGTGATCGGCGGGACCGAGTTGATCATCCGGCCGAACCCGGGCTCACTGGAACGGGCCCGAGGCGTGCTGCCGATCGACGCCGAGCATCGGGTCGAGGTCTCCTGGCAACGAGACGGGAACCGCCTGCGCACGACGGTGATCAACGACCGGCCGCTCCGGGTCACCGTCGCCGGGGCCGAGTCGAGACTGCTGGACGCCGGCCGGCACGACTTCGGCTGATCCCGCCGAGCTCGAGGCATCGGCCGGGGTCGCTCGGCACTGGTCTTGGCCGGAACCGTCCCCGCACCCCCAAGTACAGAACGGGGACAGGTCCGGCGGGTCCCCCTGGAACTTAATATGGAAGGCCCTTTCCCAATTGTCCCCCAGCCCGGCTCGCACCGGCCGCCGGGGACGTCACGATCGCGCATCACCTCACGTGGCCGCGAAAGTCCTGGTCCGGTGAACGCGGACCGCCGCCCGGATGACGGCACGGTGAAGCTCCGCCGAATCCGGCCGCGCCCGACCCCGCCGATCCGGATGGTCCGGGCCGGCCGTGTCAGTGTCGACCGTGCGGAACACCACCTTGGCCCTGATGGCCCACTATCTCGACCGCCTCGACGTCTCCGGCGACGTCCTGGAGATCGGCGGGCACAACCTGAAACAGTGCGCGATCAGGCATTTTCCTGAGCCCCGGTACGTCTATCACGACCTCAACCTGGTCCCGTCGGACATCCCGAACACGATCATCGCGGACATCACCGACTGCAAGAACGAGATCCCGGACGACTCGTTCGACTTCATCTTCTCGTCCGACGTGTTCGAGCACATCGACCGGCCGTGGCTGGCGGCGCAGGAGATCGCCCGGATCCTCAAGCCCGGCGGCATCACCGTGCACCACACGCTGTGGGCGTGGCGCAACCACCCGTGCCCGATCGACTACTGGCGCTACTCACCGGAGTGCCTGGAGTTCCTGTTCGACGGGCTGACCGTGCTGGAGAAGGGTTACGACCTGAGCCAGCGGCGGACCGACCAACCGGGCCAGTGGCCCAGCGGCAAGGACTCGGTCCCGGTGGACCAGTTCGGCGGCTGGCGCGAGCACTGGTCGGTCTACGTCGTGGCACGGAAGGGCGACGGCGAACCCGTCCCGAGGTTCAAGGACGGCGACCATCCGCTCGCCTCGCACCTGCGCCGGGACACCCAGGGGGTCGTGACCAGCCCGAAGATGCTCGGCCAGCAGGCGCCGACCCCGGAACCCGCCCAGGCCGAGCCTGCCCTCCTGCGGCAGCTGGCGGATCAGGTCACCCGGCTGAACCACCGGATCGCCGAGCTCGAGGCCCGCCCGGAGCCCGTTCTGGTGCCGGACCGGACCGGCAAGCGCCCGCACCCGGTCCGCCGGGCCATGACCTCGATCGCGTCCCGGCTCCGCTGAACCCGGCCCTCAGCTGAATTCGGTCCTCAGGCGCCGGTCATCTGCACGCCGCCGTCGACGTGGATGATCTCGCCGGTCGTCTTCGGGAACCAGTCGCTCATCAGCGCGACCGCGGCCCGGGCCGCCGGCTCCAGGTCCTTGGTGTCCCAGCCGAGCGGAGCCCGGGAGGCCCAGACCTCGTTGAACTCCTCGGAGCCGGGGATCGCGCGCTTGGCCAGCGTGTCCAGCGGCCCGGCGGCGACCAGGTTGACCCGGACGCCCTCCGGCCCGAGGTAGCGCGCCAGGTAGCGGCAGGTGCTCTCCAGGGCGGCCTTGGAGACGCCCATCCAGTCATAGACCGGCCAGGCCACGGTGGCGTCGAAGTCGAAGCCGACCACGGAGGCGGTCTCGCCGAACAGCGGCTTGCAGGCCATCGTCAGCGACTTGAGCGAGTACGCCGACACCTGGACCGCGGTCGCCACATCGGGCCACGGCGTGGTCAGGAAGCCGCCGCCGAGCGCGGTCTCCGGGTTCGCGAACGCGATCGAGTGGACCACCCCGTCGATCCGGTCCGTGTGCTCCCGCAGGGCGTCCGCCAGGCCGGCCAGATGATCTTCGTTCGAGACGTCCACCTCGAGCAGCGGCGGCACCGGGTCCAGCTTCTTGATCACCCGCCGGGTCAGGCTCATCGCCCGGCCGAAGTTGGAGATGATCACGTTCGCACCCTCGGCCTGCGCGATCTTGGCGGTCGCGAAGCCGAGCGAGGTGTCCAGCGTCACGCCGGCCACCAGGATGTTCTTGCCCTGCAGGATTCCCATCGCTGTTCCCCGTTCTCGTCTCTTCGCCTCAGTGGCCCATGCCGAGGCCGCCGTCGACCGGGATCACGGCCCCGGTGACGTACGCACCCGCCGGCCCGGCCAGGAACTCGATCACGCCGGCGACGTCGTCGACCTCGCCGAACCGGCCGAGCGGGATCTGCTCGGCGTACTTCGCGACCAGCTTGTCGTCCAGTTCGTCGGTCATCGCCGTCTTGATGAAGCCGGGGGCGACCACGTTGGCGGTCACGCCGCGCGACCCGAGCTCGCGGGCCAGCGACCGGGCCATCCCGACCAGGCCCGCCTTCGACGCCGCGTAGTTGACCTGGCCGGCCGATCCGAGCAGCCCGACGACGGAGGAGATGAACACGATCCGGCCGAACCGGTTCCTGATCATCGGCCGGGCGGCCTGGCGGGCGACCCGGAAGGCGCCGGTCAGGTTCGCCGCGATCACGGCGTCCCAGTCCTCGTCGGACATCCGCATCACCAGGGTGTCCCGGTTGATGCCGGCGTTGGCCACCAGCACCTCGACCGGACCGTACGCGGCCTCGACCTGGGCGAACGCCGCCTCGACCTGGCCCGCGTCGGTGACGTCGCACTCGATGCCGAGCACGCCGGCCGGTGCCTCGCCGGACCGGGACGTCGCCGCGACCCGGTGGCCGGCCCGGACCATCCGTTCGGCGATCCCGCGCCCGATCCCCCGGCTGCCGCCGGTCACCAGCACGACCCGGGACTCGGTTGACGCTTCCTGTTCTGCTGCAGTCACGGCGGACACGCTACCGACTCCGCGACCGGGTGGGCGAACGCGTAGGCTGACCTTGTGAGAAAGGCCGTCGTGATCACCGACGCGCCGGGCGCCGCGAGTGCGGAGTTGAGCCGGCGCCAGAAGCGGTACGTGATCACGATGCTGTTCCGGCTGGCCTGCTTCGTCGCGATCTTCTTCGTCCCCGGCGTCTGGCGCTGGGTGCTCGGCGCGGGCGCGGTCTTCCTGCCCTACATCGCGGTGATCCTGGCCAACCAGGTCGACTCCCGGCGCATCGGCGGCCCCAGTCAGCCGGCCGCGGAACCCGCCGCCGAGCCGGACCTGCCCCAATTGGAGTCCGTCCGGATCATCGAACCGGACCCGGAACCGGAGGACCGAAAGCGCGATGACGCAGCCTGACGAGGCCGGGGAACAGCTGATCTGCTCGGCGAAGGGTTGCCAGGAGCCGGCCGGTTACACGCTGCTCTGGAACAACCCGAAGATCCACACCCCGGACCGCCGCAAGGAGTGGCTGGCCTGCCCGGACCACCGCGAGTCCCTGGCCGCCTTCCTGTCGGCCCGCGGCTTCCTCCGCGACATCGAGCCCGTCACCGCCGGCTGAGGTCAGCCCTTCACCGCGCCCTGGGCGCTCTCCATGATCTGGCGCTGCAGAATGATGAAGAACACGATGATCGGCAGCACGGAGATCACCGTGCCGGCCCCCATCAGCCGCAGGTCGACCCCGCCGATCCCCTTCAGATAGGCGACTCCCAGCGCCACCGGGTAGAGCTGCTCGTCGCTCAACACCACCAGCGGCCACAGGAAATCGTTCCAGACGTTGATGAAGCCGAAGATCGCGACGATCGCCAAGGTCGGCCGGGTCACCGGCAGCATCACGTGCCAGAACACCTGCCATTCGTTGCACCCGTCGATCCGGGCCGCGTCAGCCAACTCCTTCGGCACCGCGGTGAACGCCTGTCGGAGCAGGAAGATCGCGAACACCGTGAGCAGGTTCGGCAGCACGACCCCGCCGTAGCTGTTCACCAGCCCGAGTTGGTTGACGATCAGGTACTGCGGGATCAGCATCACCTCCATCGGCAGGAACATGGCGGCGATCAGCCCGAAGAAGATCAACGTCCGGCCGCGGAAGTTCATCCTGGCCAACGGATAGGCGGTCAGCGCGCTGATCACCACGTTGGCCGGGACGATCAGGACGATCAGCAGGAAGGAGTTCAGCAGGTACCGCGGGAACTCGATTGTCGTCCAGGCCCGGACGAAGGCGTCGAAGATCGGCGGCCGCGGGATCAGGTCCGGCGGGTTGCTGAACACGTCCTGGAACCCCGGCTTGAGCGCGGTCGACAGCAGCACCAGGAAGGGCACGATGAACACGGCCCCGATCGCGGCCAGCAGCAGATACATGGCGATCCGCCGCACGACCTTGCCGACCGGAACCGCTCGCTTCAGAGCGGGCGCGGTGCGGTAGGCCGCGCGGGGACGGGTCTCGACTTCGGTGGCCATGTCAGGAGTCCGCCAGCTTGCCGAGACGGTGGTTGAAGGCCGACAGGAGCACCAGGAAGAGCGCCATCACCAGAGCCGCCGCGCTCGCGTACCCCATCCGGTTGCCGACGAAGGCCTGCTTGTAGATGAAGAAGCCGAGCGACGCCGTCCGGTTGGCCGGACCTCCGTCGGTGAGCATGTACACCGAGGTGAAGACCTGCATCGCCCCCATCATCTCCAGCGTCAACGCCACCGCCATGAACGGCCTGATCAACGGGAGCGTGACGTGCCAGAGCCGGCTCCAGGCACCGGCGCCGTCGACCGTGGCCGCCTCGTACAGGTCACTCGGGATCGTCTGCAGCCCGGCGAGGAAGATCATCATGTACGTCCCCGTCACCTTCCAGCCCTCGACGATGATCACCGCGGCCTGGGCCGTGTTCTGGTCGGAGAGGAAGTGGATCGGCTCGTCGATCAAGCCGATGCCGCGCAGGATGCCGTTGATCACTCCAAGATCGTCGTAGACGAAGTTCCAGGCGACTGCGATGGCCACCATCGAGGTCACGACGGGAAGGAAGTAGATCGTCCGGAAGAACTGGATCGCCCGGATCTTCTGGTTCACCAAGATCGCCAACAGCAGCGGGAACACCACCGTGAACGGGATCATCCCGACCAGGTACCCGATCGAATTACGAAACGCCTCCCAGAACTCCTTGCTCTGGAACAGCCGCTGGAAGTTCTCCAGACCGACGAAGGTCGGCGGGTCGAAGATGTCGTAGTCGTAGAAGGCCAACTGGATCGCCGAACTCGCCGGCCACACGATGAAGACGGCGAAGAGCAGCAGGCCGGGCACCAGGAACAGGTACGGGGTCGACCGGCGCTGCCCGATCGGTCGGTCCAGCGGCGCCAGCCACCGGGAGCGTCGGGTCTGAGTCACCGGTCAATCCGCCAGGATCGTGTTCCACTTGTCGGCCAGGTCGGCCAGCGCGGTCGCCGCCGGCGTCGAGCCGCCGAGGTAGGCCTTCATCCCGTCGTCGAACACCTTGGTCAGCTCCGCGTCGTGCTTCGTGCCGTACGACACGTACACGGTGTCGGGCAGTTCCTCGGCGATCATCTGCTTGGCCCGGTCCTCCAGGACGTTCCCCGTCTCCTCCTTGAAGAACGGGTCGGCGATGGCCTCCAGCGACGACGGATAGATCGGCACCAGCTTGCAGAAATCGACCTGGTTCTTGGCGTTGGTGATGAACTGGATGAACGCCGCGGCCGTCGCCGGATTCTTGGACTTCGCCGGGACGACCAACGTCTGCATCCCGTCCAGCAGGAACTTGCCCTCGGCCGTCCTCGGCGCCGGCGTCATCTCGAGATCGGCGTACGCCTTGGGCGAGTTCTTCTTCAGGAACGCCAGGATGTACGGCGTGCTGATCATGAAACCCACCTGCCCGGTGTCGAACACCTGATAGGTGGCATTGGCCGTCGACGAGATGGCCGCGGGTGAGATCGCCTTCTTCCCGTACGCGTCCTTGTAGCGCTCGATCACGGCAACGGCCTCCGGTGAATTGAAGGCGGCCGTCTTCTTGTCATCGGAGATCATGCCGATCCCGTGGTACCGCATCACCGTGCCGGACGGCATCACCGTGGTCCCGTAGACGTCGGTGGCGTCGTAGATCTTCTGGGCCAGCTCGACGACCTCCGGATAGTCCTTCGGCGACGCGGCGTAGTCGAATCCCGGAACCTTCGCCAGCACCGACTTGCGGTAGAACATGATCGGCGCACCGCCGTGGTACCAGGGGATGGCCACCTGCTTGCCGTCGATCTTGAACGGGTCGAGCATGCCCGGCACGTAGTCCGTGAACTGGTCCGCCGGCAGCAGCGTGCCGAGGTCGACGAGCTGGTTGGCGGCTCCCGCCACCTGCAGGTTGGTGATGTTCACCGCATCGGGAACCTCCGACGAGGCCAGGGCGGTGAGGAACTTCGGCTCGATCTGATTGCCCGGCACGTCGACCCAGTTGACCTTGGTCCCCGGGTGCGCGGCTTCGAACGCGCTGATCAAGCCGGTGACGTAGTCGGAGTAGACCTCCTTGAGGTTGATCGTCCAGAACACGATCTCGCCCTTGATCTCGGCGGGCCCGGTGGGCCGGTCGGTCGACGGAGCCGGCCCGACGGTGCCCGGAGCGCACGCCGCCAGGCCCAGCGCTGCCGCTGCGCCGCCGGCACCTGCCAGCAACTGTCGCCGATCGAGAGTGACCCGCTGCAGCCGACGGGCCGAGTCGTGCGGCTCGGACATGGTGTTCCTCCTGAACCTGGATGTGACGCGGCCCGCGGCATCCGCCTGCTCTTGTCGAGCCCTGTTATCGTAAAGTGGGCTAGCCCACTATGGCAATGGCCCGCAGGACGCCTGGTAAGGGCAGGGAGGACCGAGCAGCGTGGCGCGCCGACCCAACGATCCGTTCGACCCGTCGGCCTTCGGGCTGCCGGACCGGCTGGACGACGACCGCCCCAAGGGCGACCAGCTGCGGGAGGTGCTGGAGAGCCTGGCGTTCCGGCTCGGCCCCGGCGCCCGGTTGCCGTCCGAGCGACAGCTGGCCGAGACGTACGGCGTCGCCAGGATGACCGTACGGGGAGAGGTCCGGCGGCTGGCCGCGGACGGAGTGATCCGAATCCGGACCGGGGTCGCGGCAGAGGTGGCCGACCCCGCCGCCCCGCGGTACGGAGTCGGCTACTCGTTCGCCCAGGAACTGGCCCGACGCGGCCAACGGGCCGGCGCCATCGTGCAGGAACACAACGTGCTCCGCGTGACCAGCCGCCTGGCCGCCCTGCTCGAGGTGGCCGTCGGCACCCGCGCCCTGCGCCTGGTCCGGGTCCGCACCACCGACGGCGCACCGACCGGGGTGGAACGGTCGACGCTCTCCCTGGAACGCTTCCCCGGCCTGGAGTCGGTGAACTTCGAACAGGCTTCGCTGTACGAGACCATCCGCACCCGCTGGGGCGCCGAGCCCAGCAGCGTGCAGGCCCACGTGACGGCGATCCTGCCCACCGCCGAGGAGGCCGAGCTGCTGAAGATCGACCCCGCGGCCCCCTGTCTGCAGGTCACGCTGGCGCAGCGGGACCTGTCCGGGCACGTGATCGAAGTGGGCCGCTCGATCTACCGCGGCGACCGCTACGACCTCGACATCAGCCGCGGTCCGATCGGCCAGGCCGGCGGACTGCCCGCCGCCCGCGAGCTGGCGCCGACGGAGCTTGACGACATTCTGGACTAGCCCACCGGAGGATGCATGACCGTCCCACCACCCACGGCGGCCGGCTGGAGTCTCACCGCGGGAACCGTGGCCATCACGCCGAGGCAGCCGGTGTCACTCGGCGGCTTCGCCGACCGGTCCGGCGAGACCACCGGCGTCCTCGACGACCTCGAACTCAACCTCGCGGCGCTCACCGCGCCGGGCCACGGGACCCTGACCTGGGTGGCGATCGACGCGCTGGCCGTGAAGCCGGAACTGCGCCGGGTCGTGGTCGACGCGGTCGCCGCGGTCACCGGGTGCGACCCGGACCACGTCGTCGTGACGGCGTCCCACACCCACGCCGCGCCCTCGGGCTGGGTCGGTCAGATCCTGCCCAGCCTGCCCGCACCGGTCGACGACCAACTGCTGGCCGACCTGGCCGACGCGATCCGCGGCATGCCCCTGCGCCGGACGGAGGTACGGCTGGAGACGATCACCACCCGGATCGACGGCATCGGTGCGAATCGCGCCCGGCTTGACGGACCGTTCGACCCGAGCGCACGTTGTCTGCTGGCCCGGGAGCCGGACGGGACCCCGGCCGCGCTGCTGTACGACTTCGCCTGCCATCCGACGGTCCTCGGTCCGGACAACCGCCTGGTGTCGGCCGACTGGGTGGGCGCGGCCAGGGCGGGGCTGCGCCGAGGGCTCGGGGCCGCCCTGCCGGTGGTGTTCGCGCAGGGCTGCGCCGGTGACGTGAGCACCCGCCACCACCGCGAGGGACGGACCCCGTCCGAGGTCGAGCGACTCGGCGCCCTGGTCGCCGAGCAGCTCCTGGCCGCGCTGAAACGGGCCGAGCCGCTGACCGGCACGGAGGTGCGGCTGGTCCGCGACACCGTCACGCTGCCCTCGCGCTGGGCCGCACCGGTCACGGAGTCGATGCCGATCGCTGCGATCGCCGTAGGCTCGCACCGGTGGCTCACGGCCCCGGGCGAGGTCGTCGCGTCGTTCGGCCTCGGCCTGGCGACCGGTGATCACGACACCAGGTTGATCAGCTGCGCGGACGGCTACGTCGGCTACTTCGCCGACCCGGCCGGCCATGCCGAACGGAGCTACGAGGCCGACGCCTCGCCGCTGACGGCGGCCGACACGCTCGAACTGATCCGTCGCGTCACCGTCCTGGACCAGGGCCGATGAACCGCCCTGGGCCCGACCTCGGCCGCCGGTCCGGCCATGTCGTCGTCGACATCGGCAAGTCCGGCACCCGGATCCGGCGCCAGGACCTGGGCGACACCCTCACCGGGCCGGGTGCACCGCCGGAGCGTGCCGGCAGCCCCGAGGCCGGAGCGTTGCTCTTCGAGCTCGTTCGCGGGCCGTGGGCTGCGGCACCGAGCGCCGGGCCGGTCTCGACGGTCACCATCGGCACCACGTTCCTGCCCAGCCGGCCTGCCATCGACGAGGCCGTCCGCAGGCTCGGCGACCTGTTCCCGGGAGCCAGGATCACCGTCCTCACCGACGGAGTGCTCAACCATGCCGCGGCCCTCGGCGGGCCCGGCACCGTGGCCGCCGTCGGGACCGGGACGGCGATCGTCGGCTGTGACGCGGCCGGGCGGCTGCACCGGTTCGATGCCTGGGGGCCGGACCTCGGCGACCGCGGCAGTGCCGGCGACCTGGGGCGGGCCGGGCTCCGGCTCGCCTGCTCCACGGTCGACGGCGTCGCCGCCGCGCCCGGCCTGCTGGCCGCGGCGACGGCCTGGTTCGGGCGGCGACCCGACATCCCGGCTGTGATCGAACTGCTCGCGACGCCGAATCGGGTCGAACGACTGGCCACCTTCGCCCTGGTGGTCTGCGACCTGGCCGCCGCCGGGGACCGGGAGGCCGCCGAGCTGGTCGATCGGTGCGCGCGGGACGTCGTCGCGACCTGCGCCGCGGCGGCCCGGCTGATCGACGACCCCACCCTGGTGCTCGTCGGCCGCCTCGTCGAGGTGGCCGGCTTCCGGAACGCGCTCGACGTCGCGCTGGCCGGGTCCGGCCTCCGCGAACAGCCGCCGGCCGCGCAGGTCCTCGACGTCGCGGTCGAGGTGGTGTCGCAGCCGCTGTACCAGCGCTGGGCCGGCAGTTCCCTGGAAGGTTGATCCCTGCGCCCCGGCGCCGGAAGTGATCAGGGCCGGAAAAGTGATCAGGCCCGCTCTCAACCGAGTCTGCGGGAACCCGGGATAACGGACCTGATAGGTAAAACTCTAACCGCGGCGACGTTCAATAAGGGTCAAAGCTGACTCAAGAGATCCCTAAGCGTTGCCACGCCTAAGGCAAGGGCTTTCCAAGCGGAATTCAGCCGCCGATGGCCGACATCGGGCGGTCCGGTTGGAGGAACGTCGGGTCGTCGATGCCGTGGCCGGGCCGCTTGCCGGCGAGCGCGGCGACCCAGCGGTCGGCGATCCGGTCGTCGGTCCAGCCGGTCCGCAGCGGGGTCCGCAGATCCGACTCCTCGCGGGCGAACAGGCAGTTGCGGAGCTGGCCGTCGGCGGTCAGCCGGACCCGGTCGCAGGCGCCGCAGAACGGCCGGGTCACCGACGCGATCACGCCGACGGTGTGGTCGGTGCCGGCCACCCGGAACGTCTCCGCGGGCGCACTGCCCCGGCGCAGGGCCTCGGCCGGGTCCTCGACGAGCTCGTACCGCTCGGACAGCCGGGCCAGGATCTCCTCGGCGGTGATCATCTCGGTCCGCCGCCAGCCGTGCTGCGCGTCCAGCGGCATCTGCTCGATGAACCGCAGCCGGACGTTCTCGGCCAGCGCCCAGGCCAGCAGGTCCGGCGCCTCATGATCGTTGACGCCGCGCAGCAGCACGGTGTTGATCTTGACCGGCGACAGTCCGGCGTCCCGGGCGGCCCGGATCCCGGCCAGCACGTCGGACAGCCGGCGCCGGCGGGTGATCTTGGCAAAGATGTCGTCGTCCAGCGTGTCCAGGGAGACGTTGATCCGGTCCAGCCCGGCCCGGCGCAGCGCCCAGGCCCGGCGGTCCAGCCCGATCCCGTTCGTCGTCAGGGCGATCTCCGGCCGTGGCGTGAGCTCGGCGATGGCGGCGACCAGGCCCTCCAGGTTCTTCCGCAGCAACGGTTCGCCGCCGGTCAGCCGGACAGTACGGATGCCGAGCTCGCGCACCCCGATCCCGATCAGCCGGACCGTCTCCTCGTCGGTGAGCAACTCGTCCCGGCCCAGCCAGTCCAGCCCCTCGGCCGGCATGCAGTAGTCGCAGCGCAGGTTGCAGCGGTCGGTCAGGGATACCCGCAGATCCGTGGCGACTCTGCCGTAGTGGTCAGCCAGCGCACGCATCTGCCGCCCTCCCTACGATCTCGCCCGATCCATCGACCGGCTGTCCAGGGTGGCCTGCCGCTCACTGATCACGTACGCGGCGAGCCCGAAGGTGACCAGGTACGCCAGCCGCCGCATCCACTTCTTGTTGAACACGTTACGCGTCGCGTGATCGAGCGAGAACTTGCCCGGTCCGGTCATCGCGATCGCGGTCGCCGAGATGGCGTACGCGGCGGGCAGTTCGAAGCCGCCCTTGCTGTTGAAGTAGCCGTTGTCGACGTGGGTCGTCGAGGCGACGGCCATCGAGCTGGACACGGCGGCCGCGGCCGGGCCGGTGCCGAGACCGGCGGCGATCATCGCGCCGCCCACCGTCTCGCCGACCCCGGACAGCAGGGCGTTCCGGTCACCCGGCTCGAACCCCATGCTCTCCATGCTGGCCGCCGTCGCCTCCGGGCCGGCGCCGCCGAACCATCCGAACAGCTTCTGCGCGCCGTGGGCGAACACCGCGCCCCCGATGCCGAGCCGCAGCACCAGCAGACCAAGATCACGTGCGGATCCCATGCTTCTCCTCTCGGCTTCTTCCCTGCTCAGCCATCACTGTGCGACGCTACTACGCTCGCCCACCAGCACCCGGTCCGGGTGGGTGTACACGTTCATCGATCCGCCGCGGACGAAGCCGGCCAGGGTCAGCCCGGAGCGCTCGGCGAGTTCGACGGCGAGCGAACTCGGCGCCGAGACGGCGATCAGCATCGCGATCCCGGCCAGCACCGCCTTCTGGGTCAGCTCGAAGGAGGCGCGGCCGGACACCACGAGGGCCAGGTCGCGGGCCGGCAGCCGGTCCTGCCGGAGCGCCCAGCCGATCACCTTGTCGACCGCGTTGTGCCGGCCCACGTCCTCCCGGACGCAGACCAGCTCGCCGGCGGCGTCCATCAGGCCCGCCCCGTGCAGGCCGCCGGTCTTCTCGAACGTCCGCTGCCGTTCCCGGAGCCGGTCCGGTGCCGCCGCGATCACCGCCCGGTCGATCCGCAGCGCGTCCGTCAGCTCGAACCTGCCGTCCCGCAGCACCTGGTCGATGGAAGTGGCCCCGCACAGCCCGCAGGCGCTGCTGGTGAGCACCTGGCGCCGCTGAGCGGCCTCCGGCGGCGCGACCCCGGGAGCCAGGGCCACGTCGAGTTGGTTGTACGGGTTCTCGCCGTCCTCCCCCGCCCCGCCGCAGTAGCGGGCCGTGCCGATGTCGGCGACACCCGTGATCAGGCCCTCGGCGTGCAGCAGGCCGTGCACCAGGTCGAGATCATCACCCGGCGTGCGCATCGTGACCACGAAGGGTTCGCCGTTGATCCGGAGTTCCAGCGGTTCCTCGACGGCGAGGACGTCGATCCGGCGCCGCTCCTCCTCGGCCGTCAGGCGGAGGACCGGATGCCTGCGAGTGAGCCGTCCCATAAGGGGAATTATCCTCGTCAGTCATGGACCGCGATGAATGGCTGGCCGCCCTGTCCGCCCAGATCGGCACCGAGGACATCCCGATGGATGACGATGCCATGCACATCGTGCTCGACCTGGCCCGCGACGCGGCGCACGAGGTGGAGCGCCCGGCGGCACCGCTGACCGCGTTCCTGGTCGGCGTCGCGGTCGGTCGCGGCGCGGCGCTCGGTGCGGTCGCCGCGCAGGCGACCGAGCTGATCTTGTCCGAGACCGGATCGGCGGAGCCCGGCCCCGCGGCCGCCACCGAGGACGGACCGGCGGGTGTCTGAGCCCGGCAGCACCGCCGTCGAGGAAGATCGTCCCGCCCGCCCGCTCTGGGTGCGCTGGACGGCCTTGATCGTCTTCGTGATCGTTCTCGGCACCGCCTTCGTCCTGCTCGGCCGCTGGCAGCTGGCCCGGCTGGACGAGCGGCGCGGCCACAACGAGCACACGATCGCGAACGAGCAGGCGCCGGTGCGGCCGTACACCGAGGTGTTCACCCACCCGATCGGCGAAGACGATCAGTGGCAGCGGGTCGAGGCGGTCGGCACCTTCGATGCCGACCATCAGTTCGTGGTCCGGTTCCGCAACGGCACGGATCCGAACGGCGCCGAGGCGAAGGGCTACGAGGTGGTCACGCCGCTGCGGACCGACGCCGGCTGGGTGCTGGTGGACCGCGGCTTCGTCGCGGTGCCGACCGGGGAACCGCTGCCGACCGCGGCACCGGCCCCGCCGTCCGGCCAGGTCCGGGTGATCGGCCACGTCCGGCGCAACGAGGAGGGCAGCGGCGGCGCCGTGCAGCCGTCCGACGGCCAGGTCCGCTTGATCAACTCGCCGGCCCTCGCGAAGGCGCTGCCGTACCCGGTGCCGGACGGCTACATCGGGGCGATCACCGTCGACCCGCCGCAGGAGGGCGGCCTGACCCCGGTCCGGCTGCCGGAGCTGTCCGACGGCCCGCACTTCTGGTACGCGGTCCAGTGGTTCATGTTCACCGCGATCGGTGTGGCCGGCATCGTGGTCTTCATCCGCGGTGATCTTCGCGAGCGGAAGGCACGCGCCGCCCGAGCCCGGTGATCAACACGCGAACATGATCAGGCCCGGGTGGGAGTCCCCACCCGGGCCTGATCAAGAAACGTGCCGGACCGGCGTCAGCGCTTGCGCGCCGCCTTCTTCGCCGGAGCCTTCTTGGCCGGAGCCTTCTTCGCCGGTGCCTTCTTGGCCACCGCCTTCTTGGCCGGGGCCTTCTTGGCCACGACCTTCTTGGCCGGAGCCTTCTTCGCCGGCGCCGCCTTCTTGGCCGGAGCCTTCTTCGCCACGACCTTCTTGGCCGGGGCCTTCTTGGCGGCGACCTTCTTGGCCGGAGCCTTCTTCGCCGGTGCCTTCTTGGCCACCGTCTTCTTGGCCGGAGCCTTCTTGGCGGCAACCTTCTTCGCAGGAGCCTTCGCCGCCGGAGCCTTCTTCGCCGGCGCCTTCTTCGCAGGTGCCTTCTTGGCGGCAGCCTTCTTGGCCGGCGCCTTCTTCGCTGCACCACGGGTCGCGCCGCCGCGGCCGCGGAGCTCTACCCCGGCCTCGACCAGCACGCCGTGCACGAAGCCGAACGAGCGGCCCGCGTCGTCAGCGATCTTGCGGATGCTCTCCCCGGACGCGTACCGCTTGGAAAACTGGCTGGCCAGCGTGTCACGCTGGGCGCCCGTGATGCGTGAGCCTTTAGCTAGTGCCTTGGCCACCATGCCCTCCTCGTACTTTGGGATCATCGCGCAGGGTCGCCCGATGACTTACAGGACTTATGATCGACATTTCAAGATCAGTGATCAATCATTTGTAGCACTTTTCGCGAACTTTTTTCCAATTCGCACCAAGATCAGCGGCGATTCCGCCTCGAATGAGGGGTGATCAACTGCTCCGACCGGCGATCTTGATCACGCGAGCGAGATCAACTCCGCGTACTCCGGGCTCCAAAGATCTTCGGTTCCGTCGGGCAGCACGAGCACTCGATCAGGATCAAGAGCATGCACGGCACCCTCGTCGTGGGTGACCAGCACGACGGCTCCGCGGTACGTCCTGATCGCGTTCAGCACCTCGGTACGGGAAGCGGGATCGAGGTTGTTCGTCGGCTCGTCGAGCAACAGCACGTTGGCACTGGAGACGACCAACATCGCCAACGCCAGCCGGGTCTTCTCGCCCCCGGACAGGACGGCGGCCGGCTTCTCCACATCGTCGCCGGAGAAGAGAAACGAGCCGAGCACCTTGCGTACCTCGGTCTCACCAAGATCAGGAGCGGCGGACTTCATGTTGTCCAGCACGGAACGGTCCAGCTCCAGCGTCTCGTGCTCCTGGGCGTAGTAGCCGAGCCGCAGCCCGTGGCCGTTGTGCACCGCGCCGGTGTCGGACTCCTCGATGCCGGCCAGGATCCTCAGCAGGGTGGTCTTTCCGGCGCCGTTCAGTCCGAGCACGACGACCTGACTGCCCCGGTCGATCGCAAGATCGACTCCGGTGAACACCTCGAGCGACCCGTAGTTCTTGCTCAGATCACTCGCGGTCAGCGGCGTCTTGCCGCACGGAGCCGGCTCCGGGAACCTGATCTTGGCGACCTTGTCGGCGACCCGCACCTCTTCCAGGCCGGACAGCAGCCGCTCGGCGCGGCGGGCCATGTTCTGCGCGGCGACGGCCTTGGTCGCCTTGGCGCCCATCTTCGCCGCCTGGGTGATCAACTGGTCGGCCTTCTTCTCGGCGTTCTTGCGCTCCCGCTTCCGGCGCTTCTCGTCGGTCTCCCGCTGCAGCAGGTAGCGCTTCCAGTTCATCGCGTAGACGTCCAGCACCGCGCGCGTCGCGTCCAGATGGAACACCTTGGTCACCGTCTGGTCGAGCAGCGCGACGTCGTGGCTGATCACCACCATCCCGCCCGGATAGGTCTGCAGGAAGCTGCGCAGCCAGATGATCGAATCCGCGTCGAGGTGGTTGGTCGGCTCGTCCAGCAGCAGCGTGTCGGCGCCGGAGAACAGGATCCGGGACAGCTCGACCCGGCGCCGCTGGCCGCCGGACAGCGTGCGCAGCGGTTGGCCGAGCACCCGGTCGGGCAGGCCGAGGTTGCTCGCGATCCGGGCCGCCTCCGCCTCCGCGGCGTAGCCGCCCGCCGAGATCAACTCCGCCTCGGCCCGGGCGTAGGCGTTCATCGCCCGGTCGCGTACCTCGTCGTCGGTGTCGGCCATCTGCTGCTCCGCACGGCGCAGCCGGGTGATCACCTTGTCCAGCCCGCGGGCGGACAGAATCCGGTCCCGGGCGAGCACCTCGAGATCACCGGTCCGCGGATCCTGCGGCAGGTAGCCGACCGAGCCCGGCCGCTGCACCGTCCCCGCCTCCGGCTGTCCCTCGCCGGCGAGGATCTTGGTCAGCGTCGTCTTGCCGGCGCCGTTCCGGCCGACCAGTCCGATCTTGTCCCCGGGAGCGATCTGGAAGGAGGCGTGTTCCAGCAACAGCCGCGCACCCGCACGGACCTCAAGATCATGGGCAACTAGCACGGAACAAGGGTTCCCCAGAGAACGCCGGGGGCCAAATCCTTTCCCGGCTCAGACAAGAATGGGCCCGGCTCAGACGTTGAAGCCGAGCGCGCGAAGCTGATCACGACCCTCGTCGGTGATCTTCTCCAGGCCCCACGGCGGCATCCAGACCCAGTTGATCCGCCAGTCGGTGACCAGACCCTCCAGCGCGGTGCCGGTCTGATCTTCGATCACGTCGGTCAGCGGACAGGCGGCCGACGTCAGCGTCATGTCGATGGTGAGCGAGCTGTCGTCCTCCAGCGTCAGGCCGTAGATCAGACCGAGGTCGACCACGTTGATGCCCAGCTCGGGGTCGACGACGTCCTTCAGTGCCTCGGTGAGGTCTTCCACGGTCGGCTTGCTGGTCGGTGCCGGGGGCTGCGCGGCGCCGGCCTGGCCGTCGCCGGGCAGGTCGACGTCCGGCAGTTCGTCGCGGATCTGCTGTTCGGTCATGACTTCTCCTCGCTCGCACGGGCTTGCAGCACCGCGTCCTTGAAGGCCGACCAGCCGAGCAGCGCGCACTTCACCCGGGCCGGGAACTTGGCCACGCCGGCGAACGCGATGCCGTCCTCCAGCCGATCTTCGTTCGGTTCGATCTCACCACGACCCTGCATGAGTTCCAAGAACTCCTGGTGCAGTTCCAGGCCGTCCGGGTACGGCTTGCCGATCACCAGATCGGCCATCACCGACGTCGCCGCCTGCGAGATCGAGCAGCCGACGCCGTCGTACGAGACGTCGGCGACCCGGTCGCCGTCCAGCTGCACGCGGAGGGTCACCTCGTCGCCGCAGCTGGGGTTCACGTGGTGCACCTCGCTGCCGTACGGCTCGCGCAGGCCGCTGTGATGCTTCTCCCGGTAGTGGTCCAGGATGATCTCCTGGTACATGTCCTCGACGTTCATGACCTACCACGACCAAAAAATCCGACGACATATTCCAGGGCGTCCACCAGGGCGTCGATCTCGGCCCTCGTGGTGTAGAGATAGCTCGACGCGCGGGTCGAGGACTGAACGCCGAACCGCTTGTGCAGCGGACGGGCGCAGTGGTGGCCGCCGCGCACGGCAACCCCCTTGCTGTCCAGCAACTGGCTGACATCGTGCGGGTGCACCTCGAGACCGCCGGCGTTCAGCGTGAACGAGATCGCCCCGCCACGATCGACCGGCTCGGTCGGGCCCAGGACGCGCAGGCCGGACACGGTGGCCAGGCCCTTCAGCGCGTACGCCGTGATCTCCTGCTCGTGCGCGGCCACCTTGTCCATCCCGACCGCGGTCAGGTAGCCGGCCGCGGCACCCAGCCCGACCGCCTGCGCGATCGGCGGCGTGCCGGCCTCGAACCGGTACGGCGGCGCCGCGAACGTCGAGCGCTCCAGCTCGACGACCTCGATCATCTCGCCACCGCCCAGGAACGGCGGCAGGGTCTCCAGCAGGTCGTAGCGGCCCCACAGAACGCCGATCCCGGTCGGCCCGAGCATCTTGTGCCCGGTGAACGCCACCAGGTCGGCTCCGGTCGCCGTGACGTCCACCGGCAGCTGCGGCACCGCCTGCGAGGCGTCCAGGACCAGCACGGCGCCGACCGCGTGGGCCAGCTCGGCGATCTTGGCCACCGGGTTGACCGTGCCCAGCACGTTGGAGACGTACGTCACCGAGACGATCTTGGTCCGCTCGTTGATCAAGCCCGACGCGGCCGCGCCGGCCAGGTCGAGCCGGCCCTCCTCGGTCACGTCGAACCAGCGCAGCGTGGCGCCGGTCCGCTCGGCCAGCAGCTGCCACGGGACGATGTTGGAGTGGTGCTCCATCACCGAGATCACGATCTCGTCGCCCGGTCCCAGCTTGGCGCCGAGCGTGTGCGCGCACAGGTTGAGCGCCTCGGACGCGTTCTTGGTGAAGATCACCTCGTCCGTCCGCGGCGCGCCGATGAAGCCGGCGATGATCCGCCGGGCTCCCTCGTACGCCTCGGTCGCCTCGGAGCCCAGCTGGTGCATCGCCCGGGCCACGTTGGCGTTGTGGTACAGGTAATGATCTTCGATCGCCTCGACCACACAGCGCGGCTTCTGCGAGGTGTTGGCCGAGTCGAGGTAGACCACGTCCCGACCCCCCACCTGGCGTTCCAGGATGGGGAAGTCGGCCCGGAGGTGGTCGACGTCGAACGCGAACTCAGACACTGGCCCGCGCGGCCTTCACGTAACGGTCGTAGCCCTCGGCCTCGAGCCGCTCGGCCAGTTCCGCGCCGCCCTGCTCGGCGACCCGGCCGGCGACGAAGACGTGCACGTGGTCCGGCTTGATGTAGCGCAGGATCCGCGTGTAGTGGGTGATCAGCAGCACGCCGCGGTCACCCTGCTCGCTGTAGCGGTTGACGCCGTCGGAGACGATCCGCAGCGCGTCGATGTCGAGGCCGGAGTCGGTCTCGTCCAAGATCGCGAACTTCGGGTTCAGCAGCTCCAGCTGGACGATCTCGTGCCGCTTCTTCTCGCCGCCGGAGAAGCCCTCGTTGAGGCTGCGGTTGGCCATCTCCGGGTCCATGTCGACCCGCTCCATGGCCGCGTTGACGTCCTTGGCCCAGGTGCGCAGCTTCGGCGCCTGGCCGTCGACCGCGGTCTTGGCGGTACGGAGGAAGTTGGACACCGAGACGCCGGGCACCTCGACCGGGTACTGCATGGCCAGGAACAGGCCGGCCCGGGCGCGCTCGTCGACGGACAGGCCGAGGATGTCCTCGCCGTCCAGCTTCACCGAGCCCTGGGTGATCGTGTACTTGGGGTGGCCCGCGATCGAGTAGGCCAGCGTGGACTTGCCGGAGCCGTTCGGTCCCATGATCGCGTGCGTCTCGCCGCTGTTGATCGTGAGATCGACACCTTTCAGGATCTCCTTGGTGCCGGCTTCGGTCTCGACCGTCACGTGCAGGTCGCGGATCTCGAGATTGGACATGGTGGCGCTGTGACTCCTGGTCTAGTTCGTTGCAGAGTTGGGATTGGTGACGTCGACCAGAACCTCGCCGTCGACGATCTTGCAGGGGTAGACGGCGACCGGTTCGGTCGCGGGCAGGCCGAGCGGCTCGCCGGACTTCAGCGAGAACCGGGACCCGTGCAGGTAGCACTCGATCTCGCCGTCGCCGACATCGCCCTCCGAGAGCGGGATCGCGGCGTGCGAGCACTCGTCGGCGATCGCGTAGTAGGCGCCGCCCGAGTGGACGATCGCCAGTTCGTGATCATCGACGTCGACCGGGATCGCGGACTCCGGTCCGACCTCGGCTGCCGAGCAGGCCCTGACGTAGTTCACGATGCCGCCGGCAGGCCGATGTTGATCGCGAGCTCCGCTTCCACCGCCTGCATCAGCTTGTCCTCGACGGCCGGGATGCCGATCTTGCGGATGATGTCGGCGAAGAAGCCGTGCACCACCAGGCGCCGGGCCTCGGCCTCGTCGATGCCGCGGCTGCGCAGGTAGAACAGCTGCTCGTCGTCGAACCGGCCGGTGGTGGCGGCGTGGCCGGCACCCGCGATCTCGCCGGTCTCGATCTCCAGGTTCGGCACCGCGTCCGCCCGGCAGCCGTCGGTCAGCACGAGGTTCTTGTTCGACTCGTACGTCTCGATGCCCTCGGCCGCCTTGCGGATCAGCACGTCGCCGATCCACACCGCGTGCGCGCCCTTCCCCTGCAGCGCGCCCTTGTAGTCGACGTTGCTGCGCGACTTCGGCGCGTTGTGATCGACGAACAGCCGGTGCTCCAGGTGCTGCCCGGCGTCGGCGAAGTACAGCCCGAGCAGCTCGGCGTCGCCACCGGTGCTCTCGTACGCGACGGAGGCGTTCATCCGGACCAGGTCGCCGCCGAACGAGATCGCGACGTGCCGCAGGGTCGCGTCCCGCCCGACCAGTCCGTGCTGCGAGGTGTGGTGCACCGCGTCGTCGGCCCAGTCCTGCACGCTGACCACGGTCAGCTGGGCGCCCTCACCGACGACGATCTCGATCACGTCGGCGACGGTCGCGCTGCCCTCGAACCGGAGCACGACGGTCGCCTTGGAGAACGGCTCGGCGACGATCACCGCATGCCCGGCGGACGCGGTCTCGGTGCTCGACCCGACGTGGGTGATCAACGCCGCGTCGGCCACCACGGCCTCCTTGGCGATCTTGATCACGGTCACCGTGTCGGCCGCCTGCCAGGCCCGCGCGCTGATCCGGTCCGCCGGCACGTAGCCGCTGGACCCGACCACCGCGTCGTCGGCCGGCACCTCGGTCACCGTGACGCCCTCGGGCAGCACGGTGTCGAGCTTGATCGAGCCGGTGCCGAACGGGGCGTCCTTGTGCAGGCCGCGGAGGCGCTTCAGCGGGGTGAACCGCCACACCTCCTCGAGCCCGGTCGGCACGGCATGATCATCGACCGCGAAGGACCCTTCCGGGTGCAGGTGGCTGGCCACCCGGTCGCTGGTCTCGACCGCACCAGCGACGTTCGGGGTTGTCGTCGTCACAGTTTCGCTTTCTGTCTTTGGTCTAGTGTCCTGAGCCTGTCGAAGGATCCGATCGGCGTCAGCCGACCGCGCCTTCCATCTGCAGCTCGATCAGCCGGTTCAGCTCGAGCGCGTACTCCATCGGCAGTTCGCGGGCGATCGGCTCGACGAAGCCGCGGACGATCAAGGCCATCGCCTCGTCCTCCTCCAGCCCGCGCGACATCAGGTAGAAGAGTTGATCTTCGCTCACCTTGGACACGGTCGCCTCGTGGGCCATCGAGACGTCGTCCTCGCGGATGTCGTTGTACGGGTACGTGTCGGAGCGGCTGATCTGATCGACCAGCAGCGCGTCGCACTTCACCACGGAGGCCGAGTGGTGCGCTCCGGCGTCCACCTGCACCAGCCCGCGGTACGACGCCCGGCCGCCGCCACGGGCGACCGACTTCGAGATGATCGAGGACGAGGTGTGCGGCGCGCAGTGCACCATCTTCGAGCCGGCGTCCTGGTGCTGGCCCTCACCGGCGAACGCGACCGACAGGGTCTCGCCGCGGGCGTGCTCGCCCATCAGGTAGACCGCCGGGTACTTCATGGTCACCTTCGAGCCGATGTTGCCGTCGACCCATTCCATCGTCGCGCCCTCTTCGCAGGTGGCGCGCTTGGTGACCAGGTTGTACACGTTGTTCGACCAGTTCTGGATCGTCGTGTAGCGGCACCGGGCGTTCTTCTTGACGACGATCTCCACCACCGCGGAGTGCAGCGAGTCGGAGGAGTAGATCGGCGCCGTGCAGCCCTCGACGTAGTGCACGTAGGCACCCTCGTCGACGATGATCAAGGTCCGCTCGAACTGGCCCATGTTCTCGGTGTTGATCCGGAAGTACGCCTGCAGCGGGATCTCCACGTGCACGCCCTTCGGCACGTAGATGAACGAGCCGCCGGACCAGACCGCCGTGTTCAGCGCGGCGAACTTGTTGTCGCCGACCGGGATCACGGTGCCGAAGTACTCCTGGAACAGTTCCGGGTACTCCTTCAGCGCGGTGTCGGTGTCGAGGAAGACGACGCCCTGCTTCTCCAGCTCCTCGTTGATCTTGTGGTAGACCACCTCGGACTCGTACTGGGCGGCGACGCCGGCCACCAGGCGGGCCTTCTCCGCCTCCGGGATGCCGAGCTTGTCGTAGGTGTTCTTGATGTCCTCGGGCAGGTCCTCCCAGCTGGCGGCCTGCTTCTCCGTGGAGCGGACGAAGTACTTGATGTTCTCGAAGTCGATGCCGGAGAGATCGGCGCCCCAGGCCGGCATCGGCTTGCGCCGGAACAGCTTGTGTCCCTTGAGCCGCAGGTTGAGCATCCAGTCCGGCTCGCTCTTCAGCCGGGAGATGTTCGCGACCACGTCATCGCTCAACCCGCGGCGCGCAGCAGAGCCGGCGGTGTCGGAGTCGGACCAGCCCCATTGGTATTTGCCCAGCGCCTCCAGGTGTTCCTCCTGGGTGTGACCGGTACCGACGGGACGGTTCGCGATGTCGGGGGTCTGCGTCATGAGTGAGACCTTTCGGTTGCGGTTTCGGTGGTGGCCTTCGGAATGTGGGTGGTGCAGACGCCGTCGCCGTGGGCGATCGTCGCCAGCCGTTGGACATGGACGCCGAGCAGCCGGGCGAACGCCCTGGTCTCGGCCTCGCAGAGTTCGGGGAACCGCTCGGCCACGTGCGCGACCGGGCAGTGGTGCTGGCACAGCTGCTCGCCGGCGCCGGCGGGACGGCTCGCCGCGACGTAGCCGTCGTCCGACAGCGCCGCGGCCAGTGCCTCGGCCGGCGTGACCTCCGGCCCGGACTGGGCCAGGATCCGCCCGTAGCGCTGCTCGGTCTCGGCGATCCGGGCGTCGGCGAACGCCGCCACCGCGTCCGGCCCGGCGTGCTCGCGCAGGTAGTCCAGCGCGGAGATCGCCAGCTCGTCGTACGCGGCGTAGAACTCCTGCCGGCCGGCATCGGTGAGCGCGAACACCTTGGCCGGGCGGCCGCGCCCGCGATGCCCGTACACGCGCTGTTCGCGGGCCTCGATCTGGCCCTGCTCGGTGAGCACGTCGAGATGGCGGCGAATGGCCGCCGCCGTAAGATCAAGGCGTTCGGCCAGCGCCGCCGCGGTCGACGGGCCGTACTCGAGAATCGAGGACGCGACCCGCTGCCTGGTCGAGGAATCAGCGTCCGCGTTTTTCACAACGCCAGTGTGCTCTTATTCCGCTCATGGATTCAAATAAGGGTCCACTAAGTGTCGCAGGCCACCTATTGCGGCAGCCGGAAGTGGCCGATCGCCCGGTCCCGGAACAGCCTGGCCGCGGCGGACAGGTAGGCACCGTCGCACCAGACCAGGCTGAGCGTCCGGTGACAGTCCGCGACGTCGAGCGAGGTCGGCACGACCGTGGCGCGCGGATCGGCGAAGCGGGCACTGCTCGGGCCGAACCCGACGCCGAGGCCGGCCCCGATCAGGTCGAGCATCACGGTCGGTTCGTTGCACTCACAACTCACCTCCGGCCGGATCCCGGCGTCGGCGAACAGGCGCTCGACCAGGGTCCGGAGCCAGTGCCCGGGCCGGCTGGTGATCAGCCGCTCACCGGCCAGCTCGGCCACCGGAACCCGAGCCTCGGCGGCCAGCCGATGACCCGCCGGCACCACCAGCAGCACCTCCTCCCGGATCAGCTCCCGGGCCCGCAGCGACGGGTCTGCCAGGGGTTGGGAGGCGAAGGCGAAGTCGAGCTGGCCGGCGCGCAGCCGGTCCGTCATGCCGCGCGGATCGGACTCGACCAGGCGCAGGTCGACGCCGGGATGATCACGAAGGAAGGCCGCGACGAGCGGAGTGAGCAGCCGCAGCGTCTCCGCGGCGACGGTCACCGTGCCGCGGTCGAGGCCGACGGCATCGGCAAGCTCGGCGCGGCCGCCGTCCAGCTCGGCGAGCGCCCGGTCGACCCGGCGCAGGTAGGCGGCACCGAAGCGATTCAGCCGCACCGCCCGACCCGTCCGGTCGAACAGCGGCGCGCCGAGGTCGTCCTCCAGACGTCGGATCACCCGGCTCAGCGCGGGCTGGGCGACGTGCAGCTGCTCGGCCGCGCGGCTGACGTGCTGCAGCCGGGCCACGGTCTGGAAATAGCGGAGGGTCAGCAGGTCCACGCTTATGACCTTTGTGTTATGAGTGTGTGGCTGAACTGGTCTTGGACGACATGACTCGAGGAACTTTAGCGTCGGGCCATGCAGAAGTCAGCCCCGCGCCGGGGCTCGTTGATCTTGGTCAGCCTCGGGCTGTTGCGAGTGGTCGCCACGGCGCACGGCCTGGCCGTCTTCGCCCAGCCGGTGTTCGCCGGCGCCTATCTCTCCGGCCAGTACGACCGGCTCGCCCTGCACGCGCTCGGCGCCGATCTGGTGTCCTATCTGGGTTACGGGCAGCTGGTGATCACGATCGTCTTGTTGATCATCGGCGGGCCGCGCTGGCCGTTGCCCGCGACCCTGCTGGTCGTGGCCGCCGAGACCGGGCAGTACGTCGCGGGCTTGGCCGGGGCGCTGGACCTGCACGTGCCGCTCGGCGTCGCGATCGTCGCCGGCAACGTCGTGCTGGTGATCAATCTCTGGCGGCCGCAGACGCGCGGGGTCTCTGTGTCGCAGCCTCTATCGGGGCCGGAGCCGGCGCCGGGAGAAGCGGCGCGGGGGTCCGCGGCGGACGGGATCGCGCGATGAGCGGGCGGTTGCCGCGGCGTCGATTCGTCGGGCTGGTGGCCGGGTCCGGAGCGGCGGTCGCGGCCGGGCTCGGCGGCGGGAAGCTGCTCGCCGCCGGGGCCGGGACCGGTGAGCTGTTGCACAGCCAGGTGCCGCTGCCCGCGCCGTACCGGCAACCGTTGCCGATCCCGCCGGTGCTGCAGCCGGTCGAGCGGCGACCCGATGCCGACGTGTACGAGATCACCCAGCGGGCCGCCACGGCGAAGATCATTCCCGGGCTGGAGACGCCGATCTGGGGCTATCAGGGGATCTTCCCCGGGCCGACCATCGAGTCCCGCAGCGGCCGGACGACGATCGTGCGGCACCGCAACGAACTGCCGGTGCCGACCGTGGTCCACCTGCACGGCGGCCACACGCCGCCGGCATCGGACGGCTATCCGACCGACCTGGTGCTGCCCGCCGACGGCAGCTGGTCGAGGGCCCGCCCGGGCCACCACGGAATGTCCGACCCGGAGGCCGTGATCAGCCAGGGCAGCTTCGACTACACGTATCCGCTGCGGCAGCGGGCCGCGACGCTGTGGTACCACGATCATCGGATGGACTTCACCGGCCCGGCCGTCTACCGCGGGCTGGCCGGCTTCCACCTGATCCGCGACGACGAGGAAGAGTCGCTGCCGCTTCCGTACGGGGGACGGGAGCTGCCGATCATGATCACCGACCGGGCGTTCGCCGAGGACGGGTCCTTCCGCTATCCGTCGATCGACCCCGGGCTACGAGTCATCCCAGGGGTCCAGGAGGACTACCTGGAAGGCGTCTTCGGCGACGTGATCCTGGTCAACGGGGCACCCTGGCCGGTGCACGAGGTCACCGCGACCCGGTACCGGCTGCGGATCCTCAACGGATCCAACGCACGCCGGTACGACCTCGCACTCGACCCACCCCCGCCGGGCGGCGCCGGACTGCTCCAGATCGGTTCCGATCATGGTCTGCTCGAAGCGCCGGTGGCTCATGATCAGCTGCCGATCGCGCCCGCCGAGCGGTACGACGTGGTGATCGACTTCGGACGCTATCCGGTCGGCACGGAGGTGGAGTTGATCAACCGCCTCGGCGAGGACGGCACGCGGCGGGTGATGCTGTTCCGGATCACCCGGACCGGAGTCGAGGACAGCCGGATCCCCGAACGGCTCAGTGAGATCGAGCCGCTGCACCGGTCCCAGGCGACGGCCGTCCGCGACTTCGCCTTCAGCTCGCGCCGGATGGCCGACGGCCACCACGCCTGGGTGATCGGCAACGAGCCCTTCTCGCCGACCCGGATCGACGCGGCGCCGAGACTCGGCGATGTCGAGATCTGGCGGTTCGTCGCCGACATGCACCACCCGATCCACCTGCACCTGGTCAACTTCCAGGTCCTGTCGCGCGGGAACGGTCCGCCGTCGCCCTTCGACGGCGGGCTCAAGGACACGGTCGATCTTCGTCCCGGTGAGACGGTCGAGGTGATCGCCCGGTTCTCCGGCTATCGCGGCCGGTACGTCTTCCACTGCCACAACGCCGAGCACGAGGACCTGGCGATGATGGCCAACTTCGCCGTCGTCTGAGCCTGGCCCGGAGGCCCGTCACGGGTTCAGTCCGGGATGAGTTCGGCCACCAGGCCGGCCGGTTGATCATGGAGTGCCCGTACGGCCAGCCCGGCCCGGGCCGCGAGGGCGGCGAACTCGTCCGGGCCGCGGACCCGGCCACCGAGCAGGACCAGTTCGACCTCGAGGCCGGACGGCTGATGATCGTCGTCCGCGACGGCGCCGCGCACCAGGACCCGCCCGGTCCGGCCCGCCGCCTCGGCGCAGCGGGTCAGGATCGCGGCGGCCTCCGGGTCCGGGAAGTCGTTGATGATGCTGGACAGCAGGTAGAGGTCGGCGCCCGCCGGCAGCGGGTCGAAGAAGCTCTGCGCCACGACCTCGCTCCGGTCGGCCAGTCCGGCCTCGGCCAGGACCTGTTCGGCACGGGCGGCGGTCGGCGGCAGCTCGACCAGGGTCCCGCGCAGCTCCGGCCGGGCCTTCAACAGTGCGGCGAGCTTGTAGCCCGCACCGCCACCCACATCGACGATCGTGCTCGCGCCGGCCCAGGCCTCCTCGGGCAGGATCCGAGGATCGGGCTCGCCGTGCCCGGCCGGCCCCATCATCGCGTCGAAATCCGCCGACAGTTCCGGGTGCGCGGCCAGGTCCTCCCAGAACGGCCGGCCGAACTTCTCCGCATAGACCGGCCGACCTTCCCGGACCGCGTCGGCAAGAGTCGTCCAGGCGTGCGCGAACCGACCGCCGACCCCGTCCAGGCCATAGCCGAGCCTGGCCCCGTCACCGCGCAACTGCTGTCCGGCCTCAGTCAGCGCGAACCAGCCGGGCCGTTCCTGCCGGAACAGGCCGCGACCGGCCAGATGCGCGAGCATCCTGCGCAGATAGGTGGCGTCGCAGCCCGCGGCGACGGCCAGGTCTTCCGACGATCGCGTACCGTCGGCCAGCAGTTCGGGTACGCCGAGCGTGATCACGACCCGGATCGCCCAGGGCGTCGCGAGATCGGCCAGTTCTTCAAGACTCGGAGCATTCATCGCGCCACCGCCCTTGCAAACCTGTCGAGCACGCCTGGCCACCAAGCGCGTTCATCCATTGCCTGAGAATCGATCCTGCCCAACTCGGACCGTACCTGTTCCACGTCCAGCAGATAACGGTCTACATCCGCCGGTCCACCGGTGGGCGGCACACTGAGCGCGGAGACGGAGATCAGCGATGCTGTGAAGGACTCGAGCCTCGAGTTCGCGAAGACCGCCGTAGGTCCCGACTGCACGTAGATTCCGCCGTTGCCCTCGGTGAACCACAGGAACGACTCGCCACTCGACCCAACACCGAACCGAGTCCCCACACGCTCGTCGCCGATCTTGAATTCCTCCATGTCAGCAAACGAAAAGATCGGGCGATCGGACTGAGGGATGTAGATCGATGAGATCGTCTTCAGTTCCTGCTCCGCGACTGAGCCGATGTCCGCAACGACGGAATCGGTCCGGCGGAACCAAACCTGAGCGTTCACTTTGGCTTCGTCGAGCAACTCGTCGACCTGCTTCGCGTCAAGGTCGGCATCGCGAGCGAACTCCTCCAGCAGGGCGATCTGCGCGACGATCTGTCTGTTCAGGTCAAGAAGAACCTCATCGTCAGCACCGAGTGCCCGAAGGATGAGGATCTCCCCGGTGAGGGGATCGAAATCTCCCATGATCAGTTCACGTCGGCGGATGGTCGCGACGTACTGCACGATCTCGGCCCGGGTATACGTATCGCCGAAGTGTCGCCGCGCTGCGACAATCAGAGCAGCCGCAAGTAGTTCCAGAAAGCCAGGAACTTCTCGCGTCAGGTGCTCACTCCCCCACCGGAGCCGCTCGAAGCCGCGGACAACTCCCTCGTAGTCGCCCGTCAGATAGGCCTTCAAGGTCGCGATGGTCTCTTCAGTGATGCGCACCACCGTGGCAGACTCCTGTCCGATTGCGGATCCCCGGCAGGAAGTTATCCGGCCTCAGGCAGGCCCTTGGCAAGTTCGAGTGACTCGCTGAGGAAGTCGTCGAGTTCATCGTCGGTGAGCGACTCTTCGACAACCATCGCCGCAAGCAGCGGACCGTAGTGGGTGCCCTTCTCGTAGGTGCTGATGTCGTCGACCGACCCCTCCGTGGCAGCGGCTGAGATCAACCGCTCCGCGGTGCGCGGATCGATGAGATCAGCCATTTCCTCGGTGCGCGATCGGAGCCTTGCCACAAAATCCACAATCTCGGACGTCCCTGCGTGACCGAATCTCTTCTCAGATGCCACAACGAAGGCGGCCACAAGCAATGCACCTCGTGCCTCCCTTTCGGGGGGCGTCAGCAATTCTCCACTGCGATCATATTCTGCGATATCCACTCTCAGGAACGCACGCAAGGATGCAACCACATCTTCCGTGAACTTCATGTATCTTCTCGACCCTTTCTCATTCTTTCCATTGCCTTCTTGGTCGCCTCGACCACGAACAGAATTGTCATCGACACGCTAGAAACAGCATCCCCAGCTTCCAACCCCGAGCTTGGAATATTTGGTTGACGGTGGTCCGGACTCGACCTGACTTCCGGATGACCTGTCGCGCGGGGACCCAAGGCCTTATCTACTGAGTTACCGACGGTAGAGGTCAGCTTATCAATAGAGCCGGCCTCATTTTTCAGCAGATCAAGGACCTTGTCGGCTCGACTCTTCTTCTCACTCTCAGGAATCCGATCGGGAGGCTTCGGCTGATCAATCGTCGGAATGAGCGGAGACGAGTCAGGCCCACGTCCTCCCGACCACACCTCTCTGCGCCTGGGCGCCTTATCCTCGGCATCTGCGTCCCTGCTGGCTACGCTCGGCCCGAGCAGGTCCGACGGGCGTCTCGCGCCGGTATCTCGGGCGGGAGCCTCGTCCAGCTCCGAATCAGTGGCAGCCCTTTCCTGCCCCGCAACGTTGGCACCGTCCGATCGGGCATGAGCTCGGTCGACGTTGGCCGATCCCTGCTCGACCCCCTGGCGTTTCTCGCCGGCTGGCCGAGGTTCGTCGACACTTGGACCATCCTGCGAGTGCCTGGTCCGCACCTCGTCCGGCAGGTGCCTCGGATCGACCGTCCGAGCGTCGGCACTGTCCCGAGTCTCCCCACCGGCGCCTGCAGCCGCGGAGCGCCTACGCTGACTCAGCGCCGCCAACAGGTCCTTGTCCTCATCATCCCGCAGCAGCTCCTTCACCCGCACCCGGCCGTCCGCACCCGAGCTATCAGCCGCAGCCCCGACCTGGTCAGCCGCCCGATCCCGACCGTCGGCGGCGCGTCGCGATTCATCCGGCTCCTCCGGATCCTTCCCGGGTCTGTCGAAAGCCAACGTCACCACCTTCTCCGATCGGTTGCCGACAACCCTGTCACGCAAGGAGGCCTCGGCGCGACCGTCTGGGCGGCCTAGATCTCGGGCGCATGATCAGCGTGACTGATCCAGCCGTCGCGGACGTCCGCGACGGTCATCCCGGGAACCAGGTCGATGTGGCCGGTGAATCCCTGGTCGGTCATCCAGAGCCGCCCCGAGAGCTGTCCGGACAACAAGGACAACACCCACACGGCCACCTCGGCGCACTGATCCGGATCACCATCGGTCAATACCGACTCGTCAAGGCGATCATGGAAGACTTGAAAGCTGGTCCCGCCCTCCCGCTTGATCTGAACCGTCAAGTTGTGCGGCCTCGAGTCCGGGTTGGTGAGAATCGGAACCTCGGAACCCCAGTTGTGTCGTGCCCCGGCGACGAACACCTCCGACTCGACACGAAATGCACCGTCCGGCGAAAAGATGGTCATGGAGCTACTCATCCGAATCTCCTTCCTGGTCAAGTCTCTACCCGAATTTCAAGATCAACATCAGGACCCAAGATCCCGACTGCCCCTGGTACCGAGATAGTTCGCGGCCTTCTCGGTGCTCGTCACCAACCGCAATTTGGCAATGGGGTTGTTATCGTCCTTGATCACCGATCTATAGCGGTCCATCTCGTCGTCGAAGCCGCACCTCAGCAACGTTCTGGACCACTGGCGGTCGTTCGCCCCGGTACAGGCTCAACCCAGGCTTCTCGACGTACTTCGCTTCAACGGGTCGCCCTCTCGATCGGGCTCCTCCGGATCGCTACCGGGCCGATCGAACGCCACGTCCAGCCCTCTCGGAGTCTCCGCTGACCAGGTCGTACAGGCCGATCGTCGCGAAATGTGCGAGCGGCCAACGGCAGACGACGAACGCGTTCAGCATCGCGCCGAGGCGCTGGTCCCAGCCGGGGTGGTTCGGCGGCACTCCGACCGCTGCGGCGATTGGCGGCTCGGGATGATCGCCGAGCGTGATCAGTCGCAACTCACGGCGGTTCCGCTGGTCGGTGTCCACCCAGGAGGTGACTGTCAGGAACTGCTCCAGGACGGTTCGGCCGGGGATCGACCGACCCGTATCGCGCTCCCACGCCTCGCTGTCGGGATGGCGCCCGGCCTCGGGATGATCACGATGCATGCGGGCCAGGCGATCACGGATCACGGTCCAGCGGTACGGCAGCGCGATCCACTCCGGCTCGTGGCGGATGTGGTGCCCGCCGGTGCTGATCATGGCCCGCAGGGTCGAGCTGACATGATCGGCGAACGGTGCAGGACTGATCCGATCGGAGATCCCGGTTGACCTGGAGGCCACCGCGTCATCCACCGCATGTGCGATCGCGCAGTCGCGGGTGCGGGGATCCATGCGCTGGAAGGATTCGAGCAGGGGATCGTCCGGCACCGGAACGGTTCTGCCGATCAGGTGGGCTACGACGGCGAGCTCGGACCACAGGGCCAGGTGCGGGACGCGGCGCAGGGTGCGGCCGGCTGCGATGATCTGCCTGGTCGTGCACGGCTCCTTCTGGCACGCTCGGCCGCAGGTGATGCTCCGCGAGGAGATCAGTGGCGCAGCGTCCGCCGGTGCAACCGACGGATCCTCCAGCCCGGTGCCGTCGGGCATCGCTGCCAGCACCGGGTAGTCCATGCCGTCGGTGAAGACCGCGGCCTGCCCTGGCGGCAACGTCACCAGGTAGTCGGACTGTGCCTCGGTCAGGTTCATGGTGGCGCCGACCGCGTCCCGGTCGTCCTGGGCCGGGAGCCGGTGGACGATCTTGACGGCGGTGTTCTTGATCACGTCCGGTAACAGCTTGGACGGGATCTGCTCGGCGATGATCAAGCCCTCGCCGTACGCGCGAATCTCGGCAAGGAGGCCGGCGAACATCTCAACGGCGTGGGCCGCCGGTCCCTCGGTGGCGTTGCGAAGCAGGCGGTGCGCCTCCTCGAACACGCTCAGATGCCGTAGCCCGCTCGGTGCACCGTTGTACTTCTGATCAAGTCGGAGGTGTTCGACCAGGCGGATCAGGACCGTACCCATCAGGAACGCCTTGTCCCGGTCGTCGCCGACGTCTTCGATCTCGAAGACGACGTTGGACCGCAGCAGAGCATCCAGGTCGAGCTGGTGCCCGCCCTCCAGGAATCGGCCAGTGGTGCCGAGCCGCAGGCTGGACAGCCGGACCGCAATGAAGCCGCGTACGTTGTCGGTGATCTCCTGGCTGT
The DNA here is from genome assembly GCF_042666975.1 of Microlunatus sp. GCM10028923. NCBI lineage: Bacteria > Bacillati > Actinomycetota > Actinomycetes > Propionibacteriales > Propionibacteriaceae > Microlunatus > Microlunatus sp. GCM10028923. Next base: position 136,587 of record NZ_JBHTFF010000009.1, on the reverse strand, counting down.
AGCCGATGTCATCGACCACTGCAGCCGCGGTCTGCTGAAGATCACCGAGCGTCGGATAACGGGGCGCAACTCCAGGTGTGTCCGATTCCCCGAGCGCAAGGTCCCAACCGAGGCCCTGGTAGCTCTGGGTCAGCGCTGTGCTCAGGACCTGCGGAAACGGCTCGTCCGCTTCGAACGCGGCCAGGAACAACGCACGGACAAGATCAAGATGAGTCTGCAGGGGGAAGCGATGCCCGGCCTTGTCGACGGCAGGTTCAAGGGGATTCAAGCCGGCGGGCGGCTGGTCCGGGTCACCGGGCCGGATCGCCATCACCGGCTGGCCGATGTCCTTCAACCGCGACGCCATGAGGCGGTACTCGGCCTTGGCCGGTTCGATCACCAGCCACGGGATCCCTTGCTTCGTGGCGGTCGCCAGCAGTCCACGCACGGTCTGCGACTTGCCGGCGCCGGTCGCGCCGCAGACGAAGGTGTGTCGGTTCAAGCTCTGCAGCGGCAGCGTCAGATCCCCGGCGGCTCGCCGATGGCTGTCGAGGACCGTACCCAGCCGGACGCCCGGCTGCCCGCCGGAGTCGGCCACGGGTTCGGTGGCGACGTCGAACGTCGGCGACAGCCGGAAGTGCAGGCCAGGGACTTCGGTCGCAGGAGGTGCGGCTATCGCTGCGAGGAATCGAGAGCTGACATACGTCGCCGGTTCCGCTGATTGATCCAGTACGGAATCAAGATCACCGGCGGTGCGCGCCGGTACGAGCGTGTACGGCAACTGGTCGAGGTCGGCCGAGGCGCAGACGAGAGCGGCGATCCGCCGGGCGCCCTCGGCCGAGTTGCTGCCGGCTGCGTAACGTACCCGCCACAGCCCATTGGTCATCGCCAACGACAATTCGCGGTGCCGCCGCCTGAGCTGCTCCGCAGTCACCGTGTATTCCGGCGACGCGCCAGACCGAGCAGCCGTCCGCCGCAGTTCGTTGCTCACGCCGGCGATCGCTTCCTCCAGCTCGTCACCAGCGACCGGTTCGGCGATCGCGAGCCAGGTGAACGGCTCGTGCCAAACCTGCAGCAGGCAGTCCTCGAGCGATGGCGGCCGGTCTCCGCTGCGAGTTTGGCGATCGGGTGGACGATCGACAACCGGGTCGACCGCGATGCCGATCGATGCCCAGAACGGGAACTCCCGCAACGTCCGGTCCAGAGCGCCCGGATCCGTCGCCGTCCCGCGGCCGCCGGTCGGAATCGTGACGGAGACCTGGCCGGACTCGTAGATCGGCGACACGAGGTCCGCTCCGGCGACGTGCACCTCAACCGGACCGTCGGACGCAAGACGATGCCAGCACATGGCCAGCGGCCCCGGGCCTGCGTGGTAGGCCGAAGTGATCGCGGCCTCGCGGCGCTCCAGGTCCGCCGGCGAGTCGGATTGCCGTGGCGGTCGCGGCACCTCCGTCAGCCGGCAGGAGACCAGCTCCCTCAGGCCGTCGAAGCCCATCGCTCACTCAGCCGTTCAGGATGTCGCCGAGGTCGAACTTCACGGGCTCTTCGAGTTGCTCGTACGTGCACGAGCGCGGTTCCCGGTCCGGACGCCAGCGGTTGAACTGGGCCGTGTGCCGGAACCGGACGCCCTCCATGTGCTCGTACCGCACCTCCACCACGAGCTCGGGCCGCAGCGGGGTGAAGGAGAGGTCCTTGCCGCCACTCCACCGGCTACCTTCGGCGTTGCGCGGCGTCCGGGTGCCTTCCTCCTGCTTCGCCCAGGCCCACGGATGATCATCGAACGTGGTCACCAGCGGCTGCAGTTCGGCGAACAGTTCCTTGCGCCGGGCGGCTGGAAAGGCGCCGATCACGCCGACCGAGGCCAGCGTCCCCTCGTCGTTGAACAGGCCGAGCAGCAGCGAGCCGATCGCGTCGTCGCCGCTCTTGTGGGTCCGGTAGCCGGCCACCACGCAGTCCGCGGTCCGCTCGTGTTTGATCTTGAACATGACCCGCTTGTCCGGCTGGTAGGTCACCTCCAATCCCTTGGCCACAACGCCATCCAGGCCGGCCCCTTCGAACTGGGTGAACCACTCCTGGGCCAGCTCCGGATCCCTCGTCACCGGGGTCAGATGGATCGTGCCGGCCGCGCCGGCCAGCGCCTGCTCCAGCGCGGCTCGGCGCTCGGTGAAGGGGCGGTCGGTGTAGTCCTCGTCGCCCAGTGCGATCAGGTCGAAGGCCACGAAGTGCGCCGGAGTCTGCCCCGACAGCAGCTTGACCCGGCTCGCCGCCGGATGGATCCGCTGCTGCAGCAGATCGAAGTTCAGCCGGTCGCCGGACTCGCTGATCACGATCAGTTCGCCGTCGATCACGGCCCGCTCCGGGAAGTTGGCCTTGACCGCCTCGACCACCTCGGGGAAGTAGCGGGTCATCGGCCGCTCGTTGCGGCTGCCGATCTCCACCTCGTCGCCGTCGCGGAAGATGATCGAGCGGAAGCCGTCCCACTTCGGCTCGTAACTGAAATCGCCGGCCGGGATCTGCTTGACCGACTTGGCCAGCATCGGCTTGACCGGCGGTTGCACAGGGAGGTCCATGTCGACACGCTAACCGAATCCGGGCGCCGTAGGATCGCTTCCGTGCCCGAGCCGGATCCCGCCCTGTCGATCGACGGGCTGTCGGTACGACTCGGCGGCCGCACCATCCTGTCCGAGGTTGAGTTGCGGGTCGAACCCGGGCGGCTGACCGCGCTGCTCGGGCCGAACGGGGCCGGCAAGACCACGCTGATCCGGTGCTGTACCGGCCTGATCACGCCCGACGGCGGGCGGATCTCGGTGCTGGGCGCGGCACCGGGGACACCGACGGCACTGGCCGGGGTCGGCATGATGCCGCAGAGCACGGGCGCCTGGTCCGGGGTGCGCCCCGGCGAGTTGTTGCGCTATCTGAGCAGCCTGTACGGCGAGCCGCTCGACCCGGCGGCCCTGCAGGCCAGGCTGGGCATCGACGCGTACGCCCGGATCCCGTACCGGCGGTTGTCCGGCGGTCAGCAGCAGGCGGTCAACCTGGCCGGCGCCCTGATCGGCCGGCCGAAGTTGATCTTCCTCGACGAACCGACCGCCGGGATGGATCCGCACGCCCGCCGGGCGACCTGGGGTCTGCTCCGCGAACTCCGTACCGCCGGGGTGGCGATTCTGCTGACCACGCACGCGATGGAGGAGGCAGAGGCGCTGGCCGACCACGTGTCGATCCTGGACGGAGGCGTGATCAAGATCGCCGGTACGGTGGCGGAGCTGACCGCCGACGGCGCCAGCCTGGAGGAGATCTTCCTGTCGTCGACGCATCCGGGAACGCCATGACCAGCCTCGACTTCACTCCCGCCCCTGCCGTCGCCCCGGCCTCCCGCCGGGTCCTGCAGCACGCGATGATCGAGGCGAAGCTGCTGGTCCGCAACGGCGAGCAACTGCTGCTGGCCCTGGTCATCCCGGTCGGCGTCATGATCATCGGGCGGATCGTCGGCGGACCGTTCGGCGACCTCGGCAGCCTGGTGCCGTCGGTGCTCGGGCTGGCGGTCTTCTCCAGCGCGTTCACGTCGGTGGCGATCGCGACCGGCTTCGAGCGGCGGTACGGCGTGCTGGAACGGCTCGCCGCCACCCCGCTCGGCCGGTCCGGACTGCTGGCCGGCAAGACCCTGGCCGTGATCATGATCGTGGTCGGGCAGCTGATCGTGATCTCCGTGGTCGGGCTGCTGGTCGGCTGGCGGCCGCAGTTCGGTCCGGTGTCCGCACTCGCCGGGCTGGTGATCATGATCCTGGCCATCGCCACGTTCAGTTGCCTGGCCCTGCTGCTGGCCGGGCGGCTGCGCGCCGAGGCGACCCTCGGTCTGGCGAACCTGCTCTACCTGATCTTCGCCGCCGCCGGTGGTCTGGTCGTCCCGGTGGACAGCTACCCCGCGATCCTGCGCCCCGTCCTCCCGTTCCTGCCCACCGCCGCCCTCGGCGAGGGACTGCGAGCCGCCTCGGTCGGTACGGCCCTGTGGTGGCCGGTGCTGGTGCTGGCGGGCTGGTTGGTGATCAGCGGGCTAGCCGCCCGCGCCACCTTCCGCTGGACCTCCTGAGTGGACGCACCCGATCCGGTGCGGCCCGTCTTGGCGCGGTGCCCGAGTGTTTCGGATGCCCTGCGGGCGGCGCGCTGACGAACGGGCTTCGTTCAGTGCCCGGGTTGGACCACGCTGGGGCTCATGAGCGAAAGGCCGGATCCCCCGGTTCTCCAGTGGGCCCTCACAGCTGCCGAGAGCACCGCCGTCATCGAAGCAGTGAGCCTCCAACCCGTGACCCGCGCCGCGGGCACGTTCCGCCTGCGGATGATCGACAGAACAGGACGGACTCCCCGTGATTTCGTCCTGAAGGTGCCAGTGCCCGGCGAGGTTGATGCGAGCATGATCGGCACCAACGCACGCGCCCTGCAGGTTGCCGCCAGCCATGTGCTCAGCGCTCCGGAGTTGATCGCTGCTGATCTTGCCGGCGAAGCGGCCGGCGCGCCGGCGACGCTCGAGACCTGGCTTCCTGGCAACTCCAAGCTTCCCGCGACGTTGCACCCTCGCCTCCTGGAACAGGCAGGCGCCGCGATCGCCACAGCACACCTGATCACTCTCTCGCCGAGCCCGGACCTCCCGTACCGTCCCCGGCCGGTCGCGGTCGACGACTTCGCCGCGGACAGACGAGAACAGCGGATGCCGACGACGCCACTGCTACAGGAAGCCGATCAGCTGGTGCGCGCCCACGGCGTACCGGGCGCGGAATCGGTCTTGGTGCACGGCGACGCGCACCCGGGAAACATGCTGTGGAGCGAAACCGGCACCGCTCTGATCGACTGGAAGACCGCAGGCGTCGGCGATCCCGGCGTGGACCTGGGCGACCTCCGATTCCAAGCAGTCCTGCGCTACGGCCTCGAGGCAGCCCAACCGGTCCTCGAAGGATGGGAACGTCAGGCCGGCCGCAGGGCGACCTCCGTCGCCTATTGGGACGCCGTCGCCGCACTGAACACCCCGACTGACTTCGAGGGCTGGCACCAGGTCGAGGTGATCACTCGACGGCGCGAAGAATTCCTCCGATCAGCGCTGGCGCGCCTCTGAACCTGATCCGGCGGTGAACGAGCTGATCCCTTGAATACAAGGGATTCCCTTGTATTCGAACAAATATTCGAATACAATCTGATCATGACGACGACCAGCCTGGACACCGCGACTCCGGTCGGTGCCGCGGTCCGGGATACCCGCACGTCGGTAGCCGAGTTGGTGGCGGCGGTGCGGCAGGGCGGTCTTGATCATCACGATCCGGCCGGGCTGGTCGAGCTGCTGGACGAGGTCGAGACGCTGCGGAACCGCCTACTGGCCGTTGACGCGGAGCTGGTCGCTGCCTGTCGGGATGCGGGGGTTCCGGAACGGGAATGTCAACGCTCGATGGCCAAGGTGCTGGAGCGGCGGTTCCTGATCGGGCCACAAGAGGCCGTGCGGCGAGTGCGGGCAGCCGAGGCGGTCGGGCCGCGGAAGTCGATGACCGGACTGCCGCTCCCCCGGTTGCGCCCGGCGGTCGGGGAAGCCATGGCGGCCGGGGCGATCACCGGCGAGCAGACCATGATCGTGAACCAGACCCTGGAGCACCTGGACCAGGCCCGGGTCGATCCGGTGAACGTGGAGCTGGTCGAGACAGAACTGGTCGCCCACTGCCGCAGGTTCGGACCACGCGAATTGCGACAGGTGAGCCGCAGCTACCTCGACGCGTACGACCCAGACGACACCGAGCCCGACGAACAGCTCGATCTCGACCGGCGGCACTTCCGGATGCGGTCCACCGCCTCGGGCGCGCTGACCGGAGAGTTCCGGCTCACCGCCGAGACCGCGGTCAAGGTCCGGGCCGTCCTGGAGCCCCTCGCCCATCCACGCATCGACAACGCCGCCGGCGTGGGCGCGGTGGACCCGCGGAATCACGAGCAACGGTTGCACGACGCGGTCGACGAGGTGTTCGCCCGGATGCTGCGCGCCGGTGAGCTACCCGAGACCGGCGGCATTCCCGCCACCGTACTGATCACCACCGACGCGGACGACCTGATCACTCGGGTCAGCCCCGGCGCCCGCGGCACCTGGCAGACCGGTGTGCAAGACCAACCGACGACCGGTCGCCTCGACGAACAAGATCATCCCGCTGAGGCCCCCACCTACCGACGGGCCCGGCGGGGTCACGGCACCGCCGGGGACGGCACGCTCCTGTCGGTGGCGCAGGTCCTGCGACTGGCCGGCGAAGCCGAGATCTACCCGATCGCTCTCACCAGCCACGGGATCCCGCTCGAACTCGGCCGGACCCGCCGGATCGCCACCAAGCACCAGACCATAGCCCTGGTCGCCCGCGATGGCGGCTGCTCCTTCCCCGGCTGCGACCGGGCACCCGCCTGGTGCGAACGGCACCACGTCATCCGCTGGGCCGACGGCGGCGAAACCGTGCTCGGCAACCTGACGCTGTTGTGCCTCTACCACCACCGCAACTTCCTGGACCGCGGCTGGCAGGTCAAGATCGATGATCAAGGACTCCCCGCCTGGATCCCACCCAGGTACGTCGACCCGGAACAGAAACCCATGATCAACAACCGGATCCTGGCCAGGATCCGACAACACCCCCTGCTCACCTGACGAGGCCCGCGGCGACAATTCGCTCGCGCCGCGACCGGGGCCGCACTAGCGTCGACCAGATGGCAGCGTTCGTTAAGGGGTTGGAACTGGCGCACGGCTTCTACGAGGACGTCGTGGCGCCGCTGATCGACCGTCCGCATACGGCATGCCTGATCGGTGAGGGCTCCGAGGTGCTCGGGTACGACACCGAACGGTCCACCGATCACGAGTGGGGACCGCGACTCCAGCTCTTCCTCGCCACCGAGGACGTCGCACCGGTGCGCGAGCGGGTCCAGTCCGGGCTGCCGTCGCACTACCGGGATCGGCCCACCCGCTGGTATTCCCTCGACGCCGGCAAGGAGGCGCACCATCTCGAGATCGGTACGCTCACCGACTGGCTCGCCCGCCGCCTTCCCACGATCACCACCGAGAGCCCCGACACCGCGGCCTGGCTGAGCCTCCCGCAGCAGCACCTTCTGCAACTCACCGCCGGCCGGGTCTTCCGCGACGACCTCGGCGAGCTGACCCGGCTGCGCAAGGCCCACCGGTGGTATCCGGACGACGTCTGGCGTTGGATTCTCGCGGCACAGTGGTACCTGATCGGCAGCCAGGCGCCCTTCCTGGGCCGCGCCACCGAGCTCGGTGATCTTCGCGGCGCCCGGCTGATCACCGCGCGACTGTGCCGGTTGATCATGGAGTTGGCGTTCCTCCAGGAGCGTCACTACCGGCCGTACGACAAGTGGTTCAGTCGTGCCTTCGACGACCTGGAAGCGGCCCGCGAACTCGGCCCGATGCTCGATCGGGCCATGACCGAACCGCCGGCCGGCCGGGCCGACGATCCCGTACTCGAAGCGTTGATCCTGGTCGGCCGGCAGCAGAACGAACTCGGCCTGCCCAAGCCGGTGCCACTCCGAATCGCGCCGTTCGAGGTCGGCGTCAACGACGCCGTCCGGCCCTATCCGGTGCTGAACTCGGCCGCCTTGATCGACTCCGTCATCGAGTCCATCGCCGATCCGGAGCTGCGTGAGCTGCCCCGCGTCGGCGCCATCGACCAGCTCACCCACGCCGATGACGTGTTGATCAACTTCACCCGCTGGCCCGAACTGCTCGCCGAAAACTTCCGCACCCAGACCTGAGCCCCTCTCCACCCACCGATCCACCACCGACAGCCGCGACCGTTCCACTCATCCGCGACTGGTGCAACGGTCGCGCACGGGTACAACGGTCGCGGATCGACTGTCACCGGGGTCCGGTCGCTCGATCCTGACATCCCTGTCAGGATTCTGTCGAAGGTGTTAGCCTCGGTCGGGTGACCTTCATCGAGGACGCCCGTCGCGCCCAGATCCTGGACGCCGCGATCCGAGTGATCGCCGAGCAGGGGTACGCGGCGGCTTCGATGGGCCGGATCGCGGAGCGGATCGGCGTCAGCCGGGCGCTGATCAACTATCACTTCCGGACCCGGACCGCGCTCATCGACGCCGTCGTCGAGGACTGCTACGCGGCCGGTCACCGGGCCATCCGGCCCGCCATGGACGAGTCCGGGTCCGCCGCCGGGATGCTGGACGCCTTCCTCGCCGGCAGCATCGCGTTCTACCGGGCCGAGCCGCACCGGATCGGCGCGCTGGGCGAGATCATGGCCGGCACCCTCAAGTCGGACTACCGGCCGGTGGCGGCCCGGCTCCAGGGCGAACTCGATGCGCTCACGCTCCTGTTCCAGGAGGGGCAGCGAGCCGGCGAGTTCCGGGCCTTCGATCCGGCGATCATGGCCAGCGTCGTCCGCGGCGCGCTCGACGGCCTGATCCGTGACTGGGCACGAGATCCCGGCCTTGACCTGGACCAGTACCGGGACGAGTTGATCACCACCCTGCGGCAGGCAACCCATCGACGGAGGCCACGAACATGAACCCCGACCCGAATCCGAAGCCGGCCCGGACCGGCCATCGCGGCGCGGCCTGGACGCTGGTCGTCCTCACGCCGCTGATCGCCGAGCTGGCGCTCGGCTCGACACCGGTGACGATGGCCTGGCTGGTGATCATCTGGATGCCGGTGTACGGCGCCGGCGTCCTGCTGATCCGCGAACTGATGGTCCGGACCGGTCGTGGCTGGCCGAGCCTGATCCTGCTCGCGATCGCGTACGAACTCCTGGAGGACGGGATCGGGCTGCAGGCGCTGACCAGCCCGAACCTCTACCAGGCGGCCGAATGGGGCGCCCGGATCCTCGGCTTCAACGTCCCCTACTGGGTCGCCCAGATGATCTATCACGGCATCTTCACCGTGATCATCCCGATCGCCGTCGTCAACCTGCTGTTCCCGGCCCACCGCGGGCGGCCGTACCTGAAACGGGGCGGGACGATCATCGCGGCGCTGGTGACGGTGATCGGCGTGGCCCTGCTCCGGATCACCGTGCCGCCCTCGATGGATCCCGGCTATCAGGCGCCGCTGCCGTTCCTGATCGGCTGCCTGGCGGTGATCATCACCCTCGGCGTGCTGGCCCTGCGGGTCCTGCCGCCGGCGTCTCCGCAGCCGCACGACGGAGCGGTGCCCGGCCTGCCCGTGCTCTACCTGGGTTCCGGACTGGCGATCATGATCGTCCTCTTCCTCACCTTCCCGATCTTCGGCGCCCGGCAACCGGCCTTCACGGTGGGCCTGACCGTGCTGATTCCCGTCGCTGCGGCGATTCTCGGCGTCGCGGTCGCCTACCGGGTGCTGACCCGGATGATCAGCTCGGCCCGGTGGTCCGACCGGCACTCCCTGGCCGTCATCGGCGGCGCCCTGGTCGCCCACACGATCGCGGGCCTGATCATCATGGCCCGTACCCCGGTCGATCAGGTAGGCCTCGCGGTGATCGCCGCGCTCACGGTCGTCGGGCTGGTCTGGTTCGACCGCAGACTCCGCCGACAGGCGGAAACCCTTACGACAGCAGCGGAAGCCGAGCCGCGTGCCGACCGAGCAAGTCCCGCTCGTCGTCCGTGAGCCCGGCCCGCCCGGTCGCGAGGGCCAGCACCCGGGCCTCGCTCCAACCGGGCCCGGCCGGCCAGTCCCGGCCCAGCAGCGAGCGGAAGACGGGTGCCATCACTGCGTGCGCCGACGGCGTCGTCCACGGCGGTCGGCCCAAGGTGATCGCGACGTCCAGGCCGTGCGCAGCCAGGGCGATCACGCGGGTGGTCAGCCACTCGCGGAGCCGCATCGGGCCGACCCGGGGTATCTCGACCACCCGGTCAAGATCATCGGCGGTCAGGGACGCGACGGCGTCCCGCAGCGATCCGTCCAGGGCCTCGGCGGCGCTGCCCTCCAACCGGGCCGTGGCCTGTTGGGCCTGCTGCACGTTGCTGTCCCGGTATTCGACCGTGTCCCGCTCGGGCCGGCGATAGTAGTCGGCGGCCTCGCGCGGACGGGCGCCGGGCGGAGCGGTCCGGAACTCGCCGACCCGCACGCCACCGACCAGATGCACGATCAGTTCGGTCAGGTCCCATGGCGGACAGTTGGTCGGGCGCCCAAGATCATCGGCGGTCAGACCGCGAACCACCTCGACAAGGATTCGGCCTTCCGCGGCGAAGGCTTCGAGAACGGGATCCATGATGCGGCCCCAGTCTCTCACGACCCGGGGAGGGTCCGCTCTCTGTTCGAGCAGCGTAGCGATCTTGGTCCGGCTCGACTCGCGGATCAGCCGGTTCGGCGCTGGGCCAGCAGCCAGCGCGTGAGTTCGGGGTCCTGGTAGGCGTTCGTCCACGCGTCGTGTCCCCGCGCATCGTAGATCGTTGCCTCGGCCTGCCCGCCCGCCTGCTGAACAGCGGCGACCATGTCGCTGGTGCCCCGGGCGGGGACCGACTCGTCGTGAGCGTTGTGGAACGCCCGCACCGGAACGTCGCGCAACCGCCGCGCCAGCCACGGCTGGCTGGCGCCGCAGATCGGCACCAGGGCGGCGAACCGGCCGGGATGGCGGATCGCCAACTCCCAACTGCCGATGCCGCCCATGCTCAGGCCGGTCAGGTAGATCCTGGACGGGTCGACCGGGAACTCGGCTTCGACCTCGTCGAGCAGGGCGATCAGCGCGTCCTGGTGCCAGGTCCACCAGCTCTCGGCCGGACACTGCGGAGCGACCAGCAGGTACGGCAGCTCGCCTCCCTCGGCCGCCAGCTTCGGCGGTCCGTGGACCGTGACCAGGTCAAGATCGTCGCCCCGTTCCCCCGAGCCGTGCAGGAAGAGCAGCAGTGGCCACGGCTCCGGAATCCTCGCCGGGGTGAAGATCAGATAGTCGAGCTCATCGGTCCTTGAGATCTCGGCGCGGAGACGTCGGCGGTCCATGATCGGAAGTGTCCCATGATCGTCGCGGCACCTCCTTCACTGCTGGATCGACCGGTCCTCCAGCAAGGCCGCGATCTTGGACCGACAGCCACCACAGCCGGTGCCGGCCCGGGTCTCCCGGCCGACCTCCGCCACGGTACGGGAGCCGGCCACGATCGCGGCCTCGACGGTCTCCCGGGGCACCCCGTTGCAGCGGCAGACCGGCGCACCGGAGGGCTCGTCACCACCGTCCGGGCCGTCACCGCGGAGCAGCAGCGAGCGGTCCCACGGCAGCTCGGCGCCGGTGTCGTAGAGCCAGGAGAGCTCGGCGCCGGCGTTCGGCATGCCGAGGCTGACCAGGCCGGTCAGCCGGCCCTCGCGGGTGATCATCTTGACGTAGCGGCCGTGGGCCGGATCCAGCCACTGGGCTACCTCGAGGCCCGGCGTCCACGGACCGGCCAGCGTGTCGCCGGCCGCCACCAGGTCAAGATCATCCGCCTTCAGCTGGATCATCCCGTCGATCCCGGTGCCGACCGGTTCCGCCGTGCCGTCGATCAGCCGGTCCGCCAGCGCCTCGGCCTGTTCCCAGCCGGGCGCGATCAGGCCGGCCGGTGCCGACGTCTTCAACGGCCGGTCCGCACATTCCGCGCAGTACGGGTCCGCGGCGCACCGTACCTCCGCGCAGTCGCCGATGGCGAAGATCGAATCCGTACCCCAGCAGGCGAGTTCATGATCGACCAGGATCCCGTTGTGGCAGCGCAGGCCGGCCGCCTCGGCCAACTCGGTCCGGGCCAGCGCGCCACAGGTCAGCACCAGCTCGTCCCCGCGGACGAACCGCCCGTCGCTGAACTCGATCCCGATGAACCGCTGTCCCTGATCACCGTCCGCCTCGGTGAGCAGGGCCCGGCAGATCACGTCGGACACGACGAACACGCCGGCCTCGCGAAGCGACCGGAGCAGCAGCCGCCCGCCGTCCTGATCAAGGGCGCGGGCCATCGGGTGCTCGCCCGAGTGGATCAGCGTGGCGTCGATCCCGGCCCGGGCCAGGCCGAGCACCAGTTCCAGGCCGAGCACGCCGCCGCCGAGGACGACGATCCGGCGGCCCGCGGCCACCGAGTCACGCAGGCGGTCGGCGTCGTCGAGCGACCGCAATACCTGGACGCCGGTCAGCTCGCGCGGGTCGATCCGGCCCGAGAACCCTTCCAGGGAAGGGACATAGGCGCGGGCGCCGGTCGCGAAGACGAGCCGGTGCCAGCCGATCAGCTCGCCGCCTGCCAAGGCGACCGTGCGCCCCTCGCGATCCACTTCAGTGACCACGGCGCCGAGGCGTACGTCGACGCCGTCGCCGATCAGCTCGGCCGCATCGGACAGCCAGAGCGAGGCGCGGGTGGCGACCCCGGTCGCCAGCTCGCCGATCATCACCCGGTGGTAGGCCGGCTCCGGCTCGGCGCCGATCACCGTGATCGCGAACCGCTCCGGCTCCCCGGCCTCCCGACGACGCCGGTTGGCCGCACGCAGCCGGTCGACCAGCCGGGCCGCCACCGGCCCGAAGCCGATGATCACCACCCGCTCGGGTCCGTTCACTCGCCGACCTCCATCCGTCCGCCGACTTCCATCCGTTCGGGAACCTCCGGCTCCTCGAAGGCCTCTACACGCTCGACCCGCACCGAGGCGACCTTGAACTCCGGCATCCCCGACACCGGGTCGGTCTCCTCGGTGGTGAGCAGGTTCGCCCGCTGCCGGTCCGGGAAGTGGAACGGCAGGAACACGGTGTCGCGCCGGATCGCCCTGCTGTACGCGGCCCTGACCTGGCACTCGCCACGGTCGTTGCGCAGCCGTACCTGGTCGCCGTCGCCGATGCCCAGCGCCGACGCGGTGGCCGGATGGATCTCCAGCATCGCCTCCGGCCGCGCCGCCGCCAGCTCCGGCACCCGGCGGGTCTGCGCCCCGGACTGGTAGTGCTCCAGCAGCCGGCCGGTGATCAACACCAGCTCGCCGCGCCGGTGCAGCCGGTCGGCCGGGCCCCGGTACTCGACGGTGATCAACTTCGCCCGCCCGCTCTCGGTCGGGAAGCCGTCCGTGAACGGGCGCGGCGTCGACCGGCCGCCCTCCGGGTACGGCCAGTAGCAGGCCTCGCCCTCGTCCAGTCGCGCATAGCTGATCCCGGAGTAGTCGGCCCGGCCACCCGCCGACGCCCGCCGCAATTCCTCGAACACGGTCTCCGGGTCGGCACTGAAGCCGGTGCTCTCGCCGAGCCGCCGGGCCAGTTCGGTGAGGATCCACAGTTCGCTGCGCACGCCGGCCGGCGGCGTCACGGCCGCGCGGCGCCGGATCACCCGCCCCTCCAGGTTGGTCAGCGTGCCGTCCTCCTCGGCCCACTGGGTGACCGGTAGCACCACGTCCGCGAGCCGTGCCGTCTCGGAGAGGACGAAGTCGGACACCACCAGGAAGTCCAGCCGGCGCAGCCGTTCGGCCACCGCGAACGATCGGGGCGCCGACACGACCGGGTTGGATCCGTGCACCAGCAGGGATGTGATCCCGCCGGGCTCCCCGATCGAGCCCAGCAGCCGTACGGCGGGAAGACCGGGGCCGGGCAGCCGGTCGGCCGGCACGCCCCACACCTCGGCGACGGCGGCGCGGGCGGCCGGGTCGGTGATCATCCGGTAGCCGGGCAGCTGGTCCGCCTTCTGGCCGTGCTCGCGACCACCCTGACCGTTGCCCTGGCCGGTCAGCGTGCCGTAGCCGGAACCCGGCCGACCGACCAGGCCGAGCACCAGGGCCAGATTGATCGCCGCGGTCACCGTGTCGGTGCCGTCGGCGTGCTGTTCGACGCCGCGCCCGGTGATCACGTAGCTGCCGGCCCGCGACGCCAGCAGCCGGACCGCACGCCGGATCAGCGGTGCCGGGACCCCCGTGACGGTCTGGGTCCGGGCCGGGTGCCAGCCGGCGACCGACCGGGCCAGCGCCTCGAAGCCCTCGGTGTGCTCCCGGACGTAGTCATGATCGACCAGGTCCTCGGCGATCGCGATCCTGATCATGCCGAGCAGCAGGGCGAGATCCGTGCCGGGCACCGGCTGCAGGTGCAGGCCGCCGCCGTCCGCGGTCAGGTCCGCGGTGGCCGACCGGCGCGGGTCCACGACGATCAGGCCGCCGCCGGCGCGGATCCCGTCCAGGTGCTGTACGAACGGCGGCATGGTGTCGGCGACGTTGGAGCCGAGCAACAGCAACTGGCCGGCCTGATCAAGATCGGTGACCGGGAACGGCAACCCCCGGTCCAGCCCGAGTCCCCGGTTGGCCGCCGCCGCGGCCGACGACATGCAGAACCGGCCGTTGTAGTCGATCATGGCCGTGCCGAGCGCCAGTCGGGCGAACTTCCCCAGCAGATAGGCCTTCTCGTTGGTCAGCCCGCCGCCGCCGAACACGCCGTTCGTGTCCGGGCCGTGCTCGGACCGGAGCTTGATCAACCGCTCGGCGATCAGGTCGAGCGCCGTGTCCCAGTCCGCGACCGCGAAGCCGCCACGGCCGTCGGCGATCAACGGCTCGGTCACCCGGTCCGGGGCATCGAGCACGGCGGCCGCCGTCCAGCCCTTGCGGCACAGGCCGCCGCGGTTGGTCGGGAACTCGCGCCCGGCCACCTCGACGCCCGCCGCGCCCGGCGCCAGGCTCATCCCGCACTGCAGGGCGCAGTACGGACAGTGCGTCGCCGTACCCGCGGACGCGTCCGTGATGGTCACCGTCAGATCCGCCGCGCGGCCATCGCCGAACCCGGCCGCAGGTAGCAGAACCAGGTGATCGCCAGCATGATCAGATAGGCACCGGCGAAGCAGCCGAAGGCGAGGTCGTACCCCTTCGTCTGCTCGTACGAGATCCGCAGCACCTGCGGGATCACGAAGCCGCCGTAGGCGCCGATCGCGGAGACGATGCCGAGCGACGCCGCGGCCAGCCGGGCCCCGCTCATCCCGCCGGCGGTGTGGAAGACCGCCGGCAGCATCCGGTACGTCGCGCCGTTGCCGACCCCGGTGGCGATGAAAAGGAAGCAGAAGCAGGCCAGGAAGATCCAGAAGTTGCCCGACCTGATCGCGAAGATCGCCCCGGACACACCCAGGGCCAGCGCGACGAACGCAATAGCGGTCAGCCGGGCGCCGCCGAACCGGTCGGCCAGCCGGCCGCCGAACGGGCGGGCGATCGAGCCGACGAAGGCGCCGAGGAAGGCCAGCGACACGGTCGCCGCCCCGACCTTGAAGCCCGCGTAGGTCGGGAAGGCGTCACTGATCAACTTCGGGAACACACCGGCGAAGCCGATGAACGAGCCGAAGGTGCCGATGTACAGCACGGCGATGATCCACAGGTGCGGCTGCCGCAGCGCCGCCAGCGAGGCCGCGACGTCGGACCGGGCACCGGACAGGTTGTCCATCCGGCGCCAGGCGCCGATCACCGCGACGATGATCAACGGGATCCAGACCAGGCCGGCCATCGGCAGGTTGACCGCGGCGGCCGCACCGATCGTGATCACGATCGGCACCACCAGCTGGCCGACCGAGGCGCCGAGGTTGCCGCCGGCCGCGTTCAGCCCGAGCGCCCAGCCCTTCTCCGCCCGCGGGAAGAAGTAGGTGATGTTGGCCATCGACGAGGCGAAGTTGCCGCCGCCGAAGCCCGCGGTCGCCGCGATCAGCAACATCACCGGGAACGGCGTCGACGGGTTCGCCACCGCCACGGCCAGACTGATCGCCGGGATCAGCAACAGCAGGCCCGACACGATCGTCCAGTTGCGCCCGCCGAACCGGGCCACCGCGAAGGTGTACGGGAAGCGCATCGTCGCGCCGACCAGGCTGGGCAGCGAGATCAGCCAGAAGATCTCCGAGTTGCTGAACCGGAAGCCGGCCGTGGGCAGCGACACCACGACGATGCTCCACAGTCCCCAGACCACGAAGCCGAGGAACTCGGTGAAGATCGACCAGCGCAGATTCCGGTGCGCAATGGCCCGGCCGCCGTTCGCCCACTGCTCGGCGTTCTCCGGGTCGTAGTCGTCCAGCCAGCGGCCGGGCCGCCGGGTCGGTGTGACGGCCGTCGCCGTCCGGGCCTGGGCCGCCGCGTCGATGTCGAGCGCCATCTCGTCTCCTCGATGATCATGGAACTGGTACTGCGCACCACGCTAGGAAGCCGTCGTGTCGGGACCGGCGCGGTCAGGTCACGACCCGGTTAGCTCTTGCGCACAGGGGATTTCGGGTGCTGTGAGGCGGCGGACGTTCATCCGGTAGCCGCGCTTGATCACGGTGCTGATCAGGTCCGGGATGCCGAGGCTGCGGCGCAGCCGGCTGATCGCGACCTCGAGTGCGTGGGTGTCGGCCTGCTCGGACAGGCCCTCGGCCAGCTGCTCCCGGGACAGCACGGCCGACTCCGCGTCGGCCAGCCGGCGGAACAGGGCCAGGGCGGTCGGGCCGAGCCGCACCTGGCGGTCGCCGACCCGGACGGTCTGCCCACGCAGCTCGAGCAGGTCCGCGTCGCCGCCGACCAGGGGCTGGTAGCGGCGCACCCGGTCCGCGTTCAGCCGGTCGCAGACCAGCCGGATCAGGGCGCCCATCCGGTACCGGTCCGGGGTGATCACGTCGATGCCGGCCTCGATCAGGGGACCGGCGGTGACCGGGCCGACCGCGACCGTGATCACGTCGGACCGCAGCGCCGCCAGGAACTCCTGCCAGCGGCCGCCGGCCCGGGCCAGCGCCAACGTGGCGTCGGCCGCCGGGGCGCTGGTGAAGGTGAGCGCGTCGAGCGCCCGGTCGCAGACCGCGTCGACCAGCCGCTGCGAACGGTCGTCGCCGTTGGCCGGGGCCCATCGGTACGGCGCCACCGTGTGCACCGAGGCGCTGGCCTCGCGCAACCGGGCCAGCTGGACCTCGTCGGTGTAGCCGTGCAGCTGGATGCCGACCCGGTGGCCCGGCCCGGCGGCGACCACCGCGTCGACCAGCGAGGCCGTCGTCTCCGAGTCGCTCAACGCGGCCTCGTCCAGGCCCGCGGCCCGGATCGCGCCGAGCGCCTTCGGTCCCCGGGCCAGCACCCGGGACCGCTCCAGGGTGTCGATCAGTTCGGCGCCCAGCCCGGCCACGTCGGCCACCTCGAGCCAGCGGTGCATGCCGTAGCCGGTGGTGATCAGAACGAAGTCCGGCCGGGCCGCGATCAGCTGCCGGGTGTCGTCGATCAAGGACGCGTCCGACTCGTTCACGGCGATCCGCAGCGACGGCGCGTGCAGCACCTCCGCCCCGCGCCGCTCCAGCGCCGTGATCAGGTCCTCCGACCGCCGGTCCGACGTCACGCCGACCCGGAATCCCTGCAGGGCAGGGACTCCGGTCGCCCGCTGCGGGACACTCATGTCGGGCCCAGGCCCGCCGTGATCAGCAACGGGCCCAGGTCGGCGTGGGCCCGGACCACTTCGCCGACGATGATCACCGCCGGCGACCGGACGCCGATCCGGGCCGCCTCGCCGGGCAGCGACCCGATCGTCCCGACGGTGGTCCGCTGGCCGGGCCGCAGGCCGCGTTCGATCACCGCGGCCGGGGTGTCCGGCTCCAGCCCGGCCCGGACCAGGCCCGCGCCCAGCTGGTGCAGGTTGGCCACGCCCATCATGATCACCAGCGTCCCGCCGACCCGGACCAGCGCGTCGAAGTCCTCGTCGCCCAAGGGCTCGTGGCCGGAGACCACGGTGAAGGAACGGCTCACGCCGCGCTGGGTGACCGGGATCCCGGCCGCGCCCGGTACGGCGATCGCGCTGGACACGCCCGGCACCACCCGGACCTCGATGCCGGCCGCGCGGCAGGCCTCGACCTCTTCGCCGCCGCGCCCGAAGACGTACGGGTCGCCGCCCTTCAGCCGGACCACCGCGGCACCGGACCGGGCGTAGTTGATGATCAACTCGTTGATCCGGTCCTGCCCCACCGGATGGTGGTACGGCCGCTTCCCGACATCGACCAGCGTCGCGCCGGGGGCCAGCTCGGCCAGCCGGTCGTGCGGCGCCAGCCGGTCGTACAAGATCACATCGGCGTCGGCCAGCGCCGTCCGGGCCGCGACCGTCAGCAGGTCCTCCGGCCCCGGGCCGCCGCCGACCAGGGTCACCCGCCCCGTCGGTTCGGCCGCCGGCTCGATCACCGTCGGCACGCCGTTCCGCCGGCAGTGCTGCCGTACCGCCTCGACGCGGAACGACGGCAGTCCCGGATCACCGTCGATGATCACGCACCGCGACGGCGGCAGCTGAGCCACCGGCAGCAGCGCCAGCCGCCAGGCGACCGGGTCGTCGCCGGCCGGCAGCTCCGAGGCGCCGACCCGGCGGACCCGCGCCCCCGCGGCCCGGTAGCGCCGTTCGGCCCGGCGGCAGGTCGACTCGGCGCCGATCAGCAGCACCACGCTGCCGGTCAGGTCCAGGTCGCCGATCATGACCGGTGTCCGATCGCCGGGCCGGAGATCAGGGTCGGGCCAGCCGGCGGGCCGCCCGCGGGTGCGTTGACGAACGGCCGGAACCGGCGCAGCCGCTCCGGGTCCGCAAGCGTGGCCGCCCACTCGTCCACGTAGCGATCGACATGATCGGCCATCGCCTGCTCCAGGTCCTCGGCGATGCCGAGCGAGTCGTCGATCACCACCGACCTGACGTGATCAAGACCGCCGTCGATCGACGCCAGCCAGGCCGACGTCCGCTGCAGCCGGTCCGCGGTCCGGACGTAGTAGATCAGGAACCGGTCGATGTAGGAGACCAGCGTCGCCGTGTCCAGGTCCGACGCGAACAGCACCGCATGCGCCGGCTGGAAGCCGCCGTTGCCACCGACATAGAGATTCCAGCCGGACTCGGTCGCGATCACCCCGACGTCCTTGCTGCGGGCCTCGGCACACTCACGGGCGCAGCCGGAGACACCGAGTTTGATCTTGTGCGGCGCCCGCAGCCCGCGGTAGCGCAGCTCGAGGTCGACGGCCAGGCCGACCGAGTCCTGGACGCCGAACCGGCACCAGGTCGAACCGACGCAGGACTTCACGGTCCGGACCGCCTTGCCGTACGCGTGGCCCGACTCGAAGCCCGCGTCCACCAGCCGCCGCCAGATCTCCGGCAGCTGCTCCAGCCGGGCGCCGAACAGGTCGATCCGCTGGCCGCCGGTGATCTTGGTGTAGAGCTCGTACTCCTCGGCGACCTGGGCCAGCACGGCCAGCTTCTGCGGCGTGATCTCGCCGCCCGGGATCCGCGGCACCACCGAATAGGTGCCGTCCTTCTGCAGGTTGGCCAGCGCCCGGTCGTTGGTGTCCTGCAGGCCGCCGCGGCCGCCGTCCAGGATGTACGCGCCGCCCTGGCTGGCCAGGATCGAGGCGACCACCGGCTTACAGATGTCGCAGCCGCTGCCGGTCCCGTAGCGGGCCAGCACCTCCTCGAACGAGGTCAGCCCGAGCACCCGTACCCCGTCGAACAGCTCCTGCCGGGACGACGCGAAGTGCTCGCAGAGCGCCGTGGACACACTGATCCCGGCCTTGATCAACTCCGCGTCCAGGGTCCGCTTCAGGATCGGCACACAGGAGCCGCAACCGGTGCCGGCCCGGCTGCACTGCTTGAGCTCACCCAGGTCGGTGCAGCCGTCTTCCTTGATCAACTTCTTGACGGTGCCGACCGGGACGTTGTTGCAGGAGCACAGGATCGCGTCGTCCGGCAACTCGGTGGCCGGTCGGTCACCGCCCGCCACCGAGAGATAGCGGCCCGGCTCCTCCGGCAGGTCCCGGCCGAGCAGCGGCCGCAGCGACGGATAGGGATCGGCGTCGCCGACGAAGATCCCGCCCAGCAACGTCTTGGCATCGCCGGTGACGATGATCTTCTGGTAGAGCCCGCGGGCCGGGTCGGCGTACACCACCTCGAGGCAGCCCGGCAGCCGGCCGAACGCGTCGCCGAACGAGGCCACCTCGACCCCGGACAACTTGAGCTTGGTCGCCGTGTCGAAGCCGGTGAAGCGCGCGTCGCCGCCGGTCAGCCGGTCCGCGACGACCTCGGCCATCGCGGTCGCCGGCGCCACCAGGCCGACGGTCCGGCCGTCGTAGCAGGCCACCTCCCCGATCGCGGAGATCGCCGGATCCGAGGTACGGCAGCAGTCGTCGATCACCACGCCGCCCCGCTCGCCCACCGCCAGCTCGGCCTTCCGGGCCAGCTCGTCCCGGGGCCGCACCCCGATCGCGATGACCACCAGATCCACCGACAGTTCCCGGCCGTCGCTCAGCTCGACCGTACGGCCGGCGCCGTCGACCCGGACCTCGGTCGGATAGACGTCCAGCAGCACGGTGTGCCCGGTGTCGCCGATCAACCGGCCCAGCGCCTCACCGCCACCCTGGTCGAGCTGCGTGTTCATCAGCCAGCCGGCCGCGTTCACGACGATCGCCTCGGCGCCGAGGTCGGCCACCCCGCCGGCCGCCTCCAGCCCGAGCAGGCCGCCGCCGACGACCAGCACCCGGGGCTTGCGGCCGAGCGTCGCCGGCAGCTCGAGGAGTTCGCCGCGCAGCCGGTCGACGTCCTCCAGCGTCCGGTAGACGTGGCAGTCGTCGGCGCCGGTGATCGGCGGCACCAGCGGATAGGAGCCGGTGGCCAAGATCAACTCGTGGTACGCGTGATCGGCCGTCGTGGTCCGCACGAAGCGGCGTTCCCGGTCGATCTCGGTGACCTGCTCGCCGGTGCGCAGCGTGACGTTCGGGTGCTGCCACAGTTCCGGGTCCCCGAGGCTCAGGTCGACGTCACCGGTCAGCCGGCGGGACAGCGCCACCCGGTCGTACGGCGCCCAGGGCTCCTCGGTCAGGAGCATGATCGACAACTCGCCGGCCGGGTCGCCGGACACGAGTCGTTCCACGCACCGCTGGGCCGCGGGTCCGCCGCCGACCACCACCACTCGTCGAGTCATGTCTCGACGCTAAGCAGCCGCGATTACCCGGCCATTTCCCCGATGTAACCGAGGCATGACAGCGATCACACGGTGCGCGCTCCGGCCTGTGAGGGGGTCGTAACGCCGCTGATACGAAGCAGGCATCGGGCCGCAACAACCGCCCGCCTACGCTGGCCGCACCATGATCACGATCACTGAACCCGTGGCCACCCGGACCTGGATCCCGGTGTGCCGGCTGGACGACCTCGAGCCCGGTTGGGGCGAGGCGGCGTTGATCATCGACGATCACGGCGTCCCCGCGCAAGTAGCCCTGTTCCGGCTCGACGACGGAAACGTCTATGCGACTTCGAACACCGATCCGCACACCGGCGCGGAGGTGATGGCCCGCGGCATCGTCGGGTCGCGCGGCGACGCGCCGACCATCGCTTCGCCGCTGCACAAGGAGATCTACGACCTCCGCACCGGCGCCGGCCTGTCCGACCCCGGGCTGGCGTTGCGCAGCTATCCGGTCCGCGTCATCGACGGCACCATCGAGCTCGGCATCGGCTGAGCCGCCCGGCCCGGCACCGGAGCCCGATCATCAGCGGCAGCCCTGCCGGGCGTGCTGCTGGATCCGGCCGAGGGTCTCCGCCGAGCCGGCCAGGTCGCGGCGCATCGTGATCGCCGCCTCGGCGACCCGCGGGTTCTCGTCCGGGTCGGTGGCGTAGTCCTCCCAGCTGGTCCCCGTCTCGTCCAGCACCGCCTCGAACGCCAGCAGCGGATCGTCCAGGCTGGCCCAGTCCGCGGCCACCTCCGGCGGCGCCAACTGGCGGATTGCGTGCACGGCCTGGGTTCCCGCCCGCAGATCCTTCGGATCGGCGCCGGACAGTCCGGAGAGCGCCTCGCCCCGCTGCACCAGTCCCGCGCAGTAGGCGGCCGGGGCCGGATCGACCGGCGGCTCGGCCGTCCCCCGGCCGAACGGGCCGACCGCCAGCCCCAATCCCAGCAGCGCTGCCAGCAACACCGCTGCCGCAGCGGCGACCCAGCGCCAACGGCGGCGCAGCGGTTCCGCGACGACCGCGGCGGTCCGGTCCGGCTCACCGGCGGCGGCCGCCCGGAGCGCCTCGGCGAACGCCAGGGGATCCGGCCAGCGCCGGTCCGGTTCCGGCTGCAACGCCCGTTCGATCACGTCGGCCACTGCCCCGGCACCCGGGTTCGGCGCCGACGCCTCCGGGTCGCGCTCCTCGGGCCGGCCGCCGAACAGCCGGTACGCGACCGCGCCGAGCCCGTACACGTCGGCGCGTTGGTCGATCCGCACCCCCGGCCGGCCCTGCTCCGGCGCCTGGTAGCCCGGACTGCCGACGACCTTGGTCAGGCCCGACGCGAACGCGAGTTCCTTGGCCAGGCCGAGATCGGCCACCAGCAGCCGGCGTCCCAGCCGACGGTCCGAGCGCAGCAGCAGGTTCTGCGGCTTCACGTCGCGGTGCACCACCCCGACGGCGTGCAGGTCCGCCAGCCCCCGCGCCGCCTGGTCGATCAGGTCGACGGCGGCCGCGGGTTCCAGCGGACCACGGTCGACCAGGTCGGCGACCGTGCCGAGGTCGGCATAACCCATCACGAAGTAGGGCGTACCGTCCGCGGTCTCGCCGAGATCGTGCACCTCGACCACGTGCTCGGACTCCGCCGCCCGGAGCAGCCGGGCCTCCTGCAGGAAGCGTTCCACGACGTCGAGCCGGTCGACCCAGTTGTCCGCCAGTGCCTTGACCGCGACGTCGGAGTCGAGCTCGTCGTCGTGATAGAGCCAGACGGTGGCGAACGCACCGACGCCGAGCCGGCGGACTCGCCGCAGTCGGCCGAGGGTCTCTGGCAGCGCCACCCCCATGATTCTGCCGTACTCGTGACCGACGGCGGGACCGCCCGACCCGGCCCGGGACTCAGCCCCGCCGTCCGACCATGATCACCCGCGGTTCATGATCGACGCCTGACCAAGATCACGACGGCGGTGATCAGGCCGATGATCACCAGCAGCGCCCCGGCACCGACCCGTCGGCCGGGCCGGCCGGCCACAGCCGAACCGAGTCGCCGACGATACGGATCACCCGGATTCGAACCTCTTGACAGCCGTAAGTCGCGCCTCTAGGGTCTCGAGTAATCGATTACTCGCCAATGGAGGCACGTCATGAATCGACTTCCCACCCCTCCCGGCCAGTCAGGCCACTCCAGGCGCACCTTCCTCACCCGCGTCGGCGGCGCGGCCCTCGTGCCGGCGTTCGGCTCGGTGCTGGCCGGCTGCGGCGGGGAGGGTGACGGCGGTCCAGCCGGTGCGACCTCCGGCACGGTCACGTTCATCTACTACGGTGACGCCGAGCTCCAGAAGTCCTACGACAAGCTGTTCACCAAGTTCCGCGAGCAGTACCCGGAGATCACCCTCAAGGCCCAGGGCATCGCCGCCGACTCCTGGGCCGAGTTCGCCAACACGGTCGCCACCCGGCTGGCCGGCGGCCAGTCCCTGGACGTGGTGCAGATCGCCACCGAGGGCCAGCGGATCTTCGCCTCGAAGCAGCTGCTCGAACCGCTGGATCCCTATATCGAGAAGGACAAAGCGGCCGTCGACGCGTACTACGCGGACACTCCGCCGAACCTGCGCAAGTGGTTGCAGGAGTACGCCTCGCCGGACGGCAAGACCTACTTCATGCCGGGCGGCTACAACACGATGGCGATGTATCTGAACACCGACCTGTTCGCCAAGGCCGGCCTCGAGATCCCCCAGGCCTGGACCTGGGAGGAGTTCCGGGCCGCCGGCAAGACGATCAAGGAGAAGACCGGAGCCTTCCTCGGCGTGGCCGGCGAGGGCTACTTCACCGACGTGATGGCCTGGCTCACCAACAACGGCACCTCGGCGCTCAGCGCCGACTGGAAGACCGCCCAGTACGACTCGCCCGCCGCGGTCGAGGCGCTGACGTTCGCCCGGTCCCTGGTCGTGGACGGGCTGGCACCCAAGCCCGGCGGCAGCTTCGAGGCGCCGGCCCTGATGGCGCAGGGCAAGCTGGCCACCTTCGGCGGCGGCCGGTGGCCGACCAACGACGTGCGCCGGGTCAAGTTCATCGACAAGGTGCAACTGGTCCGCTGGCCGAAGAACGCCGGCGTCGGCTCCCCGGTCGGGTGGGACGCCTGGCCGATCCTCAAACAGTCCAAGAACAAGGACGCCGCCTGGACCTTGATCAAGTACCTGATCTCGGAGGAGTTCGGCGACGCGATCACGGCCGGCGGCGGCAACGCGGTGCCGGCCCGGATCTCGGATGCCAAGAGCCCGGAGTTCCTCGAGGACGCACCGAAGAACACCGAACTGCTGCAGGAACTGCTCGAGGGCGCGACGCCGATCCCCGGCCCGGACCGCGGCGCGGAGTGCCAGAAGGTGATCGAGGAGGCCTGGCTGCAGGGCGTCAGCGGCACCAAGGAACCGCAGGCGGCGTTGACCGAGGCCAACGCGAAGCTGCAGGAGCTGTTGGCATGAGCGTGACCACCGAGGCCGCGGTGGATGATCAACAGGGTGCCGGGCGGCGTGGGACCGGACCGGACCGCCGGCCGACCGGGCCGGGCCGGGCGAACCCGCTGGCCGGCTGGCTCTTCCTCTCGCCCACCCTGCTGCTGTTCGCCGTGTTCATCCTCGGCCCGTTCGTGGTCGGGCTCGGCATGTCGTTGTTCTCCTACGATCTGCTGACCCCGCCGGAGTTCGTCGGGCTGGACAACTTCCGCCAGCTGGTCGGCGACAGCCTGCTGCTGCGATCACTGGGCAACACCTTCCTGTTCGCGTTCGCCTCGGTGGTCACCCACCTGGTCGGCGGCCTGTTGCTGGCCATCGCGGTCAACCGCGGCATCAACAAGGTGCTGTCCTACTTCGTCCGGACCGCCGTCTTCTTCCCGTTCCTGATCTCCTGGGCCGCCGTCGCCCTGCTCTGGAAGTACGTGCTCGACCCGACCTTCGGGATCTTCAGCTTCTACCTGAAGGGGCTCGGCATCGAGCCGCCCGGCTGGTTCACCGATCCGGCCTGGGCGCTGCCGTCGATCATCGGGATCGACTTCTGGCACACGATCGGGTACACGTTCCTGATCATGCTCGCCGGACTGCAGACGGTGCCGTCGGAGATGGTGGAGGCCGCCCGCTGTGACGGGGCCAACCGGTTCCAGACGTTCTTCCACATCACCCTGCCGATGATGTCGCCGACCATGTTCTTCGCCTCGGTGATCACGTTCATCGGCGCGTTCCAGATCTTCGACCCGATCCAGATCATCACCCGGGGCGGGCCGAACGACGCCACCATGACCGCCGTGATGTACCTGTACCAGACGGCCTTCCAGGCCTTCCAGGTCGGATACGGGTCGACGATCGCGCTGGCCCTGTTCCTGGTGATCATGCTGGTCACCCTGTTGCAGTTCTGGGGCTCCCGGAAGTGGGTGCACAACGCATGACCACCACGACACCCTCGACCGCCGACGCACCACGGCTCAACCGCAGCGGGCCGGTCCGGCGGCGGCGCCCGTTCCGGCTCGGCCGGCTGCTGATCAGTCTGGTCCTGTTCGTGATCGGCGTGCTGATGGTCGCGCCGCTGGTCTGGATGATCACCACCAGCCTGACCGAGCCGGCCGAGGCGTTCCAGCTGCCGCCGCGCTGGCTGCCGATCCCGTTCAGCCTGCAGAGCTTCGGCGAGATGGCCGACCTGATCCCGGTCGGCCGGATGGCCATGAACAGCCTGATCGTCGCCCTGATCAGCGTGATCGGCTCGCTGTTCACGGCGTCGCTGGCCGCGTACTCCTTCTCCCGGATCCGGTTCCGCGGCCGGGACCAGGTGTTCCTGCTGCTGCTCAGCGCGTTGATGGTGCCGGGCCAGCTGACGATCATCCCGATCTTCATCCTGATGCGCCGGCTGGAGCTGGTCGACACCCTGGCCGCGCTCTGGCTGCCGGCGTTGATCAACGTGTTCGCGATCTTCTTCCTCCGGCAGTACTTCAACACGATCCCGCGGGAACTGGACGAGGCCGCCCGGATCGACGGCGCCGGGCATCTCCGGATCCTGTTCCAGATCATGATCCCGCTGGCCGGACCGGCGCTCTCGGCGCTGGCCATCCTCGGCTTCGAGGCCTCCTGGAACAACTACTTCGGCCCGTTGATCTTCCTCTCCACGCCGGAGAAGATGACCCTCCCGATCGGCCTGGTCACCCTGGCCGCCGGCCAGGGCGGCGGTCCGGCCGGGGTCGTGTTCGCCGGCATCGCCGTCGTCGTGCTGCCGATGCTGGTCGTCTTCATCGTGTTCCAGCGCGCGTTCATCGAGAGCGTCGCGTCGGTCGGGATCCGGGGATGATCATGGAATCCCGGAATCTGCCGGCGCTGGACGACGCACCGCAGCAGCATCCGGACCCGGTCCGCCGGGCGGCCGGGCTGATCTGGCCCAACCTGCCGGTGTTGATCTTCGGGTCCGCCCTGGCGGTGCTACCGCTCGGCCTGGTCCGGGTGCTGGCGCCCGGGCTCGGGATCGTCGGTACGACGCTGCTGGGCTGCCTGTTCCTGCTCGCCGTCGCGCCGCTGCTGCGGACCGCGATGGTGCTGCTGGCCGGTGATCACCGCGGCCTCGGCGGGCTGCTCCGCGGACTCGGCCGGGACCTGTGGACGGCCCTGCCGGTCGCGGCCCCGCCGGCGCTGGCCGGTGCACTCACGGCGGTCGCTGTCCAGCTCTGGTCGACCGAGCGGCTGCTCTGGCTGGTCGGGTCGGCCGCCGCCGGCGGTGCGGTGACCCTGATCTCCCTGGTGATCATGGTCGTGGCGCTGCCGTACCGGCTGCTGAGCGGGTGCTCGGCCAAGGATGCCTGGCTGGTCGGGCTGTACGCCACCACCCGGCGGCCGGTGCCGGTGATCGCCGTGCTGTGCGCGGCGGGGCTGCTCGGCTCGGTCCTGCCGGCGGTCAGTCTGGCCCTCGGCTTCCTCGCCCTCGGTCCGCTCGCCCTGCTCTGGGCGGCGGCCGCGACGACCGTTCTCGATCATGGCCGCAGGCTGCTCGACCGCCGCTGACCATGATCGACTTCCGTACCCCTTCCCGAGATTGAGGACACGATGACCGCTGCTGACTGGCCTGTGCTGCGCACCTATGACGCCGCCCACCTGGACCGGATCGCCCTGCCGCTCGGCGGCATCGGCACCGGCACGATCTGCCTCGGCGGCCGTGGCGACCTGCGCGACTTCGAGCTCGGCAACCGTCCGGCCAAGGGGTTCCGGCCGGCAACCGGGTTCTTCGCCGTCCGGGCCAGGACCGAGGGCGGTCCGGCCCGGGCGCTGGTCGCGGAGGGGCCGCTGCCGTACTGGCTCTATGAGGGGGCCTTCGGTTCACCGGCCGCCAACCACGGACTCCCCCGGTTCGCCGGGGCGGAGTTCGACGCGGCCTATCCGTTCGGGCAGGTGCGACTGACCGATCCGGAGTTTCCGGTCGACCTGACCGTGCAGGGCTTCAACCCGATGATCTTCGGCGACACCGGCCGCAGCAGCCTGCCGGTCGCGGTGCTCCGGCACAAGATCAACAACCCGACCGACGCACCGGTCGAGGTGTCGGTCGCGCTCAGCCTGAGCAACTTCGTCGGGGCCAACGGCACCGAGGACGTGACCGGCGGCAACATCAACAGCTACCGTGCCGGCGACACCCTGGCCGGCGTCACGATGACCGCTCCGGACCTTGATCATTCCGCCGAGGCGGCCGGCGAGTTCACCCTCGCCCTGCTCCGGCCGGACAGGCCGGACGCCTCGGTCAGCCACCGGCTCGGCTGGGCCGATCTGAGCTGGGGCAACTCGCTGCTGGACTTCTGGGACGACCTGCTCGACGACGGCCGGCTCGACCCGCGCAGCAGCACGGCCGCGCGGCCGGTCGCCTCGCTGGCCGGGTCGCTCACGCTCGCCCCCGGTACGGAGACCGAGCTGACCTTCCTGCTCACCTGGTCGTTCCCGAACCGGCGGGCCTGGAACTCCACCGACGGCGGCGGGGTCAACGACTACTCCGACGCGATCGTCGGCAACGCCTACAGCGTCGCCTACCCGGATTCGTGGCAGACCGCGCACCAGGTCGCGGAGCGGCTGCCCGAGCTGGAACGGGACACCGTCGAGACCGTACGCGCCGTGCTGGAGACCGACGCGCCGGACGAGGTGACCGAGGCGGCGCTGGCCAACCTGAGCACCCTGCGCAGCCCGACCGTCTTCCAGACCGCCGACGGCCGCTTCCACGGCTGGGAGGGCGTCGGCGACCGGACCGGCAGCTGCTACGGCACCTGCACCCATGTCTGGGGGTACGAGTTCGCGACCACCCTGCTGTTCCCGGAGATCTCCCGGTCGTTCCGCCGGACCCAGTACCTGCTCTGCACCGACGACCGGGGCCTGATGAGCTTCCGGGCCGGGCTGCCGGCGACCGAGGCCCAGAACTGGCGGGTCGCGGCGGCGGACGGGCAGATGGCCTGCCTGGTCCATCTCTACCTGGACTGGCGGCTCAGCGGCGACGACGCGTTCCTGCGCGAGCTGTGGCCGGCGGCCCGGCGGACGCTGGAGTTCTGCTGGATCCCGGGCGGCTGGGACGCCGACGCGGACGGGGTGATGGAGGGCGTCCAGCACAACACGATGGACGTCGAGTACTACGGGCCGAATCCGCAGATGGGCGCCTGGTACCTGGCCGCGCTGCGCGGCTGCGCCGAGATGGCCGACGCGCTCGGCGAGGACAACTTCGCGGCCACCTGCCGCCGGCTCGCCGACTCCGGCGCGGCCTGGATCGACGAGCACCTTTTCAACGGCGACTACTACCGGCACGAGGTGCGCGGCGTGGACAGCGTCGACGCCATCGCGCCCGGGTTGCGGCACTCCAGCATGGGGTCGGCCGACACCTTGGATCCCGATCTCCAGCTGGCCGACGGGTGCCTGGTCGACCAACTGGTCGGCGAGTACGCGGCCCGGCTGGCCGGGCTCGGCGGCGTGCTGGATCCGACCCAGGTCCGGACCGCGCTGGAGTCGGTGCACCGGCGCAACTTCCGGCGCGGGCTGGGGCACCACTTCAACCACATGCGCACGTTCGCGCTGGGCGACGAGTCGGCGCTGCTGATGTGCAGCTACGACGAGGACCGGCGGCCGGCGCGGCCGTTCCCGTACTTCAACGAGGTGATGACCGGCTTCGAGTACACGGCCGCCACCGGCCTGCTCCAGGTCGGTGCGACCGAGCCAGGGCTGGAGATCATCCGGGCCATCCGGGACCGGTACGACGGGGCCCGGCGGAACCCGTTCGACGAGGCCGAGTGCGGCCACCACTACGCCCGGGCGATGGCGTCCTGGTCGGCGTACGCGACCCTGAACGAGACCGGGTACGACGGCCGCAGCCGGACCCTGTCGGTGCCGGCCGGGCGGCGGGCGTTCTGGACCAGCGGGGACGCCTTCGGTTCCTGGAATCCGGGAACGGACGGCGAGCGGGGTACGCTCCGGGTCGTGTACGGGACACTCGACCTCGACCGGCTGCTGATCGGCGACGAAGCCTGGCCGGCGCCGACGGCGCAGCTCACCTCGGCCACGCCGTGGCAGGTCGTACCGGCGGCCGATCGGTCCCGGTGAAGCGGGCGTCGCCACCCTCCGGGCGACCGGGTCGACCGGTCCGGGTCGCCGATGTCGCCGAGGCCGCGGGGGTCTCGGTCGCCACGGTGTCGCGGACGCTGAACAACAAGGGCCGGGTCGATCCGGAACTGGCCGCACGGGTCCGCGACGCGGCCACCCGGCTCGGCTACCGGATCAACGGCGTCGCCCGGAACCTGCGCCGGCAGGACACCCAGGTCTGGGCGTTGATCATCCCCGACATCAACAACCCCTTCTACACGGCCGTCGCCCGGGGCGTGGAGGACGCCGCCCAGGAGGCCGGCTACTCGGTGCTGCTCGGCAACACCGACGAGGACGAGGCGAAGGAACAGCAGTACCTCGAGGTCGCGGTGCAGGAGCGGGTGGCCGGGCTGATCCTGAGCCCGCGCTCCACCACCACCGACCTGTCCTGGTTCGGCGGCAGCGGGATCCCGATCGTCGTCGTCGACCGCGAGCTGGACCGGCCGTTCGACTTCGTCACCGCCTCCTCCTACGACGGGGCCGTCGCGGCGACCGAGCATCTGCTGGCCCAGGGCTGGCGCCGGCCGGCCTGCATCACCCGGCCGTCCTACGCCGCGACGGCCGAGCAGCGACGGCTGGGCTATCTCGAGGTGGTACGGCGGCACGGGCTGCCGGAGCTGGTCGGCGTGGTGCCGTTCCACGACAGCGGGCTGGACGTGATCACCGAGCTGATGGCCGGTGATCATCCGCCGGACTCGCTGCTCACCGTCGACTCGATGCTGGCCCTGGGGATGATCTCCGCGCTGAAGCAACTGCGGAAGCCGATCGCCGCCGAGGTCGGGCTGATCAGCTTCGACGACTCGGCCTGGGCGCCGGTGATCGAGCCGCCGTTGTCGGTGATCGTCCAGCCCGCGTACGAGATCGGCGTCGCCGCCGCCCAGCTGCTGATCGGCCGGATCCGCGGCGAGGCGCCGGACGGGCCGCAGCGGCGGATCCTGGACACGACCTTGATCGTCCGGAAGAGTTCCGGCCGGTCCGGTCGCTGATCCTCCGCATCCGTAGCAGCGCGGCCGGGCGTGCAGCGTGCACGGCATCTCATGACACCGTGCCTCTGCTCCCGGCGGCCCGGTGCCGCCAGGCTCGGCAGCATGACCAGCTTTCCGTTCGCCGCGCAGGGCCGGCGCTGGGTGCCCTGGCGGGGCCGGGCCACCGCGGTCGACATCGCCCTGATGGCCGCCATCGGCGGTGTGATCATCCTCGGGCTGGTGGTCCGGCCGCTGCGCCCCTTCCTGATCGCCTCGCACCCGGTGCTGCTCGAGTTCCTGGGCGGTGGGCTGGCCGAGATCGGTACCGCCGCCGCGTTCGCCCGGATCGGTGAGCTGCCGCTGTGGCTGGCGATCGTCGCCGGGGTCGCCGGCATGATCAAACTCGACTGGCTGACCTGGTGGGCCGGCCGGCAGTGGGGGCTCGGCATTATCAACTTCTTCACCACCAGCGAGCGGACCAAGCAGTTCGCCGAGAACGTCCGGCGGCTCAACCCCTGGCTGTTGCGGCTGGCCGTGGTGCTGGCTCCGCTGCCCGGGGTGCCGAGCGCGGTCGTGTTCGCCCTGGCCGGCTGGACCCGGATGCGACTGATCACCTTCCTGCTGCTGGACGCGGCCGGGTCGCTGTTGATCACCGGACTGGTCGCGGGTCTCGGCTACGGGCTGGGCCAGCACGCCGTCGATCTGGTGCTGACGATCGACCGGTACGCATCGCTGGTCAGCCTGATGATCATCGGCTTCGCGCTGACCGTGCCGCTGATCAGGAAGCTGATCAAGAGGCGCCGCAGGAAAGAGGTCGGTCGGCTCTCAACCGGGCCTGCGGGTACCCAGGAGAGCCGACCTAGGTAAGACTTTAGCGGACCGAATCCCAGGTGATGATCAACACCGGCTCAGGAATTCCCTAAGTGCTGATCATGCTCCTCAACGGCTGCTTCGGACTGTTGTCAGTGGCCCCGGGTAGCGTCCCCGCTGACGGTTCGACGAGAGGAGCAGACGGGTGTACGAAGGAGCCATCATCATGGAGAGCCTGCGGGTCGGGACCAGCCTGGAGGCGTTCCCGCTGACCACACGGCGGTTGAGCAGGTACGCGATGAAGACGGCCTCGGCCGACCAGCCGCCGGTGTGGACCGAGTTCGTGTTCGAGGTCGGCGACGAGCACGCCGTGGAGCTGGCCGACGCGCTGGCCGGGGTGCTCGACCAGCCGGGCTGGTACGCCGACTTCCACAACGACGAGGAGAACTTCGTGATCTTCCCGGGCCGGGTGTTCCGCTACCGCCGGGGTGATCAGCTGGCCCGGGCCGAGGCGCAGGAACACGGCCGGACGGTCGGCGTACCGGAGCCGCAGCTGGACTGGACCGACTAGCGGCGGCCGAGCTCCGCGGCCTGGCGGAGGGCCTCGATCATGCTGTCGGCCGAGGCCCGGCCGGTGCCGGCGATGTCGAACGCGGTGCCGTGGTCGACCGAGGTCCTGATCACCGGCAGGCCGACGGTGATGTTGACCCCGGCCTCGATGCCGAGCACCTTGACCGGGCCGTGGCCCTGGTCGTGATACATCGCCACGATCAGGTCGTAGTCGCCGCGGCCGGCCAGGAAGAAGGCGGTGTCGGCGGGCAGCGGGCCGTGCGCGTCGATCCCGGCGGCCCGGGCCGCGGCGATCGCCGGTTCGATCTTGGTCGCCTCCTCGCCGTAACCGAACAGGCCGTTCTCCCCCGCATGCGGATTGATCGCGCAGACCCCGATCCGCGGCCGCTCGATCCCGGCGCCCAGCATCGCGTCCTGGCCGCGCCGGATGGTCCGCTCGACCAGGCCCGGTTCGATCATGGCGATCGCGTCCAGCAGACCGACGTGGGTGGTCACGTGGATCACCTTGACCTTGGGGGTGGACAGCATCATCGACACCTCGGGGGTGCCGGTCAGATCGGCCAGCAGTTCGGTGTGCCCGGGGAAGACGTGGCCGCCGGCGTGCAGCGCGGCCTTGTTGATCGGCGCCGTGCAGATCGCCGCGACCTCGCCGCGCTGGGCGAGCTCGGCAGCCACCCTGATGAAGTGGTACGCGGCGTCGCCGGCCACCGGGCTGACCTCGCCCCAGGGCAGGTCGGCCGGCACCAGGCCGAGGTCGATCGTGTTGATCACGCCCGGAGCGAACCGGGCCTGCCCCGGTTCCTTGATCGTGATCACCTCGACCGGCGCGGCCAGCAGCTGCGCCGCCATTCGGAGCCGGGCCGCGTCGCCGATCACCACCGGCCGGCACCACCGGTCCACCGCGGCCGCCGGCCCGTCGCCGCGCAGCGCGCCGACACAGATCTCCGGGCCGACCCCGGCCGGATCGCCCATCGTCACCGCGACCAACGGCAGGTCGCTTCCGGTGTTGATCATGGTCATCGTCGGTCCTGTCGGGTCGGGTCGGTCAGTCGGTCGAGGATGCGGACCAGCGAGTCCGGTCCGCCGAAGCTTCCGGGGCGGGTCACCACGGTCCGGCCGGCGCCGGTGCCAGGCAAGCTGCCGGGCGCGCCGGTGCCGAGTTCGACGGCGCCGTGGTGGATCTCGCCGCGCAGGTCCAGGGTCGCGATGCCCAGCCGGTCCAGCACGGCGCGGGCGGTGTGGCCGCCGGTCAGGACCAGGGGCACCTCGATCCCGGCCAGGACCTGCTCGGTGACAGCGGCCAGCTCGGCGACCAGGCTCGCGTCGTCCGCGTCGACGGTCTGATCCGTCGGCACGGGCAACTGTCGCTCGGGCAGCCGGAGCACGGCCGGTGCTCCGCCGGCCAGGTGCGACCGGACCTCGGCCACCGTCCGCTCCGGCCAGCCCGCAGGCCCGCCCGGCCGGGTCCAGACCCGGGTGCCGGCGACGGCCGCGGTGAGCGCGTCGAGTTGTCCGGTGAGGGTCGGCGCTGCCGTACCGACGACGAAGAGGACGGCCCGCCGAACGCGCACCGTGCCCGACAGGCCAGCCCCGCGAACGCCCACCCTGCCCGACGGGTCAGCTCGGCGAACGCCCACCGAGCCCGACGGGTCAGCCCGGCGAACGCGCACTGAGCTTGTCGAAGTGCCGAGGCGGACCGGGCCTTGCCCTTCGACGGGCTCAGGGATCGTCGCGGCGAGTCGGCGGGCGAGGGCCGCGACCAAACCGGCCGAGCCCGCGTAGCGAATCCCGGGCAGGCGGAGGCTCGCCGCCACCACCCGGTCCAGCGCGGCATCGTCCGAGGCGTCACAGAGCGCGACCCGGCCCTGCTGCGCGGTCTGCGCAATCCGCTCGCTCAGTTCGGGCTCGTCGAGCTCGGGCACCACGGCGGTCGGCAGCGGGGCGAGCAGCTCGGCCAGCGGCGCACTGATCGGCCGGCCGTCGTCGAGGCTGCGGGCCACTCCCCCGGTCACCACCCGCCGCTGCACCGGCAGCGCCGGCGCGAACACCAGCGGGTACCGGTCGGGTTCCAGGGCGGTCAGGTGGGCGACCAGCCGGCCGCGCAGCAACGAGTCGATCTTGCCGACCAGCAACGGGGCCGGCGCCGCCCGGAGCGCGGTCCGGGCCCGCTCGGTCGCCTCGGCCGCGGGCCGCTGCCGGGTGTCGGTGTCGACCACCCAGATCACCGTGCCCGGCCCCGGCCGCGCGTCCGGCCGCAGGCCGATCCCGACGGTGCCGCGGAACCCGTACCGACCGAAGACGGCGGCGCTCTCGACGGTGCCGGTCAGGTCGTCGCCGATCACGGTGACCCGGAGCGTCACGGCCGGCCCGACGGTACGACCACGACCTCGACGCCGCCGGACCGGAACTCGGCCACGACCTCGTCCGGCGCCCCGGCGTCGGTGACCAGGGTCCACGGCCGGTCCAGCCGGGCCCAGGCGTGGAACGGCCGGTGGTTCAGCTTGGCTGCGTGCGCGAGCACGTACACCTGCCGGGACCGGCGGGCCATCAGTTCCTTGAGCCGGGTCTGCTCGGGTTCCGCCTCGCAGAGGCCGCCGTCGCTGGTCACGCCGTCGGCGCCGAGGAACGCGACGTCGAAGGTGAGCCGTTCCAGGGCCGCCTCGGTGAGCGGCCCGACGAAGGCGTCGCTGAGCGCGCGGATCCGGCCGCCGAGACAGACGGTGGCGACGTCGCGCCGGCCGTGCAGTTGGCCGATCACCGGGATGCTGGCGGTCGTCACGGTCAGCCCGAGGCCCGCGGGCAGCTGCCGCGCCACCAGCGCGACGGTGGTGCCGGCGTCGAGCAGTACCGAGGCGCCCGGCTCGATCCGGCCGGCGGCCCAGAGGGCGATGGAACGTTTGGCCTCGGCCGCCTCGCCACCGCGCTGTCGCCACGAGGTCTCCGGCACCGCGATCGCACCGCCGTAGGTGCGGGCCAGCCGGCCGCTGTCGCTCAGCCGGGCCAGGTCGCGGCGGATCGTCGACGCGGTGACGCCGAACCGGTCGGCCAGTTCGTCGACGCCGGCCGGACCGAGTTCGGTGGCCAGCCGCAGGATCTCCTCGCGGCGTTGCTCAGCACCCACCGCCCCAGCCTAACCCGGAATTGCGCGAAATGCGCATCCGGTGCTGCGCATGATGCGCAGAGGGTCAGCGCGTCTCCTGGATCCGGATCTGGTTGCCGGCCGGGTCGCGGAACGCGCAGTCGCGCACCCCGTACGGCTGCTCGGTCGGTTCCTGGATCACCTCGGCGTCGGTGGCCTGCACCTTCGCGAAGGTCCCGTCCAGGTCCGGCGTGGAGAGCAGGATCCAGCCGTAGGTGCCCTTCGCCATCATCGAGGAGATGGTGCGGCGTTCGTCGTCGGTGACGCCCGGATCGGCACCGGGCGGCGCCAGCAGGATCGAGATGCCGGGCTGCCCGGGCGGGCCGACGGTGATCCAGCGCATCGCCCCCTTGCCGACGTCGCTGCGCACCTCGAACCCGAGCGCGTCGCGGTAGAACCTCAGCGACGCGTCCGGATCCTGGTGCGGCAGGTAGCTCGTGTCGATGGAGATCTGCATGGCGCCAAGCTACCCCGCCACCACCCCGGCGAACGGCGATTCAGGCCAGCAGCTTCGCCCAGGTCTGCGGGCCGACGATGCCGTCGGCGGTCAGCCCGTTCTTGGTCTGGAAGTCGATCACCGCAGCCTTGGTCCTGGCGCCGAAGACGCCGTCGACGGTGAGCCCGTAGGAGCCCTTGGCGTTCAGCAGCTGCTGTGCCTCGCTGACCGCGTCGCCCTTCGAGCCTTCCTTGATCGTCGGCTTGCTCGGCGTACCGCCGCCGACGTTGTACTGATAGAGGTCGTACTTCTGCATCATCGAGATGATCTTGTCCGAGTACGCCGGATCGGTGGCATAACCGGCCTTGTGCACCTCGCGGATGAACTGGTCCGGGTTGCCCGTGTGATCGAACGCGGCGGCGTAACGCGGCCGGTTCCGCAGGAAGTGTCCATGATCACGGAACGAGTCGACGGCGCTGGCGTACCCACGGAACAGGGCCACCTCGTCCCAGCAGTTGCCCTGCGGATCGCACTCCTGGGTCACCTTCTCGATGCACCGGTTGGAGATCGGCCCGTTGTCGGTGCCGCACTTGATCCCGAAGTAGGCGTTGCCCTCCTTGGTCAGCGACGACTCGCCCCAGCCGGACTCCAGCGCCGCCTGCGCCATCGCCACCGACGCCGGTACGCCGAACTCCCGCTCACCGGCCTGGGCCGGGTCCTTCGCGGCCGCGAAGAACGTGGCCGGATCCTCGGCGCGGGCGGAGCCGGTCGTCCCGACGATGATCATGCCCGCGATCAGCGCGACCGCGGCGACACCCCCGAGGATGACGCCCATGATCGACTTCTTGACTCTCATGATCGTTTCCTCTCCGTCAAGGGGTCAGGCGAGCAGCTTCTCCCAGGTCTTCGGACCGACGATACCGTCCGCCGTCAGGCCGTTCTTGGTCTGGAAGTCGATCACGGCGGCCTTCGTCTTGGCGCCGAACACGCCGTCGACGACGAGACCGTAGCCGCCCTTCGCGTTGAGCGCCGTCTGGGCCCGCTTCACCGCTTCGCCCGTGCTGCCTTCCTGAATGGTCGGCGGGGGCGGCGGAGTGCCGCCGATCTTGGTCACCAGGGCGTCCACGGCCGGGTCGCCGGGCGGCTTGTTCAGCTCGAAGTGCATCTCATCGGCGGTGCCGCTGTAGTCACCGCCCCAGCGCACGACGCCCCCGCAGTAGTTCAGGATCGCGCGGATCGCCGAGACCTGGGCGGAATTGAAGGTGCCCCGGCTGCCCTGCGGATGCTTCGGGGCGTTGAAGTCGAGCGCGGTGCCGCTGGCGTGATTGGAGAGCGTGGTGCCGCCGCCGATGGTGCGGTAGTTGAAGCCCCAGCAGCCGGGCACGATCAGCGCTTCGACCGTGTCGACGTACTGCCGGGCGACGAAGCCGAGGATGGTCTCGGGAGCGCCCGGCGCGACGCCCTGCGGGAACTTCACGCCGCCCACGTTGAAGTCGCGGTTCACGGCGAGGTTCTCGGCCGCGGGCCAGCCGTTCTGGGAGGTCGCCGCGAACGCCGGCTGAACGCCGATCGCCCCGACGCCCGCGACGCCGAGCCCGGCGATGCCGACGCCGCGCAGGAAGCCGCGTCTCCGCAGGGTCGACCTGGTGGGTTCGTGGTCAGTGCACATCATTCGTCTCCTCGCAGTCGAGTCGGATGCTGCCTGCAGATCCGAGTCAACCCCGAGGAGAGGGCGCGCCGCTACCCCTCGATGCCACAAATTCACCTGGAGGATGCAAAACAGGCCAGGAGTTTCCCTGGCCCTCGACGGGATCAGCCGAAGATCAGCGGATCCACCGCGGCGGCGACGAACAGCAGCGCCAGGTAGGAGTTGGACCAGTGGAACAGCCGCATCGGCTTCAGCGCGGCGTCCGTACGTCCCTGCACGGCGCGCCGGACCAGCAGCGTGGCCTCGACCATCAACGCGGCGCCGAGCACACCCGCCACCAGCGGGTAGAGCCAGCCGGTCCCGGCCACCGGCCAGAGCAGCAGCGACATGCCGACCGTGGCGAGCGAGTAGATCCAGATCCGCTTCGTGACCACCGGTGCCGACTTCACCACCGGCAGCATCGGCACCTCGGCCGCGGCGTAGTCCTCGCGGTAGCGCATGGCCAGTGCCCAGGTGTGCGGCGGCGTCCAGAGGAACACGACGCCGAACAGGATGAACGGGGCCCAGTCCAGCGACCCGGTCACCGCGGTCCAGCCGATCAGGGGCGGGAAGCAACCGGCGATACCGCCCCAGACGATGTTCTGCGAGGTACGGCGCTTGAGCCAGAGCGTGTAGACGAAGATGTAGAAGGCGTTCGCGCCCAGCGCCAGGAACGCCGACAGCCAGTTCACGAAGAAGCCGAGCCAGAGCGTCGACACCACGCCGAGCACGGCGCCGAAGATCGTCGCGGCCCGCGGCCCGACGGCGTGCCGCGGCAACGGCCGGCGCCGGGTCCGGCGCATCCGCTCGTCGATGTCGCGGTCGAGCACGCAGTTGAAGACGTTCGCACTGGCGGCGGCCAGGGTGCCGCCGACCAGGGTCAGCGCGACCAGCGCCAGCGACGGGATGCCGCGGGCGGCGAGGAACATGGCCGGCACCGTGGTGACCAGCAGCAACTCGATGATCCGGGGCTTGGTCAGGCCGACGTAGGCGGCGAGCACGTCGCGGACGCGGACGGCCGATTGGTCCGTCTGCGGGTCGGATCGGGGCTCGGTCGCTGTCGGACCGGGCACCTCGACGCTCGTCACAGACTTGTCTCGCTCACTCGTGCTTGGGGGTCAACTCGTCGACGGAAACCGCTACGGTGGGCGGTCCGCCTCCGGCAGTCTAGGGTCCCCGGTCGGCGGGCGCACACTCGGCCCGCAAGCTCGTGTCCACGGCTCC
This sequence comes from Microlunatus sp. GCM10028923, assembly GCF_042666975.1. Classification (NCBI taxonomy): domain Bacteria; kingdom Bacillati; phylum Actinomycetota; class Actinomycetes; order Propionibacteriales; family Propionibacteriaceae; genus Microlunatus; species Microlunatus sp. GCM10028923. Next base: position 98,331 of record NZ_JBHTFF010000009.1, on the reverse strand, counting down.
GCCCTGGCACGACGCGGAGGTCCGCTCCGAGTAGGCTCAGGCCTGTTCATCGCCTGGAACGAGCAAGGGGAACCGAGTGACCAACACCACAGAGAAGACGGTGCTGCCGGAGGGCTGGACCGAGCTGGACGCGCGCGCGATCGACACCGTCCGGGTGCTCGCCGCCGACGCCGTACAGAAGGTCGGCAACGGACATCCCGGAACGGCGATGAGTCTGGCCCCGGCCGCGTACCTGCTGTTCCAGAAGGTGATGCGGCACAACCCGAACGACCCGTCCTGGATCGGCCGGGACCGCTTCGTGCTCAGCTGCGGGCACTCCAGCCTCACCCTCTATCTGCAGTTGTTCCTCGGCGGCTTCGGCCTCGAGCTGGACGACCTGAAGTCGCTGCGGACCTGGGGCTCGAAGACCCCCGGCCACCCCGAGCACGGCCACACGCCGGGCGTCGAGACCACCACCGGGCCGCTCGGCCAGGGCGTCGGCAACGCGGTCGGGATGGCGATGGCCGCCCGCCGCGAGCGCGGCCTGTACGACCCCGAGGCGGCCCCGGGCACCTCGCCGTTCGACCACCAGATCTACGTCCTCGCCTCCGACGGCGACATCGAGGAGGGCATCGCCAGCGAGGCGTCCTCGCTGGCCGGGACGCAGCGGCTGGGCAACCTGACCCTGATCTACGACAGCAACAAGATCTCGATCGAGGACGACACCAACATCGCCCTCTCCGAGGACACCGCGGCCCGGTACGCGGCGTACGGCTGGCATGTCCAGACCGTCGACTGGACCAACGACGACACCAACTACGTCGAGGACGTCGCCGCCCTCGACGCGGCGCTCGCGGCAGCCCGCGAGGTGACCGACCAGCCCAGCTTCATCGAGCTGAAGACGATCATCGGCTGGCCGGCCCCGACCACTCAGAACACGTACGCGGCGCACGGCAACGCGCTCGGCGAGGAGGAGGTCGCGGCGACCAAGGAGGTGCTCGGCTTCGATCCGGCCAAGTCCTTCGAGGTGGCCGACGAGGTGCTGGCGCACGCCCGCAAGCTCGGCGAGCGCGGCGCCGCCGCCGAGGCCGAGTGGACCAAGGGCTTCGAGGCCTGGGCCCAGGCGAACCCGGAGCGGAAGGCGCTGCTGGACCGGCTCAGTGCCCGGGCGCTGCCGGACGACGTGGCGGCCGCGTTCCCGACCTTCGACGCCGACCCGAAGGGCCTGGCCACCCGGGCCGCCTCCGGCAAGGTGCTGAACGCGCTGGCCGACGTCCTGCCCGAGCTGTGGGGCGGCTCGGCCGACCTGGCCGGCTCCAACAACACGACGATGGACAACCAGCCGAGCTTCCTGCCCGACGACCGGCAGTCCAAGAAGTTCCCCGGCAACCCGTTCGGCCGGACGCTGCACTTCGGCATCCGCGAGCACGCGATGGGCTCGATCCTCAACGGCATCGTGCTGCACGGCGGGACCCGCCCCTACGGCGGCACGTTCCTGGTCTTCAGCGACTACATGCGGCCCGCGGTGCGGCTGGCGGCGCTGATGAAGCTGCCGGTGACGTACGTCTGGACGCACGATTCGATCGGCGTCGGCGAGGACGGCCCGACCCACCAGCCGATCGAGCAGATCGCTGCCCTCCGCGCGATCCCCGGCCTGGACGTGGTCCGGCCGGCGGACGCCAACGAGACCTCGGTGGCGTGGGCGACGATCCTGTCCAACACCGACCGCCCGGCCGGCCTGGCGCTGACCCGGCAGAACGTGCCGACCTACCCCCGCGGCACCGACGGGTTCGCCGACGCTTCCGGAGTGGCCAAGGGCGGCTACGTGCTGCGCGACGCCGACGGCGAGCCGGACGTGATCTTGATCGGTACCGGCTCCGAGGTGCAGCTGGCCGTCGCCGCCCAAGATCAACTCAAGGCCAAGGGAATAGCCGCCCGAGTGGTCTCGTTGCCTTGTAAGGAATGGTTCGACGCCCAGGACGACGACTATCGCGACTCGGTGATCCCGCCGCAGGTACGGGCCCGGGTCAGCGTCGAGGCCGGCGTACGGCAGGGCTGGCGGGACCTGGTCGGCGACGCCGGCCGGATCGTCAGCATCGACCACTACGGCGCGAGCGCGTCGGCGGGCACCGTCTTCAAGGAGTTCGGCTTCACCTCCGAGGCCGTCGCCGCGGCGGCCGAGGAGAGCCTGACGGCGGCCAAGGCGTTGACCGGGCCGGCCCCGGCGCACGCCTCCGCCTCCGGCCCGATCGGTCCGGGGGACGACGTGCCGAACCTGCAGGATCGCTAACTCACCCCGAGGAGCTACTGGCATGACCGATCGACTGAAGGCACTGTCGGAGGCCGGCGTCTCGATCTGGCTGGACGACCTGTCCCGGGAGCGGCTGAACACCGGGAACCTGGCCGAATTGATCAAGGACTCGCACGTCGTCGGGGTCACCACCAACCCGACGATCTTCGCTTCGGCGTTGAGCAAGGGCACGGCGTACGACGAGCAGATCGCCGAACTCGCCGCGGTGGACACGACGCCGGCGGAGGCGATCACCAAGATCACCACCGACGACGTCCGCAACGCCTGCGACGTGCTCACCGCCACCGCGGCGGCGACCGGCGGCGTGGACGGCCGGGTGTCGATCGAGGTCGATCCCGGGCTCGCCCACCACACCGAGGGCACCATCGCCCAGGCCAAGCAGCTCTGGGCGCTGGTGGACCGGCCGAACGCGTTCATCAAGATCCCGGCCACCGAGGCCGGGCTGCCCGCGATCACCGCGGCGATCGCCGAGGGGATCAACGTCAACGTGACGCTGATCTTCGCGCTGGAGCGCTACCGCGCGGTGATCGACGCCTACCTGACCGGCCTGGAGCAGGCGGCCGCGGCCGGTCGTGATCTTGCTCAGATCCATTCGGTGGCGTCGTTCTTCGTGTCCCGGGTGGACACCGAGGTGGACCGGCGGCTGGGTGAGATCGGCTCCGAGCTGGCGAAGGCGCTGCGCGGCAAGGCGGCGATCGCCAACGCGCGGCTCGCGTACGCACTGTTCGAGGAGGAGTTCGGCGGCGACCGGTTCGCCGCGCTGGAGTCGAAGGGGGCCCGGCGGCAGCGGCCGCTGTGGGCGTCCACCGGCACCAAGGACCCGGACTACCCGGACACCCTCTACGTCACCGAGCTGGTCGTCGCCGACACCGTGAACACGATGCCGGAGAAGACCCTGCAGGCGTTCGCCGATCATGGCGAGGTGCGCGGCGACACCGTCACCGGTACCGCCGCCGACGCGCAGGCCGTGCTGGACGGGCTGGCCGAGCTCGGCATCGAGTACGACGACGTGGTGGCCGTCCTGGAGCAGGAGGGCGTCGAGAAGTTCGCCGCCTCCTGGACCGAACTGGTCGACACCGTGACCGCGGCCCTGGACGCCGCCACGGCCGCCTCGAACTCGGGAAGCAACGCCTGATGATCACTGAGGGGCGTCCCAATCCGCTCCGGGATCCGCAGGATCGCCGGCTGCCCCGGATCGCCGGGCCGTGTGTGCTGGTGATCTTCGGCGTCACCGGTGACCTGTCCACCAAGAAGCTGATGCCGGCCGTGTACGACCTCGCGAACCGGGGGCTGCTGCCGCCGGGGTTCGCGCTGGTCGGGTTCGCCCGCCGCGAGTGGGAGCACCAGGACTTCGCCAAGATCGTGCACGACGCGGTCAAGGAGCACGCCCGGACGCCGTTCCGCGAAGAGGTGTGGAAGCAGCTCTCCGAGGGCATCCGGTTCGTCCGCGGCGAGCTGGGCGACGACGAGGCCTTCGCGCGGCTGCGCAGCACGATCGCCGAGCTCGACGAGGCCCGCGGCACCGGCGGCAACCACGCCTTCTACCTGTCCATCCCGCCCGGCCTGTTCCCGACCGTGGTCGGCCAGCTGCGCGAGCACGGCATGGCCGACCAGCTGCCCGGCCGGTGGAGCCGGGTGGTGATCGAGAAGCCGTTCGGCCAGGACCTGGAGACCGCCCGCGAGCTGAACCAGGTCGTGTCCAGCGTCTTCCCGTCGTCGTCGGTGTTCCGGATCGACCACTACCTGGGCAAGGAGACGGTGCAGAACCTGATGGCGCTGCGCTTCGCCAACCAGCTGTTCGAACCGGTCTGGAACAACAACTACGTCGACCACGTGCAGATCACCATGGCCGAGGACGTCGGCATCGGCGGCCGGGCCGGCTATTACGACGGCATCGGTGCCGCCCGGGACGTGATCCAGAACCACCTGCTGCAGCTGCTGGCGCTGACCGCGATGGAGGAGCCGACCTCGTTCGAGGCGCGCCAGTTGCGGGCGGAGAAGCAGAAGGTGCTGGCGGCGGCGCGACCGCCGCGGGACCTGGCCAAGCACACCGCGCGCGGCATCTACGGCGGCGGCTGGGCCGGCGGCGAGAAGGTCCGCGGCTACCGCGACGAGGACGGGATCCCGGCCGACTCGACGACCGAGACCTACGCCGCGATCCGGGTCGACATCGACAACCGCCGCTGGGCCGGGGTGCCGTTCTATCTGCGCACCGGCAAGCGGCTGGCCCGCCGGGTCACCGAGATCGCGCTCGGCTTCAAGCGGGCGCCGCACCTGCCGTTCACCGAGACCGACACCGAGGAGCTCGGCTACAACGCCCTGGTGCTGCGGATCCAGCCGGACGAGGGCGTCACGCTCCGGTTCGGCGCCAAGGTGCCGGGCACCCAGATGGAGATCCGCGAGGTCAACATGGACTTCGCCTACGGCGGTTCGTTCACCGAGTCCTCCCCGGAGGCGTACGAGAGATTGATCTTGGACGTCCTGCTCGGCGACCCGCCGCTGTTCCCGCAGCACGAGGAGGTCGAGCTGTCCTGGCAGATCCTGGACCCGATCCTGGACTACTGGGCCAGCCTCGGCACCCGCCCCGAGACGTACCAGCCGGGCGGGTGGGGACCCGAGGAGGCCAACCAGATGCTGGCTCGTGACGGGTTCTCCTGGCGCCGGCCGTGATCATGAACCGAGAGGACGCAGCATGATCATCAGTCTGTCCGACACCACGTCGGCGAAGATCTCCAGCGCCCTGCTGCGGGCCCGGCGCAACGCCGGCGCCCCCACCATGGGCATGGTGCTCACCTTGATCATCGTCACCGACGAAGATCATTACCAGGACGCCCTGGAGTCGGCCGTCGCGGCCGGCCGGGAGCATCCCTGCCGGATCCTGCTCGTCGTGTCCGGCAACGGCCGGCGGGCCGGTCTGGACGCCGAGGTACGGATCGGCGAGGGCACCACCGGCGAGGTGGTGATCATCCGGATGCGCGGCGAGCTGGCCCGGCACCAGGCGTCGGTGGTCCGGCCGCTGCTGCTGCCGGACTCGCCGGTGGTCATCTGGTGGCCCGGGAAGTGCCCGAACAACCCGGCCCAGGACGAGCTCGCTCAGCTGGCCCGGCGGCGGATCACCGACTCGGCGACCGGGACCCGGCCGCTGGCGGCGCTGCGGGAGCGGGCCGAGACGTACGAGGAGGGCGACACCGACCTGAGCTGGACCCGGCTGACGCCCTGGCGGGCACTGCTGGCGGCGTCGCTGGACCAGTACCCGGCCCGGATCCGCGGTGCCGAGGTGGAGGCCGAGCGGTCCAACCCGTCGGCCGAGCTGCTGGCCGCCTGGCTGCGGGCCCGGCTCAAGGTCGAGGTCAAGCTGCGCCCGAGCGACGGGCCGGGCATCACGGCCGTCCGGATGACCACGGCGGCCGGTGACATCGCGATCACCCGGCCGGACGGCCGACTGGCCTCCTACTCGGTCCCCGGCCAGCCGAACCGGCTGGTCGCGCTGAAGCGCCGCGAGGTGACCGAGTTGATCACCGAGGAACTGCGCCGGATGGACCACGACGACGTCTTCGCCGCCACCCTGAACGCGTACCGGCGGCAGAACGGCCGCGGCCCGGCCAAGAAGTCCGCCGCCAAGAAGTCCGCCGGGCAGCGGACCGCCGCGGCGAAGGGCGCGACCCAGAAGACCGCGGCCGCCCGAGGCAGCGCCCAGAAGACGTCGGCCGCGAAGAAGAGCACCAGGAAGGCCGCCCGGTGAACGACGGGAGCGTCCTGCTGCACGCCGACGCGGACGCCGTCGCCGAGGCCCTGGTGGCCCGGCTGCTGGCCCGGATCGTCGAGCTGCAGGCGACCGGCCAGGTGGTCCGGCTCTGCCTGACCGGCGGCCGGATCGCCACCCGGGCCTATCAGCGGCTCGCCGCCGAGGGCGGCAACTCCGCCGTCGCCTGGGACCGGGTCGAGCTGTGGTGGGGCGACGAGCGATTCGTCCCGGCCGACAGCGAGGACCGCAACGCCGAGCCGGCGATCGCCCTGCTCGCCCCGCTCGGCATCCCGGCCGACCGGATCCACCCGATGCCCGCGGCCGACGGCACCGAACTCGATGCCGCCGCCGAGGCGTACGACGAGGAACTCGGCGACGCCGGCTTCGACATCTGCCTGCTCGGCCTCGGCCCGGACGGTCACGTCGCGTCCCTCTTCCCGGAGCACCCATCCTCGTACGAGGCGGGCCGGGTGATCGCCGTCCGCTCCTCCCCCAAGCCGCCGCCGGAACGGACCAGCCTGACCCTCGAGGTGATCAACAACTCGGCCGAGGTCTGGTTCCTGGTCAGCGGCGCCGACAAGGCCAAGGCCGTCGCCCTGGCCCTGCTCCGCACCGGCCCGGTCCAGGTCCCCGGCGCCGGAGCCCGCGGCCGAGACCGTACCTTGTGGCTGCTGGACCGCGACGCCGCCACCGAACTCCCCGCCGACCTCACTCAGCGCGGAGTTTTCTAACGCTGACTGGGCACAAAAGCAGGCTCTTTTGCGGCGTGTCGCTGCTGTTGTGCCCAGTCGATCCGGACGGTGTACGAAACGTCGGCACCGCGCCCTAGGTTGGCCCCATGTCGCAGCCCAGCCACCATCACGACGCGGTGTTCCGCCGCGTCCTCGGCGAGCCGGCGAACGCGGCCTCCCAGCTCCGCTCGGTGTTTCCCGCCGAGTTGGTCGCACGGCTGGACCTTGATCAACTGACCCGGGTCCCGGCGAGCTTCGTCGATACCGACCTCAGCTGGCGCCACTCGGATCTGTTGTTCTCGGCTCCGTTGGACGGCAGCGAATCCTTCATCTACGTCCTGGTCGAGCACCAGAGCCGCACCGACCCGACCATGCCGTTCCGCATGCTGCAGTACGTCGTGCGGATCTGGGACCGCTATCTCAAGGACCACCACGGAGCCACCCGGCTGCCGCCCGTCCTGCCCCTGGTCGTCCACCACAACCGTCGCCCGTGGACCGGCCCGACCGACCTCGCCGACCTGCTCGACCTCGACGCCGACGCCTGGGACGCGGTGGCGGCCTATCAGCCTCGGTTTCGCTTCCTGCTGGACGATCTGACCCTCATCGACCCGCAGGACCTGCGCGGCCGGCCACTCACTCCGTCCGCCCGGATGGCGCTGCTGCTGCTCAGAATCGCGTCCGGCAACACCCACCTCGCCGACGACCTGCGGCCCTGGGCCGACGACCTCCGCGCGATCCTCGAGACCAGCGGTGGGCTCGAGGACTTCCGGGCGCTGGTGACGTACATTGAGTTAGCGGGCGAGTCACGCCCCGAGGAACTACACGAACTGTTCAGCCAACTTGGACCGACCGCAGAGGAGGCCTACATGACCACTGCCGAGATGCTCCGCGCCGAGGCTCTCGCACACGCTTTGGAAGGGCAGCTCAGCGAAAAGTTCGGCCCGCTCCCACACGCGACCGTCGTGGCCGTCCGGGGCGCATCCCCAGCCCAGCTCGCGACCTGGCTCTCGCGCGTCCTCAAAGCGAAGACGCTCGACGAGGTTCTCCGCTGAGCGTCGGTCGAACGCATGCTGTCTGACCTGTGCGAAGCCGAAGACGACGTCCGCGGGCGCCGTATTCGCGTCGACGGGAGCGAAGTTGATCAAGCTGATCCGCAGTCGATCATGATCATGAAATCCGCAGGCCGTACCGCCTCGCCGCGATCCGCACCGCGGCGAGGCCCTTCAAAGGTTGATCAGTAGATCACTTCGCCGCGAGCGCGGCGGTCCCGCAGGGCTTGCAGCGCCTCGCTGAGGATGTCGTCCGCCTCGGAGTCGGTGCGGCGTTCCTTCACGTACGCGAGGTGCGTCTTGTACGGCTCGATCCGCGGCGGGGGCGGCGGATTGTCGGAGTCCAGGTTGGCCGGCAGGCCACAGCGCGGGCAGTCCCAGGTGTCCGGGATCTGTGCCTCGGCCGCGAAGGCCGGTCTGGTCTCGTGCGCGTTCGCGCAGAAGTACGAAACGTAGAGCCGCGGAGCCGTTTCGCCACGCTCCGCCTCGCCCATCGGGCCGGAGCCGACACGGCTGCCCTTGATGGCGCTCCCACTAGCCACGGTAGAAATCTCCCTCAGATGTCGAGCACAGGAAAGCGATGATCAAGCCGAAACGGAGCGGCAGCGGAGATGATCCGCGCTCAACTCTGCAGCTTGTAGAGCAGACCCAAGGCCACGATGCTGGCCAGCCAAACCGCTGCGATGATGATCGTCAGTCGGTCCAGATTGCGCTCCGCCACGGACGTTCCGCCCATGGACGTCGACATTCCCCCGCCGAACAGGTCTGAGAGACCGCCGCCTCTCCCCTTATGCATGAGGATGAACAGGGCCAGGATCACGCTAGTGATCACCAGGAGGATCGAGAAGACCAACACAGGCACGGTCATCATCGGAACGGGCGCAACAATCACCGAGGTACTCTAACCCAAAGATTGACCGAATCTCACCCCCGACGGGGACGGGATTGGTCAGATCACTGGCAGGGCGTAGAAGCGTGAAATCGCGGCGAATTCTTCGACAACGAGGCTCGCGCCGCCGACCAGACAGCCGTCCACGTCCGGTTGCGCCATGATCGCCGCCACGTTGTTCGCCTTCACCGAGCCGCCGTAGAGCACCCGCACCTGGTCCGCCACCTCGGCGCCGTGCAGCTCGCCGACCCGGGACCGGATCGCGGCGCAGACCTCCTGGGCGTCCTGCGGCGTGGCCACCTCGCCGGTACCGATCGCCCAGACCGGCTCGTACGCGATCACCAGCCCGGCCACCTGCTCGGCGGACAGCCCGTCCAGGGCGCCGTCCAGCTGGGTCACCGTGTAGGCCACGTGCTCGCCGGCCTGACGCACCTCGAGACCCTCGCCGACACAGATGATCGGCGTGATCCCGGCGCCGAGCGCGGCCTTCGACTTGCGGTTGACCACCGCGTCGTCCTCAGCGTGGAACTGGCGCCGCTCGGAGTGCCCGACGGTCACGTACGCGCAGTTGAGCTTGGCCAGCATGGCCGCCGAGATCTCGCCCGTGTACGCCCCGCCGGCGTGCTCGGACACGTCCTGGGCGCCGAAGCCGAGCTTGAGCTTGTCGCCCTCCACCAGCGTCTGCACGGTGCGCAGGTCGGTGAACGGGGGCAGCACGACGACCTCGGACTTATCCGGATCGTGCTTCTTGTCCTCCAGCGTCCAGGCAAGCTTCTGGACCAGGCCGACCGCCTCGACGTGGTTCAGGTTCATCTTCCAGTTGCCGGCCAGCAGGGGCTTGCGTGCCACGGTTCAGTCCTTCTTCTCTTCGAGTACGGCGAGCCCCGGAAGCTCCTTGCCTTCGAGGTATTCCAGCGACGCCCCGCCCCCGGTGGAGATGTGGGAGAAGTCGTCGTCGCTGAACCCGAGATCACGGACGGCAGCGGCCGAGTCGCCACCGCCGACGACGGACAGCCCGTCCACCTCGGTGAGGGCCTGCGCCACGGCCTTGGTGCCGGCGGCGAAGCTCTCCCATTCGGCCACGCCCATCGGGCCGTTCCAGAACACGGTCTTGGCGTCCTTGATCAACTCGGCGAAGGCCTGCCCGGACTCCGGGCCGATGTCCAGCCCGAGTTGATCACTCGGGATCGCGCCGGCCGCGACCACGGTGGGCGGCGCATCCTGCTTGAACTCCGGCGCGATGACGATGTCGGTCGGCAGCACGATCCGCTTGCCGGACTGCTCCGCCTGCTCCAGGTAGCCCTTCACCGTCTCGAGTTGATCTTCCTCGAGCAGGCTCTTGCCCACCTCGAGGCCCTGCGCGGCGAGGAAGGTGAACACCATTCCGCCGCCGATCGCCAGCGTGTCGGCGGTCTTGATCAGGTTGTCGATCACGGCCAGTTTGTCGGAGACCTTGGCGCCGCCGAGCACGACCACGTACGGGCGGGCGGGCTCCTCGGTCAGCCGGCGCAGCACCTCGACCTCGGCGAACACGAGGGTGCCGGCGGCCGCGGGCAGCCGGGCGGCGAGGTCGTACACGGAGGCCTGCTTGCGATGCACCACACCGAAGCCGTCGGAGACGAACACGTCGCCCAGCGCCGCGTACTTGTCGGCCAGCTCGCCGCGGACCGCCTCGTCCTTGGACTCCTCGCCCGGCTCGAACCGGACGTTCTCCAGCATCGCCACGGCGCCGTCGGCGAGGTCGGCGGTGATCTTGGTCGCGGACGGGCCGACGACGTCCTCGGCGAGCGCGACCTCGGTGTCGAGCAGCTCGGCCAGCCGCTTCGCGGCCGGCGCCAGCGAGAACTCCGGCTTGACCTGACCCTTGGGCCGGCCCAGGTGCGCCAGCACGATCACCTTGGCACCGGCCTCGCGCAGCTTGGTCAGCGTCGGCAGCGAGGCCCGGATCCGCCCGTCGTCGGTGATCTGGTCACCGTCCAGCGGAACGTTCAGGTCGCACCGGACCAGGACCCGCTTCCCGCGCAGGTCCCCAAGATCATCAACGCTCTTCACCAGTTGTCCTTTCCTCGCCGGACGTCAGCGCCGCAGGCGTTTCGCGGCAGGTCGCAGCGGTTGTGACGGCTCGTTCGCGCTCCGGCCGGAGTCGGCGGCGCGGTTCAGGATCACCGTAGCGGCACGGAATCCGTGGCTGGCGGCGACCCGGCGGACGGCCGGTGCCCGGCGATCAGAGGGCACCGGCAGTCCGCGAAGTGTTCACCCAGCCGTCCCTCCGGCGGGCGGAGGGACAGCTCGGTGGGTCGGTCAGAGGCTCTTGCCGACGATGCCGACCAGGTCGACCAGCCGGTTGGAGTAGCCCCACTCGTTGTCGTACCAGCCGACGACCTTGACCTGGTTGCCGATCACCTTGGTCAGGCCGGAGTCGAAGATGCAGGAGGCCGGGTCGGTGACGATGTCGCTGGAGACGATCTCGTCCTCGGTGTAACGCAGGTAGCCCTTCATGGCGCCCTCCGCGGCAGCCTTCACCGCAGCGTTGACCTCCTCGACGGTGGTCTCCCGGCCGGCCTCGAAGGTGAGGTCGGTGGCCGAGCCGGTCGGCACCGGGACGCGCAGCGCGTAGCCGTCCAGCTTGCCCTTCAGCTCCGGCAGCACCAGGCCGATCGCCTTCGCGGCGCCGGTCGAGGTGGGCACCACGTTGAGCGCGGCGGCCCGGGCCCGGCGCAGGTCCTTGTGCGGACCGTCCTGCAAGTTCTGGTCCTGCGTGTAGGCGTGCACGGTCGTCATCAGGCCCTTGACGATGCCGAACTCGTCGTTCAGCACCTTGGCCATCGGCGCCAGGCAGTTCGTGGTGCAGGACGCGTTGGAGATGATGTTGTGCTTGGCCGGGTCGTAGGCGTCGTCGTTCACGCCGAGCACCACGGTCAGGTCCTCGTTCTTCGCCGGAGCGGAGATGATCACCTTCTTGGCGCCGCCGTCGATGTGCGCCTTCGCCTTGGTGGCGTCGGTGAAGATGCCGGTGGACTCGACCACCACGTCGGCGCCCAGGTCGCCCCACGGCAGCGCAGCCGGGTCCCGCTCCTCGAACACCTTGAACGCCTTGCCGTCGACCGAGATGTCGGTGTCGGTCGCGACGACGTCACCGGGCAGCCGGCCCAGGATCGAGTCGTACTTCAGCAGGTGCGCAAGACTTGCGTTGTCGGTGAGGTCGTTGACGGCCACAATCTCGAGGTCGGCGCCGGCAGCCAGCGCCGCACGGAAGAAGTTGCGGCCGATTCGGCCGAAGCCGTTGATGCCAACACGTACCGTCATGCTTGATTCCACTCCTCGTACAAGATGAGCTCTGTCGGGTGATTCCCCCGCCACGGCCACACTAACGAACCGTCGCCGAGCGATTGCGGACCGGAACTGGCTGTGGTACGTGCATTAGACCACCACCCCGCTGGTCTGTCATCGGCGCGGTCGGACGAGGGAGCGCGTCGAGTCTTCCGCGACCGGCCCGGCACCGCAACCTGGCCGCCTGGCGCGCCCCGAACGGCAGTACGGAATTCCGCAAACCGCGTGAGTTCTCGAATACATTTCAACGAAGAATCGACGGCCCGAGTTCCGCAGAGAACCTGTGTGATCGGCGCCTGGAATTCACAGCCTGCGCGATTACTCTGCACAGAATGCTCCGGTCCGCCCGGCGCGTCGTCCGCGTCATTTCCTCGGCTGTCCTCTTCGTCGCCGTCAGTGCCCTCGCCGGGCTGCTGGTGGCCGCCCTGGTGGCGCCGTTCGCGGGCGGCCTCGGACTCGGCGCGCGAGCGGCGTCGGACCAGTTGGAGAACCTGCCCGCGGACTTCGAGGTGCCGGCCCAGTCGGAGCGAACGACGATCCTCGACGTCAACGGCGATGTCCTCGCCTACTTCTACGCCGAGAACCGGATTTACAAGCCCCTGCAGGAGATCGCGCCGGTGATGACGCGCGCGCTGCTGGCCATCGAAGATCATCGGTACTTCGAGCACGGCCCGCTGGACCCGATCGGGACGCTGCGCGCCTTCCTCACCAACCAGGTGTCCGGCGGGGTCACCCAGGGCGGGTCCAGCATCACCCAGCAGTACGTGAAGATGGTGCTGATCGACGAGGCGAAGCGGCGCGGTGACGAGGCCGCCGTCCGGTCCGCGCAAGAGAGCACGTACGAACGGAAAATCCAGGAATTACGTTATGCCATCGCCCTGGAACAGGAATGGTCCAAGGACCAGATTCTGGAGCGCTATCTGAATATCGCCTATTTCGGTGACGGCGCGTACGGAGTCGAAGCGGCGGCGAAACACTATTTCGACACCACGGCCGCGAAACTGACCCTGGCCCAGGCGGCGATGCTGGCCGGCCTGGTGCAGAATCCGACCCAGATCAACCCGGTGGTCAACGAGGGCGCGGCGCTGGAACGCCGCGACGTGGTGCTGAACCGGATGGCCGAGCTGTCCGCGGTCGGGCCGGCCGAGGTGGCCGCGGCCAAGAAGACCGGGTTCGACGCCGACCTGGTCCGGAACACCCGGAACGGCTGCGTCGGCACCGACTACCCGTTCCTCTGCGACTACGTGTACGACGCGCTGAGGCAGACGCCGAGCCTCGGCGCGACACCCGAGGACCGGGAGAACCTGATCAAACGCGGCGGCCTGACGGTGCGGACGGCCATCGATCCGGAGACCCAGGACATCGCCCAGCAGGCGGTCAGCGACGTGGTCGGCCCGACCGACCCGGTGATCGCGACCATGAACATGATCCAGCCTGGCACCGGCCTGATCGTCGCGATGGCGCAGAGCCGGCCGGAGATGGGTGACGACGCCGAGCAGGGCGAGACCTACTGGAACTACGCGATCGGCGAGCAGGGCGGCTTCCAGGCGGGCTCGACGTTCAAGGCGATCACCTCCGCGGCCGCGCTGGAGAAGGGCATTCCGCTGAGCAAGCGGTACGACGCGCGGGCCACGATGGACTTCTCCGGCGAGACGTTCGAGACCTGCGACGGGCAGGGCAAGGTGTACGGCGACTGGAAGGTGTCCAACTCCACCGGCACCAACGGCGAGATGGACATGTACCGCGCAGCGCAGCGTTCGGTGAACACCTACTACGTCCAGCTGGAACTGGACACCGGCATGTGCCGGGTGGTCGAGATGGCCGAGAAGCTCGGCATCGTCAGCACCACCGAAGGCCAGCCGCTGTCCTCCTACCAGGACAAGCCGTCGTTCACCCTCGGCACGGTGGAGATCAGCCCGCTGTCGCTGGCGGAGGCGTACGCGACGTTCGCCTCCGGCGGGATCCACTGCGACCCGATCATCATCGAGTCGATCACGAGGCCGGACGGCAGCAGCCTCGCCGTACCGTCCGGGAACTGCCGACGGGTGATCAGCGAGGACGTCGCGAACGCGATGAACGACCTGCTGGCCAGCGTGATGACAGCCGGCACCGGGCAACGGGTCGCCACCGACGACGGCCGGCCGCAGGCCGGGAAGACCGGCACCACCAGCGGCAACCAGGCCGTCTCGTTCGCCGGCTACACGCCCGAGATCGCCGGCGCGGCGATGATCTCCGTCGACGTCACCCGGGAGCCGTTCCGGCGCGGCGGCGACGACTTCCGGTCCGGCGGCGTCAAGGGCTACCGGGTGCCGTCGACCGGCTACGTGCTGGAGGGTTCCGGCAGCGGCGACGCCGGCCAGGAGATCTGGAAACCGGCGATGGAGGAATACCTCGAGGGGAAGCCGGAGACCCGGTTCACCGCGCCGCCGCGGGACCTGACCGACGGCCGGCAGGTCGAACTGCCCGCGCTGTCCGGGCTGAGCCCGGCGGACGCCACGGAGCGGCTCGAGGAGGCCGGCTTCACCGTGCTGCGGAGCACCGAACCGAGCCGTACGGTGCCGGCCCGCGAGTTCATCAGGTTCTCCCCGGACCGCGGCCGGGTGCCCGAGTTCAGCACCATCCGGGCCGTCTACTCCTCCGGTCCGGACCCGGCACCACCCCGCTGACCGCGGGGAATCAGTCCGCGTCGAGCAGTTCCGGGCTGATGCTCGACTCCGTGTCCGGTACGCCGAGCTCCGCGGCCCGCTTGTCCGCAGTGGCGAGCAGCCGCCGGATCCGGCCGGCGACGGCGTCCTTGGTCAGCGGCGGTTCGTGCAGCTGGCCCAGTTCCTCCAGGCTCGCCTGCTTGTTCTCGATCCGCAGCACGCCGGCCGCCTTCAGATGATCAGGTACGTCGTCGCCGAGGATCTCCAGCGCCCGCTCCACCCTGGCGCCGGCCGCCACCGCGGCCCGGGCCGACCGGCGCAGGTTCGCGTCGTCGAAGTTGGCCAGCCGGTTCGCGGAGGCCCGGACCTCGCGCCGCATCCGCCGGTCCTCCCAGGCCAGCACCGACTCGTGGGCGCCGATCCGGGTCAGCAGGGCGCCGATCGCGTCGCCGTCGCGGATCACCACCCGGTCCACGTTGCGTACCTCACGAGCCTTGGACGAGATGCCCAGCCGGCGCGCCGCACCGACCAGGGCGAGCGCCGCCTCCGGTCCCGGGCAGGTCACCTCGAGCGCCATCGAACGGCCCGGCTCGGTCAGCGAACCGTGGGCCAGGAACGCCCCGCGCCAGGCCGCCGCGCACTCGTCCGCGCCGCCGCCGACCACCTGGGCCGGCAGCCCGCGGGCCGGCCGTCCGTGCGAGTCGATCAGTCCGGTCTGTCGCGCCAGCGCGTCGCCGTGCTTGATCACCCGGACCACGTACCGGGTCCCGCGCCGGATGCCGGAGCCGTTGACGATCACCAGGTCACTGGGGTGCCCGAACACCTCGGCGATGTCGGTCCGCAGCCGCCGCGCCGCAGCGCCGGTATCCAGTTCCGCCTCGATGACGATCCGGCCACTGACGATGTGCAGACCGCCCGCGAACCGCAGCATCGCGGCGACCTCTGCCTTCCGACAGCTTGGCTTGGTGACCTTGATCGTCGCCAGTTCCGCCTTCACCTGAGCTGTCATGGCCATTGGTGCATGATGCCAGATCGGATCGGCAAGGGGGACGACCCCCTTGAACCCCCGCTCCGCTCCGCGAACGGACAGGCGCTGAGTTTCGACACGACGGGGCCGAGGTCCACCCCCTGGTCATCGTGATCTTGAACCTCAGCCGGGGATGCCCATGATCTCCGCGTACGCCGACGCGAGGCGGAGCGGATCGTGCCGGGGCGTGCCGTCCCGGGCGGCCAGGTCGGCCACCACCAGCTCGGCGCCGAGCGAGCTCGCGTACGCACTCAGATGGGGATCGTCGGCGGCGAAGGTCTTGTCGGCGAGCACTACGTCGAGCCGCAGGCACGGCGCGTGTTCGGCCATCAGCTCCAGGTGCCGGGCGGCGCTGAAGCCGTCGGTCTCACCGTCGTAGCCGATGTTGAGGGTGAGCAGCCGCCGGGCCTTCGTGGCCAGGATCGCGTCGGCCAGCTCCGGCACCAGCAGGTGCGGGATCACTGAGGTGAACCAGGAACCCGGTCCGAGCACCACCCAGTCCGCCGCCTCGACCACCGCGACCGACTCGGGGCAGGCCGGCGGGTCGCTCGGGGTGAGCCGGACCGCGGACACCTGGCCGGTCGTCGTCGCCACCGCAGCCTGCCCGCGGACCAGCCCGGTCTCGTCCGGGTGGGCGGGGTCGAGCCCGATCACGTCCGCCTCGATCTCCAGCGGTACGGCGGCCATCGGCAGCACCCGACCCTTCGCGCCGAGCAGCCGGGCCACCAGGTCGAGCCCGGCGACCGGGTCCCCGAGCCGGGCCCACACGCCGGCGATCAGCAGGTTGCCGATCGCGTGGCCGTTCAGTTCGCCGTCGGACGCGAACCGGTACTGCAGCACCTCGGCCCAGGTCCGGCCGGACTCGTCGTCGCCGCACAGCGCCGCCAGTGCCATCCGCAGATCGCCCGGCGGCAGGCAGTCCAACTCCGCCCGCAGCCGGCCCGACGAACCGCCGTCGTCGGCGACCGTGACCACCGCGGCCAGCTTGTCGGTGACCCGGCGCAACGCGCTCAGCGACGCCGACAGCCCGTGGCCGCCGCCGAACGCGACCACCGACGGCAAGGTCGGCAGGCCGGAGCCCGTCACGCCAGCTCCATCACTCGTGTCCCACATCCCGGTGCAACACCTTGGTCGGCAATCCGAGTTCGCGCAACCGGCGCGCGAACTCCTCGGTCATCGCGGTGCTGCGGTGCTTGCCGCCGGTGCAGCCGATCGCGATGGTGGCGAACCGCTTGCCCTCCCGGATGTAGCCGGCCGCCATGATCTGCAGCAGCTCCTGCAGCTTGTCCAGGAACGCGTTCGCGCCCTCGGCGCCGAGCACGTAGTCGCTGACCTCGGAATCCAGCCCGGTCATCGGCCGCAGCTCCGGCACCCAGTGCGGGTTCGGCAGGAACCGGACGTCGACCACGAGGTCCGCGTCGACCGGGATGCCGTACTTGAAGCCGAACGAGACCAGGGTGACCCGGAGCTGCTCCGTCGTCTCCCCCGCGTACGCGTGCGCGACCCGGGAACTGAGCTGGTGCACGTTGATCGCCGAGGTGTCGATCACCAGGTCGGCGGCCGCGCGGACCGTCGCCAGCAGCTGCCGCTCCCGGTGGATGCCGTCCAGCAGCCGGCCGTCGCCCTGCAGCGGGTGCGGCCGCCGGGCCGACTCCTGCCGCCGCACGATGACGTCGTCGGACGCCTCGAGATAGAGGATCTCCGGCAGCAGTCCGCGCGCGGTCAGCTCGCTGAACATGGCCGACAACTGCTCGAAGAACGATCGGGTACGGACGTCGAGCACCACCGCCAACCGGCGGATCCCGGCGCCGCTGGCCAGCGAGCACACCTCGGGCAGCACGCTCGGCGGCAGGTTGTCGATCACGTACCAGCCGAGGTCTTCGAGCGCGTTCGCCGCGGTCGTCCGGCCCGCGCCGGACATGCCGGTGACGACGACGACCCGCAGGTCAGGGGTGGCCGGCTCGGCGGCGGGGTCAAGGTCCTCGGGCGCGGCCGTGATCGGCTGGCTGGAGTTCACCGGCCCCATTATGGCGGTCACCGGTGACGACCGGACCAAGGCGGGCCACGCCACCCCGATCCGACCGAAACCGCGACCGTTCCTCCCGTCCGCGACCGGTGCAACAGTCGCGGCTGCGTACGACGGTCGCGGCTGAGGACGGGCGGCGCGAAAGGGAGCGGCGAGGAGAGAAGGGCGCGGTGGAGAAGGGCCGAGGAAGTCCGCGCGAGGGGCACGGTGCGGCAGCGGTGGCGCGGCGGCGGTGGCGCGGTGCGGCGGCGGTGGCGCGGTGCGGCGGCGGTGGCGCGGCGGCGGTGGCGCGGCGGCGGTGGCGCGGCGCGGCGGCGGTGGCGCGGTGCGGCGGCCGCGGGCAGCGCGGAGCGGCGGCGTGGAACCAGGAAAGCGAGCCGCCGGCAGCACGGAGCGGCAGGCGCGGAACGAGGAAAGCGCAGGTGCGGCCTCCGGACACGGAGCCGCCGCGGCGCCGGTCGGGCTGGCGACGGGTGAAGCCACTGGTCCAGGCGGAGTAGGTCACGCGGGGCAACACCCCCGACCTGATCGACCCGGCCCGCGCAAAGTCGGCGCGGCGACGACCGGACCGTCGCGCGCCACGCCGCCCCGATTCGGGCGAACCTGCGACCGTTCCTCCCGTCCGCGACCGGTGCAACAGTCGCGGACGCGTGCACCGGTCGCGGCTGCGAGAGGGCGAGACTCCGCCGCGAGAAGAGAATGGCGAGCGGAGGCGGAGGAGTCGGCGCGGCGCGGCTGCGGAGGCGCGAGAGCGGAAGCGAAGAGGGCGGCAGGGGCTGGCGGCGAGGCCGGGCTGCGAAGGCACGGCGCGAAAGCAGTGCGGCACGATGCGGTCGGCGCAGCCCGGAGCTGCGAAGGCGTCGCGCGAAAGCGAAGAGGGCCGGCAGGGTGCGGCCGGCGCGGAGGGCTGCGGCCGGGCAGAGTTGCGCCGGGGAAGCGCCGTTGAGTCGGCAGGCGGGAAGGGCGAGGTCGGCAACCTTCGCATTCGACCGCCGCCGTAGATCTTGCGGTCGCCGCCCTAGCCGCAACATCGAGTGGACGCTTTGACCGCGATCGCGCGGCGGATCGAGGCTTTTGCGTCCACTCGGTGCAGGCGGGCGCAGACGCTTCGTGATCCGACCGCAAGATCTTCGGCCGAACGGCCGGGCCGCTTCGGCTTGGCGATCTCAGCCGTCGACGGTCGCGCGCGCTCCCAACCGCGTCACTGGCCACCGAGGCGGGCGAGCCGGAGGCGGCAGGCCAGGTGGACGGCGAACCGTTGGTCCGGGTCGGTCAGGTCGAGGCCGAGGGTGTCGTTGATCCAGCGCAGCCGGTAGGCGACTGCGTTCGGGTGCAGGTGCAGCGCGGCGGCGGCCCGGGTCGGCGAGCCCTGCGCGTCCAGGTAGGCCTGCAGGGTCTCGACCGCGATCCTGGCCCGGTCGCCCGGCAGCCCGTCGAGCGGCGCCAGCAGGTCCGCCAGCAGGCCGCCGCTGAGCGGCGCGGCGCTGAGGTCGGCGAGTACCCGGCGCAGGCCGACCCGGTCGGTGTCGGCGAGCGCGCCGATCTCGCCGGCCTGGACCGCCCGTTCGGCCGACATCCGGGCCTCGGCGACCGTGCGGCGCAGGCCCTCGGCGCCGGTGGCCGCGCCGCCCAGGCCGCCGGTGATCGACAGGCCGTCGACCGACAGCCGGTCGACCAGCCGGTGCAGGGCCGAGCGGGCCAGTCGGTAGAGCCGGGCGTCGCCGGCCGGGCGGGTGCACACGACGGCGATGCCGCCGGACAGCAGGGTGGCGTGCCAGGCCGCCGAGCCCTGCCGGGAGAGCTCGGCCTCGACCCGCTCCAGCAGCCGCCAGAGCCGGCGCTGGGCGGCGACCCGGCCGGCGCCGGACCGGTCGGTGATCTTGAGCCAGCCGCCCAGGTGGGTCTGGTGGATCGGCAGCCCGGTGCCCTCCGCCTCCACGGCGACGTCGGCGACCTGGCTGCGGTCGGCCAGCAGCAATTGCAAGATCAACTGCGATCTGATCCGCATCGGCGCCCGATCCCGGTCCACCTGATCATCGAGCAGCCGGCCGAGCGCCAGGGCGAGCACCGGCAGGACCAGTTCGATCGCGGCGTCGGTACGGTCCGCCACCAGCAGCATCGGCCGCAGCCCCGGCACCGGAGCCAGCAGCCGGCCATGATCATCTTCCACATCGTGATCTTGGTCATCGACACCGGAACGATCATGGTCCTCGGGTACGAGCTCGATCCCGCACTCGAGCAGGTCGGCGACCCGGAGCACCAGCGCCTCGGGGTCCTGCGCCGGGTCAGTGGCGGCCAGGATTGCCTGCCGGATCTGGCCGGAGCGTTCCGCGTCCGGCTGCCGGAAGGTCCGGTCCAGCCGGAGCACCAGCTGCCAGGCCGACTCGATCGCGGTCACGCAGGCGAGCACCGGCAGGCCGGCCCGCTCGGCCAGGTGACCGGCCGACGTCGCCAGGGACCGCGGCCGCGGGAAGACCAGGGCCGAGACCGGAGCGGCCGCGGCGTGCCGGAGGGCCACGTCGACCTGGTAGCCGGTGAGCTTGGCGTCCCACTCCTCGGTGATCACCGCGAGCGCGCCGGGGCCGGCCGCGTCCAGGTCGGGCAGACCGCCGGCCGGGATCACGCCGGTCACCCGACGGCCGGAGTGGGGCCGCGGCCCGGCCAGCAGCCGCAGCTCGAGTCGCGGGTCGCTGAGCACGGCGGCCAGCCCCGCGACGTACCCGCCTTGGTGGTTCACCACAATCCGAGCCTAACTTCTGTGCCGGTCGGACATTGCTCGCCGACGACGGCGCCGGAATAGTCGTGCCATGGATTCAGCCAACGACCGGATCGGCCGGGAGCAGCTTCCCGACCTGGCGCTCGGCACCGCCATCCTCGGCACCGGCGGTGGCGGCGCGGTCACCGGAGCCGTCGCGGTGGCCACGGCCGCGCTCGACGCCGCCGGCCCGGTCCCCCTGCTGCCGGTCGACGAGCTCGGTGACGACGACGTGATCGCGGCGATGGCGATGATCGGCGCGCCGACCGTCGGCCAGGAGATGCTCGGCAGCGCCGACCAGTCGGTCCGGGTGATCGAGGAGCTGACCGCAGCCATTGGGCACCCTCCGCGGGCGATCATGGCGTCCGAGATCGGCGGCAGCAACGGGGTCTCGCCGGTCGCCTGGGCGGCCCGCGGCGGGCTCCCGCTGCTCGACGCGGACCTGATGGGCCGCGCCTTTCCCGAGGGCCAGATGACCTCGACCACGATCGTCGGTCAGCCGCAGGGATTGGTGATCATGGTCGATGCGCTGGGCAACGTGGCCCGGCTGCGGCCGATCGACGCGCACTGGTCGGAGCGGCACGTCCGCGCGCTCTGCGTCGCGAGCGGGGCCAGCACCATGGCCGGCGGCCACATCATGCCGGGCCGGGAGGCCCGCCGCAGCGTGATCGCCGGCAGCGTCAGCCGCGCGATCGCGATCGGCCACGCGGTCCGGACCGCGCCGGACCCGCTGGAGGGGTTGTGCCGGGTGCTGGACGCCACCGCTCTGGTCGAGGGCAAGATCATCGAGGTTGACCGGCAGACCAGCGGCGGCTTCGCCCGGGGCAATCTGATCATCGCCGGCACCGGCCCGGACAAGGGCCGGATGGTCCGGATCGAGTTCCAGAACGAGAACCTGATCGCGCTCGAGGACGGCGCCGTGCTGGCCAGCGTGCCGGATCTGATCACGGTGGTGGACACCCAGTCCGCGGCGGCGATCTTCACCGAGGACCTCGCGTACGGGCAGCGGGTGACGGCACTCGCCTGGCCCAGCGACCCGATCTGGCGCACCGAACGCGGCATGGAACTGGCCGGCCCGCGCGCCTTCGGGTACGACCTCGACCACGTCGCCATCGAAGCAGCCCGGGAGTTGTGATCATGACCGAAGCCACGGCCGATCTCACCATCGCCATCGACGTCGGCGGCACCAACACCGACGCGGTCTGCATGGACACCGCCGACCGGATCCTGGCCCGGCACAAGCAGCCGACGACGGCCCGGGTCGACGACGGCCTCGGCGCCGCCCTGCAGACGATCTTGGACGAGCTCGGTGACCGCGCGGGCCGGGTCGGCCGGGTGATGCTCGGCACCACCCACGCCACCAACGCGATCTTGGAACGCCGCGGGCTGGCCCGGCTCGGCGTGATCAGGATCGGCGCGCCGGCGACCACCGAGGTGCCGCCGCTGACCGGCTGGCCGGATGATCTTCGCCGGGCGGTCTGCGCCGACGCGGTGATCATCGGCGGCGGGCACCTGGTGGACGGGCTGGAGCTGAGCCGGCTGGACCTGGCCGCACTGGACCGGTTCATCGACACCGTCGCCGAGCAGGCCGACGGGTTCGCGGTGACCGGCGTGTTCAGCCCGGCCATCGCGGACCACGAGCTGCGGGTCGCCGAACGGATCCGGGAGCGGGTCGGGGTCGATGCGTCGATCTCGGTCAGTCACGAGGTCGGCAGCCTCGGCCTGCTGGAGCGGGAGAACGCGACGGTCCTCAACGCCGCGCTGCGGCCGGTGGCAGGAGCGGTGATCGACGCGCTGTCCTCGGTGATCGAGGCGCACGGGCTGGAGGTGGCCACGTTCTTCGCGCAGAACGACGGCACCCTGATGGCCCTGGAGCACGCGTCCCGGTTCCCCGTCCTCACCATCGGCTCCGGCCCGGCGAACTCGCTGCGCGGGGCGGCCCGGCTGTCCGGCGAGTCGGAGGCGATCGTCGCCGATGTCGGCGGCACCTCGACCGACTTCGGCGTGCTGGCCGGCGGATTCCCCCGCGAGTCGACGCTCGCCACGGAGATCGGCGGCGTCCGTACCAACTTCCGGATGCCCGACATCCACGCCGTCGCCCTGGGCGGCGGAACGATCATCAGCACCGTCGGCGGCCGGTCGCAGCTCGGCCCGCGGTCGGTCGGTTACAAGATCACCACCGAGGCGCTCTGCTTCGGTGGCGCCACGGCCACGCTGACCGATGCGGCCCTGGCGCTGGGCCGCGGCTCGTTGCCCGGGATCACCGCGCCGCGGCTGGACGGCGACCGCGGGACCGCGTTCGCCGCCGCCCTGGAGCAGGCCGACCAGATCCTCGAACACGCGGTGGACCGGGTCTCCCTCGGCCGGTTCGACAAGCCGCTGATCGCGGTCGGCGGCGGCAGCTTCCTGATCCCGGAGAAGGTGCCCGGCGCGAGCCGGGTGATCCACCCCGCGGATGCCGATGTCGCCAACGCGGTCGGGGCGGCGATCGCCCCGGTCAGCGGCCGCGCCGAGACCCTGGCCAGCTCGATCGACGACCGCCGCCAGGCGATCGACCGGGCCTCGGAGCTGGCCAGCGACCGGGCCATCCAGGCCGGCGCCCGGCCCGGCTCGGTGGAGATCGTCGAGATCGTCGAGACCCCCTTGACCTACCTTCCGCAGCCGTCCGTCCGGGTCACCGTCAAAGCGGCCGGAACCCTCGGCTGGCTCTGATTCCACTCACAGGAGGAGAACAGCGATGGCACCGAAGATGATCATGACCCGATTGGGTCTCGCCGTCGCGCTGTTACCGATGACCGCATGCGGGGCGCTTCTCGGAACCGGCGCACCACCGGCCGGTGAACCCGGCGCACGACAACCGTTGATCGACGGTACGTTCACGATGGCCCTGTCCGGTGATCCGGGCAGTCTGGATCCGCTGCACTCGGTCGCTCCGGCGGCCCGGGAGGCGATGTCGTACAGCTACGAAAGCCTGCTCTGGACCGACAAGTCGGGCGAGCCGAAACCGTGGCTGGCCGAGAAGTGGACCGCGACCGAGACCGAGGCGACGTTCACCCTCCGCGACGGCGTGACCTGCTCCGACGGCGCCCCGTTCACGGCGAGTACGGCGGCCGCGAACATCAATTACCACGCGGACAAGAAGAACGCGTCCTTCTACTTCGGCTCGATGATCCAGGCCGGCACCAAGGCCACCGCCGACGACGCGGCCCGGACGGTCGCCGTACGGTCCGCGGGCCCGGATCCGTTCCTGCTGGTGCAGACCGGGCTGATCCAGCTGGTCTGCGACGCCGGGCTGAAGGATCCGAAGTCGATCACCACCGAGACCAACGGCACCGGCGCGTTCCGGCTGACCGAGCTGGCCGCCGAGGACCGGTACGTGTTCGAGCGGCGGCCGGAGTGGACCTGGGGCCCGAACGGGATCAGCGCCACCACGGCCGGGCTGCCGAAGACCGTGGTGCTGCGGATCATCCCCGAGGAGAGTACGGCGGCGAACCTGCTGCTCTCCGGCGAGCTGACCGCGGCCCAGGTGACCGGTCCGGACCGGGCCCGGGCCGAGCAGGCCGGGCTGTTCTCCGACGGGGTGAAGTTCCCGATCGGGGAGTTCATGTTCAACGAGAAGCCGGGCCGGGTGATGACCGACCCGCTGGTCCGGCAGGCCCTGGCCACGGCGGTGGACCGGGCCGCCGTCGCGACCGTACTGTCCGACGGGAAGGGCACCACGCCGACCTCGCTGGTCACCCTGGACCCGCTCGCCTGCGCCTCGGACCAGGCGCCCTGGAAGCTGCCGGACTACGATCTCGCCGCCGCTGGCGCGCTGCTGGACGAGGCGGGCTGGAAGGCCGGGCCGGACGGCCAGCGGACCAAGGACGGCAAGCCGCTGTCGGTCGAGTTCATCTACGACGAGGGCCGGCCCACCGGACCGGCCGCGGCCGAACTGGTGGCCGACTCCTGGAAGCAGCTCGGCGTCCGCACCGAGCTGCGGTCGCTGAACAGCGCCGGCTGGGACGAGAAGCTCTACAAGACGCACGACTGGGACGCCGGCTTCGTCCTGGTCGGCAGCGGCTTCCCGTCCTTCATCGCGAACTTCTTCGGCGGCGAGCCGCCGCCGAACGGCAACAACTTCATGTTCGTCGACAACCCGGACTACAACCGGCTGGCCAAGCAGGCGGCGTCGGCGAGCCCGGAGGAGACCTGCCCGCTCTGGGTGCAGGCCGAGGTGGCCCTGGTCGAGCGGTTCGACGTCATCCCGGTGGTCGACCTGGTCGAGCCCGTCTTCGCCAACAAGGCCGAGTTCGCCTTCCGGGGCACCCTCGACCCGACCTCGATCCGCCTCTACCAGTGAGCCGTCCGTGACCCTCTCCCCGCGGCTCGACTTCGTCCGGCGCCGGCTGATCCGGCTGGTGATCTCGGTCGTCGTCGTGATCACGGCGTCGTTCGCGCTGATCCAGCTGGTGCCGGGCGACCCGATCCGGGCCGCGCTCGGGGTCAGCGCGCCGGCGGAGCTGGTCGAGGCGCGCCGGCAGCAGCTGGGCCTGGACCAGCCGCTGCCGGTGCAGTACCTGGACTATCTGACCGGGCTGTTCCGCGGCGACTTCGGCACCTCGCTGGTCAGCCAGATCCCGGTCGGCAGCATCATCGGCCAGCGCTTCGGCGTGACGGTCGCGCTGGCGCTGCTCGCCTTCGTGTTCGTGATCTTGATCGGGCTGCCGGCGGGGATGATCATGGCGGTGGCCACCCAGGCCGGCCGCCGGCCGCGGACCGAGCTCGGCTTCACCATGATCAGTGGGCTGTTCGTGGCGATCCCCGAGTTCATGCTCGCGGTCAGCCTGATCATCGTCTTCGGTGTCGGGCTGGGCGTGCTGCCGGTGGCCGGCCAGGGCACGCTCGCGCACCTGGTGCTGCCGGTGGCCACGCTGGTGCTGGCCCCGGCGGCGTACCTGGCCCGGATCGTGCGGGTGGAGGCGCTCGCCGTCCTCGATCAGGACTACCTGCGCACCGCCCGCTCCAAGCGGCTGCCGCCGCGGCTGCTCTACCTGCGGCACGCGCTGCCGAACATGATCACCGCCGCGCTGACCACCAGCGGGATGATGCTGACCGGGCTGGTCGCCGGCACCGTGGTGGTGGAGACGATCTTCGCCTGGCCCGGGATGGGCTCGACGATCGTCAACGCGATCGCCGGCAAGGACTACCCGACCGTGCAGGGCATCGTGCTGGTGTACGCGCTGCTGGTGCTGGTGATCAACCTGCTGGTCGACCTGCTGCTGGTGATCATCGATCCGCGCTCCACGCTCCGGGAGGCCTGACCATGACCCTTGGGCTCCGACCGACCCTCGACGCGGTACCCGGTGCGCCGCGCCGGCGCGGTTTCCGCGGGGTGCTCGGCGTCGCGGCGATCACGGCGGTGGCGGTGTTGATCTTGCTCGCGGTGCTCGGTCCGTTGCTGGCCTCCGGCCCGGCGGCGGCGATGGACGTGGCGGCCCGGCTGGCGCCGCCCAGCCCGGCGCACCCGTTCGGCACCGACGAGCTGGGCCGGGACATCCTGGCCCGGACGCTGTCCGCGGCCGGGCTCTCGATCGGCCTGGCCCTGGCCGCGACCGCGCTGGCGGTCGGGCTCGGACTGCTGCTCGGCCTCGTCCCGGCCGTCCTCCGCGGCCGGGCCCGGAGCTGGCTGGTCGGCGCGCTCGAGGTCGCGCTGGCCTTCCCATGGCTGCTCACGGCGATGTTCTTCTCGGTGATCTGGAGCGGCGGCCTGGCCGGTCCGGTGCTGGCCCTGGGTTGTGCCAGCGCGCCGTCGTTCGCCCGGCTCACGTACACGCTGGCGTCCGGGGCGGCCGGCCGCGACTACGTCCGGGCGGCCCGGGTGCTCGGCGTCGGCCGGCCCCGGATCGTACTGCGGCACCTGCTGCCCAACATCGCCGAACCCTTGATCGTCAACGCCGCGGCGGCCGCCGGCGGGATGCTGCTGGCCTTCTCGGTGTTGTCCTTCCTCGGCATCGGGCTGCAGCCGCCGTACCTGGACTGGGGCCGGCTGTTCAACGAGGGCATGAACCGGGCGTACGTCAGCCCGATCGCCGCCCTCGGCCCCGGCCTGGCGATCATCCTGGCCAGCATCTGCTTCACCGTGCTCGGCGAGGCGCTGGCCGCGGCCGCCGGCCTGCGCACCTCGGTCGGCCTGAATTCCCTGGTACGGAAGGGAAGCCGACGCACCCGACCCGACCCCCGCGCCCTGAGCCTGTCGAAGGGCCAGGCCACGTCGGCCGACGCCCCCGTGCTCTCGGTTCGTGATCTTGAGATCAGCTTCCCCGGGGCCGGCACGACCCCGGTCACCGGCGTCTCGTTCGACGTCTTCCCCGGCGAGGTGGTCGGCATCGTCGGCGAGTCCGGCTCCGGCAAGTCGCTGACCGCCCTCGCCTGCGCCGGGCTGAGCGACCCGCGGGCCGTCGTCGACGCGGTCGAGCTGACCTTCGACGGGCGGCCGGTGCCCGCCTCGACGGCCTCGCTGTCCCGGGCCGAACGGCGCCGGCTCGGCACCACGCTGAGCATGATCTTCCAGGACCCGATGACGTCGCTGAACCCGTCGCTCCGGCTCGGCACCCAGCTGGCCGAGGTGGCCGAGACCCATCTCGGCGAGGGCCGTGCCGCGGCGCGCCGGCGGGCGGTGGACCGGCTGGCCCAGGTCCGGATCGACCAGCCCGAGCTGCGGATCCGGCAGTACCCGCAGCAGCTGTCCGGCGGCATGCGGCAGCGGGCCAGCATCGCGATGAGCCTGATGGGCGACCCGAAGTTGATCATCGCCGACGAGCCGACCACGGCGCTCGACGTGACCGTGCAGCGGCAGGTGCTGGCGCAGCTGGACCGGGCCCGGCGGTCCACCGGCGCCGCGGTGATCTTGATCTCGCACGACATCGCGTTGATCTCCGGTTTCTGCGACCGGGTGCTGGTGATGTACCAGGGCCGGCTGGTGGAGCAGCTGCCGACGGCCGACCTGACCACCCGGGCCGAGCATCCGTACACCCGGGCCCTGCTGGCCTGCATCCCGGATCTGGAGACGGACAAGAGCGCTCCGCTGCGGACGATCGCCGAGGAACTGGCCGAGCCGGTCCCGGACCCGGCGGAACCGGAGCCGGCCGAGCCGGTGGGGAGGTTGCGATGATCACCACCACACCGGACTCCGCGCCGGGCGGCCTGCGGTTCGAGGACGTGTCGGTCCGGTTCGGCCGCGGGCCGGCGGCGATCACGGCGGTCGACCAGGTCAGCCTCGACCTGCCGACGGGCAGCACGCTCGGCCTGGTCGGCGAGTCCGGCTCCGGCAAGTCCACCCTGGCCGGGATCGCGGTCGGGCTGCTGCCGCCGACCGCGGGCCGGGTGCTGCTCGGCGACGAGGTGATCGCGCCCGTGCCGGGGCCGTCCGGCCGCCGCCGCCGGATCCAGTTGATCTTCCAGGACCCGTACTCCTCGCTCGACCCGCGGATGACGATCGAGGAGTCGATCGCCGAGGGCCTGGTCGCGACCGGCCGCCGGGTCGGTGCCGTCGAGCGGACCCGGCGGGTGGCGGAGCTGCTGGAGCTGACCCACCTCGGCCAGACGGTACGGCGCTCGCGGCCGGCCCAGCTGTCCGGCGGGATGCGGCAGCGGGTCGCCCTGGCCCGGGCCCTGGCCGCCGAGCCCGAGGTGATCATCGCCGACGAGATCACCTCGGCGCTGGACGTGTCCGTCCAGGGATCCGTGCTCAACCTGTTGCTGGAGCTGCAGCGCGAGCTGGGCCTGACGATCTTGTTCGTGTCGCACAACCTGGCCGTCGTCCGGTACGTCAGCGACCGGATCGCCGTGCTGCGCCGCGGCCGCCTGGTCGAGCTCGGCCCGACCGACCAGGTGATCGGCTCCCCGGCGCACCCGTACACCCAGGAACTTCTGGCGGCCATCCCCCGCCTCGGCACCAGAATGGATCTCGATGTTGATCAATCCACCGAACCCTGAGCCTGGCGACGGGCCGCCGCGCAATCGCCGCTACCGGCTGACCGACCTGCTGGAGATCCCGGTCCCGAGCGCCCCGGCGCTGCGCCCGGACGGTGCCATGATCATCTACCGGCTGCGCACCCTGGACACCGAGAACGATCGCAACGTCGGCCGGTTGTGGCAGGTGGCCGCGGACGGCTCCGCACCCGCCCGTCCCCTGTTCGACGCCGTGGACGGCGTGGACGACAGCGCGCCCGCCTGGTCGCCCGACGGCACCAGGCTGGCCTTCCTCCGCTCGTCCGGCGGCCAGGCCCAGCTGTGGCTGTTCGAACCGGCCACCGGGGACTGCGCCGAACTGACCGATCTGCCGCTCGGCGCGGGCCCGCCGGTCTGGTCGCCGGACGGTACGGCGATCGCGTTCGCGGCCCCGGTCGCCGGTCCCGGCCAGCCGGAACCCGGCGCCCCGATCGTGATCACCGACACCGACCACCGCGCCGACGGAGCCGGGCTGCGGGTCGGCGTGCGGCGGCAACTGCACCGGCTGTCGCTCGAGGACCAGGTGGTCCGGCAGCTGACCGACCTGGCCTGGGACGCCACCGAGCCGTGCTGGTCGCCGGACGGCACCGCGATCGCCTTCCTCGGCGACGATCACGCGTCCGGCCACTATCCGCTGACCCACGGCGCGTTCCTGGTCGCCGCCGACGATGATCATCAGCCGGCGCCGCGCCGGCTGGTCCCCGACGGGGCGCGGATCGCGACCCTGCTCTGGACCGCGGACGGGCTGTGGGCGACCGGGCGACCCGATCCGGTCATCGGCCATGATCAACTGCTGCGGCTGGCCGACCCGTACGGTCCGGAGACCGACGCCGCTCCGGTCCGCTGCCCGCTCGACGGCGGGCTGAACCCGGCTGCCGGCGGCGGCGAGTGGGCCGGCGCCCGGCCGGTCCGGCTGAACGATCATGAACTGGCCCTCGGGGTCTCGGACCGGAGCCGGTTTCCGCTGCTCGCGGTCGATCCCGGCACCGGCGCGGTCCGGGAGCTGATCGGTGGCGGCATGGTGGTCGGCTGCTCCGGTCCGCAGGCCGGCCGGCTCGCGGCGGTCGTCGCCGATCAAGGAAGCTACGGCGAGGTCGTCGTGCTGGACCTCGACCGGCCCGATTCCGGCCCGCGCCGGCTCACCCGCCACACCGCCACCGCGCTGCCGGAGGTCGAGCTGATCATGCCGGAGCGGCGCGCGTTCACGGCGGCCGACGGCACGTCGTACTCGGGCTGGCTGATCAGCGATCCGGACCTCGACGGTCCGCGGCCGATGTTGCTGGACGTGCACGGCGGGCCGCACCTGTGCTGGCCGGACGCGGTCCAGCAGGCGAACCCGTACCACCAGGTCCTGGCGGCTCAGGGCTGGGCGGTACTGCTGGTCGACCCGCGCGGCAGCGACGGGTACGGCGAGCCGTTCTACACCGCCGGGCTCGGCCGGTGGGGCGTCGAGGACGCCGGCGATCTGCTCACCGCGGTGGACACGCTGGTCGCCGACGGCACCGCGGACCCGGACCGGTTGGCCGTCGCGGGCTACTCGTACGGCGGCTTCATGGCCCTGCAGCTGACCACGCTGACCGACCGGTTCCGCTCTGCCGTCGCCGGCGGCGGGATCAGCGACCTGCTCAGCCTCGGCGGCAGCGACGATGTGGCGACGGGGGTGATGATCACCGAGCTCGGCTGCGACCCGTACCGGGCGCCCGAGGAGGTGCTGCGGCAGTCCCCGATCAGCCGGGTCGACCGGGTCCGGACGCCGACCCTGCTGCTGCATGCCGAGCATGATCACCGCTGCCCGATCGGGCAGTCCGAGGAGTGGTTCGCCGCCCTCAGGCATCGCGGCGTCGAGGTCGAGCTGGTCCGCTATCCCGACGCCTCGCACCAGTTCCTGGTCGACGGCCGGCCCTCGCACCGGCTCGACTACAACCGCCGGATCGTCGACTGGGTGACCGGTCATGATCAGAAAGTGAGGTCCCGATGATCACCGACACGCCAGGCCCGATCCGGCTCCGCAACGCGCGGCTGGTCGGCGGTACGGAACCGGTCGACATCATGATCGTCGACGGCATGATCACCAACGACCCGTCGGGCTCGGTCGAAGAGCTCGATCTTGCCGGCCGCTTTGTTACCCGCGGCCTGTGGGACTTCCACGTCCATTTCGAGCAGTGGTCGCTGGCCCGGCGCCGGCTGGACCTGACCGGAACCGGGTCCGCGGCCGACGTGCTCGCCGTGGTGGCGGAGCGGCTCGCCGCCGACCCGGAGGCCGACCATGATCAGGTCCTGGTCGGGTACGGCTTCCGCGACGGCACCTGGCCGGACCGGCCGACCCGAGCCGACCTGGACCGGGTCTCCGGCGACCGGCCGGTGGCGTTGATCAGCAACGACCTGCACAGCGGCTGGCTGAACTCGGCGGCGTTCCGGCGGTTCGGCGCCGTCCCGTCCGAGGACGGCGTGCTCCGGGAGAACGCGATGGCCGCTGTGGCGCGGGAGCTCCGGCAGGTGCCGGAACCGCTGCTCGACCGCTGGGTGACCGAGGCGGCCGAGGCCGCGGCGGCCCGCGGCGTGGTCGGCATCGTCGATCTGGAGCGGCGGTTCACTCCCGAACACTGGGCGCGCCGGGTCGCCGCCGGCACCACCGCGCTCCGGGTCGACTGCGGCATCTATCCGCCGGAGTTCAGCGAAGCGGTCCGCCGCGGGTTGCGGACCGGTGACCCGGTGCCGGGTGGGGCGGGACTGCTCACCGTCGGGCCGTTCAAGATCATCGCCGACGGTTCGCTGAACACCCGGACCGCGTTCTGCCACGACCCGTACCCGGAACCGGGCGACCCGGAACATGATCACGGCATCCTGCTGCGCGACCGGGACGAGCTGGTCGCCATGATCAAGGAAGCCGCCGCGGCCGGCCTCGCCTCGACCGTGCACGCGATCGGCGACGAGGCGAACACGATCGCGCTGGACGCCTTCCAGGCCGCCGGGATCGCCGGCCGGATCGAACACGCCCAACTGCTCCATGCGGCCGACGCCGAGCGGTTCGCCCGGCTGGGGGTCGTCGCGAGCGTGCAGCCCGACCATGCGGTGACCGACCGCGACGTGGCCGACCGGCACTGGGCCGGCCGGACCGGGCGGGCGTTCCCGTACGCGATGCTGCTGAACGCCGGCGCCACCCTGATCCTCGGCTCCGACGCCCCCGTCTCCCCGCTCGACCCCTGGCTGACGATCGCCGCCGCCGTACACCGCAGCGCCGACGACCGGCCCGCCTGGCACCCCGAGCAGGAGATCGGCCTCGCCGCGGCCCTGGACGCGTCGACCGGCGGCCGGGCCCGACCCCAACCCGGCGACCTGGCGGACCTGGTGATCACCGACGTCGACCCGTTGGCCGCGACCCCGGAGCAGCTGCGGTCGATGCCGGTGTCCGGCACCCTGCTCGGCGGCCGCTGGACCTACCGGAACCTGTAGCCAGCCACCACGCTCCCCGAGTCAGTCCAGGATCTCGCCGGTGGCGGTGTTGATCGCCTCCGCCTTCGGAGTCTCGGACAGGGCCGCCTTGATCGCCAGGGCGGTCTTGTCGCCGAAGCCCGGGACGGCGGCGATCTCCTCCACCCGGGCCTCGCGGAGCTTCTTCAGCGAGCCGAAATGCTTCAGCAGGGTACGGCGACGGACCTCACCGAGGCCGGGAACCTGATCAAGGACGGACTCGACCATCGACTTGCTCCGCCGGGACCGGTGGTGCGTGATCGCGAACCGGTGCGCCTCGTCGCGGAGCCGCTGCAGCAGGTAGAGGCCCTCCGAGGTGCGGGGCAGGATCACCGGGTCCTCGACGTCGGGCAGCCAGACCTCCTCCAGCCGCTTCGCCAACCCGCACAGGGCGATGTCGTTGATGCCCAGCTCCCCCATCGCCTCGGCCGCCGCAGCCACCTGCGGCGGGCCGCCGTCGACCACCACCAGCGCCGGCGCGTAGGCGAACCTGCGCGGGGCCCCGGTGGTCGGGTCGACCAGCATCGGGCCGTCGGGATCGTCGGCCGCCTGTTGATCATGACCGTTCCGGGCCCGGTCGTCGATCAGCCGACGGAACCGGCGGGTGATCACTTCCTTCATCGCGGCGACGTCGTTCTGCCCGTCCACGCCCTTGATCACGAAGCGCCGGTATTCGCTCTTGCGGGGCAGCCCGTCCTCGAAGACGACCATCGACGCGACCACCTCGGTGCCCTGCAGGTTGGAGATGTCGAAGCACTCCATCCGCAGCGGCGCGGTCGGCAGTTCGAGCGCCTCCTGGATCTCCTCCAGCGCCCGGTTCCGGGTGGACAGGTCGCCGGCCCGGCTGGTCTTGTGCCGGACCAGGGTCTCGCCGGCGTTGCGGGCGACGGTCTCGAGCAGGGTCCGCTTGTCGCCGCGCTGCGGCACCCGGATCGCCACCTGCGCCTTGCGCCGCTCGCTGAACAGCGCGGTCAGCGAGTCGGCCGACGGCGGCAGCGCCGGCACCAGGATCTCCCGCGGCAGCTGCGGCTGCTCCGGGCCGTCGGCCTCCTCCGGCGCCGCGTACAACTGCAGCAGGAACTGCTCCACCAGGCCGGCGGTGTCGATGTCGTCGACCCGGTCCGCGACCCAGCCGCGCTCGCCGCGGACCCGGCCGCCGCGGACGTGGAAGATCTGCACCGCGACCTCGAGCGGGTCCTCGGCGAGCGCGATCACATCGGCGTCGGTGCCGTCGCCGAGCACGATCGCGTTCTTCGACATGGCCTGCTGCAGGGCGCCGATGTCGTCCCGGAGCACGGCCGCGCGTTCGTACTCCATCGCGGCGCTGGCCTGGGCCATCTCGCGTTCGAGCTTCTTGATCAACGGCCCGGACTGGCCGGCGACGAACTGGCAGAAGTCGTCCACGATGTCGCGGTGCTCGTCGGCGTCGACCCGGCCGACGCAGGGCGCTGAGCACTTGTTGATGTAGCCGAGCAGGCAGGGCCGGCCGATCTGCTTGTGGTTCTTGAAGACGCCGTTGGAGCAGGACCGCATCGGGAACACCCGGAGCAGCAGGTCGACCGTCTCCCGGATCGCCCAGGCGTGCGAGTAGGGACCGAAGTAGCGGTTGCCCTTGCGCTTCTTGCCCCGGCCGACCATCACCCGCGGATACTCCTCGGCCCAGGTGACGGCCATCCACGGGTACGACTTGTCGTCGCGGTACTTCACGTTGAACCGCGGGTCGAACTCCTTGATCCAGGAGTACTCGAGCTGCAGGGCCTCGACGTCGGACCGGACCACGGTCCAGTCCACCCGGGCCGCGGTGAACACCATCGCCTGGGTCCGGGTGTGCAGGCCGGCCGGGTCGGCGAAATAGGAGTTCAGCCGCTGCCGCAGGCTCTTCGCCTTGCCGACGTAGATGACCCGCCCGTCCGCGTCGGAGAACCGGTAGACGCCGGGCTGCTCCGGGATCGAGCCGGGCTTGGGTCGGTAGGAGGTCGGGTCGGCCACGTTTCTCAGCGTAGAACCCCGGTCCGACAGCGCCCGCCGGGGACTACTCGGGCAGCACCAGGTTGTCGCCGGACACGGTGAACTCGACGGCCGGCAGCGGCGCCTCCGCCGGGCCGGCGACCGGTTCGCCACTGTCGATCGCGAAGTGGCTGCCGTGGCAGGGGCAGACGATCTCGGAGTTCTCGACCTTGTCCACCGGGCAGCCCTGGTGGGTGCAGGCCGCGCTGAACGCCTTGAACTCGCCAGCCGTCGGCTGGGTCACCACATACTTCTCCTGGACGATCACCCCGCCGCCCTCCGGCACGTCGGCGGTGGCCACCGTGATGCCCTGCGGCGCCGGGGATCCCGAACCGCTCGCGCTGGGGCTCGAACTCGCGCTCGGCGAGTCGCTCGGGCTCGCCGCGCTGCTGGACGAGGGAGCGCCGGACGAGGGCGCCGCCGAGGTCGAGGGTCCCGCGCTGCCGCCGGTGGAACAGCCCGCGATCCCGGCACCGGCGCCGATCGCCACCGCGGCCAGTCCGGCCTGTCTCAGCAGCCTGCGCCGGCTCCGGGCGCCGGCGACGAGTTGGTCGAGCTGATTGCGAACTTCCGGCATCACGGGCTCCCTGGGGGTCGGGGGGTCGGGTCGCCAGTCTAGGGACGATCACCTGTGGATCGGCCATGACGACGCCGGTCAGCCGCGGAGCCCGCTGGCGAAGCCCTTGATGATCGACCGCTGCAGCATGAAGTAGACGATCATGATCGGCACGATCGCCAGCGCCATCCCGGCGAAGATCGGTCCCCACCGGGTGGCGAACTCGCCCCGGAACGAGAAGATCGACACCGGCAGGGTCTGCTGGGCGCTGCCGCCGACGTAGAGCATCGGGGTCAGGAAGTCGTTCCAGATCCCGATCGCGTTGAGGATGATCACCGTGCCGGTGACCGGCCGGAGCAGCGGAAAGACGATCATGGCGTACGTCTTCAGCCGGGACGCCCCGTCGACGTAGGCCGCCTCCTCGTAGTCCCGCGGCAGGGCCCGGACGAAGCCGGCGTAGAGGAAGATCGTCAACGGCAGCTGGTGTCCGACGTGGAAGATGATCAACGAGGTGTACGTGCGCAGCAGGTTGGCGTCCCGCATGAACTGGTAGAGCGGCACCATGCCCAGCTGCAGCGGGATCATCAGCCCGAGCAGGAACATCAGATAGAGCCCGTAGCTGAGCTTGGTCCGGCGCCGGGCCAGCTGGTAGCCGGCCAGCGAACCGAACACGATCAGCAGCGCCACGCTCAGCGAGGCGATCACCGCACTGTTGCCGAAGGCGCTGCCCAGCGAGGCCGCCTGCCAGGCCTCGACGAAGTTCCCCAGGTACGGTTCCGTCGGCGGCGTCAACGGAGCGGCCACGACGTCCTGTGGCTTCTTGAACGCGATCACCACGAAGACGTAGATCGGGAAGACGAAGATCAGCGCGGCGATGATCATGATCGCCTCCAGGCCGAGACCGCGCAGCGAGAGCTTCGTTCTCATGCGTCCACCTCGAATCGGCGCAGGGCCCGCAGCTGGATCAGGGCGAAGGCGAAGACGATCATGGTCAGCACCATCGCGATCGCGGCGGAGTAGCCGTACTCGCCGGAGACGAAGGCGGTCTTGTACATCACCAGGGACAGCGTCTCGGTCGCGTAGCCGGGGCCGCCGCCGGTCATCACGAACACCTGGTCGAACAGCTTGAGACTGCCGATCAGGGTCAACGACAGGGTGATCGTGGTGGCCGGGATCAGCATCGGCAGCGTGATCTGGGTGAACCGGCGCCATCCGGTCGCGCCGTCCAGCGAGGCGGCCTCGTACAACTCGGCCGGGATGCCCTGCAGCCCGGCCAGGAAGATCACCATGGTGAGGCCGGTGTTCTGCCAGATGATCACCGCGATCACGCTGGGCAGGGCCACCGCCTCGTCGCCGAGCCAGTTCCGGGCCAGCCCGTCGGCACCGATTCCGCGCAGCACGGAATTGAGCGGGCCGTCCGGGGTGAGCACGTACTGCCAGAGGAAGCCGATCACCACCGGCGGCAGCAGGGCCGGCGCGAAGAACAGGGTGCGCAGCACGTTCCGGCTGCGCAGCCTGCTGTGCAGGGCGACCGCGATCGCCAGTCCGAGCGCGGTCTGCACGGCCGTGCAGCCGAGCGCGATCAGCAGCGTGTTGATCACCGCCGAGCGGGCGTTCGGGTGCTCGACCAGCCGGAGGAAGTTGTCCACGCCGACGAACCGGGCCGGTTCGGCGCCGCCGGTCCAGTCGGTAAAGGCGTGGTAACCGCCGGCCAGGGTCGGGTAGAGGACGACCAGGCCGTACCCGATCAGGGCGGGCACGCAGAACAGGTACGGCACGATCATGGCGCGGTGTCCGCGCCGGAACCGCCGGACCGGCCCTGGTCCGGCGGCGACCGGCCGGGGCCGGGCGGCCAGGCCAGTGCTCACGGTGTTCCCTTGGCGTACTCGGCGTCGAGCTGGCCGAGCAGCTCCGCGGTGTCGATCTTGCCGCTGATCAACTCCTGGCCGCTCTGCAGCAGCCGCTGCTGGACGTCGCCGTTCGGCCAGACGTAGTTGGCGAACGGGGTGGTCTTCTGCTGCTCGAGCCAGGGCGCGATCGGCGCCAGGCCGGGCGGCACCTCGACGGCCTCGAGATCCAGCCCGGGCAGCGATCCGAGCGTCTTGGCGTAGGTGGTGACCTGGGCCGGCTGGGCCAGGCAGTCGAGCAGCTTGCGGGCCGCGTCCTGCTTCTTCGACGCCCCGTTGATCGCCAGGAAGTCCGGGGCCGTGGCGACCCGGGTCTGCTCCGGATCGTCGGTGGCCGGCAGCGCGAAGACCCCGATCGTCTCCGCTCCCCCGTCGGCGTATTCGGTCAGTTGCGCCAGCCCGGCCGAGACCATGACGATCATGCCGGCCTCGCCGCCGGCGACTTGCTGGAACGCCTGGTCCTCGGGCTGGCCGAGCGCCTCCGGGCTGAGGTACTTCTCCCGCTGCAGCGTGATCAACTTCTCGAACACCGCGTTCCACTCCGGCGACTTCGCCAGGGTGGTGCTGCCGGCGGCCAGGTCCGCGTCGATGTCCGGCCGCGGGCCGTAGACCAGGGAGGCGGCGAGACCGTACACCGGGAACTGGATCGCCACGCCCTGGGCGAGTCCGGCCGCGATCGGCGTCTTGCCGGCGGCCAGCAGCTTCGCGTTCGCGGCCTGCCACTCGGACCAGGTGGTCGGCGGCTCCAGCCCGAGCTCGGCGAAGAGTTTCTTGTTGTACGCAACGACGATCGCATTCCGGCTGGTCGGGAAGGCCTGCACCTTGCCGTCGACCGCGGCGAGCATCCTGGTCCCGTCGCCGAGGTGCTCGGCCCAGCCGGAGCCGCTCAGATCGGTCAGTTCGCCGGACCGGCCCAGCACGCCGGCCGCGACCGGGCTGCTGTTGCCGGGCGAGACCCGGAACAGGTCGGGCGCGGTGCCCGAGGTCAGCTGGACCCGGAGCTGGGTGTTCAGGTCGTTCACGGCGGCCTGCTGCAGGTCGACGGTGATCCCGGTCTGCTGCTGGCAGGTGCCGAGCACGGCGTCCAGGCCCCGCTTCTGCTCCGGCGAGACCAGTGCCGTCACCGTGTCGGCCGAACCGCCGCCGGAGTCGGTGTTGACGAAGCCGCAGCCGGCCAGGGCCGCGACCAGGATCGCCGAGATCGCCAGCCGGGCCGTGCGCAAGGGCCGGGGCCGGCGGGTGAGCACGTCGTTGCGCTTCATGATCATTCCTCTGAGATACGGGCGGCCGGGATCGGCTGCCGTGCGTGGGTGAGGTCGGGCGGCACGATCGCTCCGTGCCGCCGCAACGTCTCCCGCAGTTCGGTGATCGGGATCTCGTCGACCTCGCCGCCCCGATCGGCGGACAGTGCGGCCAGCGCGCCGGCGGCCTGGCCCATCGCCATGCAGGAGGCCTGCACCCGATAGGCCGAGTTGGCTTCCTGATCACCGGCGACCGGCCGGCCCGCGACCACCAGGTACCCGTTGTCCCGCGGCACCATGGCGCTGCGCGGGATGGTCGGGACGGTGCCGTACGGGAGCGGGCGGATGTCGATCCCGTCGCCGTCGGGGCGGTGCACGTCGATCGGGTAGAAGCTGTAGCTCACCGCGTCGTCGTGCACGGTGCCGGCCTGATAGTCGGCCGCGGTGATCATGCCCCGGGCCTCGATCGTGTACGTCTCCCGGATGCCGCACTCGACGGCCCAGTCCTCGATGATCAGGTCCGACAGGCCGGGCTGCCGCTTGAGGAAGCGGAAGATCCGCAGCATGGTCGCCCGGGCCGCCAGCTCGGCCTCGGTCCGGCCGGCCGCGGTACCGCCGTCGATGCCCGGCACGTGGATGCTGTTCCGGCCGCGGGCTCGCAGGAACTGCCGTACCGCGTCGACCGGCTTGAGCAGGTCGGCCGGCTGCAGTTCGCCGGTCCGCAGCGCCTCGGCGTAGGCCAGGTCGAGCGCCTCGAAGTCGAGCTCCTCGTACCGGTAGCCGCCGAGCGTGATCATGATCGTGCCCGGCTGCCGGCGCTCGTTGCGCCGCCGGGGCAGCCCGGCCAGCCCGGCCGCGACGGCGTCGCCCGAGCTGTCGATCAGCCGGCGGGCGGTGGTGGTGATCAGGCCGTCCTTCGTACACAGCCGGACCACCCAGTGATCACCGGTCCAGCGAACCTCCGCCGGCATGGTGTGCAGCCGCAGCCGTACCCCGGCGTCGATCATGGCCTGGTCGATCACGGCGGCCAGGATCGCTGCCGACACAGGGATCTGGAGCTTGTAGTGCGGCAGCTGCCAGGCGCTGAAGTCGGGCAGCCGGCCGCCGGCGATCCGGACCGCCTCGGTGACCAGGTCCCAGCCGATCCCGGCGATGACCTGCCGTCCCCAGGCGTGGAACAGCCCGGGCAGTGCGACGCCGGCCACGGTCGTGGTGCCGCCGAGGGCGCCGTTCTTCTCCACCAGCAGCGTGTCGGCGCCGAGCCGGGCGGCCTGGATCGCCGCGCTGCACCCGGCCGCGCCACCGCCGATCACGATCACGTCATGATCAACCGTTCCTTGATCAGCCATCGGCCGCACCGCCCAGCAGCCGGGACATCTGCTTGGCCCCGGCCGTGACCGCGGCGAGCAGCGACGCGTCGTAGTCGGGCGCGTGCCGGACCGCCGGGTAGCCGATGCAGAGTGCCGCGATGGTCACCCCGCGGCTGTCCGAGACCGGCGCCGCGACGCCGCAGACCCCGGCGACCTCCTCCTCGAAGTTGGTCGCGTGGCCCTGAGCCCGTACCCCGGCGGTCAGCTCGAGCACCTGCTCGACCGGCAGCGCGTGGTGGGCGTCGGCGAAGCGGGGCGAATCCAGGGTGGCCCGGATCCCGTCGTCGGACAGTCCGGCCAGCAGCACCTTCCCGGCCGCGGTGCGGTAGAGGCTGGACGGGCCGGCCTCGGCGAACCGGGCGGCGGTCGGGTTGACGTTGAGCAGCTGCGGGCTGACCAGCACCGCGATGTCGACCCGGAGATCGTTCTGCAGCACGGACAGGTGCACCGTCTCGGCGGTGTCCTCCCAGAGCTGCCGCATGATCGGCGCCGCCACCGCGGACAGGTCCGCCTGGGCCACGTAGATCCGGTTGAACTCGATCAGCCGGGTGCCCAGCACGTAGCGGCGGTTCCGGGCCAGCTGGTCCACCAGGCCGTTGATCATCAGCGAGCTGAGCAGGGTGCGGCCGGTCGACGCGTGCAGGCCGGTGGCCTCGGACAGCTCCTTCAGGCTCGCGCCCTGCGGGCCGGCATGGGCCACCGCCTCCAGCAGCGCGACCGCGCGGTCGATCGCCTGGATCGGGCTCTTGGCGCGCTCGGGCGTCACGCCCTCGGCTGGAACCTGCTGGGTCGCGGAGAGCTGGTCGGCGTCGGCCATCGGACATCCGTTCTACATTGTCGAACGTGCTTGCTTAATCTCGTACGAGGACCAGGGTGCCGCCACCGTTGAACCGTGTCAACCCCTCGCGAAAGCGCCGTGTGGTCCGGGCAGGCCGAGGGAACCCTTCGGCGGGCCGAGTGCCGAAGGGGCGGGTTTCCGGGTTCAGTCGGTGGCGAGCAGCTCGTCGACCTCGTCGGCCGTGGGCGGCTGGGCGCCCTGCCGTGCGCAGACGATCGCCGCCGCGGCGACCCCGCGGCGCAGCGCGTCCCGCATCGAGAACTGCCGGCCGACGAAGCCGTCCAGGAAGCCGGCCATGAACGTGTCGCCGGCGCCGACCGTGTCGACCACCTCGACCTCACGGCCGGGCACCTCGGTGCGACCGTCGGCGTCGACGGCCACGGCGCCGTCCGGGCCGAGGGTGATCACGACCGCGCGCAGCCCGTACCGCTCCTGCCACAGGGCGGCCGTCCCGGCCGGGTCGGCACCGCCCGGCGCCACCGCGGCGAGGGCCGCGAGATCGGCGTCGCTCGCCTTGACGATGCCGCCGTTGCGCCCGGCCAGTTCCAGCCACGGCTCGACCTTCGCCCAGTACACCTTCGGGTCGGTGATCACGGTGGGCCGGACGTTGATGTCGTACGAGAGCGGCGCACTCGACGCGGCAGCCCAGTCGAGCAGCACCCCGGCGCCCGGCTCGACGACACAGGCCAGCGAGGCGATGTGC
This sequence comes from Microlunatus sp. GCM10028923, assembly GCF_042666975.1. Taxonomy (NCBI): domain Bacteria; kingdom Bacillati; phylum Actinomycetota; class Actinomycetes; order Propionibacteriales; family Propionibacteriaceae; genus Microlunatus; species Microlunatus sp. GCM10028923. The sequence continues at coordinate 57,759 of NZ_JBHTFF010000009.1, read as the reverse complement.
AGCCAGTCCGCGGCGCCGAGTTCGGGCAACTCCTCTGGCTGCCAGTCGAAATTCGCCGTTCCGTCGAAGTGGAACGTGTAGCTCGCCACTCCGTCGGAGTCCAGTTCGACCACGGCCAGCGAGGTGGCCTGATCGGTGACGACGGCAAGATCAAGATCGACCCCGGCGCCGGAGAGATGATCATGGAGCTGCCGACCGAACGCGTCCCGGGACAGCCGGCCCAGGAAGTGACTGTCCGCCTCCAGCCGGCTCAGGGCGACGGCCGTGTTCATCGGGCCGCCGGCCGACAAGGCCTGCCAGGTGGTCCGGAAATGATCATCGGACGGCTCCGCGACCCGGACCAGGTCGATCAGGGTCTCACCACACACGACGAATCGGCTCATGGCCGCACCCTATAGACCGATCCGCGGAGCCCGTCCGGTCGTCCGGGAACGCCGAAGACTCTCGACACCGCGCCGGGTGTCGAGAGCCTTTCGTCGTTCGAAGTCAGCCGAGCTCGGCGGCACCGGCCTGGGCGAACTTCTCGTCCAGGTCGCCGGACGGCGCACCCGCGACGCCGATGCCGGCGATCGGGGCGTCGTCCGCGGTGACCGGCACGCCGCCGGCCAGGAACAGGGTGCCCGGGATGTCCTTCAGCGTCGGCGCGGACTCGAGGCGCTTGACCAGCTCCGAGGTGGGCGCGTTCCAGGAGACCGCCGTGTAGGCCTTGCGGACGGCCGACTCGTAGGACTGCGGCCCGGCGCCGTCGCCACGCAGGGTGACGATGGTGTTGCCGTTGCGGTCCACGACGGCCACGGTGACCCGCTGCCCCTCCTTCTCCGCGGCGTCCAGCGCGGCCCGGGCGGCGTCGGTCGCGGCGTCGATCGTGAGGTGGGTGCTCGTGGTGGTGGCCTTCTCGGTCACGGCGGCCGGCTGCTGGGCGGGCGGCTGAGCGGCGGCGGACACGACACCCGCGGTGCCGAATCCGGCCAGGGCGACGGCCGCGGCGGCGGTGATGACCTTGACTCGCGTCGAGAACTTCTTGACCTGCATGGTGACTCCCCATTCCGTTGTGGTGTTGGCTTTTCCTGCTGTGCTTCCAGCCTGCTGCCGAGACCCCCGTCCGCGCGTCGTCGCAGTGGCTGGTCCTCGGCGGCCGTACGGGTGAGGCCAGGGTCAGCCATTCGGTTGACCCCCGGGCCAGGGCGGCTGGGCCAGAATGGGAGTTCGCGCAGGTCGGAGAGGAGCGGACCCATGGCCGGCAGCAATCCGGCGCCCGGCAAGGATCCGGCGCCCGGCAGCGGTCCCACGGCCCGCAGCGATACCCCACCCGGCGGCGACGCCTCACTCACCGGCGATGCCTCACTCGCCGGCGACCTGGCGGCCGGTGCCGGCGACGCCCGCCGGCTGGCGCTCGTCATCCACGTCGCGTTCTTCGTGCTGCTCGGGTCGGCCCTGTTCCGGTTCACCCAGCGGCACGGCGCCGACGTACAGGCCGCCGTCGTCTACGCGATGGCCGCCGCCCTCGTCGTGCTGTACGGCCTCGCCCTGTCCCGGCTGCTCGGCGCCGGGGCAGCTCGCCTGATCTGGCTCTGCGGCGTGGTCGCGGTCTGGTCGGTGCTGGTGAACCTGGCCCCGAGCTTCGCCTGGTGCGCCGTACCGCTGTTCTATCTGGCGTTGCGGATGCTGCCGCTGCGGCTCGCCCTGGTCATGATCATCCTGTTCACCGGCCTGGTGATCTTCGCCCAGCTGAGGCTGGCCGGCCGGTTCGACCTGGACTGGGTCGTCGGGCCGCCCGCGGTCGCCGCGCTGGCCACCGCGGTCTTCGTGGTGATGGACCGGCAGTCCACCCGGCAGGCCGCCCTGATCGACGACCTGGTCCGGACCCGCGCCGAGCTGGCCGCCACCGAACGCCGCGCGGGCACCCTCGCCGAGCGGCAGCGGCTGTCGATGGAGATCCACGACACGATCGCCCAGGGCCTGTCCAGCCAGCGGATGCTGCTGCAGGCCGCCGATCGGCTCTGGGACTCGGAGCCGGTACGGGCACGCGAGCACGTCCACACCGCGGCCGCGGTCGCGGAACGCGGCCTCGCCGAAGCCCGCCGCTTCGTCCACGACCTGGCGCCGGCCGACCTGGCCGAGGGCGGCGACCTCCAGACCGCCCTGCGCGCGCTGGCCGACCGCGAGACCACCGCCGAACGCACCGTGACCTGCCAGGTCGACGGCCCGCCCGGACCGCTGCCGGACCGGGTCCAGTCGGCCCTGCTGCGGGTCGCCCAGGGCGCGCTCGCCAACGTCCGCGAACACTCCGGCGCCACCCGGGCTGCCGTCACGGTCACCTATCTCGGCGACGAGGTACGGCTGGACATCGCCGACAACGGCCGCGGCTTCGACCCGGCCGCCCCCGCACCCGGTTCGGCCGACCGAGGCCACGGACTGCCCGCCATGCGGGCCCGGGTCGGCCAGCTCGGCGGCACCCTGGCCGTCGAGTCCGCCCCCGGCGACGGCACGGTCGTGTCCGTCGCCGTACCCGCGACCCTGGAGGTCCCCACCCCATGACCAGCCCCGGCCCCGCGGGCTCCGGCCCGGCCCCGTCCGGAACCGTCCGGCTCCTCCTCTGCGACGACCACGTCGTGGTCCGGGCCGGCCTGCGCGCCCTGCTCGACAGCGCCCCGGACATCGAGGTCGTCGGCGAGGCCGGCAGCGGCGAGGAGGCAGTCGCCCAGGCCGCCGCACTCGCCCCCGACGTGGTCCTGATGGACCTCCAGCTCGGCGACGGCATCGACGGCATCGAGGCGACCCGGCAGATCGTCGCGGCCGGCGGCGGCGTCCACGTCCTGGTCCTGACCACGTACGACACCGACGCCGACATCACCCGCGCCATCGCCGCCGGCGCCACCGGCTACCTGCTCAAGGCGGAACGCCCCGAGGAACTGTTCGCCGCCATCCACAGCGCCGCCGCCGGCCGCACCGCCCTGTCCGCGCCCGTCGCGCACCGGGTGATGGCCCAGATGCGCAGCCCCCGGCCCACCCTGACGCCCCGCGAACACGACATCCTCGGCCAACTCGCGCTCGGCCTGTCCAACCGCGACATCGCCAAGGCCCTGTTCCTCAGCGAGGCCACCGTGAAGACGCACCTCGGCCGGATCTACGAGAAGCTCGGCGTCGACACCCGGACCGGCGCCGTCTCAGGGGGGCCCAGGGATCAGCGGCGGCTGGTGGTGATCAAGCGCCCCGCCCCTCCGCCACGCGCCCCGCGTCCGCCGCGCCCCGCGTCCGCCGCGCGCCGGCCCTCCGCCACGCGCGCGACGGTCCGCGCCGAGCCCTCGCCTGCCGCCGAGCCCGGCCACGCAGGCCACGTTGACCACCCGCCCAGGCCCGACTAAATTCGAAACATGTCTTTCGAAAAGGTCGACCCGCTCGAGGACCCGCGGGCGATGCGGGCCTTGGCGCACCCGATCCGGCTGCGGATCCGGGACCTCCTGGACGACGAGGGGCCGCTCACCGCGACCGAGGTCTCGGACCGGATCGACGAGAGTCCGGCGAACTGCTCGTTCCACCTGCGCACCCTGGCCAAGTACGGCTTCATCGAGGAAGCCGAGGGTGGCAAGGGACGCAACCGGCCCTGGCAGATCCGGCACGGCTGGATGCGGGTGGAGCCGGAGAACCTCGCCGGCGACGCCCGGCGAGCCGCCCTGGCGATGGGCCAGGCGCTGCGCGGCGCGTTGGCCCGGCGGATCGAGGCGTGGGCGCGGCACCAGCGCGACCTGCCGGAGCCTTGGCAGGGCGTCGGGTTCGAGATGCAGATCGACACCAACCTGTCGGCAGAGGAGCTGAAGGAGATCGGCGAGAAGATCAGCGAGGTGCTGCGGCCCCTGACCAGCAAGCGCGAGCTCGCCCCCGACAGCCGCCGGATCACCATCGCCGTGCAGGGCTTCCCGCACGTCACCGACGACGACTGATCAACCGGTCTCCGGCCACACCTCCTCCCGGATCCGCGGGCCGAGCTCGTGCCACAGCGTCGGCGGGATGCCGCTGCTGCTCAGCTCGGCCAGCAGCGTGATCAGGCTGTACGACGGATCGAGCGTCAGCCCGCGCTCGACGCAGCAGTTCAGCAGCGCTCCATGACCGCCGACCCAGGCCGCGGTGCCGGTCAACGCCAGCGGGCCGAGCGCGTACCGGTCGACGGTCCGGCGCACCACCCGGCGCCAGAGTGCGAGGTGGTCGTCGGCACGGTCGACGGTGATCATCGACCAGGCCACGTCCCGCGCGTCGATCGCCGCCGCGAGCACGGCCAGCCGGGCACAGTCCTGGTCCGACGGTTCGGCGGCCAAGCTCGCCTGCACGGCCTCGATCATCGCCATCCGCCGGGCCGGCAGGTCCAGCCTGTCCAGGTCACGGACCGCGCGGGCCGCCAGGGCCGCGAGACCGGGCCGGTCGGACTCGTCGGGGCCCGCGACGCTAGCCTCCAGCTCGGCCCGGCTGGCCAGCGCCGGCAGGCCGGCCATCACGGCGGCCGCGGCCGCGCCGCTGGCCCGCGGATCGTAGGGGACGCCGACGGTCCGGGATCGGCCGAACGCCGTCGTCCGGGACCACCAGCGCTCGCCATCCGCGTACAGCACGTCGTGCAGGACGCAGCTCCGGCGGGGCCGTTCCGCGTCGGCCCAGCGGGCCCGCCAGCGGTCCAGCAGCACGGTCGCCGCGGTGAAGTCGCTGCCGAACGCCACCGCGACGGCGCCGGTCGCCTGGTGCGCGACCGCGAGCGCATGCCCGTAGTCGGCCAACTGGTCCGCCTCGGCGACCGGCGGCAGATCCACCCGGGCGGACAGCAGCAGCTCGCCGCCGTGGAACAGGAGCAGGACGAACGACTCCTCGGGGCGGAACCCGAGCAGGTACGGGATCAGGCCGAGCAGCTCCTGCGGGTCGCGGGAGTCGAGCCGGACGGTCGGCGGCGGAGGCCGATGAGAGGGGGCACGTTTCATGCCCATGGTTCTGCGCAGTTCGCGCCGAATCCGCCGCCGGGAAGAAAATCTGTGGACAACGCAGAAAGTCGGCCGCCGCCTGTGGACAGCGCCGGCGGCGGACGCGGACTTGCTGCATCTCGTCCGGCGCCACGGTAACGTGATGGGTGTGAGTCACGAGATCGAGCGGGCGGACTCGACCAGTCGGACCGCCCCCGGTCTCGGTCGAAACTCCAGCGGCCCCACCTTCGCGCCACCCGCTTCCGGGCTCCCCTTGGCCGACCGACCCCTGGGTACGCCGCCGCCGGCACCCCAACCGCCGCCCGAACCGCCGCGCCGCCGATCCCTGCTGCTCCGGATCGCCCCCGCCGTCGGCACCTTCGTGATCCTCGCCCTGGCCGCCGTGATCATCGTGACCGGCAGCGTCCAGGACAACCGGAAGGCCGCCGAGGAGGCCCGCCGGCCGGCCCCGTCGCCGGTGATCACCGCGCCGCCGGCCGTCGCGTCCGACCCGACCGGCGAGCCGGACGCCATCGAGTTCACCACCCCGCAGGGACGCGGCGAGCTCACCGTCATCGACCACACCTGGCTCCGCAAGCCCGGCTCGTCGGAGGTCCGGCTCCGGGTCCAGGTCGAGCTCCGCGCCCTGGACGGCGTCGTCGAATACGATCCGGCGTTCTTCTTCGCGGCCCGCGACCTGGCCAACCCGGTCCGCGCCGAGGACTCCTTCGCCCACGGCGATCTGGACGTCGGCGTGCTGGATCCCGGCGACGCGGCCCGCGGCTATCTCACCTTCCTGCTCCCCCGCGGCGACGTCACACTGATGATGTCCAGCGACGCCGCCGACTGGATCACCGCGATCAAGATCGTCGACTGAATCACGATCCTGACGGCGCGTCAGTGCGGGCGTGGGTCGATCAGTAGGCTTCATCGCTATGACCGAGCCTGTATCCGTGGATCCCCGCCAGCGTGCGCCGCAAGGCGGAGGCGACGAGGATGGCGGCGCCGACCGCAACGGCGACCACGCCGCGAACCGCGGGCCGGACCCCGCACCGCAGGACGCGGTCCCGCAGCCGACGGCCGCGATCGAAACCCGCACCGAACGCGGCTGGGAAGTGCTCCGGATCCGCTCCGAGGGCCTCGTCGCCGACCTGGTCCCGGGCCTCGGCGGCACCGTGACCTCGCTCCGCCGGACCGACGACGACCCCGACCTGCTCTGGCGTACGCCCTGGGGCCTGCGGCCGCTCACGCCGACACTGCCCGGCAACGCCGAGGCGTCGATGCTTGATCACTTCCCGGGCGGCTGGCAGACCCTGTTCCCCAACGGCGGCGACACCGCCCACGCGCACGGCGTCGAATGGGGCTACAACGGCGAGACCCGGCTCGCCCCGTTCGACTGGCGGGTCGACGGACCGTCGGTGATCATGACCACCCGGCTGGTCCGCAGCCCGTTCCAGGTGACCAAGATCGTCACCGTCGACGGACCGACGATCACGATCGAGGAATCGGTGCACAACGACGCCGCCGAAGCGGTCGAGGTCATGTGGGGCCAGCAGGTCGTGCTCGGCGCGCCGCTGCTCGGTTCCGACACGGTGATCGAGAGCGGCGCGACGGTCGTCCACCCGGACCCGACCGCGACCTCGGGCGCCAACTACAACGACGTGATGCCCTGGCCGCGTTCGGTCGGCGAGGACTCCATGATCAACTTGCGCCGGGTGGTCGGCCCGCGCGCCGATCACGCCCGGCTGGCGTACCTGACCGACTTCGTCGACCCCAAGCTCACCGTACGGAATCCGACGGCCGACCTCGGGCTGGATCTGACCTGGGACGCCGAGTCATGGCCGTACGCCTGGTACTCGTTGGAGTCCGGCCACCGCCGCGGCTTCCCCTGGTTCGGCGACGGCTACTTCCTCGCCCTGACGCCGTCGAGCAGCTGGCCGGCGCACGGCATCCACGACGCCCGCCGGATCTCCAAGGCGACCGTCTGGGTGCAGCCGGACGAGACCCTGCATGCGCGACTGGCCCTGACCGTGCACCCGCGCACGCAGTAGGCACAGTCACGAACCGACCGACCGAGAGGGGCGGGCCACGATGGTCGATCAGCAACGGATCAGATCCTGGGTACGGGTCGCGGCACGCTCACTCGGCACCGAGTACCCGTACGCCAGCCACCACGTCAGCCGCGACGTCTACGACAACGACGTCACCCCGCGCCAACTGCACCCGGCCTTCCACGGCAGCTTCGACTGGCACTCCAGCGTGCACCTGCAGTGGTCCCTGGTCCGGCTGCTGACGATCCACCGCCCGGCCCTGGACGCCGAACGCCTGACCGGCCCGATCTGCGACCTGCTGGACGCCCGGCTGACGCCCGCCAAGATCGCCGCCGAGGTCGCCTACCTCCATGATCATCACGGATTCGAGCGCCCGTACGGCTGGGCCTGGGCGGCGATGCTCGGCGCCGAGACCTGGCGTTGCCTGGACCAGTTCGCCGATCCCTGGGTCGAGGCGACCAGCGAACTCGTCGCCTGCATCGCCGACCTGATCATCGACTTCCTGCCCCGGCTGCCGCATCCGGTACGGCACGGGCTGCACGGCAACACGGCCTTCGCGCTCAGCCTGATGCACCACGCGTTCTCCGTGATCGGCCGGGCCGACGTGGTGGAGTTGATCAACGACTACGCCCGGAAGGCGTACGGCGGCGACACTGCGGCACCGCTCGCGTACGAGCCGTCCGGGACCGACTTCCTGTCCCCGGCGCTGAGCGAGGCCGAGCTGATGCTGCGGGTCCTCGACGCCGAGTTCCCGGCCTGGCTGGACCGGTTCCTGCCCGGGCTGGCCCGCAAGCCGAAGGCCGACCCCGACCTGGACCGGCTGCTGCGCCCGGCGCCGGTCGAGGACACCGCGGACGGGCAGCTGGCGCACCTGACCGGGCTGGCGCTGTCCAAGTCCTGGCAGCTGTCCCGGCTGGCCGGCTCGATGCCGGTGGAGGACCCGCGGCACAGCCGGCTCGTCGCCGCCGCGATCCAGCTCCGCGAGCCGGCCCAGCCGCTGGTGACGGAGGCCCACTTCGCCTCCACCCACTGGCTGCTCAGCTTCGCGATCCTCGCCACCGACTTCTGAGGCCGGTGGCGAGGACTCGCACGATCAGCGGAAGGCGGCCAGGTCCACGTCCGGCCCGGGACCGTGGTCCGGGACCTCGAGCCGGGCCCCGTCCTGCCGGGCCGAGGCGAACGCGGTCACCCCCGGCAGGGTGAACCGGGCCGCGACCCAGGCGTTGATCGGCGGCTGCGTCTTCTTGGTGACGGCCTTGGCGAAGTCGTCGGCGAGGAAGTGGTGCGAGCCCTCGTGGCCGTTCGGAGCGCCCTCGAACTCCTTCGGCAGCCGGGAACGATCATGCGCCTTGGCCATCCCGGAGCTGAAGCTGTGCAGCAGCTCCGGATCGAGCCCGGCGAGATCTGTGTGCCGCTCGGCCTGGTATTCCCGGGTGTAGAAGAGCTCGCTGATGTCCTCGATCTCCTTGCGATCGCTCCAGCTCGCACCCGTCGAGGTCTGCTCCATCACGCCCTCGGTGCCGTAGAACCGGAACCGGGACTCGTGCACCCGGCCGGGATGCCCGACCCGGCGGAACTCGTTGGTCCGCATCACGCCACCGTCGGCCAGGTGGAACAGCGCGCTCATGTTGGAGTAGTCGTTGTCGAACATCGACACCTCGCGGTCGAACACGCCGTCGCCGCGGTCATCCACGATGCCGATGCAGCTGACCGAGGTTGCGTGCGTCGGCCAGGCGCCCAGCACGCCGCCGACCGCGTGGGTCGGGTACAGCATGGGCGGGTACGACGCCGTCGACTTCCAGTTCTCGCCGCCGCTGAACTGGTACGCCGAGTAGAACCCGTTGTCCATGTCGTGGACGTAGTCGCCCTCGCCGTAGAACACCCGGCCGAACTCGCCGGCCGCGATCTTGTCCCGGGTCCAGACGACGGCCGGGTTGTAGTAGCTGGTCTCGCCCATCATGTAGATCAGGCCGGTCTGCTCGACCAGCTTGATGATCTCTGCGATCTCCTCCGCCGATACCGCCATCGGCACCGCCGAGTAGACGTGCTTGCCGGCCTTCAGCGCGTTGATCACCAACTCGCCGTGCGTCCAGCGCTGCGTCATCACCGCCACCGCGTCGACATCGGAGGCGAGCATCTCCTCCGCCGTCGGCACCGTGCCGTCGATGCCGAACTTCGCGTTCGTCTCCTCGGCCCGCTCCGGCAGCAGGTCGGTGACGACGATGGACGTGACGTCCGGGTGCAGCTGCCATAGCCGGATGAAGCTTCCCGCGAACTGGCCCGTGCCGATGACACCGATCTTCATGGATCTGTCTCCGATGCTTGGATGGGGTTGGGGTTGGGGTTGGTGGGGAAGGTGTTTGTGTTGTCGCGAAACTATCCAGGAGAGCCTAGGCGATCGGGCTCCGGACCTGTAGTTCTGGTTCGCGATGCGACACGATGAGTTCATGGCCGAACACCGCAGCCGGCAGGACTTCGAACAGGTGTACGCCGACGGGCGACCACCCTGGGAGCTCGGCGGTCCGCAGCCCGCCCTGGCCGAACTGCTGAGCCGGGAACCGGTCGAGGACCCGGTCCTGGACGCCGGCTGCGGCACCGGCGACCTCGCGCTCTGGCTGGCGGCCCGCGGACACCGGGTGCTCGCCTTCGACTTCTCCGCGGCCGCGATCGAGCAGGCCCGGGCCAAGATCACCGACGACACCCTCGACGTCACCTTCCTGGTCGCCGACGCGACCGGGCTGGGCGACCTGCCGCTGCGGCCCCGTACGGTGATCGACTCCGGCCTGCTGCACGGCCTCGACGACGCCTCCCGGACCGCGTACGTCACCGGGCTGCGCGACCTCTGCGAACCCGGCGCCATGCTCTGCCTGCTGGCCCGGGACGATCCGGGCAGCCAGCACGCCGACGCCGGCCAGGACGAGTTGATCACCCGGTTCGCGGCGCCGGACTGGGTCGGCACCGAGGTCCGGCCGGCCGAGGTGCATGCGCGGGTCGGCGGCGAGGAGTTACGGCTGCCGGCGAACCTCATGATCACCCGGCGCGCCGACTGACCGCACCTGGAGAGTAGCAAGCTTTCCCACCCGAGATACTTCTAAAGTATCGCCCTGAGTGTTACTTTGGAAGCAGTATCGGAGGTGGACATGCGCGCCGTCGACGTATTGGAGACCTTGGAACTGATCGGCTCGAGTCAATGGAACCTGGTCACGGCCTACCAGGCGCAGGAAGCCGGCGTGTCGAAGATGAGCCTGTCCCGCCTCGCCGACCGAGGCACCCTGCGTCGGGTACGCCATGGCGTTTACGCTCTCCCGTCAGCGGGGCCGGGCCCGTTGCAGGAACTCCGGGCGGCCTGGTTGGCCACCAGCGCTGCACAGGCCGACGACCGACCGGCAGCCGTGGTGTCCGGCGAGTCGGCCGCGGCCGTCCACGGGCTCGGCGATCTGGTGCCCTCGAAGCACGAGTTCTCCGTCCCGTCGCGCCGACAGACGACCCAACGGGATGTCCGGTACCGCAAGCGAGAGCTGTCGTCGCGGGAGATCACCCGAGTGGACGGACTACCGGTGACCACCGTGGCCCGCACCGTTGCTGATCTTGCCCCGGCAACCGACTTCGATCACCTCGCCGTCGTCGTACGCGACGCCTTCACCACCTCGGCCGCGACCTCAGCCCGACTCGCCGAAGCCCTGGAGCCGGCCGCGGGCAGGTTCGGGTCTCCCGACGGGGAATCCCTCCTCACGGCGTTGCTGAAGGCCGGCGGGTACCGACCCGATGCCGCGGCACTGGACCTGGCGACGCCGGAGCAGCAAGTGCGGCTTCTTCGGCTTCTCGCACCACGACTTCCTGACCTCGTGGAACGACTGACACCCGATGTTGATCTTTCCTTTCTGACCGGGCGCGATGGTCCGGTCAGAGTCAGGGCCGAACTGCCGCAGCGAGAGGATGACGCCGATGCCGCCACCACCTCTGAACCGACTGGAAGCCGCGAAGTTGATCAAGTCGCTCGGGGCGAAACTCGCCAACGAGGCGAACCGAAGAGGAGTCGCCGTCGATCTGGTGCGTAAGCATCTCGCCGACAAGATCTGTGCCCTGTACGAGTTGTACGGTCAGCGCGGCACCAGCGCATCGACTCGGTATCGAGACCTGGCCGACATCGTCCGCATCGTGGCCGCCGTTCCCTTCGAGGCCGCCCGCCTGGCAACCGTCCTGGATCGGGAGGCGCGCCGACGACGGATGATCTTGCCCAACAGCCTGGAAGCACCGAGCCCCGAGTGGGCCACCCGGTTCCCCGCGGCCGCCGCGGGGTTCGCCGAGTATCCGCGGAGCTATCGAGACCTGACCGCAGCACTGGCGTTCGCTGGTGCCTGCCTGAACGACGTTCTCAGTGCGTCGCGAGCCAGCGGCCGATGGAACCCGATGCTCCGGACCTGGCAACCTCACTGAACCATGGCCGGGCTGATCACTCCATCAGCAGGACGGACGGGTGCGAGGACAGGAAATGATCAAGGACCAGGGCCGCCGCACCATGGGCCGCCACCCGGTCGCCGACGATCGAGCCCTCGACCCGAACTTCGGCGTCGGGACGGACCAGCCAGCCCTTCATGCCCTCCGGAACGACCTCCAGGAAGCGATCCCGGACCAGTGACCAGATCGGCCCGCCGATCACCGCAAGATCGAGATCGAGCATGTTGATCATCAACGCGATCCCGGCGCCGAGCCGGCGGGCCGACGCCTCGAGCATCGCGGTCGCCTCAGCGTTGCCCTCGTCGGCCAGCTGGCACAGGCGGGTGAACCGCTGCTGCAGATCCGCATAGTCCGTCTCGGTCGCCGGCGGGTCCAGCAGCCCGTGCCGGACCGCCTGGCGGACCAGCCCCTGCGGCGCGCAGGACGTGTTCAGTGAGCCGCGCCGGCCGTAGTCGAGATCCTCGGCCTCGGGATCGACGACGATCTCGCCGACCTCGCCGACGTTGTTGCTGACGCCGCGGATCACCTCGCCGCCGATCACGACGCCCGCCGCGACGCCGCTGCCGAGATAGAAGAACAGGAAGTTCCGCCGCCGCTCGCTGGACGCCCACAGCTCGCCGGTCGCCGCCGCGGTGGCGTCCTTGTCCAGCAGGACGTGCAGCCCGGTCGCCTCGCGCAGCTCCGAACGCAGGCCGACGTTGTGCCAGGACGGCAGCTGGGGCGGATCCAGCAGCACCCCGGACTCGATGTCGATCGGGCCGGGAGCCGCGACGCCCAGCCCGAGCAGCCGGGTCTGGTCGATCGCCGCCTCCGTGATCAACGCGTCGCAGGTGACCTTGATCAGGTTCACGATGCCGGCCGGGGTGTGGTTCGACGGCGTCGGCAGCCGCCGGTCCGCCCGGACGTGCCCGGCCAGATCGACCAGGACGAAGTTCAGGTTGGCCGGGTCGACGTGCACCCCGATCGCGTAGTGCCCGTCCGGGTTGACCTCCAGCAGGGTGCGCGGCTTGCCCCGCGCCTGGGCCACCTTGCCGGTCTCCAGCACCAGCTCCGCCTGCAGCAGCTTCCGGGCGATGTTGGACATGGTCTGCTGGGTGAGCCCGGTCAGCTCACCCAGCTCCACCCGGCTGCGGCCGTGCGGGGAACGGCGAATGGCATCGAGGACGACCGCCTGATTGAAGTCGCCGAGGGTTCGAAGATTCGAGCCCTTGCCCATGCCGTCACACCTCCGATGCCTGGATCCGCCCGTCGCCGTCGCCGGAAGATCTTGGGGCGTTCACATCATAAAGGTCACCCCGGGTGCACCGTCAGTTCAGCTGATCGCCACCGGCTCGCCGCTGCTCACCGACTGGTACGCGGCCTCGACGATCTCCATCGAGCGCAGCCCCGCCTCGCCGTCCGGCTGGGCCTGCCGGCCGGTCGCGATCGAGTCCACGAATTCGGCGACCAGCGCGGTGTCCGCGTCGCCGCCGTACGCCAGCCAGAGGGACTTCTTGTCGGCCTCGGAGAAGCCGTCCACCCGGCTGTTGAACGCGTCCATGTCGGCGATCCCGCCGGTGCCGACCAGCTGCAGGGTGAGCCCGCCCCAGGTCGGGTAGTTCGGCGGCTTCGACCAGCTGCAGTCGATCGTGGCGAGCACCCCGTTGGCGTACCGGATCGACACCAGGCCGGCCGTCTCCACCTCGACCTTGTCGGCGTGCAGGATCTTGTTGACCGAGGCATACACCTCGGCGGCCCGGGTGCCGTCGAACAGCGAGTCCAGCAGGTCGGCCACGTGCACCGTGTGGTCGGCCAGCGAGCCGCCGCCGGCCAGCGCCGGATCGACGAACCAGGACCGGGAGTCCAGCGGGATCCGGCCGTTGTTGGTGCCGGTCACCGACAGCACCTGGCCCAGCGACCCGGAGTCGTACGCGGCCTTGGTCGCGGCGAACGCCGACGAGAACCGGACCGGGTAGGCGACCATCAGGTTCACCCCGGCCGCGGCGCAGGCGTCGATCATGGCCCGCGCGTCGGCCGTGCTGGTGGCGATCGGCTTCTCCGACATCACGTGCGCGCCGGCGGCCGCGGCCAGCTCGGTCAGCTCGCGGTGCTTGGCGTTCTCGGAGCAGATGATCACGCCGTCCGGCTTCGTCGCGAGCAGCGCCTGGTAGTCGTCGAAGTACGGTACGCCGAGGTCGGCGGCCAGGCCGGCACCGCCCGCCTCACCGGCCGGCCGGGTGTCATGATCGGGATCGCTGGCGATCACCTCGATCCCGAGCCGCTTCAGCGCGTGCACGTAGGAGACCGCGTGCAGATGGGCGAACGACATCATCGCGATCTTCATCGGGCTGCCTCCTCGGCATCGTCGGCGGAACCGTTGGTCAGGTGGACCGGCTGACCGGTCTGGATCGAGGTCGCGGCGGCCTCGGCGATCCTGACCGCAGCCAGGCCGTCGGCGGCCGTGACCCGGGTCGGCGCGCCGGTCGTGAACGCGGCGTGGAACTCCCGGATCTCCGTCAGATAAGGGCTTTCGGTGAATCCCGCGTCCGGCAACAGGCCAGTGCCGGAGTCGTCGGCGGCGCCGCCGTCGATCGCCAGCGGCCGGTGCTCGGTGGAGTCGTGCTGCAGCAGCCCACCGGTGCCGGCGATCTGGAAGGTGGTACGGAACGTCGTACCGGGCCGGGCCCAGGTGCCGTTCACGTAGCTGATCGCACCGTTCGTGTGGGTCAAGATCACCTGCGTGCTGCGCACCGGGACCGCCGGATCCGCGCCGGTGTCGCGGGCGAACACGGTCGCCACCTCGCCGGCGTTCCAGCGCGCGAAGTCAAGATCATGAATGCTCTGGTCGACCACCAGGCCGCCGCTCAGCGCGTCGTCCAGGTACCAGGGCCGCACCGGCCGGGAACCGGCCCGGGTGAACCGCTGCACGGCGATCTCGCCGATCTTGCCGGCGGCCACCGCGTCGTGCATGGTCACGTACTCGCTGAAGTAGCGCACCACGTGCGCCGGGTAGAACTGCACGCCGGCGTCGGCACAGGCCGTGATCATCGACTCGGCGTCGGCGCTGGACAGCGCGAACGGCTTCTCGCACAGCACGTCCCGGCCGGCCGCGGCAGCCGCCCGGACCAGTTCGGCGTGCGTCGTGGTCGGGGTGCAGACGTCGACCGCGTCGACCGAGGCGAGCAGTTCGTCCAGCGAACCGACGGCCTCGCCGCCGCCGACCCGGCTCAGCAGCGGCGTCGGGTCGTCCTTGGCATAGACCAGGACGCGGACGCCGAGGCTCAGCCAGGCGGGCAGGTGGGCACTGGCGATCGCTCCGGCGCCGATCATGCCGACAGTGAATGGTTCCGCCATCGAGTGGCTCCCTCTCTCACAGTGGACTCGACCCCCGGTGGACCGAGGAGGTGGTGCACCATTCTGGCCCGACCGGTCTGCGAGGGGCGAGACCGGGGTCGGTCAATCGATCACCCGGAGCTCGCCGCAGCGCACCGGCCGGGCCGCCGGATCCGTACCGGAAAAGGAAGAGTCGTCCGGATGGGCCGGCGCCGAGACGACATCGTCCGCGTACCCGCCGCACCGGGTGGCCCCGGAATCGCGGGTGTGCCGCGCGTGGTTTGGCAGGAGCGGGCAAGCTGGATGGCCCCGGAAGACCCGGACCAGAGGAGCCACCGTGTCCAGCAGCCTGTCCCCCGCCGGCCCGTCCCCGGTCCGCGCCGGAGCGGCGACCGCCGTCCGGTCCGCCGTCGTGATGGGCGGTCTGCTGGCGCTGCTGTGGATCCTGGAGGGCTTCGACTCGCTGATCGGCGGCCGGCTGGACGGGTACGGCATCCATGCCCAGGAACTGGACGGGCTGCCCGGCATCTTCACCGCGCCGCTGCTGCACGCCGGCTGGGCGCACCTGATCAGCAACTCGGTGCCGTTCTTCGTGCTCGGCCTGCTGGTCCTGCTCGGCGGGCTGGCCCGGTGGATCTGGTCCAGCCTGATCGCGATCATCAGCTCCGGCCTGACCGCCTGGCTGCTGACACCGGCCAACACGGTGATCATCGGCGCCAGCGGGCTGATCTTCGGCTGGCTGACGTACCTGCTGGCGCGTGGGGTGTGGTCCCGCAAGCCCGGCCAGGTGGTGATCGCGGTGGCCGTGCTGCTGTTCTACGGCAGCCTCATCGTCGGCGTCCTGCCCGGCGCCGCCGGGGTCTCCTGGCAGGCCCACCTGGGCGGCGCCATCGGCGGCGTCCTGGCTGCCTGGCTACTGCACCGCCGTCGCTGACAGGAACGCCGCATGGATCCGCGGATCGCCGGCCAGCTCGGGATGGAATGAGGTGGCCCAGAGCGATCCTTGGCGGACCGCGACCGGGTGGCCCTCGTACTCGGCCAGCACCTCGACGCCCGACCCGACCCGCTCCACCCAGGGCGCCCGGATGAACACCGCCCGGAACGGGTCGTCCAGCCCGCGCACCGCGAGGTCGGCCTCGAACGAGTCGACCTGCCGCCCGAACGCGTTCCGCCGGGCCACCATGTCGATCCCGCCCAGCGTGCGCTGATCCTCGGTGCCGCCGACGATCGTGTCCGCGAGCATGATCAAACCGGCGCAGGTGCCGAGCACCGGCAGCCCCTCCTTGATCGCGCCGCGCAGCTCGTCGTACAGGTCGAAGGCCACCAGCAGCTTGCCGATCGTCGTCGACTCCCCGCCCGGAATGATCAAGCCCGCCAGCCCCGCCAGCTCGCGCGGCCGCCGCACCGGGCACACCTCGCCGCCGGCCTGCCGGATCAGCCGGGAGTGCTCGGCGACGTCTCCCTGCAGCGCCAGGACGCCGATCATGGTGCGGCCGTACGAGTGATCATGTTGATCAAGGTAACCGAGGGCCCGCCGCGGCGAGGCATTGGGCGGCCAGCTCCCGCAGCTCGTCCCGGAGCTGCGGCGGCTCGAGCACCTCGAACGGGAGGTCGAGGCCGACCAGATAGCGCGCCAGCTCCCGCAGCGACTCGCTGCCGGTCTCGAACAGGCAGCTCCGGTCGTCGACCGCGGTGAGCAGTCCGGCGGCCGGGGTGACGCGATCGTGCGCGGCGACGGTCGCGATCGGCGCCTGGAACAGGATCCGGGCGGGATGCCGGTACGCGGTGGAGGCCGCGCCGCGGACGACCCGGCGAGCGGCGTCGTCGGGCAGCTCGCGCGGCGCGAATCGCGGGCCGGTGGGCAGCCGCGGGACGACCCGGTCGGCGCGGAAGCTGCGCCAGTCCGCCCGGTCGCGGTCCCAGGCGAGCAGGTACCAGCGCCGGCCGGTGTAGACGAGGGTGTGCGGTTCGACGCTGCGGCTGCTGGTCGCGCCGTCGTGCCCCGTGTACGCGAAGCGGAGCCGTTCGTGGTCGCGGCAGGCGGCGGCCAGCACGGTCAGGGTCTCCGGGTCGACGGTCGGCCCGCCGCCGGTGTGCACCACGGTGGCCTTCCGCAGCGCGTCCAGCCGCGGCCGCAGCCGGGCCGGCAGGGTGCGCTCCAGTTTGGCCAGGGCCCGCAGCGCCGTCTCCTCGATGCCGGTGATCGAGCCCGCGGCGGCCGCCCGCAGGGTGAGCCCGACCGCGACCGCCTCCTCGTCGTCGAGCAGCAGCGGCGGCACCGCCGAGCCGGCCGCGAGCCGGTAGCCGCCCGCGGTGCCGGTCCGCGACTGCACCTGGTAGCCGAGTTCGCGGAGCCGGTCCATGTCGTTGCGGACGGTGCGCGTGCTGACCTCGAGACGGCGGGCCAGCTCGGCACCCGACCAGTCCCGGCGGGCCTGCAGCAGGCCCAGAAGTCGCAGCAGCCGGATCGAAGTCAGTCGCACTTGAGGAACGATAGCTTCCACAAGCGCCGGTAGCGTGCTGCTCATGAACTTCCGTGGATTCGCCACCTTGACCATTTGGGCCGACGACGTCGCCGCCGCCGCTGCCTGGTACGAGCAGGTCGTCGGCGTGGCGCCGTACTTCGAAACCCCCGGCCCCGACGGCCGACCCGCCTACCGGGAGTTCCGGATCGGCGACCTCCAGGCCGAGCTGGGCATCATCGACCGCAGGTACGCCTTCCCGGGCGTACCGTCCACCGCAGGCGGCGCGCTGATGCACTGGCACGTCGACGATCTGGAGGGCACCCTGGCCCGGCTGCTCGAGCTCGGCGCGACCGCGCTGCAGCCGATCACCCCGCGCGACGACGGGTTCGCCACCGCGGCGGTGATCGACCCGTTCGGCAACCTCCTGGCGATCATGCACAACCCGCACTACGTCGAGATGGCGGGGAAGTGATGGACGTCCTCGAACTCCCCGACGGCGCCGCCTGGGACGCCTGGCTCGACGGGCATCCCGGGGCGCCCGACGCCTGGCTGCGGATCGGCAAGCGGAACGCCCGCGCACCGTACCTGTCGATCGGCGAGGCGCTGGACGTCGCCCTGTGTCACGGCTGGATCGACGGGCAGCGCAATGGCCTGGACGACGTGTCGTTCCTGCAGCGGTATTCGCCACGGCGCAGGGGAAGCAGCTGGTCGGCGGTCAACGTCGGCAAGGCCGAGGCGCTGATCGCGGCCGGCCGGATGCGCCCCGGCGGCCTGGTCGAGATCGAAATGGCCAGGGCGGACGGGCGCTGGCAGAAACGCGTACGCCTCGCAGGCGACGGCCGAGGTGCCCGACGACCTCGCCACCGCCCTGGCCGCCGACCCCGGCGCGACCGCCGCCTTCGCGGTACTGGGCCGCTCGGACCGCTATGCCCTGATCCTCCCGGTGCTCAAGGCCCGCACCCCGGCCGCCCGGGACAAGGCGATCCGGGCCGCGGTCACGGCCACCAGCCGCCAGCATTCGGGATAGCGCCGGCTGGGCATGAACCTGCGGCTCACCGCCAGGGCAGCAGGCGCAGGATCGTTCGGCTGGCCGGGCCTGCCCCCGGTCAGGGGGCCGGTCTGGGGATGCGGATCCCGGCGGCGCGGAGCTTGGCCTCGACGAGAGCGGCCCCGGTGGCCGCGGCCGAGCCCTGCTCCTCGCCGTGATGGGCGATCAGGTGGTACCGGGTCGCCGCGTCGGTCCGGGCCTGCAGGCCGGTCACGATCCTCAGCTGGGCGGGGTTGGCGAGGAAGTGGTCGGCCATCGCGGTGGCGAGCTCGGCCAGCCGCGGGTCGTCCGGCTCCCAGCCCGCGGCTTCGATGGCCCGCAGGCTCAACGCGACGAAGGCGGGGTCGTCGAGGGCCTGCTCGACGTCGGTGAGGAACTCGTCGAAGCCGTCCGGGACCAGGGCCCGGGCCAGCACCCAGCCGTCCCGGGTGGCCGCCAGCTCCGACGCCGGGATGCCGAGCCCGGACATCCGTTCCAACAGCGCCACGGCGCGGTCGGGCAGCAGCGCCCGGTCTCCGTCGGCGAGCCGGTGCAGCATGTCCCGGCGCGCGATCAGCTCCTCGATCCGTTCGGTGAGCTGGCGCTCGACGTCGGTCAGCGCGGTGGCGAACCGCGCCGGGTCGGCGTCCAGCAGCGGCCCGACCTCGGCCAGCGGTACCCCGGCCGCGGCCAGGGTCCGGGCCTGCACCAGCCGGAGCAGCTCGGCCGAGCCGTACCTGCGGTAGCCGGAGCTGTCGCGGTCCGGCTCCTTGACCAGGCCGAGCCGGTGGTAGTGGCGCACCGTCTTCACGGTGACCCCGACGAAGGCCGCCGCCTGCCCGATCGTGACTCCGTTCATGGACACGATCCTGCCTCCTGCCCGTACGTCCTATCCGCCGAACACCTGGTTGACGAGCCGCTGGCGGGCCTGCTGGACCACGGCCGCCTTGGACAGGCCGGCGTCGTCCACCCAGTTCAGAACGGCGGTCAGGGTCTTCCGGCCGTCGAGCGTGCTGTACATCAGCACCATGGAGCCGACGTTGCCGCCGTTGTGGGTGATCAGGGTGTTGCCGCTGTCGGTCTTCTCGACGATCACCCCCAGGCCGTAGTCCAGGTTCGGGACGCCCGTGACGCGCGGGGTGCACATCTCGGTCAGCAGCGGGGCCGGCAGCAGCCTGCCGCCCGTCAGTGCCGAGATGAACGTGTGCAGGTCCTGGGCGGTCGAGATCATGTCGCCGCCGGTGCAGACCCAGGACGGGTTGTAGCGGGTGACGTCGACGGTCTGCTCCCCGTCCCGGTAGTAGATCCGGGCATGCGGCTCGGGGAGCTCCGGCGAGTCACCCGGCACCACGGTGCCGGTCAGCCCGAGCGGCCCCAGGATCCGCTGCTGCAGTTCCTCGGCCAGCGAGCGGCCGGTGACCCGCTCGATCAGCAGCCGGGCCAGCACGTAGTTGGTGTTGGCGTAGCTCCAGCCCGTACCCGGCTCGAACCGGGCCGGCTTGGACAGCGACAGCCGGACCAGTTCCTCGGGCCGGTAGCTGTGGAACCGGTCGTCCAGCCACTCCCGGCCGTTCGTCCCGTACGGCACCGGGACCCCGTACACGATCGACCCGTCCTCGTACACCTCGCCGGTGAAGTTGAACAGGCCGCTGGTGTGCTGCAGCAGCATCCGCGCCGTGATCCGCCGGTCCAGCCCGAACTCGGGCAGTTCGTCGGCGACCGGTGCGTCCAAGTTGATCTTGCCCTCGGCCACGAGTTGCAGCACCACGGTCGCGGTGAAGGTCTTGGTGTTGCTGCCGATCCGGGCGTGACCGTCGACCGGCGGCTTCGCGGTCCCGCCCAGTTCGGCCACGCCGGCACTTCCCGCCCAGGCACCCTGCTCGTCGTGGACGTGCAGCGACATGCCGACCAGCCCGGACTCGACGATCTCCTCGATCGTCTGCTGCAGCTCGGCGCGGTCCGTCCCGGCGCTCGGGTCGGTGATCTTGTCCTGATCGGAAACGGGGATCGTCATGGTGGTTCGCCTTTCGAAGCTCGGTCGGCTTCCTGCCGATGCGCCGAGCTTCCGCCTTGACCTCGGGTCAACCTCAACAGTGATCTGAGTCACAACCAGTCCGCTGGGCTCATTCGGCCCCCTTGAGCGCGTCGCTCATGGCGATCTTGCCGAGTTTGCGCCCGGACAGCCGCTTGGTGATCTCGTACACCACGAAGATCGTCGCGAAGCTGATCACGACGTGCCACGGGTTCACCGTCATCGGGATCAGCATGTTGAGCGTGTCGGCGACGATCCCGAAGAGCAGGTTCGCGAACGCGAGCATGGCGGGGAAGCCGAGCAGGATCCCGACGATCACCGCCGGGGTCGCACTGTTCAAGATCAATCCGGCGAGTTCGCGGCGGCGATAGCCGAGCACCTTGAACAGCGCCACGGTCCCGTGGCTCTCCTCGATGATCAAGGACGTGACGAGGAACAAGATCACGACCGCGATCAGCACGGCGAGCGCCGACACCGATCCCATGATCAACGAGGTCGGTGTGCCGATCTGCTCGAAGGCGCCGGGATCGCGAGTGTCCAGCATGCCGGAGAGCTTCGACTCGTCGAAATCCATCTCCTGGCTGGCCAGCACCGTGCGATAGCTCCCCGCCGGCTGGCCGGTCAGCTGGTTGAACTCCGCCAGCGGCATCGTGACGAACTGCTCACCGTAGGCCTGAACGATGCCGTCGATCCGCAGGCTGTAGCGGGCGCCGTCCAGCTTGCTGACGATCGTGAGGGTGTCGCCCACCCCGAGCTTCAGCCGGGTCGCCAGCGGCTCGGTGATGTTGACCTGGTTCCGCGGCAGCGGAGAGCCGCGGGTGTCGTTCAGCTTCATGCCGACCGAATCCGGCAGCATCCCGGTCAGGTAGAACCCGACGGCCTCGCGCCCTTCCGGATGCACCCGGATCGTGTTGTACGGCTCAGCGCCGGCCGGGACCGGTGCGTCCTTCAGGTTCTGCACCTCGGTGAAGTTGTATTCGATCTTGTAGTTGTACCGGGTCAGCGCACCGCGCTCGGTGACGACGTCCATCGAGTGGCTGTACGTCAGCCCGAACAGCATGACCATCGAGGCGGCGGCCACGCCGAGCACCAGGAACAGCAGTCGCGGGATGCTCCGCACCTGTTCGCGGATCCGGAAGGCGGTGGCGAACCGGAACCGGTCCAGCCGGAGCGCCCGCTCCAGGGCCGACACCTTGCCGGACTTCTCGCCGCCCTTCATCAGCTCGGCGGCGGGCTTGCGGAGGATCCGGCGGATCGACAGCGCGCTCGCCGTACCGATCAAGATCACCGGCGCGAGCACCGAGATCGCCAGGTTGTGCGGCGCGAACTGCAGCCCGGTGTCCGGCAGGTTGTACGAGGCCAGCATGCTGCCGACCACCGGCCCGACGGCGGGCAGCGCCAGCAGCGTCCCGGCCAGGCTGCCGGCCAGGGTGACCAGCACCGGAACGGCCAGGTAGTGCCGGGTCAGCTCGCTCCGGCGGTAGCCGAGGGCGTACAGGCTGCCGGCGATGACGCTGTCCGCCTTGACGGTACGGGTGATCATCACGCCGACGATCACGCAGCCGAGGGCGAAGAAGGCGATCGCCACCGGGAAGCTCATCGACTGCATGCTCGAGATGTTTCCCCACGGCATGTTGATCCGCTGGTTGTGCTCGGCTTCGATCCACTCCCGGAGGCGGAAACCGTCATCGGCCAGCTGATTCCGCAGCGCGGTCGTCTGTGCCTCGAGCTGATCGCGATCATGGAAACGCACGCTGTACGTCGTGGTCGCCTCGGTCGCCGACGGAAGCACCTCGATGTCAGCCTGCGCCGCCACGCCGACGCCGAACCCGGCGGTCGGCAGGACGTCGTAGAGCCCCTTCAGCGGATACACGTAGTTCGGCACCGCCACCGTGCCGACGACGGTGAAGCTCCTGCCGTCGAGGGTCAGTTGATCACCGAGCTTCAGCCCCTGGGTCTGCAGGAAGTGCGGATCGACGAGCAGGTCGCCCGGATCGGTGAGGGCGCGGCCAGAGGTCACCTGGGCCAGATTGATCTTGGTGCCGGGGCTGAGCAGCCGAAGCTCCCCCTCGGGCAGCCGGACGTCGTGTCGCAGCGCGGCCTCGATGGTCGCGCCGGCCGTACCCTCCCAAGCGTCGATGTCGAGGGGCCGGTCGGTGCTGAAGGTCAGGTCCTCCTGCTGATTCCGGTCGGCGAACCCGACCACCATCCGCTCCATGCTGCCGGCCACCCCGGTGGCGGCGGTGAAATAGAAGCTGCCCAGCAGGACCAGGACGGCGATGCCGACGTAGCGGCCCAGGTGCTCGCGCAGCATCCGCCCGATCCGGCGGTTGAGCGCGCTCACCACTGGATCCGTTCCGCGGGCACCGGCTGATCATGGTGCGTGACTTCTTCGACCTGGCCGTCGCGCATCCGGTAGACGGAGTGCGCCATGTCGGCGATCGCGGCATTGTGGGTGATCATCAGGATCGTCGTACCGAACTCGGCGTTGACCCGCTGCAACAGCGCGAGCACCCCGAGCGAGGTCTCCAGATCGAGCGCCCCGGTCGGCTCGTCGCAGAGCAGCAACTGCGGGCTCTTCACGATCGCCCGGGCGATCGCGACCCGCTGCTGCTCACCGCCGGAGAGCTCGCGCGGGAACCGGTTCTTCTTGTCGCCCAGCCCGACTGCGGCGAGCACCTCGTCGGTCTTCAGCGGCTTCTCGCTGAGGTTCGAGACCACCTCGACGTTCTCACCCGCGGTGAGGTTCGGCACCAGGTTGTAGAACTGGAAGATGAAGCCGACACTCGTCCGGCGGTACTCGAGTAGTTGATCATCGGTGAAGTCGGAGAGCCGCTCGCCGTCCACCTCCACCGTCCCGCCGTCGGCCCGGTCGATCCCGCCGATGATGTTCATCAGCGTCGACTTCCCGGAACCGGACGGACCGAGAATGACCCCGATCCGATGGCGTTCGAGCTCGAGGTCGGTGCCGCGCAGCACCGGCGTGACAACCCCTGTGCCGTAGCTCTTCTGCAGCCCCGAGACGGCCAGGAACCTGCCGCCGTCTGTCGTGTTCCGCAGGCCGGTCGCCGCGGTCGTCGAAGTTCTCATGGGTACGACTATCGAAGCGCCGCCTGTCACCCACCTGACATGCCCCTGACACGGCCCCGGCCCGAGATCTCAGCCGGACTCCGACACAGTCAGTTCAAGCTGCCGCAGGGTTTGTCGATCATGGCTACAAGCGGGCTCAGGTCGACTTTCGCCCGTTCCCCAGGCCCGTGCAGGTGTCAGAGGTCGGTGCAAGCATGAACTCCGTGGACGATGCCGACACGAGACCCACCGCATCGTTATACGTCGACGGCTTCAACCTCTATCGGCGGCTGTTGGAAGGCCATCCGCAACACAAGTGGCTCGATCTTGAGGCACTTGCGGAGCGGGTGCTTCCCGATTATCGGGTCACGTCGATCTCGTACTTCACTGCGATCATCAAGGCGCTTCCCGGCAAGGATCTCCGATCGCCGCAGCGCCAACAGGCCTATCTTCGGGCTCTTGACACCTTGCCCCGAACCAAGATCTATCGGGGCAAGTTCCGCATCGATCCTCGGGTGATGCCGCTGCATCCGACGGTTCTGGATGCCGATGGTGCACCGAAGCGTGTGAAGGTCAAGAAGACCGAGGAGAAGGGCTCCGATGTCGCGTTGGCCAGCCGCCTGCTCATCGACGCGATGAAGGGCATCGCCGACATCTACGTCGTGTGTACGAACGACTCCGACCTCGTCATGCCCATGCGCCTCGTCAAGGAAGAACTCCATCGCCAGGTCGGTCTTCTGTCTCCGGTGGAGCCGAAGCGCGCCAGCAACGAACTGAAGCAGACCGGTCCAGCCTGGCACCGGCAGATCACGCCCACAGACCTGGCGGCATGCCAACTCCCGGATGAACTGGATGACGCGCGGGGAACGATCCATCGCCCTGCGAAATGGGCTACAAATTCCGAGGGCCCCACCGTAGTGGGGCCCTCTAACCAGGGGCCGAAGCCACCTGGGGGTGTAGCTACACCATAGCGCGGCCGCGCGATTCTCGTCGGACGAGCGGGCCGAGGCTTCGTGGTTCGCGCGGATCGAGCACTGCATCGAACCCTCGGGCATCACCGCCGCATGTCGGAGAAGTCCCAAACCCTCAACGGTTGACCATGGCCATCCCAGCCGGGTTGTAGCGGTTGCCGCGCACGCCGACCCGCTGGGCAAGCCCGTCCAGATCGGCCCGTTCGTCGGCGGACAGCGCGACCTGTGCGGCCGCGGCGTTCTCCTGCACCCGCGCGGTGCGCCGGGTACCGGGGATCGGCACGATCCACGGCTGCTGGGCCAGCAGCCAGGCCAGTGCGATCTGTCCCGGTGTCGCGCCCTTCGCTTCGGCGAGCACCTTGACCTGGTCGACGAGCGCCTGGTTCGCGGCGAGGTTCTCCGCCTCGAAGCGCGGCACGCGGTGCCGGATGTCGCCCTCGCTGAACGTGGTGGAGGTGTCGACGGTGCCGGTCAGGAAGCCCTTGCCGAGCGGGCTGAACGGTACGAACCCGATGCCGAGTTCCGCCAGCGTCGGCAGCACCTCGGCCTCGGGATCCCGCGTCCACAGGGAGTACTCGCTCTGCACCGCCGCGACGGGATGGACGGCGTGCGCGGCGCGGATCGTGGCGGCCGAAGCCTCGGAGAGCCCGAAGTGCTTGACCTTGCCCTCGGTGATCAACTCGCCGACGGTGCCCGCGACGTCCTCGATCGGTACGGCCGGGTCGACCCGGTGCTGATAGAACAGGTCGATCACGTCGGTCCGGAGCCGCTTCAGCGACGCCTCGGCCACCCGACGGATCTGCTCGGGGCGGCTGTCCAGGCCGGCCATCGCGCCGTCCCGGATGTCCCAGCCGAACTTGGTCGCGATCACCACCCGGTCCCGGATCGGTTCGAGGGCCTCGCCGACCAGCTCCTCGTTGACGTACGGCCCGTACACCTCAGCCGTGTCGTAGAACGTGACACCGTGCTCGACCGCCGACCGCAGCACCATGATCATCTCGTCGCGGTCGCCGGGGTTCGGGCCGTAGCTCTGGGACATGCCCATCGCGCCGAGCCCGATCGCCGAGACCTCGAGTCCCTGGCCGAGTGTTCTGGTGTGCATGATCATTTCCTTCGTCCGTGGCTGCCCGGTGCTGTCGACAACGACACTAGGACCTATCCGCCCCGCGAGGGATGCCCTGACAGTACGCCCTGCACCCTCGTCGGATCGAGCTCCGGACGGCCAGGTACGGATCAGGCGGGATCGGTGAACGAGACGGGCTTGCCGTTGGCCCGGGCGTACGCGATCTCCCTGCTCGTGGACTCGCCGACGTATCCGCCGGGGTTGACGACCAGCACCCGGTCGGCCAGGTCGATCTTGCGCAGGTGGAGGGCGTCCAGCCCGGCCTTCTGCTCGTCGGTGATCAACTCACCCGCTTCGCCCGGCGCGACGACGATGGCGCCCGCGAAGGTCAGCTCACGGTTCGCCGCACGCAGCTCAGCCACGAACCTGGTCGAACCGCAGATGCACACGATCTCAGGTCGGTCGAGCATGATCATTCCCTCACTGTCGGGGTTTCGGCCGCTTGGTCGGGACGGCGGTGAGCGGATCCTCCGGCCACGGGTGGCGCGGGTAGCGGGCCCGCAGCTCGGCTCGGACCTGGCGATAGCCCTGCTCCCAGAAGGAACCGAGGTCGCTCGTGATCGCGACCGGGCGCCGGGCGGGCGACAGCAGATGCAGCACGACGGGGACGCGCCCGTCCGCGACGGTCGGCGTGGCGGTCCAGCCGAACACCTCCTGCAGCTTCACGGCGAGGACCGGCGGCTCGACGCCGTCGTAGCTGAGTCGCACCTCGGAGCCCGAGGGGACCCGGAGCCGTTCCGGCGCGAGTTCGCCGAACCGGGCCGCCGCGGGCCAGGGCAGCAGTCGCCGGAGCGCCGAGGTCACGTCGATCCGGGCCAGATCGCCCGCGCCTCGGACCGAGGCGAGTTCGGGACCCAGCCAGTCGTCGAGGCCGGCCAGGAGTGCGTCGTCGTCGACCGCGGGCCAGGGGTCCCCGAGGTGGGCCCGGCAGAACGCGAGCCGTTCCCGCAGGGCGAGTGCGGCGTCCGACCAGCGCAGGACCGACAGGCCATTGGCCCGAATCCCGTCGCGGACGGCCGCCTGGACGAGCAGCGGGTCGGGGTTGGCCAGCGGGAGGTCGTTGAGCACGATCGCGCCGAGTGCTTCAACGCGCCGGGTCACGATCCGGCCGTCGTCCCAGCGGATCCGGTCGGTCGTCGTGACGAGGTCGCCGGCGATGTCCCGCGCGGTCTGCTCATCGACCGGCGCCGCGGCCCGGATCCTGGCGTCGGCGCGACCGGGTGGGCGGTCGGCGACCGCAATCGCCAGCCAGGGTGAGGTCCGCAACGGTGACTCCGGGTCGAGCGCGGCACCCGTACCGCCGGCCATCTGGTACGTCGTCGATTCGGCGCCCCGGATCCGCGCGATCCGATCCGGATAGGCCAACCCGACCACGATCCCCACCCCAAGATCGTCCGGTACGTCACGCGCCGGCCCACCGACCGGGCCGCCGCGGCCGAGGCGTTTCGTCTCTTCCCGCCAACGGGCCGTCGCCCCACGATCGACGCCACGGCGGAGGGCTCGCCAGCGGGCCGGAAGATCATCGCCGAAATCCCGGCCGGAGTCGTCCGAGAGCATCGCGACGATCTCCCGGGCCCGTTCCGCGCCGACCCGCGGCGTCCCGTCCAGCAGGGCCCGGGCCAACCGGGGATGTACGCCGATCGCCGCCATCCGCCGTCCCCGCTCGGTGATCCGGCCGCGGTCGTCGACGGCATCAAGGCGGCGCAGCAGTTCCGTGGCCGCGGTCATCGCCACCGCCGGCGGCGCCTCGATCAAGGTCAGACCGTCACCGGCCGGCGCACCCCACGCCGCGAGGTCGAGGGCGAAGGCGGCCAGGTCGGCGATCGCGATCTCCGGCGCCGCATGATCATCGAGATGCGCGTGATCCGCGGCCGACCAGCACCGATAGACCCGGCCCGGCGCCTCCCGCCCGGCTCGGCCCGCCCGCTGGTCGGCCGCCGATCTCGAGACCCGGCAGGTGACCAGCGCACCGAGACCGCGGGACTGATCGGTCCGCGGCTCCCGGGCCAGCCCCGAATCGACCACGACCCTGACCCCGGGCACCGTCAGCGAACTCTCCGCCACCGACGTCGTGACCACGATCCGGCGCGTGGCGGCCGGCGCCAGCGCGCGGTCCTGGTCGGCCCTCGACTGGCGACCGAACAACGGCAGGACGTTCTCCCCGGCCAGCCGGCGGGCCACCCCGTTGATCTCGGCCTCCCCCGGTACGAACACGAGGAGGTCGCCGTCGTTCTCGGCAGCCGCGCGCCGGACGACCGCCGCGACGTGATCCAACAGCCGCGGGTCGACCCGCCCACCCGGAAGCAGCGGAACGGGGATCGGCGGCGGGGCCCACTCGATCCCCACATCGAACAGCGCAGCGGACGCGGTGATCACGGGCGCCGGAACCTCAGCGCCGAGGACGCGACTCAGCCTGACCGTGTCGGCCGTGGCCGAGGTCGCCACGAGCGCCAGGTCCTCACGAAGATTCGCCCGGATGTCGACGCAGAACGCGAGCAGCAGATCGGCATCGAGGTGCCGCTCGTGACACTCGTCGATCACGATGGCGGCGACACCCGGCAGGTCCGGGTTCTGCTGCAGCCGCCGGACCAGGAGCCCGGTCGTCACCACCTCGACGCGCAACCCTCGGCCGCCGCTGCGTTCCCCACGCATCGCGTAACCGATCCGCTGCCCCAGCGGTTCGCCGACCAGTGCCGCCAGCCGAGTCGCGGCCGCGCGGGTCGCCATCCTGCGCGGCTCGGCGACGATGACCGTACCCTCGAGCGCGTCGGCCAGGGCCAGCGGCAGCAGCGAGGTCTTCCCCGATCCGGGCGGCGCCACCAGCACCGCGGCACCGTGCGAACGCACCGCCTCGACCGTGGCCGGCAGCACCGACCGGACCGGCAGGTCCGCCCCGGGCACCGACGAGTCAGGCAGCAGCACGCGCCGACGCTACCCCGAGCACGCCCACCCGCTACCAGCCGCGTTCGGCCAGCCGGTGCGGCTCCGGCACCTCTTCCACGTTGATCCCGACCATCGCCTCGCCGAGGCCGCGGGACACCTTCGCGAGCACGTCCGGGTCGTCGTAGAAGGTGGTCGCCTTGACGATCGCGGCGGCGCGCTGGGCCGGGTTGCCGGACTTGAAGATGCCGGAGCCGACGAAGACGCCCTCGGCGCCCAGCTGCATCATCATCGCCGCGTCCGCGGGGGTCGCGATGCCGCCGGCCGTGAACAGGACGACCGGCAGCTTGCCGGTCCGGGCCACCTCGGCGACCAGGTCGTACGGCGCCTGGAGCTCCTTGGCCGCGACGTACAACTCGTCGGCCGGCAGGCTCTGCAGCCGGCGCAGCTCGTCACGGATCTGGCGCATGTGGGTGGTCGCGTTGGACACGTCGCCGGTGCCAGCCTCGCCCTTCGACCTGATCATGGCGGCGCCCTCGGTGATTCGGCGCAGCGCCTCGCCCAGGTTGGTCGCGCCACAGACGAACGGCACGGTGAACTGCCACTTGTCGATGTGGTGCGCGTAGTCGGCCGGGGTCAGCACCTCGGACTCGTCGACGTAGTCGACGCCGAGCGCCTGGAGCACCTGCGCCTCGACGAAGTGCCCGATCCGGGCCTTCGCCATCACCGGGATCGAGACGGCCTCGATGATGCCGTCGATCAGGTCCGGGTCGCTCATCCGCGCCACCCCGCCCTGCGACCTGATGTCGGCGGGTACGCGCTCGAGCGCCATCACGGCCACGGCTCCGGCGTCCTCGGCGATCTTGGCCTGCTCGGCGGTGACCACGTCCATGATCACGCCGCCCTTGAGCATCTCGGCCATGCCTCGCTTGACCCGCAGCGTGCCCGTCGGGGCCTCCTGTGCTGCAGTCATCGTCGTTCCTCCCTCTCCCGGATCGGTGCCGGGAACGGGAGCAACGTACCCCTTCCGGGCCGCCGGGACCGCAGAGGTCCACCTTTGCCCTGCGCCAGGCTCAGGGCGCGCGCAGGATCAGGCGGCGCGGCGGGAGAACCGGCGGTGCTTCTTGAGCGAGACCAGCCGGCCGGACGGCTGGATCTGCCGGTAGAGCCCCTCGTACGCGTCCAGGGTGGCCGCGATGCTGTGCCGCTCGACGATCTTGCGGCTGGCCGCGCCCATCCGGCGGCGCAGCGCCGGGTCGGCGATCAGGCTGAGCAGCCGGTCGGACAGCTCGTCGATGTTGCCGGGCGTGAACAGCCAGCCGTTCTCGCCCGGGTGCACCAGGTGCGGCAGCGCGACCGCGTCGGCGGCGACCACCGGCTTGCCGGCCGCCAACGCCTCCAGGGTGACGATGCTCTGCAGCTCCGAGACGCCGGGCATGCAGAACACCGAGGCCCGGCCGTACGCCCGGAGCAGTTCGTCGTCGTCCACGAAGCCGAGGAACTTGACCCGATCGCCGAGCCCGAGCCGGCCCGCCAGCGCCTCCAGCGAGGCCCGCCGGTCGCCGTTGCCGACGATCTCCAGCCGCACCGGCCGGTCCAGCGGGAACCGGGCCACGGCCTTGATCAGCTGGTCGACGTGCTTCTCGGCGTCCAGCCGGCCGACGAACAGGATGGTCGGCGTCATCGGCGCGGCGGCGGCCTGCGTGGCCCGCCAGTACTTGTCGGTCTCGATGCCGCAGGAGATCGCCTGGGCGCCGGTGATCGTGGTGTTGTCCTGCATCACCTGGACCGCGAGCGGGGTCGGCGCGGTGACGGCGTCGGCCCGGCCGAACACCCGGCCGAGGTCGTTCCAGCACCAGCGCGACACGGGGCCGTACAGCGCCTTCGGCAGCGGCAGGTAGCCCAGCACGTTGCCCGGCATGAAGTGGTTGGTCGCGATCGCGGGGACGCCCTGCCGCGCGGCCGACCGGAGCACGCCGCGGCCGACCAGCATGTGCGACTGCGAGTGCACGACCTCCGGCTGGAGCTCCCGGATCAGCCGGTCGATGGCCGGCAGTGCCTGCCAGGGCGTGCAGATCCGGAGGCTGTCGTGCAGCGGGTAGCGGTAGGACCGGATCCGGTGCTCGGTCACACCGCCGACGACACGGGTGGTGGGCGGGCCGTCGACCGACGGGCACACCACGTGGACCTCGTGGCCACGGGCCGCGAGGCCGTTCGCCAGCGAGTGGGTGAAGGTGGAGGCACCGTTGACGTTGGGCGGATAGGTGTCAGCGCCAAGCAGGATTTTCATCGAGTGTCCTCTTCGGGTCGGTGTCGTCCGGATCGGGCGACGGCACGGCGATCGACTGACCGCCCATGTTCAGTTCGGTGGCGGCGTCCGGTTGTCCGGTGCCGAGTTCCCCGCGGGGACCGCTGATTCCTGCGTCGCGGTCGGTGTCGCTGTCCTTCTGCTTCTGGGCGTCCGGATGGTGCCGGGCCAGGACGAACACGCCGACCGTGGCGACCACGGCCGCTGCGGCCATCCCGAACCCGGTCAGCGGATCCATGTGCTTGCCCTCGCCGAGCAGCATCAGGCCGATCAGTACGGCGACGAACGGGTCCGTCACCGTGACGCAGGCGAGCACCACCTCGGGCGAGCCGACCGTGTAGGCCTGCTGCACCAGGGTGCCGCCGATCGCGGCCGCGGCGATGATGCCGAGCAGCGTGCCGATGACGACCGGCTGGGTGATCCGGCTGAAATCACCGGCGATGAGTTGCGACAGAGCCCGCATCCCCGCCGCGACCAGGCCGAACGCCGCCGCTCCGCCGAAGGCGCAGGCGAGCGCCCGGACCCAGCCCTGGTTCACCTTCGCGACCATGATCGCGGCGCCGACCAGCAGGCCGACCAGGATCCCGGCCAGGACCAGGGTTTCCCCGGTCAGCGGCACCGACGTCGCCTTGCCCGCAGTGAGCCAGACGAACGCTGCCGTACCGACGACGGAGATGGCGATCCCGGCCACCACGCCCCGGGTCGCGTGCTCGTGACCGCGGCGGGCGGCGACGATCACGGCGAGCGGCACCCCGAGGACGCCGATCGGCTGGACCACCGAGACCGGCGCGAGCACCAGCGCGACCACGTGCAGGCCGGCACCGAGCGCGATCAGGGCCAGACCGGCCAGCCAGCGCCGCTGCCGGAGCAGGGCGAGCATGCCCCGCAGCCCCAGGCTGGCGTTCTGGCCCGAGGGCGTCGAGATGGTGCGCCGGACCGCGTCGTGCTGCAGGATGGCGCCGAAGGCGAAGCAGGCGGCGTCGCACACGGCGATGCCGACCGCAAGGAGCGTCAACAGACTGTTCTGCGTCACGACGGTTCGCCAACTCGTTCCGCAGAGCCTGTCCGTCCCACAGGGATCACCCGACTGACCGGGCCAAACCGTTCCACAGGGCCAATGCGTAGCACAGGAACGTGGCGCGCAGTCGGCGCCACACCCACCCGCGCACCGGGCAATGTGGTAGCACTCACGGCCCCGACACTAACGATCCGTGGCTCACGACCCAACCTCGCAGAGCCGGGGCGCCGATCACGGTTTGGCACACCTGGGTTTGGCACGGCTCAACCCTCGCAGTTGGCGCCCGGCATCTCCATCAGGCTGTCTACCGATCTTGCGGTAGGGGTAGCCCTACTGGAGCGGGATCAGGACTCAGGGCCGGCTACGCCATGGGTATGACCCGCGAAGGCGCCGATCGCCTCGGCGGCCAGGGCCGGCGCCTCGTAGTGGATGAGGTGTCCGACCCCCTCCGCCACGACCAGCTCCGCCCGCGGGAACCGGTCGGCCAGGACCCGCTGCCGGTCCACCTCGGTGATGTCGTCGACCTCGCCGGCGATCAGCAGCACCGGGAGATCGAGTTCCGCGGCGAACTGGCTGACGTCCGACGACACCGACGCCCGGAACGACTCCAGCACGACGTCGCGGTCGGCGAAGGCACCGAAGTACTGCCGGTGTTGATCATGGATCCAGCGGCGC
The DNA here is from genome assembly GCF_042666975.1 of Microlunatus sp. GCM10028923. Taxonomy (NCBI): domain Bacteria; kingdom Bacillati; phylum Actinomycetota; class Actinomycetes; order Propionibacteriales; family Propionibacteriaceae; genus Microlunatus; species Microlunatus sp. GCM10028923. Next base: position 25,430 of record NZ_JBHTFF010000009.1, on the reverse strand, counting down.
AGCTCGGGGTCCTTGGTCTTGGCCATCACCTCGCTGAGCAGCCGGGTGATCGCCCGGCTGCGCAGCAGCGGCAGGCCGATCGGTGCCGGCAGCTTCGCGCCGAGCCAGTAGTAGCCGACCGCCAGCCGGCTGAGGAACCCGCGCGGACCGCTCAGGGCCGGCGCCCCGATCGGGTTGATCAGGACGGCCCGTTCGGCCGCCAGCCCGCCGGCCAGCGCGGCCGAGACGACGATCGACCCGAACGAGTGGCCGACCATGATCACCGGACGGCCGCCGGCCACCGCGGTGGTGAAGCCGGTCAGCCAGGATGCGTACGCGGACAGGTCGTGCGGCCGGTCCGGGAACGGTTCGGAGCTGCCGAAGCCGGGCAGGTCCGGCGCCACGATCCGGTACGGACCTCCGGCGGCGGCCAGCTCCTCCGCGATCCGGGCGAGACCGTGATGATCACCGCGGAAGCCGTGCACCAAGATCATCACGGGGCCGCCGGGGACCCCCTCCGCATACGTGAAGCAGTCGGTACGACAGCCCGCCACCTCGACCTCTTGGTGGTGGGGCTCGATCACGGGGGCGACTCTACCCGCGTGGCGGCGGGACGAGAGGATAGGTTGAGGAGCACGCCACGAGGGGGTGATCACCCGTGCGACGGAAGTCTGGATCAGCGGGAGCGGTGCTGGTGCTGGCCGGCGTCGTCGGCCTGATGGCGCTGATCGCGGCCGGGGTCGGCGGACCGTGGACGGTGGTCGACCGGTGGGGCCTGATCTTCGGCACCCCGGCGCCGATGTCGCGGCCGCCGCAGCCGATCAGCAACCCGTTCGCCAGCGCGACTCCGCCGCCGTCGGAGCGGCAACCGCCGCCCGACCTGAGCTGGCTGAACAACGTGCTGCTCACCCTCGCCATCCTCGCCGGTGTCGCGGCGCTCGGCTTCGTCGCCTGGCTGATCTGGCGCCGGTTCCGGGCCATGCGGCCCGATCTGGAGGACGAGCCGGTGCCGATCGGGGCCGGACTGGCCCAGGTCCAGGCCGAGCCGGAACTGCCGGTGCTGCGCCGCGGCGCCGCCGCCGCGGCCCGGCTGCTGGACCGGATCGCCGACCCGAACGACGCGATCATCCGGGCCTGGCTGGCGCTGGAGGAGGCCGCCGAGGCGTCCGGGGTGCCGCGGGAGCAGTCCGAGACGCCGACCGAGTTCACCGTCGACGTCCTGGACCGGACGCCGGCGCCGCCGGAGCCGGTGCAGCGACTGCTCCGGCTCTACCTGGCCGCCCGGTTCGGCTCGGCGCCGGCCACCGCGGAGGACGTCCGGCACGCGAAGCAGGCCTTGTTCGCCCTGGCCGAGCACTGGTCGGCCGCCGACGTGGCGGTGGACCGGATCAGCCGCGGCGGCAGCCCGGGCAGCCCGAGCGCGCCGGCCGACGAGAGCCGGGAGTCCGACCGGTGAACCGGGCCGAACTGCGGACCACGGCGCTCGGCAGCCTGGTCGTCGCGGCGATCCTCGGCGGCGGGGCCTGGCTGGTCGGGCTGGATCCGCTGAAGTGTCTGCTGATCGTGATCGCGGTCGCCCTCTTCGGGTCGTTCCGGCTGTTCACCGAGTTCGGCGACAACGCCGGCTGGCCGGAGCCGAACGACCGCGGCCGGGACCGCGGCGCCCGGCGGGAGGTGGCCCGGCTGTCCTGGACGCTGCAGGGCCACGCCTCGCAGGTGGACGCCCGGTCCGGCCGCCGGCTCCGTACCCTCGCGGCGGAAACATTGGCCGAACACGGTCTGGACCTGACCCGGGACGAGGACCAGGAGCGCTGCCGCGCGCTGCTCGGCGAACGGGCCTATCGAACGCTGGAGGCGGACCGGCCGCACTACGACGAGTTCGTCGGCGTGCTGAACCGGTTGGAGCAACTGCTGGCCGTACCGCAGGACAAAGGAGCGCAGAGTTGAACGACAGCACAGGGATCAACGACGCAGTGGCCGACCGGGCGTTGGACGTCGCCGACGTCGCACGGCTGGGCGAACAGGTCCTGGAGGAGGTGGGGACCGTCGTCGTCGGCATGCGGACCGCCCTGCGGACGGCGCTGGCCGCGGTGCTCGCCGGCGGGCACGTGCTGTTCGAGGACGTACCCGGGCTGGGCAAGACGCTCGCCGCCCGGAGCCTGGCCACCGCGCTCGGGCTGGAGTTCCGCCGGCTCCAGTGCACGCCGGACCTGCTGCCGGCCGACATCACGGGGTCGTACGTGTTCGACCCGGCGGCGTCGGCGTTCGAGTTCCGGCCGGGACCGGTGTTCGCCGGCCTGCTGCTGGCCGACGAGATCAACCGGACCGCGCCCAAGACCCAGTCGGCGCTGCTCGAGGCGATGGCGGAGCGGCAGGTCACCGTCGAGGGCGTCAGCCACCGGCTGCAGCCGCCGTTCCATGTCATGGCCACCTCCAACCCGGTCGAGTACGAGGGCACCTATCCCCTGCCTGAGGCGCAGCTGGACCGCTTCATGGTCCGGCTCGCGGTCGGCTACCCGGACCCCGACGCCGAGATCGACGTCCTGCTCCGGCGGCTGGAGCGGCGCCGCGAGGAGGCGCCGGTCCGGCCGGTCGTCGACGCCGCCACCGTGCTGGCCATGCAGGCCGGGACCGAGCGGGTCGAGCTGGACCGCGACGTGGTCCGCTACTGCGTCGACCTGGCCTCCGCCACCCGGACCCACCCGGGCGTCGAGGTCGGCTGCTCGCCGCGCGGGTCGCTGGCCCTGATGCTGGTCGCCCGCGGCATCGCGGTGCTCGACGGGCGCGGGTACGTCACCCCAGAGGACGTCAAGGAGATCGCGGTCAGCGCCCTGGCCCACCGGCTGACCCTGAACCCGCAGGCCTGGGCGACCGGGCTGCAGGCCGGCGACGTGATCAAGACCCTGCTCGGCCAGGTCGCCGCGCCGCCGAGCCTGCGCGGGGCTGCCGCCCAGCCGGCCGGCCGATGACCGTACTCTCCCGCGACGACCCGCCCGCGCGCGAGCGAGCACGCCCGGAGCAGACGCTGCCGCCACGGCTCAGCCTTGCGGCCGGGCTGAGCCTCCCGGTGGCCGTGGGTTTGATCATGTTCGCGCTGCTCGCCGGCCGGCCGGACGTGGTCACGTTCGCGCTGCCGGTGGTGCTGTTCGTGCTCTGGGGCTGGCTCGGCCGGCCCGCCGCACCCGGCCGGCTGGACCTGCGGGCCGATGATCAACAACCGGCACCGGGCGTCATCCCGGCCCGGATGATCATGGAACCGGCCGGCGAGTTGATCATGGTCCGGGTGAACGCGCCGGGCCACCGGCCGCGGGAGGCCGTCCTGGATGCGACCCGGCTCGAAGATCGTGATCATGGGGTCGGCATCTCCATGGAGACGGTACGGACCGGGCGGCGCGACCTGTTCTGGGTGGAGTGGTACGAGGCCGGCACCGCCGGCGTGACCCGGACCGAGCCGCAGCAGACCGGGCCGGTCGCGATCACCGTACTGCCCGGGCTGCAACGACTGTCCCTGGTGCCGCTGCCGTTCCGGCTGCAGGGTCTGACCGGGCCGCACAGCTGGCGCCGGGCCGGCGACGGCGGCGAGCTGCACGACGTCCGGCCGTTCGCCCCGGGCGACCGGCTGCGCCGGATCGACTGGCGGGTGACCGCCCGGCGCGCCGCCGACCGGACCGGCGGCCAGGGCATGAGCCAGCTCGCGGAGCTGTACGTCCGCCGGACCTACGCCACCGCCGACGCCTGCGTGATGCTGGTGCTGGACTCGCGGGACGAGATCGGCCCGGTGGTGAGCAGCTGGGGCGACGCGACCGAGGTCCGGGAGGACCAGGCCACCTCGCTCGACATCGCCCGGGTCGCCGCCCTGTCGATCGCCGACCGCTACCTGGGCGGCGGCGACCGGGTCGGGCTGGAGGACCTGGGCCGGATGCAGCGCCCGGTCCGGCCGGCCGGCGGCCAGCACCAGGCCCGCCGGCTCGCCCTGCACCTGGCCCTGGCCGCGCCGCTCGGCGAGCCCGGCCGCCGGGAACGGGTGCCGCGGCTGCCGTCCGGCTCGATGATCGTGCTCTGCTCGACCTTCCTCGACGACGACGTGGCCCGGATCGCGATCGACTGGCACCGGACCGGGCACCGGGTGGTCGCGGTCGACGTACTCCCCCGCCCGGTGACCCGGGATCTGAGCGACCGCGGCCGGACCGCGTACCGGATGATCATGCTGGAGCGGGTGCTGCGGTTCCGCGGCCTGGCCCGGACCGGGATCGAACTCATCCGCTGGGACCCGCGGCCGGCCGGCGCCGAGCTGGGCGGCGAGTCCGTACCGGCCGACGCGGCGCTGACCGCGATGAGCCGGCTCAGGCGGCGCCGATGAGTAGCGGAACCGTCGGCGGGCGGGTCCGGACCCGGCTGACCCGATCCGCCCGCGGCCGGCTGGAGCCGTGGCGGGAGCGCGGGATCCGGCTGCTCTGGGCGCTGCGGATCAACCGGCCCGAGTCGCAGCGGCCGCTGCCGCTGGTCCACGTCGACGTACGCCATCCGGTCCCCGGCTGGGCGCTCCGGCTGGTCGGCTTCGCCCTCGGCGCCGCCTGCCTGCTGCTGCTCTGGCCGGCTATCCCGCTGCTGGTGCTGACCTCGGCGGCCCTGCTGCTCTGGCTGATCCGGCCGGGCGGCGTCGCCGTCGCCCTGTACACCGCCCTGATCGGGCTCGGCGTCCTGGTGCAGCCGGATCCGTGGGCGCCGGCCGGGTTCGTCGCCACCGCCGTCGTCCATCTACTGGTGGCCCTGTCCTGCCTGCTCGGCTCGGCCGGCTGGTCGGCCCGGTTCGAGGCCTCGACCCTGCGCCCCCTGCTGCTGCGCTGGCTGGTGATCCAGGCCGCCGTCCAGGCGTTCGGGCTGGCCGGCCGCTGGGTCGGCACCCTGCAACTGGCCCTGCCGGTGCTGCCCCTGATCGCCGGCGCCGTGCTGGTCGGCTTCGCGATCTGGCTGTTCCCCCGGGTCGCCGGACGCCAGGACGGCCCGCGGCGCTGACCTCGCCGCGGAGGCGAGTTCGATCCGCACGTCGAAACTCATCCGGGCCTGGTCGGCACTGCGTTAGCGTGACGCTGTGCGAGTCGGTTTCTATGTCGACGGGTTCAACCTCTATTACGGCGCGGTAGCCCAGCTCGGCAGCGTGCCCGGATGGAAATGGCTCGACCTCCGCGCCCTGGCCAGGCGGTATGCATCCTGGGGTGGTGCGGTCGTGGACCGCGTCGTCTATTGCACAGCGCGGGTGAACGACCCGAGTGATCCGGGCCAGACCCAACGACAGGATTTCTATCTGGAAGCCCTCCGCCGCAGTGGCTCCGTTGACACCATCGAAGAGGGCTACTACTCGTCCTGGGCCAAGGAATCCGTGATGACGGTCGAGCCCGCGGGCACCAGAGCTCCGACGGTGATGCTGGATCCACAAGGCCGACTCTCCTGGACGCCGGGGCTCTCGGTTCGCCGCAACAACCTCGGGGTCCTGTTCGCCACCGTACGGAAGCGCGAGGAGAAGGGCTCAGACGTCAACGTGGCGACGCACCTGCTCGCCGATGTGCTGCAGAGTCGGGTTGACGCGGCCATTGTCGTGTCCAATGATTCGGATCTCGGTCTGCCGATCCAGGTTGCTCGCGACCACGTACCGACCGGAGTCATCAACCCCGGACCGAGACCACTGGCCGGCGCGCTGAAGGGCCAACCGACCGACGGAGTCGGAGGACACTGGTGGAGGCGGCTGAGACCGGTCGACCTTCAGCAAAGCCAGCTGCCGGACCCGGTTGCCGGGATCTCGAAGCCCGCGAGCTGGTAGTTGTCGATCAGCCATGGGCGCGTGCTATTGTCGTCTCATCAACCCGCCTCTCCACGCGAGGGCGGGTCTTTTCTTGCCCACTACGCCGTTCCGAGGATCCGGCGTGCGGCGTCTCGGACCATGATCAACAGTTCCGCGGGCGCGAGGACGACGGCGTCGCCGGCGAGCGACAGCACGGTCGAACAGGCCTCGTCGGGGTTCTCCAGATCGGCCTCGACGACGGACCAGCCATCGCCGTCGGAGCGCACCGGTGCGGTCGGCCGGAACCGCGGCAGCACGTGGTCACGCACCCGCAGCCGGATCGGGTAGGACGGCAGGGTTGCCGCGAAGCGTCGCTGGGTCTCGGACCAGTAGGCAGCAAGATCGAAATCGCGCGGCCGGGTGAAGGAATCGGCGGTCGGGCTGGCCGAGGTCAGGCGGCTGATCCGGAACGTCCGGAGTGCTCCGTCGGTCCGGGCCGCGACCAGATACCAGGTACGGGCCTTGGCGACCAGCCCGAGCGGCTCGACGGGGAACGGCCGCTTCCGGTCCCGGTAACCGATCATGATCCGCCGCTCGGCCCAGATCGCCTCCCGGCACAGGTCGAGCCACGGCGGCACCTCCCGCCGGTCGTCCCAGCCCGCGTGATCGACGAGCAGGCGCTGCCGGGCGAACTCCGCCTCCCGGCGGGTGCCCTCGGGCAGCGCGGCGATCAGTTTGATCATGGCCCGGTCGCTGGACGCGTCCAGTCCGAGATCGGCGAGGACGTGCGCGGTGGCGCCGACGAACACGGACATCACCTCGGCCGGGGTGAGGCCGGTGAGCCGGGTCCGGTAGTCGGGCAGCAGCGCCCAGCCGCCGCCCCGGCCCCGGGTCGCGTACACCGGGACGCCGGCCAGACTCAGCGCATCAAGATCACGTTGGACCGTGCGCGGCGAGACCTCGAGGTGCCGGGCCAGTTCGCCGACCGTTGCGCGGCCGCCGCTCTGCAGCCGCAGCAGCAGCCGGAGGAGCCGTTCCGCACGCATGGCACGACTATGCCAGGAAAATAAGCCATCAGCTGTCGTCTTTCCTTTCTAGGGTCGCTGGCGTGACAGCAGTTGAGGTGGACGACCTGTGCATGACCTATCGGGCACCGATCCGCGGCTCCGGGTGGCGGCAGACCCTGAGGTCGGTGATCAACCGCCGCTACCGGGAAGTGCCGGCGGTCCGCAACGTGACGTTCGGGCTCGCACCGGGCGAGGTGGTCGGCTTCATCGGCCCCAATGGTGCGGGAAAGACGACGACGATGAAGATCTTGTCCGGACTGCTGCACGCCAGCTCGGGCCGGGTCCGGGTGCTGGGCCAGGCGCCCTGGCAACGCCGGTCCGACTTCCTGCGCCGGATCGCCTTCGTCCGCGGCAGCCAGCCGGTCGGCGGATCGCAGGAGCTCACCGTGCTCGACACGTTGCGCTACCAACGTCTGCTGTACGAGGTCCCGCAGGATGCCTACCGGCGAGCCCTCGGCGAACTGACCGAGCTGCTGGACCTCGGCGAACTCCTGCCGCGCCAGCTGCGGGCGCTCAGCCTGGGCGAACGGATGCGGGCCGGGCTCGCCCTGTCGCTGCTGTACCGGCCGGAGGTGATGTTCCTCGACGAGCCGACGATCGGCCTCGACGTGGTCGGCGCCGTCGCGATGCGCCGCTACTTCGCCGGGTACGCCGAGCAGACCGGCGCCACCGTGCTGCTGACCAGTCACTACCTGGCCGACGTCGCGGCCCTCTGTCCGCGGCTGGTCCTGATCGACCGGGGCCGGGTGCAGTACGACGGCAGGCTCGACGAGCTCGCGGCCAGGTTGTCGCCGTACAAGCTGCTCCGGATCACCGCACCCGGTGCGGACCCGGACCGGCTGCGCGCGGCCGGCGAGGTGATCGAGACGACGAATGAGACCTGGGTGCTGCGGGTGCCCCGGGCCGACGTCGCCAAGATCACCGCACGGCTGCTCACCGAACTGGACGTCGCCGATCTCGCCGTCGAAGAGGCGCCGCTCGAGGCGGTCATCGATCGCGCCTACCGCGAGGGGGTCTGATGATCTCGCCGGCCCGCCTGCTGTTGTTGATCATGCTGCGGATCCGGATGGAGGTGCTGGAGTGGTCCGGCACCTGGTGGTTCCTGCTGACCCTGGTCGTGCAGGCGGTGCTCGGCCCGTTGATCGGCCTGTTCGTCTGGTCGGCCGTGTATCCGGCGGATCCGTACGTGGCGACCTACTACGTGGCGTTGCTGCTGGTGACGGTGATGACCGAGTCGTTCGAGCAGTTCACCTTCTCCGAGAAGATCTACGACGGCACGATCAGCCACGATCTGTTGCGCCCGCAGCCCGTGGTGATCGCCACGATCGGCACCAACATCGCGATCCGGGCCTGGCTGACGATCATGGGGCTGCCCGTGGCCGTGCTGACCGGCGTGGCCTTCGGCGTTTCGCTGGACCGCGCCGCCGTGCTGTCGGCGGTCCCGGTCTTCGTCCTCGGCGCCACCCTCAGCTTCTGCTGGATCTTCCTGCTCTCGCTGACCGCCTTCTGGACCGAACGGGTGCACGCGATCGTCGGCTTCGGCTGGACCCTGAACTCCCTGCTCGGCGGCACCATCGCGCCGCTGTCCTTCCTGCCCGGCCCGTTACCGGAGGTGGGCCGGGTGCTGCCCTTCTACGGCATGCTCGGACTGCCGGCCGACGTCGTCGCGGGCCGGGTGCACGGCCTGGGCCCGCTGATCACCGGGCTCGGCTACCAGGCCGCCTGGATCGTCGTGTTCATCACGGCCGCCGTACTGCTGTGGCGGGCCGGACTGCGGCGCTATACGGTGGTCGGCGCATGAAGTTGATCAAGCTGTTCGGCGCCGGCTTCAGCCGGTCGGCCCAGGCCACGCTCGCCTTCCGGATCAATCTGATCTTCGACATCCTGCTGTCGATCATCGGCCTGCTCGCCAGCCTGGCCACCGTGATCATCGTCTATGCGCGCACCGATTCGCTGGTCGGCTGGACCGAGCCGGAGGCGTACGTCCTGATCGGGACGTTCCAGGTGATCAGCAGTCTCAAGCACACCTTCATCGACCCGAACCTGTCCTGGTTCCCCGAGAACGGCATCCGCAAGGGCAAGCTCGACACCTTCCTGCTGCAGCCGGCGCCGACCCTGTTCCTGGCCAGCCTCTCGCGCTCGACCCCGCTGTCCCTGGTCCAGTTCCTGCTCGGGCTGGTGGTGATCATGATCGGGCTCGGCCGGCACGGCCGGACGCCGACCGCGGGCACCGTGGTCGCCTGGGTCCTGACCCTGATCGTCGCGCTGGCGGTGACCTGGGCGATGGGCGTCCTGCTCGCCTGCCTGGCGTTTTGGGCACCACGCCTGCAACTGGACGTCTTCTACGGCTCGGCCTGGGAACTGGCCCGCTACCCGACCGACATCTACCGCCGCCCGCTGCGCTTCGCCCTCACCTATCTGTTCCCGCTGACCCTGATCGCCACGATTCCGACCTCGACCCTGCTCCACGGACCGCAGGTCGCGGTGCTCGGATCCGCCGTGGCCGGTGCGGGTGCCGCCTGCCTGCTCGCGGTCGGCTGCTGGCGGCTGGGTCTGCGGCGCTACACCGGCGCGACGTCGTGACCAAGACAACAAACTGACCATCTGACTGTTTTGGTCAGTTTGTCTAGGCTTGGTGCATGACCAGCTCAGACATCCCGCGGCCCACCGCCGTCCGTCGGCGCGCACTCGTTGTGGGGGCCGGAATCTCCGGCCTCTCGGCTGCCACCGCCCTGCACACGGCCGGCTGGGATCCGGTGATCGTGGAGCGTTCCGAGGCCCGGCGGCGGGGCGGCTACCTCATCGCCATGTACGGCTGCGGCCGGATCGCCGCCGAACGGATCGGGCTCCGCGGGATCCGCAACCGGATCACGGCGAGCGGAACGCACCAGGTCGACCGGCAGGGGCGGCGCCGGCCGGCCCTCGGCTTCCAGGACCTTCCGGGCGGGCCGTGGATGATGTTGCGCGGCGACGTGGAGCGGGCGGCGTTCGAGGCGCTGCCGGACGATACCGACCTGCGGTTCGCCACCTCCCCGACCGCGATCGACCAGGACGCCGACGGCGTCACGGTGACCCTGCACGACACTCGGAACGACCGCACGACAACAGAACGCTTCGACCTCGTGGTCGGCGCCGACGGCCTGCGCTCGACCGTACGCAAGCTCGTCTGGGGACCGCACGAAGATCACCTGCACCCGCTCGGTTTCATGATCACCGCGTTCGAGCTGCCCGAGGCGCTGCCCGGGCTGGCGTCGCAGGACGGGGCGATCCTCTCCGAGCCGGGCCGGTCGTTCTGGGTCTTCCCGTTCGCCGACCACCCGCCCACCGTCCTGTTCTCGTACCAGACGGACGATGTCGCCGCCGAACGCGCCAGGGCCAAGCAGGTCGGCGTGGCCGCCCGGCTCCGCGAGCTCTACGGACCCGAGCCGCTGGGCGACCTGATGGAGGCGGCGCTGCAGCACCTCGAACGGGCCGACGAGTTCCTCTTCGACTCGGTCGAGCACGCCCGGGTGGACCGCTGGCACCAGGGCCGGGTGGTGCTGGTCGGCGACTCCGCCTGGTGCCCGACCCTGTACTCCGGGATGGGCGCGACCTCGGGCCTGGCCGGCGCGGACCTGCTCGGCCTGATGCTGCGGCGGCACCCGGACGACCTGGAGACCGCCCTGACCGAGTGGGAACGCAAGCTCCGCCCGGCGATCGCCGACTTCCAGGAGTCGGCCTACCCGATGCGGCGGATCTTCACCCAGACGTCGGCCCAGGAGCAGCGCCGGCACAACCGCACGCTCGGCATCCGTAAGCTGATGTTCCGCTTCCCGCCCCTGATCCGCCTGCTGTCGCAGACCAAGCACTTCCGGTTGCGCAACAGCGACCTGGCCGCCGCCTGAGGAGCCGATGACCGACCCAGCCACCGAACCCGGCCGGCGCAGCGCCCGCGCCGGCACGATCCTCGATGCCGCGCGGCAGTTGATCCTGCGGCAGGGGTTCAAGGCGGTCACGATGGCCTCGGTCGCCCAGCACGCGCACGTCGGCAAGGGCACCGCCTACCAGTACTGGCGGACGAAGGAGGAGCTGTTCCTCGAGCTGCTCGCCGGGGAGCTCGCCGACGTGCTCGACGAGCTGGCCGCGCAGGTCCGGGCCGATCCCGCCGTCGCGCAACCGGACCTGCTGTGCGTCACCGTGACCAGGTCCTGGGTGACCCGGCCGCTGATCCGCGCCCTGCAGACCTCCGACGACCTGGTGCTCGGCGGCCTGATCGACCAGCCCGGCGCCCTCGACCTGGTCAAGGCACACGGGAGCGGCCCGATCCTGCGCGATCTGCTGCCCGTCTGGAGGACGTACGAGATCGTCCGGACCGACTGGCCCGCCCGGCAGCAGGCGGACGCCGTCTCCCTGCTGGTGATCGGCTACTTCTCCGTCGCCGACGTCGGCCCGCAGCCGGACGCCGATCAGGAACACACGCTGCAACTCGCCCTTCAGGGCATGCTGCAACTCCGGGAACCGGCAGCGGCGGACCGGGAACGGCTGGCCGAAGAGGTGGCCGCCGTGCTGACCGCCCACGCGGACCGGGCTCGCGCCGCAGTCGGCTGAGCCCGGGAGCGGACCGTCAGCCGGCGGCGCTGCGGTTCAGTTCGCTGGTCGCGGCCCGCTCGACCAGCAGCGGCACGTAGTCGCGGATCGGGTTGCCCTCGAACCGCTGGTGCACCGCACGCAGTGTCGACTCGATGGCGTCCGGTTCGATTCCGCTGAACCGCTGCCGGAGCCGCTCCAGCACCGCATCGATTTCCTGCTCTTCGTCATGGGCCATGGCTGTCCTCGGGTCGAGCTGCGGGAAGCAACCGCCGGCCGACACCGGACGACAGGTCACTGACTCTTCAACCGATTGTGCAGCGACCTCAGCTCTCTGACGAAATGGCGTACGTTCCGGACCGGCGTTCGCTGTCCAGATCGGCCATGTACCGGGTCGGGTAGCGGTCGCCGCGCGCGGAGCCGGGCGGGATCAGTTCGTCGATCAGGTCGAGTTCGGCCTGCTCCAGGACCACCCGGGCGCTGTCGATCATGGTCGTCACCTGGTCCGGCCGCCGGGCCCCGATGACCGGCACCAGGTCGTCGCCGCGGGCGGCGACCCAGGCGATCGCCAGCTGGGCGATCGTGGCGCCCTTGGCCCGGGCCAGCTCCTCGAGCCGGGCGACCAGCGCCTCGTTGTGGGCCCGGTTGTCGCCCTGGAACCGCGGCTGGATCGCCCGGCCGCCGGTGGGTTCGCCGGTGCCGCCGATCATGCCGCGGCCCAGCACTCCGTACGCGGTGATGCCGATGCCCAGGTCCCGGCAGGTGTCCAGGATCTCGTCCTCGATCCCGCGGCTGAGCACCGAGTACTCGAGCTGCACGTCGCAGATCGGCGCGACGGCGGCCGCCCGCCGGATCGTCTCGGCGCCGACCTCGCTCAGCCCGATGTGGCGGACCAGGCCCTGGTTCACCAGCTCGGCGATCGCGCCGACGGTTTCCTCGATCGGCACCGCCGGGTCGAGTCGGGCCGGCCGGTAGACGTCGACGTGGTCGGTACCGAGCCGGCGCAGCGAGTAGGTGAGGAAGTTCTGCAGGGCGACCGGCCGGGTGTCGATCCCGCCCATCCCGCCGGCCGGGTTGAGCAGCGCCCCGAACTTCACCGACAGGATCACGTCGTCCCGCGAGCGGTCCCGGAGGGCGCGGGCGATCAGGGTCTCGTTGTGCCCGGCGCCGTAGAAGTCGCCGGTGTCCAGCAGGGTGCCGCCGGCGTCGAGGTAGTCGTGGATGACGCGGACGGACTGGTCCTCGTCGACGTCGCCGTACGCGCCGGACAGGCCCATGCAGCCGAGTCCGGGTGAGCTGACGGCGGGGCCGGTGCGGCCGAGGGTCCGGGTTTCGAAGGAAGTGATCATGGCGCCAGCGTGGCCCGGCGTTACGTCCCGGGACAGGCACGGATCATCCAGGGACGGGCTCTCCCTGGATCGGCTGCGGCAGGAGCGGCACGATGGAGGCGTGATCGACCGCCCCGGACTCGCCGACTTCCTGCGCCGCCGGCGCCGGCTGCTGCACCCGGCCGACGTCGGGCTGCCGGACGGCCCGCGCCGCCGGACCCCGGGCCTGCGCCGGGAGGAGGTCGCCCAGCTCGCCGGGGTGTCCACCGACCACTACACCCGGCTGGAGCAGGCCCGCGGCTCGGCGCCGTCGGAGGCCGTGGTCGGCGCCATCGCCCGCGCGCTCCGGTGCGACCTGGACCAACGGGACCACCTGCTGCACCTGGCCGGCTACCCGGCGCCGCCGCGCCGCTCCGGCGGCCACGTCCGGCCGGGCCTGATCGCGCTGGCGGACCGGCTCGTCGACGTACCGGTCTGCATCTACAGCGACCTGGGCGAGGCGCTCTGGCACAACGCTCTGCTCGCCGCCCTGATGGGGATCCACGACGGCGACGCCCGGGCCGGCCGCGACCGCAACCTGATCTGGCGCTGGTTCACCGAGCCGGGCATCCGGGACCGGACCCCGGCCGAGGGCTGGGCGCGGCTCTCGGCCTCGCACGTGAGCGACCTCCGCTCGACGTACTCGCGCCGGGCGGGTGATCACGACATCACCAGCCTGGTCCGGGACCTGATCGACCGCAGCGCGGAGTTCCGGGCGCTGTGGGAGCAGCACGACGTCGCGGTACGGCGCTCGGACCGCAAGGACGTGCTGCACCCGGAGCTCGGCCTGATCCGGCTGAACTGCGAGGTGCTGCTGACGCCCGACGAGGACGTCCGACTGGTCGCCTTCTTCCCGCTCGAGGGCACCGACGCCGCCGACAAGCTGGCCCTGCTGTCGGTGATCGGCCTCCAGGATTTTCGTACCGCGACCTGATCCGACCTCACATCGGGCCCGTCCGGAGCGTCTTCCGGGCATGACCGACACCCTGACCGACCAGACCCCGCTGACGGCGCCGGACACCCGGCACGTCGTGACCAACCCCGCGATCCTGTACTTCGGCACGCCGGTGGTGCTGGTCAGCACCCGGAACGCCGACGGCACGGCGAATCTCGCGCCGTTCTCGTCGGCGTTCTGGCTGGGCGACCGGGCCGTGCTCGGTGCCAGTCACGGCTCGCAGACGTACGGGAACCTGCGCCGCACCGGCCAGGCCGTGATCGCGCTGCCGTCGAGCGATCAGGCCGACGTCGTCAACCGGCTCGCCCTCACCACCGGCAACCCGAGCCCGGCCGCCTACAAGCTCGCCCGCGGCTACGCCCACGTCGCCGACAAGTTCGCCCGCGCCGGCCTGACCCAGGTGCCGGCCGAACTGGTGGACGCGCCGATCCCGGCCGAGACGCCGATCGCCCTGGAGGCCGAGGTGGTCGCCTTCCACAGCGAGCCCGGATCGGACGGCGCACCGGTGACCGAGCTCCGGGTGGTCCGGGTGCACGTACATCCCGAACTGCTGCTGCCCGGCCGGCCGAACCGGATCGACCCGGACCGGTGGCGCCCGTTGATCATGAGCTTCCAGCAGCTGTACGGGCTCACCCCGCGGGTGGCGTCGTCCCGGCTCGCCTCGATCGACGAGGAGGCGTACCGCCGCTGATCCCCCGGTCCCCCGCCCCGGACCCCGGCCGGTACGTTGATCATCTTCGGCGACCGCCGGCGACCGGATGATCATGGAGGGACCAGCCGTGGCAGAACAGCAGCGGGAGACCGGACCGACCGTCGGCTGGATCGGGCTCGGGATCATGGGCGGGCCGATGTGCCGGCACGTGATCGACGCCGGGTTCGACGTGATCGCCTACGCCCGGCGGCCGGAGGCGGCCGCCCCGCTGGCCGAGGCGGGGGCCCGGATCGCCTCCTCGGTGGCCGAACTGGCGGCGGGCTCGGACCTGGTCGCGACGATCGTCGGGATGCCGTCCGACGTCGAGCAGGTGCTGCTCGGCGACGACGGCGTGATTGCGAACCTGCGGCCGGGCGGCACCGTGGTCGACCTGACCACCAGCAAGCCGGAGCTGGCCCGGCGGATCGCCGAGGTCGCCGCCGAACAAGGCATCGGTGCGGTCGACGCACCGGTGTCCGGCGGCCAGGGCGGCGCCGAGCGCGGCACGTTGTCGATCATGGTCGGCGGTGCCGACGACGCGGTGGCGGCGGCCGAGCCGGTGCTGCGCAGCTTCGGCGAGACGATCGTGCACCAGGGCGGACCCGGCGCCGGCCAGCACACCAAGGCGGCCAACCAGATCCTGGTGGCCGGCGCCATGATCGCCCTGTCCGAGTCGCTGCTGTACGCCAGCGCCGCCGGCCTCGACCCGACCCGGGTGCTCGAGTCGGTCAGCCGCGGCGCCGGTGGTTCCGCCGCCCTGACGGCGCTGGCACCGAAGACCATCGCCGGCGACTGGACCCCCGGCTTCTACGTCGAACACTTCCTCAAGGACCTCGGGATCATCCTGGCCGAGGCACGCCGCTCCGGGCTCGCGCTGCCCGGCGTCGAGCTCGCCGAGCGGCTCTACCGATCGGTGCAGCGGCTCGGCCACGGCCGTTCCGGCACCCAGGCCCTGATCCTGGCCCTGGCCGAGGAATCCGGCCGCACCTGGCCCTGACCCGACCACTTCCCCACACTTCTTGGCGCTTCCCGCGAGATATATCTGACGGGAAGCGCCAGTTTTTCACGTAACGTGAAAAACCGCCCCGCCCTCGTTCCCCGGCGACCTCACATTTCGCCGCCGCCGGGCGTCTTCCTCGTGACAGCATCCACAAGGAAGGATCGGGCCATGACCGTTCGACACACGCGGGCCGCGACCGGGATCGGCGAGCTCACGCTGGTGGCCGCCGGTGACGCGCTGACCGGGATCTACTTCCCCGGCCACTGGCATCCGCCGGCCCCCGGCACGATCGGCGAGTACGTCGACGCGGCGGACGACGCCCTGTTCACCGAAGCCGTCGCCCAGCTGGAGGACTACCTGGCCGGGCGCCGGACCGGTTTCGACGTGCCGACCGCGACGCAGGGCGACGCGTTCTCGGAGCGAGTCTGGGCGTTGCTCCGGGCGATCCCGTACGGGGAGACGACCAGCTATGGCGACCTGGCCGAGCAGCTCGGCGAGCGTGCCCTGGCCCGGATGGTCGGCCGGGCGGTCGGGCACAACCCGCTCAGCATCCTCGTGCCGTGCCACCGGGTGCTCGGCAAGGACGGCCGGCTGACCGGCTACGCGGGCGGGCTGGAGCGCAAGCAGCGGCTGCTCGACCTGGAGCAGCCGGTGCCGGCCGAGGCCGGGCGGCTGCTCTGACATGACGCCGCTGGCCAAGCAGCCGTTCGACACGGTGGTCGCCGAGCACGGTGCGCGGATCCTCCGGGTCTGCCGGGCCGTGCTCGGGCCGACCGCGGACGCCGACGACGCCTGGTCGGAGACGTTCCTGGCCGCGCTCAAGGCCTGGCCGGACTTTCCCGACGACGGCCGGGTCGAGGCGTGGCTGGTGACGATCGCGCACCGGAAGGCGATCGACGTCACCCGGGCCCGCGCCCGACGCCCGATCCCGGTCGCCGAGATCACCGAGCCGGCGCCCGAACCGGCCCCGCAGGATCGCTCCGACGAACTCTGGGACGCGGTCCGCGGCCTGCCGCCGAAACAGCGCCAGGCGGTCGCTTACCACCATCTCGGCGGGCTCCGCCATGCCGAGGTCGCCGACTTGATCGGCGGCTCCGCCGCGTCGGCCCGGAAGGCCGCCTCGGACGGAATCCGCGCACTGCGCACACTGTTGCAGGACCCGAAGGGAGCATGATCATGATCGACGAAACGCTCGGTCCGCTGATCGACGAGGAACCGGCCGGACTGGCCGGGCTGAAGGACCGATTGGCCAAGCTGGCCGGGGATTCCGGCCTGCTCGACGTCGGCTACCTGATCATGGACAGCCCGCTCGGGCCACTGCTGCTGGCTGCGACCGAACGCGGCCTGGCCCGGGTCGCGTACCAGGTGCAAGATCATGACCGGGTGATCGCCGAGCTGTCGGACAAGATCAGCCCGCGGGTGCTGCGGGCGCCGCGCCGGCTGGATCCGGTGGCCCGGGAGCTGGACGAGTACTTCGCCGGCCGGCGGTCCGAGTTCGATCTTGAACTGGACCTGGTGCTGACCGCGGGATTCCGGCAGCAGGTGCTGCGGGAACTGCCCACGATTGAGTACGGGAGCACGGCCAGCTACCGGCAGATCGCGGAGCGGGCCGGCAGCCCCCGGGCGTTCCGCGCGGTCGGCACCGCCTGTGCCCTGAACCCGCTGCCGATCGTGCTGCCCTGCCACCGGGTGGTGCCGTCCGGCGGCGGGATCGGCCAGTACGCCGGCGGCCCGGAGGCGAAGGCGACCCTGCTGGCGCTCGAGTCCCGGTGATCGTCCCGGAGCCGATCCTGGCCGCCTCACCCGGGCTGACCGGGCCGGCGATGGCGGCCCAGCTGTGGCAGGCGGTCACCTTCCTGCACTGGCGGATCCCGCCGCACCGCGCCGCGCCGCTGCTGCCGCCCGGCATCGAGCCGGACTGCTTCGACGGGTCGAGCTGGGTCGGGCTGATCGCGTTCCGGCTGGCCCGGGCCCGCTTCCTACCCGGGCCACCGATCCCGTACTTCGGCACCTTCACCGAGGTGAACGTCCGGCTGTACGGCGTCGACGGGCGCGGTCGCCGCGGCGTCGTGTTCCGGTCCCTGGAGGCCTCCCGGCTGGCCGCCGTGATCACCGCGCAGGCGCTCTACTCGCTGCCGTACCGCTGGGCCAGGACGACGCAGGCCGATCGCGACGGGGTGATCGGCTACCGGTCCCGCCGGCACCGGACCGGTGAGTCGTTCTCGCTCGACGTACGGCCGGACCATGATCAACTCGGGGCCGATGAGCTGGACAGCTTCCTGACCGCGCGCTGGGCGTTGTTCACCGCGCGGGGCCGGCGCACACTGTGGCTGCCGAACACCCACCAGCCGTGGCCGTTGCGGCGGGCGACCTTGATCGACTTCGACGATGATCTTGTCGCGGCCGCCGGTCTGCCCGGCGTGACCGACCGGCCGCCGGACTCGGTGCTCTACAGCCCCGGGGTCGCGGCCCGGTTCGGCCGCCCACAGCCGCTCTAGCCGCAGCCGCAGGCTCCGCCGCAGCAGCCGCCACCGCCGCCCGCCGGTACGGGAGCGCCGGCACCGGCCCGGCCGCCGAGCGCGACGGTGGACAGCAGCTTCACCGTGTCCGGATGACCCTGCGGACAGTCGGCCGGATCGGCGGCGGCCACCATCGGCCGGTCGACCTCGAACGTGGTGCTGCACTCGCGACAGCGGAACTCATAGCGCGGCATGGAGTCACCCTAAGCCGTCCCGGGTACGTCAGCGCGGCACGGTCGCGCTCGCCGCGCTGTGGCCGGCGCCTCGCCCTTCGGCGCGGCTCACGATCACGCCGCCCGCGACCCGGACGGCCACCTCCGTGTCGTCGCCGGGCTCCGGCACCCCGAGCGCCTCGGCGAACCGGCCGTCCTGGTCGAGCAGCAGCCGCGGCCCGGCCCAGCTCTCCGGCGGGAACACCCGGCGCAGGCAGCCGATCAGGTCGGCCAGCAGCAGCCGGACCAGCCGGCCGCGCTCGTCGGGATCCCGGGTGGTGACGACGACGGTGACCTGATCATGGTCGGTCGCCCGGACCGCCTCCTCCGCCGCCGACAGTCGGCCGGTGCCGAGCACCACCACGACGCCGTCCTCGTCCAGCCGGACCGGCCGGCCGGAGATCAGATCCTCGGCCGGCTCCTGATCTTGCACCACGGCACCGTGCTCGGCCTTGGCCTCGGGCGCGTAGGCCAGGTGCGGCGGGTCCCAGTCGTCGTCCGGCTCCGCCGCGGCCAGCCCGGCACAGGCCTGGACCACGGCGAACGGGTCGCCGAAGCCGGGGGCGATCTCAGCCAGGTGCGCCGCGCCGGCCAGCAGGGTCAGCGCCAGCTCGGCTTGCTTCACCCGGCGTCGCCGGCGCGCCCGGGGCGGCCGGGTCGATTCCAGCGCCAGCCCGAGCAGCAGCGCCTGCAGCCGGGTCGTCTGGGCCAGCGTGTCCCGTACCGCGTCGTCGGCGGCGTCGGTGAGCGAGCGCAGCTGCAGCCGGCCCTGTTCGGCGGAGTCGGCGGCCAGTGGCAGGCGTTCCAGCCAGACCCGGGCGAAGGCAGCCAGGGCGGCACCGGGGTCGCCGGGCGGTTCGGCGGTATCGGCGGCGCGGCCGGCATCGACGAGCTCGGTCAGCACGGCCAGGTAGAGCGCCCGCTTGCCGGGGAAGTTGGAGTAGACCGCTCCCCTGGTCAGCTCGGCCCGGTCGGCGATCCGGTCGATCTTGGCGCCGGCATAGCCGTGCTCGGCGAACTCCTCGGTCGCCGCCCGGACCACGGCGGCACGCGTCCGGACCTGCTGCTCGGCGCGGGTCAGCCGGGCCATCGCACTCCTTTCGTCGAACGACCGACTACGATACTGTCACCATTCAGATGATGACATCATCTGAAATCGAGAGGGAGATCGCGTGAGCACGTACGGAATCGAGGCCGAGGGCCTCAGCCGGAGATTCGGCAGGACCACGGCCCTGGACGGAGTCGGCCTGACCGTCGAGCGGGGCCGGGTGCTCGGCCTGCTCGGCCCGAACGGTGCCGGCAAGACGACCGCGATCCGGATCCTGGCCACCCTGGTCCGCCCGGACGGCGGCCGGGCGACGGTGGCCGGCTTCGATGTCGTACGGCAGCCGGCCGAGGTGCGCCGGCGGATCGCGCTGTCCGGCCAGCACACCAGCGTCGACGAGGAACTGACCGGCCGGGCGAACCTGATCATGATCGGCCAACTGCTCGACCTGCCCCGCCGGCAGGCGATCGTCCGGGCCGGGGAACTGCTGGACCGGTTCGGCCTCACCGAGGCGGCCGACCGGCCGGCGGCCGGCTACTCGGGCGGCATGCGGCGGCGGCTCGACCTCGCGGCCAGCCTGGTCGGCCGGCCGGAGGTGATCTTCCTCGACGAGCCGTCGGTCGGCCTCGACCCGGGCAAGCGCGACGAGCTCTGGCAGCTGATCCGCGGCCTGCGCGCCGACGGCGTGACCGTGTTGCTGACCACGCAATACCTGGAGGAGGCGGACGCCCTGGCCGACGCGATCACCGTGATCGACCACGGCCGGGTGATCGCCGAGGGCACCCCGGACGACCTCAAGGCGCGGGTCGGCGGCCGTACCGTCGAGGTCCGGCTGGTCGACCCGGCCGCCGCCGCTCAGGCGACCAAGATCATGACGGCGGTGAGCCGGAACACCCCGGAACACACGGGACGGCGACTCCGGTTGCCGATCACCGACGACGCCGAGTTCTTCGAGATCGCCGCCCGGCTGCGCGAGGACTCGGTCGCGGTGACCGAACTCGCGCTCCGCCTGCCCAGCCTCGACGAGGCCTTCCACGTCCTGACCCACGCGACACCGACGGAGAACGCCTCATGATCACCACCTGGCCCGACGCCCCGCCCCGACCGCTCGGCTGGCTCCGGCACAGCGCCGTGCTGGCCCGGCGCAGCTTGATCAAGACCGGCCGGAACCCGGGCGCCGTGATCAACGCGGTCGTCACGCCGGCCCTGTTCGGCGCGGTGTTCCTCTACCTGTTCGGCGGTTCCGTCGCGGGCTCCACCGCGGCCTACGTGCAGTACCTGTTCCCCGGGGTCCTGGTCATGGGCGCCGCGACGGCGGGCCTGCTGTCCACCGGCACCAACATCGGCCTGGACCTGAAGAACGGCATCACCGACCGGTTCCGCAGCCTGCCGATCGCCCGGGTCGTGCCCTTGTTCGGCTCCCTGCTGGCCGACCTGGTCCGCTACCTGGCGGCGGCCGCGATCCTGTTCGGGTTGGGCAGCCTGGCCGGATTCCGGATCGCCGGTGGTGTCCCAGCGGCCGTCGCCGCGGTGGGCCTGGCGATCCTCTTCGGCAGCTGTCTCAGCTGGATCACCGTCTTCCTCGGCGTGTTGATCAAGGACCCGAACGGGGTGACCGCGATCGGGTTCATCACCTTCCTGCCGCTGCAGCTCGGCACCAGCCTGGCCGCTCCGGTCGACTCGCTGCCGGGCTGGCTCCAAGCCCGGGCCGGCGTGAACCCGTTCAGTCAGGCGATGGACGCCTGCCGGGCCCTGCTCAACGGGACCCCGCCCGGGACCTCGGTCGTCACCACCTTGATCTGGTGCGCGATCTTGGTGGCGGTGTTCTGCCCGCTCGCCGTCCGCGCCTACGCCCGGCAGCAGTGAGTGATCACTCTTCGGGCGTCAATTCGGTGTCGAGGACGTACGCCTGCGGGTGGGATTCCAGGTAGCGCACGACGATCTTGCCGTCGCCGGTGTGGAAGAAGTCCCGGTCCGGGTAGGCCGGGGTGGTGAAGAAGTCGTACGGCAGCGTGTAGGTGCGGCCGTTGCTCGCGGTGAACGTCACGTAGTCGTTCTCCAGCGTGGCCGGCGCCGTCACACCGTTGGCATGGATGTAGCTGAGCGTGGGCGTGAAGCCACCGAGCGAGGCGATCCCGATCGCCCCGGCGAAGATCAACCCGACGAACACCACCCGGGCCAGCCAGGCCTTGATCATCCGCAGCGCCTCCAGCACCGGCCGGTCCCGAAGCCCGAGCGGCGCCTCGCGTTCCCGGCGCAGCTCGGTCAGCCGCGACTGCCGGCCGCTCCGGTTGATCATGTGCCGGCCCACCCCGAACGCACCGAAGCCCGAGACGAAGACCCAGATGTAACCGGTGTTGGCCGGGAAGTTCGCCAGCCAGACCAGCTGATCAAGAAGCCAGTTCATCGGCCGATCCCCCGTCCGACGGCGATCGCGACGTTCTCCCGGTCGCCCGGCATCCAGTAGGCACGGACCGGCGAGCCGACCTGCAGTTCCGAGACCGAGTCGGGGTAGACGAACACCCGGCTCGTCGTCTCGAACGGGTCCTGGCCGTCCGGCGAGACCAGCAGCCGGACCTCCAGTTCACTCTGACCGTCCTGGTGCCGCCCGGTGGGCCGAAGGTCGATCACCGACGCGTGCTCGGAGCGGCCGTCGAGGAGCGGGCGGACCAACCGCGGCTCGACCAGCCCGCGTTCGATCCGCCACTGCAGCACGGCCCGGCGAACCTCCGGCTCGGCGTGCTCGGCCGGTGTGACGAAGTCCGGGTCGTTCAGGTCGTAGTGCACCGGGACGGCAACCCCCGGCTTGATCATCCACGCGTCCCGCCCGGACGCCAGCAGCCGGCACTGGCTCACGTACCGCTGGCCGTCGGTGGGCTTCACCTCGAGATACAGCTGGTGCTGCGGCACGTCGTTCACCGACAGCCCGGTGGTCGACGACTCGATCACCGTCGCCATGGCGACCGGCCCCTTGACCGTCTTCGACGTCGAGTCCCAGGACGATCCGCCGAACGTCAGCAGGGCACCCCAGGCGACACCGGCGAGCAGTGGCACCGCCAGCGCGTCCATCACGGCGTCGAACGACAACGGCGCGAGGAACGGCAACAGCGGACCACGTTGGTCCACCCCGAACAGCACCCGCCCGACCCAGGCCAGCAGCACCAGCGAGAGCACGGCGATCACCACCAGCCTGAACGCACGCACCACACTCATGGGTCCCCCATCCCCCGGGTGTCCGGAGCAGGATTCTAGCCACGCAGATGATCTTGAACGCGGACCGCCCTCGGTTCGATTGACCGTGACCCGATGGACTTATAAGATTTACGATATTACGTAATCCATCGAGCTTGAGGAGACCCATGTTCACTCGGCGCCGCTTCCTGATCGCCGGATCGCTGGCGATCCCGGGGGCACTGGCCTTCGGTTCCGCGCCGGCCGCCGCCGAACCACGCCGGTCGTCCGACCCGGAGGCGGCAGCCTGGCTCGACTGGATCGCGGGCCACCGGGACTCGGTCTCGGTCGCCGCAATCGACGGGTCCGGCGGGCGGATCAGACACCTGGACCGCAAGCCCCGGGTGCTCGCCTCGACGATCAAGGTCGTCCATCTCGCGGCGTACGCGACCGCGGTCAGCCGGGGACTCCTGGACCCGGCGGAGCCGATTCGGCTCGGCGACTGGGACGCCCGGCATCCGTACGTCAGCGACGGCCGGGCCCACTTCTCGGCCCTCACCGCACTGGGCATCCCGTGCAACGAGTACGGGATCGCGGACGACCCGGACCGGACCGTACCCCTGGACACCCTGGTCGCGGCCATGATCGACTTCAGCGACAACGCCGCCACCGACTACCTGCGCGGCCGGTTGGGCGATCCGGCCCTGCACCGGGCCGCCGCGGCCGGTGGCTGGCACCGTCCCGATACCCGTTCCCTGCAAGGCGAAGTGCTGCAGTTGATCTTGCCCGAACACGCGGCCCCGGTCGGTGCGCCGACCGCCCTGCGGCGGGTGATCGGTGATCATCTGGCCCAGCGCTTCATCCACGATCTGACGTTCCGCAAGCAGGTCTGGGACCGGATCCCGGAGATGCCGGCGACCTCCGAGGAGCAGTGGCCGTGGACCCAGGGCCACGCCCACGGCACGGCGGCCGAGCTGGCCGGGCTGCACCACGCCGTCGCCGCCGGCACCTTCCGACCCCGGTCGGCTCTGCCGGTGATTCGCGGGCACCTGGAACGCGGCCTCGCCTCGCTGGTGCCGGAGGGCGCGGCCGCCGTCGGGTTCAAGGGCGGCAGCCTGCCCAGAACGGTCAACATCGGCCTCAACGTACGTTGGCAGGACGGCCGGACCGGCGTCCTGGCCCTGATGCTGACCGGCCTGTCCGACGACCAGGTACTCAACGGCGGCCCCGCCCTGATCCGCCTCGGGATCGGCGCCCTCAGCCACCCGGACCAGTTCGCCACCCTCGCCAAATCCCTCACCCCTAACCCCTAACCCCAACGCCCCCACCACCCCCGCCCCGCCGCTGACCGGGCACAAACGCAGGCGTTTCTGCGGCGTGTCGCTGCGCAGGTGACCGGTCAGCGGGGTCGAAGTTGCCGGAGGCACCGGCACTGACGCGATTCGCTTCGGGTTGCCGACCGCGGCAGCCGGTGCCGGCTAGGCCGGATCGCCATCAGGTCTGCGAAGGCGAGGGACAGGGTTCCGATTGGCAGCGGCGTAGCTGAAGGCGCGGAGGTCGAGTCGGGGCCAACACGGCGACTGCACCGGCAGACCGAGGCGGCCATGCCGCGAAGAAGGCAGACCGAAGGCTGCAGACCGCTGCAGCCGGTGCTGGCACTGGCCCGGCCGGATCACCATCAGACCGGCGAAGGCAAGCCGAGGGCAGGGCTCCGACCGGCAGCGACATAGCTGAAGGCACGGAGGACGAGTCGGGGCCAACACGGCGACTGCACCGGCAAGCCGAGGCGGCCATGCCGCGAAGAAGGCAGACCGAAGGCTGCAGACCGCTGCAGCCGGTGCTGGCACTGGCCCGGCCGGATCACCATCAGACCGGCGAAGGCAAGCCGAGGGCAGGGCTCCGACCGGC
>NZ_JBHTFF010000009.1:0-1072 GCF_042666975.1 Microlunatus sp. GCM10028923 | reverse complement strand
CAGCGACATAGCTGAAGGCACGGAGGACGAGTCGGGGCCAACACGGCGACTGCACCGGCAAGCCGAGGCGGCCATGCCGCGAAGAAGGCAGACCGAAGGTTGCAAACCACGGCAGCCAGTGCTGGAGCGGGCCAGGCCGCATCGCCATCAGACCGGCGAAGGCAAGCCGAGGGCCGGGTTCCGACCGGCAGTGGCATAGCTGAAGGCACGGAGGTCGAGTCGGGCAAACACGGCGACTGCGCCAGCAGGCCTAGGCAGCCATGCCGCGAAGAAGGCAGACCGAAGGTTGCAGACCGCTGCAGCCGGTGCTGGCGCTGGCCCGGCCGGAACACCATCAGACCCGAGGCGAGCCGAGGGGCGGGGTTCCGACCGGCCGCGGCGTAGCTGAAGGGCATCGGGTCGAGTGAGGCGAACGCGGCGACTGCAACGGCAGGCCGAGGTAGCCATGCCGCGGCGAAGAAGGCAGATCGAAAGCGTCCGCCCGAGAGACGCGCCACCGGCAGGCGCGAGTCGAAAGGGTGGACCGCGGATCCAAGGCTGCAACGCGGCCGAACCCGTGGAAACGCGCGATGGGAAGGCGCACCGGGATCACGACGACCGAACCTTGACGCCGAGCGGCCATGCTGCGAGGGCAGCAGGCCAGGGCGGACCGTGCCGCGGGCACGTCTTGGCGCTCGAATCGAATGGATCCGGACGCCAGACCACACCACAAGGGCGCCGGACCCGCGCACATATCTGAGCGACACCGGGCCAGGCTCACCGCCTCCAGCACGTGCGCCAACAAGGAAGGACCCCGGGCTCCCGCGGCCGCAGCGCCTCGGCCGACTCTTGATCATCCGGACTGTCGCGAAAGCACTTGAACTCGAACGCTGGAGCTCTCCTGGGCTTGGCGGGCTCAGACGGTCGTCGCAACAACGGTCTTGGAGGTTGTTGTGGTGGTCGATACTGGGTTGCGGGCGCGGGTGTTGGAGTTGGTGGCGGCGGGTGAGTCGTGCACGGAGGCGGCGCGTCAGGTCGGGGCTAATGCCCGGAGTGTGGTTCGGTGGGCGAATCTGGCCGGCATGGAATTGCA
>NZ_JBHTFF010000008.1:0-341715 GCF_042666975.1 Microlunatus sp. GCM10028923 | reverse complement strand
CTCGGATCGGCTGGATGGGAGCCGGACGGGACCGGGCGGGGGACGTTCCCGCGGAACGCCACGGTTGGGACGGTCGTGGTGGGTCGGGTTGTTGGGTCGGACCTCGGATCGACTGGATGGGAGCCGGACGGGACCGGGCGGGGGACGTTCCCGCGGGAACGCCACGGTCGGGACGGTCGTGGTGGGTCGGTTGCTGGGTCGGACCTGGGATCGGTTCGATGGGAGCCGGACGGGACCGGGCGGGGGACGTTCCCGCGGGAACGCCACGGTCGGGACGGTCGTGGTGGGTCGGTTGCTGGGTCGGACCTGGGATCGGTTCGATGGGAGCCGGACCGGACCGGACGGGAGACGCTCCCGCGGGAACGCCTACGGCCGGGCGGTCGTGGTGGGTCGGGTTGCTGGGTCGGACCTGGGACCGGCTGGATGGGAGCCGGACCGGACCAGGCGGAAGACGCTCCCTCGGGAATGCCGTCGCGAGGTGTCCGCGGACGATAGGGATTCGGGACGTCGAAGAGTCTGAGTCGTTCTAGGAGTTTCCGCTCGGAGACGGTCCCGCGGGAACGTTTCGGAGGCCGAATCGGCGTCGGGCGGTCGGTTCGTTACCGACGGGTCCCGATCCGAGGCGGCGCGCACGGCTTTGGCCGTCGGATCCCGCGGCCGGCCGGACGTTTTCAAGATCGTGATCCGGTCCGCACCCGTTCCCGCGGGAACGCGTCGGGCAGAACCGTGGCGGGTTCGAGGTGGCGTACCCGGGCCGGATCGCGGATTCGGGACAGGTCCTCCGGCGCATTGATCGGACCGGAGACGTTCCCGCGGGGACGCCGGACCGCGAGTGATCGAGGTTGGGTGGGTCCCGCCTCCCGCCGCCGACAGGCCCGGGACCGAACCACCTTGCGATCCTGCAATCGCGCAGCGTCGATCCGGCCCACATCGAGTGGACGCGTTGACCGTCCGTCACCCGCCCGAGGGCGGTCTTTCCGTCCGCTCGCCGAGTTCGGGTTCGTGGCCCGCCGGAAGATCATTTGGTTGAGCCGAGATCCCGGCCTCGTCGGTTCCATGGGTCCGCCGGCCCGGAGCGGACGGACGGTCTCGCCGGGTCACCCGGCATCGAGTGGGCACCTCCGCAGCGACACGCCGTCAGAACGCCTGCTTTTGTGCCCGGTCAGCGCGGTTTTGGGGTGGGGGTTGGGGTGGTGAGGGCGTAGCGGAAGTGGTTGGTCAGGCGATAGCCCTCGCCGGTACGGAACGGGGCGGCGGCTCGGAGGACGACGGGGGTCAGCTCGTCCTGCTCGTCCGTCGGGTGGCCGAGCAGGGTGCCGCGGAGCAGGTCCGGCTCGGTGACCTGCCAGTCGAGGGCGACCAGGCCCGCGTCGGTCGGGGTGAGTCCGGCCCGGGCGAACAGGGCCTCGAGGCCGCCGGGTTCGCGGAGGGGGCCGCCGGGCTGGAAGGCGGCGCCGGTGGCGTCGGCGATCGCCTGCTCGATCCGGAACAGGTCGTTCCGGGCGTCCTCGGCCCAGTTGGCGATCGCGACGTGGCCGCCGGGCCGGGTGACCCGGAGCAGCGCGGCCAAGCCGGCTTCGGGATCGGGCGCGAACTGCAGTGCGTTCACGGCCGTGACGAGGTCGAAGGCGGCGTCGGGGACCCCAAGATCATCGAAGCTGCCGACCCTGAGGTCGGCGTCCGGCAGGCGTTCCCGGGCCAGTTCGATCATGCCGGCGGCCGGGTCGACGCCGGTGAGGTCGGCGCCGAGCCCGGCGAGGTGGGCGAGCCACTCGCCGGACCCGCAACCGACGTCCAGGACGGTGCTGCCCGGGCCGAGGCCGGCGGCCCGGATGATCTTGGTCCAGACCGGCCGGGGATGATCACCCCACAGTCGGGACCAGTCCCGCGCGACCTCGGACCAGCCGGTCGGGTCAGCCCCGTCCACGAGTCACCAGATGCTGACGCGCTTGGCCGGGTCGAGGTAGAGGGCGTCGGTCGGCTGCAGGTCGAACGCCTCGTAGAAGGCGTCGACGTTGCGGACGATCTGGTTGCAGCGGAACTCGTTCGGGGCGTGCGGGTCGACCGCGAGCCGCTGCAGGACGGTCTCGGTGCGAGCCTTGGACTGCCAGATCGCGCCCCAGTTCAGGAACAGCCGCTGCTCCGGGGTGTAGTCGTCGGCCGACTCCGGCTCGGCATCCTGGGTGGCCAGCCGGAAGGCCTTCAGCGCGATCGACAGGCCGCCGAGGTCGCCGATGTTCTCGCCGATCGTGAGTGAGCCGTTGACCTTGTGGCCCGGCGTCTGGGCCGGCTCCAGTCCGTCGTACTGCTCGATCAGGGCGGCCGTACGCTGCTCGAAGGCGGCCCGGTCGTCCTCGGTCCACCAGTTCCGCAGCGCGCCGTCGCCGTCGCAGGTGGAACCCTGATCATCGAAGCCGTGCCCGATCTCGTGACCGATCACCGCGCCGATGCCGCCGTAGTTGACGGCGTCGTCGGCGTGCTCGTTGAAGAACGGCGGCTGCAGGATCGCGGCTGGGAAGACGATCTCGTTGCGCAGCGGGTGGTAGTAGGCGTTGACCGTCTGCGGCGTCATGATCCACTCCTCGCGGTCGACCGGCTGGCCGACCTTGGCGAGGTTGCGGGTGATCTCGAAGTCGACCGCGCGGCCGACGTTGCCGATCAGGTCGTCCCGCGCGATCTCCAGCGACGAGTAGTCGCGCCACTTCGACGGGAAGCCGATGTGCGGACGGAACTTCGCCAGCTTGTCCAAGGCCTCCTTCTTGGTGTCCTTGGTCATCCAGTCCAGCTCGGTGATCGACTGCCGGTACGCCTCGATCAGATGCCCGACCAGCCGGTCCATCCGCTCCTTCGCGGTCGGCGAGAAGTGCCGCTCCACGTAGATCTGGCCGACCGCCTCGCCGAGCGAGCCCTCGACCAGCTCGACGCCGCGCTTCCACCGCTCCTTGAGCTTCGGGGTGCCGGACAGAACCGTTCCGTAGAAGGAGAACCGCTCGTCGACGAACGCACCGGAGAGGTACGGCGACAGCGAGGAGATGATCTTCCACCGGGCCCAGGCCCGCCAGGAGTCGAGCCGGTTGCGGGTGAGCAGGGCGCCGATCTCGGAGAAGAACGACGGCTGCATCACGACCAGCTCGGCCATCGTCTCCCGGTCGACGCCGAGGCCGGCCGCGTACTCGGGCCAGTTCAGTGCCTCGTACGTCTGCTCGAAGTCCGCCAGCGTCATCAGGTTGTA
This sequence comes from Microlunatus sp. GCM10028923, assembly GCF_042666975.1. Lineage (NCBI taxonomy): Bacteria > Bacillati > Actinomycetota > Actinomycetes > Propionibacteriales > Propionibacteriaceae > Microlunatus > Microlunatus sp. GCM10028923. The sequence continues at coordinate 338,483 of NZ_JBHTFF010000008.1, read as the reverse complement.
CATCAGCCGCAGGTCGCGGGTCTTCACCTTGTCCCAGTGCGCGGCCGCGATCTCGGTCTCCAGGTCGAGCACCCGCTTGGCCTGGGTCGCCGGGTAGTCCACCTCGGCGAGCGCGAACGACGCCGCGATGTGGGCCTGGTACTTGGTCCGGATCTCGGCATGATCATCGAGCCGGTAGTACTCCTCGTCCGGCAGCCCGAGCCCGGACTGGCCGACGAAGATCACCGAGCGGCTCGGGTCGCCCGGGTCGGACTCGACGTCCAGCCCGACCAGGCCGGAGATGCCGCGCCGGTAGAAGCTGCCGATCAGGTGCACCAGCTCTTCCACCGTGTCGGTCTGGTCGACCTCGGCCAGCAGCCCGGCCAGCGGCGTCGCGCCGGCGGCCTCGACCGCGTCGGCGTCCATGAAGCTCGCGTACAGGTCAGCGATCTTGGCCTCGTTGCTGCCGGGCTCGCCCTCCGTGAGCCCGGTGATGATGTCGCGTACGGCAGCCTCGGCGGCGTCGCGCAACGCGATGAACGAACCGGCCATCGGCTTGTCGTCGGCGATCTCCGTCTCGGCGATCCAACGGCCGTTGACGTGGCGGAACAGGTCGTCGGCGATGCGTACGTCGTGATCGAAGGCGGAGAAGTCGATCGCGGGCACGGGTACGGTGTCGGTCACCCATGCATGTTATGTCAGAGCCGCGAGGCCAGGACCGGTGATCAGTAGTTGCGCGTCCAGGTGATCGGGTACGGCTCCTTGGTGAGATCCGCCGTGACGATGTAGGCCCGCAGCTCGTCGGACCAGCTGTCGTTGTTGAAGGTGGTCGACTGGCCCTTGTAGGTGCCGGTGCCGGAGAACTTCAGGCGCAGCTTCAGATCGACGTTGGCCGCCGTGGGCTTGGTGGAGTCCAGCGTCGGTTCGAAGGTCTTGAAGGTGTCCTCCAGCAGCGACCACTTGATCGACGTCGGGGCGATCTTCTGATCGGAGTTCGGCGTGATCAGGTTGGGGCAGTTCTTCGGCGCCAGTTCCTTCTTCGCCAGGCACTCCTTCAGCGACTTCTGGGTGGCCGCGAGCAGCGCCTTCTTGCCACCGGAGGTCAGGGTGGGCGAGAGGGTCGGCGCCTCGACGTCGTCGGTCAGTTCGGAGATCGTGAACACGTTCTCCTCGCCGTAGTCGATCGCCTTCAGCCCGGTGGTGACCTCGTACGATCCCGGCAGCAGGCCGATGCTGTCCGCCTTGACCGCGACCCCGTTGATCTTCATCGGCAGTCCCTCGACCATCACCGAGGACAGGTCGACCTCCGCGAAGCCCCGGACCAGCTTCCAGTCCTCACCCTGCTTGGTGACGCCGAAGGAGAGACTCACCGACTCCTGGCCGATCATGAAACTGGCGTCAACGGTGGCCGAACCACCCGGGTTCTCCGGGACCTCGGCGACCGTGATCCCGGTCAGCGGGGCGCGGCTGTTGGAGTCCTGCAGTACGGCGTCGGTGATGAAGGTGGCGTCGGTCGGCGGCGCGGCACTGAGCGCGATCGCGTCGGCCGCCTTGCCCGCGGACAGCGCCTCCAGGTAAGCCTTCACGGTGCCGGTCGGGGTCTTCGCCGGCGGGGTCGGCTCGGTGCCGCCGCCGGCCTGGGTGGACCGGAACAGGACCACGCCGCCGACCACGCCGAGCACGATCAGCGCCAGCACGCAGACGCCGACGATCAGCAGCATCCGGGTGTTGTTGTTCTTCTTCTGCGGCTGCTGCGGAGGCCCGCCGTACGGGCCCTGCGGAGGACCGCCCGGACCGGCCAGATAGCCCGGCGTGCCGGGGCTGCCGGCGGTCGCTCCCGGCGACTGCTGATAGCCGCCCGGTCCCGGAAGGTACTGGGTGCTGGCCGTCTGCGGGCTGCTGCCGGACGGATCGCCGTAGCCCGGCTGGCCCTGCGGCGGCTGTTGCCCGTAACCGGGCTGCTGGCCGTAGCCGGGCTGCTGCCCATACCCGGGCTGGCCCTGCTGCGGCGGTTGCTGGCCATAGCCGGGCTGTTGTCCGTAGCCGGGCTGCTGGCCGTAGCCCGGCTGACCCTGCTGCGGCGGCTGCTGTCCGTACCCCGGCTGTTGACCGTAGCCCGGCTGGCCGCCCTGTCCCTGCCCGAACCCGTCTGCCCCCTGGCCTTGACCGGAACCGCCCTGGGGATTGCCCCCGTACGGCCCGGGCTGGCCACCAGGCGGGTACTGACCACTCATGCTGGACTCCGTCACTTCGTCAGGCGCGCGGTATGCGCCGCTCGGGCACCAACCTTACCGAGCGATGTGCCCATCTCGACGGCCCCGGGAGGGCTGCCGCAGGGTCACGAAGTCCGCTCCCAGGCCAGCTTCATCGGCTCCTTCGTAAGGTCAGCCGTGATGTAGAAATAACGCCACTGATTCGACCACGAGTTGTTGTTGAAGGTGGTCGGCTGGCCGCTGTAGGTGCCCCGCGCGGAGAACAGGAACTTGAGCCCGAGCTTGCCCTTGGCCAGGTAGCTCCCGTTGCCGCTGTCCACCAGTCCACCCTTGAAGGTGTCCCAGGTGTTGGAGGGCGACGACCAGCGGACCGAGTCCGGGTCGATGGACTGCCCGGGGCCGGTGGTGACGAAGTTCGGGCAGCCCTTCGGCGCCACCTCGCGCTTGGCCAGGCAGTTCTTCAGCTCCGCCTTCGCCGCCGAGATGAAGGTCTTGGTACCGGCCTCGGTCAGGGTCGCGGTCGTGGTCGGCATGGTCGGCTGCCCGGTGGCGCCCTTGACCACGAACTCGTCCTCGCCGTAGCTGATCGCCTTCAGCCCGGTGGTCAGCTTGTACGAGCCCGGCAGCAGGATCGCGTTGTCCCCGGCGGACTTCACCCCGTTGATCAACATCGGCAGGTTGTCCAGCTTCACCTCGGACAGGCTGACCGTCGCGTACGGATTGGTGAGCTTCCAGTCCTCGCCGACCTTGGTCAGCGGGAACTGCTGGGTGACCGTCTCGTCGCCCAGCATGTAGGTGGCGTCGACCAGGGTCGTGTCGCCCGACGGCGGGGTCTTGCCCACCGGCACCGAGATCGCCGTCAGCGGGGCCCGGGACATGGACTCCTTGAGCACCGCGTCGGTGATCAGGCTCTTGTCGGCCGGCGGATTCGCGCCGAACGCCAGCGCCGCCTCGGCCTTGCCGGCGGCGACGGCCTCGAGGAAGCCCCGGACCGCGGCCGGCGGCTTGGCCGCCGCGGCTTCCTGCGCGCTGCGATAGAAGAGGACACCGCCGACGACGCCGCCGATGATCAGGGCCAGCACGATCACGCCGACGATCACCAGGATCTTGGTGTTCGACTTCCGTGGCGGCGGCGGTTGCTGGGCTGCGTAAGCCGTGTGCGGGCCGGCCGGGTAGGCGCCCGGCGATCCGGGGCTGCCCGCCGTGGCGCCGGGCGACTGCTGGTAGCCGCCCTGCTGGCCGGCGTAACCGGGCTGCTGGCCGTAGCCGGGCTGCTGGCCGTAGCCGGGCTGCTGCTGACCGTAGCCGGTCTGGCCGCCGTAGCCGGGCTGCTGTTGACCGTAGCCGGTCTGCTGACCGGGCTGTTGCTGGCCGTAACCCGGCTGCTGGCCGTAGCCGGGTTGCTGCTGCCCGTAGCCGGTCTGCTGACCGGGCTGCTGTTGGCCTGGCTGTTGACCGGGCTGCTGTTGACCGGGCGACGGCTGACCGGGCGGCGGCTGCTGGCCGTACCCGGGCTGTTGCTGGCCGTAGCCGGGCGGCGGTCCGCCCTGGCCGGGCTGCTGCTGGCCGTGGGGTGGCTGGCCGCTGCCGGGCGAGGATCCGTAACCGCCGGCATCCGGACCGCTGCCGGCCCCGTCCTGGGGATAGTTTCCGTAGGGGTCGGGCTGGCCCCCGGGCGGATACTGACCACTCATGTCTGGACACTCCGTTGGTTTCGGGTCTCCCCTGCAGCGACCCACTGGGGGCAACCTTACCGACGGTGCGTGGCATCCCGGCTGGTCGGCGTGCCGATCAGGACCTCGCGGCGGCGTCGGCGGGCGCGCAGCAATCCGTACGTGGTGAGCAGCATCAGCGCCAGCCAGACCAGCCCGAAGCCGATCCAGCGGCCGACCGACATCTGCTCCCCGAAGTACGTGACGCCGAGCAGGAACTGCAGGGTCGGGGCGAGGTACTGCAGCAGGCCGAGCGTGCTCAGCGGGACCCGGGTCGCCGCCGCCGCGAACAACAGCAGCGGCAGCGCGGTGATCGGGCCGCTGGCGATCAGCAGCAGCGTGTGGCTCCAGCCGAGGTGGCCGAAGGTCAGCCCGCCGGTGACCTGGAGGAAGATCAGATAGCCGAGCGCGATCGGCACCAGATAGGCGGACTCGATGGTGAGCGTCTCCACCGCGCCGGCGTTGATCTTCTTCTTCAGCAGGCCGTACAGGGCGAAGCTGACCGCGAGCACCAGCGCCACCCAGGGCGGCCGGCCGTAGTCGAAGCCGAGCACGATCACTGCGACCGCCGCGAGCCCGACGCAGACCCACTGGATCGGGGCCAGCCGCTCGGACAGCAAGACGACGCCGAACAGGATGGAGAGGATCGGGTTGATGTAGTAGCCGAGCGCGGTCTCCACCACGTGGCCGTGCGTGGCCGCCCAGATGAACACGCCCCAGTTGACCGAGATCACCGCCGCCGCGGCGGCCAGCAGGAGCAGCTTGCGGCGGTCCAGCATCGGGCGCAGGCTGCCGCGCGGGACCATGATCAACCAGAGCACGACCGAGACCAGGAACGACCAGAACACCCGGTGGGCCAGGAGTTCCAGCGACCCGGCCCGGCCGACCAGCGGCCAGAACGCGGGGAACAGGCCCCAGAGACCGTACGCGCCGAGGCCGTAGAACGTGCCGCGACGGAGCCGGGCGTCCCGGCCCTCGTCCGTGATCAAGGGGTACGTGTCCCGAGCCCGCCGAAGAACCCTTCGACAGGCTCAGGGAACGAGGTCACTCCACGTTCCAGGTGTCGCCGCCGGCGATCATGGCCTGCAGATCCTCCTCGGACCCGCCCCGTTCGGCGGCCAGGGTCACCTGCTCGCGGCTCAGGTCGTCGTAGACCGGGGCCTCGACGTCGCGGAACACGCCGATCGGGGCCCGGTGCAGCACCCCGGAGTCGGTCAGCCGGGACAGGCCGAAGGCGTACGTGGCGTCGGCCCGGTGTTGATCATGGACGACGATCGCGTCCAGCCCGACCTCGGCGACGTCGGCCACCGCGAACTCGCCGGTCGCCGGGTCGCGGACCACGCCGAGCCGGTCGTCGGCACCGAACACGATCGGCTCGCCGTGCCGCAGCGGGATGATCGCGTCGGCCGAGGCGTCCCGGCCGTTCAGCTCGTCGAACGCGCCGTCGTTGAAGATCGGGCAGTTCTGGTAGATCTCCACCAGCGACGTGCCGCGGTGGGCGGCGGCCGCCTTGAGCACGCCGGTCAGGTGCTTGCGGTCGGAGTCGATCGTCCGGGCCACGAAGGTGGCCTCGGCGCCGAGCGCCAGCGAGACCGGGTTGAACGGGTTGTCCAGCGAGCCCATCGGGGTCGACTTGGTGACCTTGCCGATCTCCGAGGTCGGCGAGTACTGGCCCTTGGTCAGCCCGTAGATCCGGTTGTTGAACAACAGGATGGTCAGGTTGACGTTGCGGCGCAGGGCGTGGATCAGGTGGTTGCCGCCGATCGACAGCGCGTCACCGTCGCCGGTGATCACGAACACGGCCAGGTCGGGGCGCGAGGTCGCGACGCCGGTCGCGATCGCCGGGGCCCGGCCGTGGATCGAGTGCATGCCGTAGCTGTCCACGTAGTACGGGAAGCGCGACGAGCAGCCGATGCCGGAGATGATCACCGTGTTCTCCTTGGCGATCCCCAGCTCCGGCATGAAGCCCTGGAACGCCGCCAGCACGGCATAGTCGCCGCAACCGGGGCACCAGCGCACCTCCTGATCGGAGGTGAAATCCTTGCGTTTCAGCGGTTCCAGCGACAGCGGGACGCCGACCAGACCCGGGTATTCGGGCTTGGGCGTCTCCGACGGGCGGGATCCGTTCGCGAGCGCGGTCACCGGCTCGCTCCTTCCAACTTGTCGATTTCCTGTTCAAGATCAACAGCGAGCTCGCCGAGCGAGATCGGCAAGCCGCGGACCCGGGAGTAGGACTGCACGTCGACCAGGTACTTCGCCCGCAGCAGCAGGGCGAGCTGGCCGAGGTTCATCTCCGGGACGATCACCTTGTCGTACGACTTCAGGATCTCGCCCAGGTTCGCCGGGAACGGGTTGAGGTGGCGCAGATGGGTGTACGCGATCTTGCGGCCGGTCTTGCGGACCCGGCGCACCGCGGCCACGATCGGCCCGTACGTCGAGCCCCAGCCCAAGATCAACACCCGGGCGCCCTCGGAGCCGTCCGACTCGTCGACGACCAGGTCCGGGATGTCCTGGACGATGCCGTCGATCTTCGCCTGACGGGTCCGTACCATCTCGTCGTGGTTGGCCGGGTCGTAGGACACCGCACCGGTGTCCTTGGCTTTCTCGATGCCGCCGATCCGGTGCTGCAGGCCGGCGGTGCCGGGGATCGCCCACGGCCGGGCCAGGGTCTCCGGATCCCGACGGTACGGGTAGTAGACCTCGGCGCCTTCCTTGTCCGTGCCGTTCTTCTCGGTGGCGAACCCGGGGTCGATCGGCGGGATCGACGCAAGATCAGGAACCTGCCACGGCTCGGCGCCGTTGGCGATGTAGCCGTCCGAGAGCAAGATCACCGGCGTCCGGTACTTGATCGCGATCCGGGTCGCCTCGATCGCGGTGTCGAAGCAGTCCATCGGCGACTGGGCGGCGAGCACCGGGACCGGCGCCTCGCCGTTGCGGCCGAACATCACCTGCAGCAGGTCGGCCTGTTCGGTCTTGGTCGGCATGCCGGTGCTCGGGCCGGCCCGCTGGATGTCGCAGACGACCAGCGGCAGCTCGGTCATCACGGCGAGGCCGATCGCCTCCATCTTCAGCGCGATGCCCGGGCCGGAGCTGGTGGTCACGCCGAGGTGGCCGGCGAAGCTGGCGCCGAGCGCCGCACCGACCCCGGCGATCTCGTCCTCGGCCTGGAACGTGGTCACGCCGAACCGCTTGTGCTTGGACAGCTCGTGCAGCACGTCGGAGGCGGGCGTGATCGGGTAGGCGCCGAGGAACAGCGGCAGGCCGCTCTTCTTGGACGCGGCGATCAGCCCGTACGCGAGCGCGACGTTGCCCGAGATCTGGCGGTACCGGCCGGCCGGCATCGGGGCCGGTTCCACCTTGTACGTGTCGGCGAAGACCTCGGTGGTCTCGCCGAACGCGTACCCGGTCTTGAAGGCGGTGACGTTGGCGTCCCGGATGTCCGGCTTGGACGCGAACTTCTCGGTGAGGAACTTGATCGTGCCCTCGGTCGGCCGGTGGTAGAGCCAGGACAGCAGGCCGAGGGCGAACATGTTCTTCGCGCGCGACGCGTCCTTGCGGCTCAGCCCGAACTCCTTGACCGCCTCGACGGCCAGCTGGGTCAGGTCCAGCGCGTGCAGCTGGTAGCCGTCCAGGCTGCCGTCCTCGAGCGGGTTCGCCTCATAGCCGACCCGGGCCAGGTTGCGCTTGGTGAAGTCGGCGGTGTCGGCGATGATCAGCCCGCCGCGCGGCAGGTCGGCGATGTTGGCCTTCAGCGCCGCCGGGTTCATCACGACCAGCACGTCCGGACGGTCGCCCGGCGTCATGATGTCGTAGTTCGCGAAGTGCAACTGGAAGCTGGAGACGCCCGGCAGAGTTCCGGCTGGTGCGCGGATCTCGGCCGGGAAGTTCGGCAGCGTCGAGATGTCGTTGCCGAACACCGCAGCGTCGGCGGTGAACCGGTCGCCGGTCAGTTGCATGCCGTCGCCGGAGTCGCCGGCGAAACGAATCACCACTCGGTCGAGGGTGTGGACGGTTGTCACCCGGGATGCCTTCTTCCTTAGGCGTTTCTCGTACCGTCGGCCGGTGTCCGGTGAGTCCTGGACGCGGGCGGCCACGGTCGCAGTCACCCATCATAAGGCGACCCTGAATTGCCCTCCTTCCGATCCACTAACTGGACCGCGGGTGGCCGAGCGCGTCACCGAGCCGTACCTGCTCGTCCAGGACGGCGTCGAGGTCGGCCGGGCCGGTCAGCGGGTTCGCCAGCACGGCCCGGAGCACCGGCTGGCCCGGTCCTTCCGGCGGCGTCGGCCAGACGGTCCGCGACACCAGCGCGTGCCCGGCGGCCCGCTGCAGCTTGTGCACCTGTTCGTTGAGCCGGTCGAGCCGGTGCTGCTCCGCCGGGGTCCGGTCGGCCGGCTGCACCCCGCGCAGGTCGGGCGGCAGGTAGCGGTAGAGCACCAGGTTGAGCCGCGGCGGCAGCAGTAGCTCGAACTCCGGCCGGCGGCGCACCCGGTCGGCCAGCATGGCGGCCAGGGCGATGGTCCGGTCCACGGCCGCCTCGTAGCCCTGCCGGCCGAGCAGGTGCAGGGCCGCGTGCAGCAGCATCGCCGACCCGGGCCGGGAGCCCTCGACGGAATGCCGGCCGAGATCGGCCGAGCCCTGGCGCAGCGCGTAGTCCGCGGTGTGCCGGATCGCGGCCGCCCGGGTCGGATCGCGGAACAGCAGCAGGCCGATCCCGACCGGCGCGTAGAGCTGCTTGTGGCCGTCCAGGGTGACCGTGTCCGCGCGTTCGATGCCGTCCAGCAGGTCCCGGTGCCGCTGCGACATCAGGACCGGTCCGCCCCAGGCGGCGTCGACGTGGAACGCGGCACCGGCTGCGGCGGCCCGGTCGGCCAGTTCGGGCAGCGGGTCGACCGCGCCGCAGTCCGTACTGCCGGCGACGCCGACGACCGCCAGCACCAGCCGCCGCTGCCGACGGCAGAGCCGCAGCGCACCGTCCAGCTCGTCGAGCCGGATCCGGCCGGACCCGTCCAGCGGAACCCGGATCAGTCCCTCGGAGCCGAGGCCGAGCAGGTCGGCGGCCTTGACGAAGGAGTAGTGCATCGAGGCGGGCCCGACCACGGCCATCCCGCGCAGCCCGCGGTCGGCCAGGGCGGCGGCGAGCCCGGAGCGGCGGACGCTGCAGCCCTCGACCCCTTCGTCGAGGGCCGTGTTGCGGGCCGCCCAGAGTGCGGTCAGGTTGGCCAGCGTGCCGCCGGTGGTGACCACCCCGACCGGCTCGGCCGGCAGCCGGCCGGCGCCCGGGTAGACCAGGCGGTGCAGCATCGCCAGCACCTGCGTCTCGCACAGGCTGAGTGCGCGGGAGGCCTCGGACTTCACCAGGTTCTGGTTCAGCGCGGTGACCAGGGCCGCCAGGTACGGCATCGCTCCGGGCAGCACCGAGGACATGTTCGCCAGCGACCGCGGCGAGGCGACCGGCAGGGCGTGGTCGAGGACGGCGTTCAGGAAGGTGTCGACGTACGCCCTCGGCGGCAGGCCGGTCTCGGGCAGCCGGCCGGCGAACCGGTCCGCCAGCAGGTGCTGCGGGATCGACGCGGCCGCGGTCGCGGCACGGGCGGAGACCACGAGCCGGTCGATCCGGTCCCGCAGGTCGTGGTCCAGGGCGGGATCGGCGCCGAACAGCTGGCGCAGGTCCACGGCACCCTCGGTCAGGGTGTCGTCCGTGATCATCGTCTCGTTGGTGATCATGATCACAGGGAGTACGTGAGCAGGCCGAGGTTCGCGCTGCCGACGGCGATGAAGTCGCCGTAGACGGCCGGGCCGAGGGTGAAGCTGTTCGGCAGCACCGGTCCCAGCCCGGGCGCCCGCCAGATCGGCAGCCCGGTGTCGGCGGCGAACGCGTACAGGGCGGGTCGGGAGGTCGACAGCAGGACCAGGTCGTTGACCAGCACCGGCGAGCTGAAGCCGGCCTCGCCCGGGGTTTGGTAGAGCGGTGGCCGGGGCACCACGTACCGCCGGACCTGGTCCGGGCCGGAGGCCGTGGCCCAGGCGTCGGTGAGGTCCTCCCAGTCCATCGCCCGGATGAACGGGGTGGTGGCCGTGTCGATCCCGGGTCTGGTCTCGCCGAAGGCGAAGCCGCCGACGCCGACGTAGATCCGGCCCAGGCCGGCGTGCACGACCGGGCAGCTGAAGGTGCCGTAGAAGTTCTCGGTGAGCAGCACGCCCTCCTCGGGGACCCGCGGGTCGATCGCCGGGATCCGGCGGCCGCGGTCGCCGGGGAAGCCGCCGTTGCCGCCGGCGCGGGGCAGCAGCTGGCGGCGGGCCAGCGGCTCCAGGGTCACCGCGTCGAGCAGGAAGAAGGAGCCGTTCTTGGAGCCGATCGCCACCACCCGGCGGTTCCCGCGGCTGAACACGAGCGGGCTGGCCGCCATGTCGACGTCGCTGTCGTCGGGGCGGTAGTTGTCGGCCGGTACGGGCTGGAAGAACCGCGGATTCGCGCCGGTGTCGGCGTCCACCGACAGCACGCCGAGGGAGTACTTGGGCTGCGGCAGCGGCTCCTGCGGCAGCACGTTGCCGGTGCCGACGACGATCCGGTTCGTCGCCGGGTCGTACGCGCAGCTGGACCAGGGCGAGCCGCCGCGGTCGGCCGGGTCGTCGGCGGCCAGGAACCGGGACGGCAGCGGGTGCATCCCGACCGCGGACCGCGGCACGACGTTGGGCGGGTTGTCGGTGAGGCCCGGGAACAGGGTGGTGCAGAGCAGCCAGACGACCACGCCGGACGCCGCGTCCAGGCAGTAGAGGAAGCCGTACGCGTCGCTCTCGCTCTCGCCCCAGCCGACGTACACCCGGCCGTTGACGACCAGCGGCGAGCACCAGCCCTCGGCGTTGACCTGGTGCGTGATCGGCTGCTGGTGCAGCGGGTCGGCGTGCCGCATGTCGGTGATCCAGACCGGTCGCAGGGTGAACCGGTCCAGGCAGTAGAGCCGGCCGTCCTGGCCGGAGAAGTAGATCCGGTCGGCGGTGACGGCCGGCGTGCAGGCGATGCCGGCCAGGCCCTGCCGGGAGCCGCCCAGCGGTGCCGTGTTGAAGGTGTAGCTGTTCCGGACGACGCCGCGGATCAGGTCGATGGCGTAGAGGGTGCCGCCGCGGCCGGCGTAGGCGCGCCGGCTGTTGCCGATCCCGACGTAGACGGTGTTGTCGACGATCGCCGGCGCCGAGACGATCGGGCCGTCCAGTGGCAGCCGGGACCGCAGCTGCAGCGCGCCGACCGTGGTCGAGTCGATGTGGCTGTGCTGCACGATGCCGCTGTGCTCGGGATCGCGGTGGAACATCGACCAGTTCGCCGTGGCCGGCACGCCGGGCAGGTCCCGGGCGATCCGCAGCCGGGCGGACTGCCGGTCCCGGGCCAGCACCCGGCTGATCGACGGTTCGGGGCGGTCGGCGTCGTCGGCGACCCGGCGCAACGTCTCGGCCGGGTCGCCGTCGCCGGGCAGCCGGAGCCCGAACCCGCCGCCGCGGACCCGGGTCAGCGCGGAGAGCAGCCTCGGGTCGGTCGAGGTCGCGGCCAGGTCGGCCACCACCGCGGTCCGGTAGGCCTCGATCCGTTCCGGGTCGGCGTCCCGCAGCGCCGTGCGGGTCCAGTCCGGGAGTTCGTCGTCGGCGCCGGCCACGGACCGCAGGACGGGATCCCAGGGCAGTCCGGCGGCGAAGTAGGCGCCGGGCTCGGTGACCGTGGCCCAGACGTAGCCGAGATCGGCGACGCAGCCGGAGGCGCCGATCACCGCCGGCGGCCCGGCGCCGGCCCCCGGATGCAGCACCCGGACGGTGCCGGGATCGATCCCGGTCAGGGCCTCGGCGTCGACGGTGATCTTGAGGATGACCGGTGCGAACCGGTCCGCCCCGGTGATCATGATCAGCGGGCCGACCCGGCCGAGTTGATCGGGCCCGGGATCCGGGTCGGCCGGTTCCGCCCGGAGGGTGGTCCCGGGATCCCAGCCGCTCGCGCCGGGCAGCAGCTCCGCTGCCGCACCTTGATCATCATTCATTCCGAGACACCTTCCGTGTGATCGACGACGCGCCAGATCCGGCCAGTCCCGGGGCTCGCGTCCACTGCCCCGGCCGGCCCCATCTCGAAGCGCCCGAAGTCAACGACATAAGGGGATCCGTCGGTCGGGGAGAACCCGACGTCGATCGGCCGCAGCAGCGGATCGGTGATCAACGGGCTGATCGTGCCGCGGTTCAGGTCGATGGCGGCCAGGCAGCGCCCGACCGACGGTCCGGCCGGCGCGGTGAGCGGGCGCTCGTCGCCGAACAGCGTGACCAGCAGGCGATCAGCCCAGCTCGTGGATTGTTCCGGTCCGACCGCCAGGCGGGTCGCCGCGACGTGTGGTGGGAACCTGAGCAGGGCGGGCTCCGGTGGCGGCAGCGTCGCGTGGTCGAGCAGGAAGCCGGGCGGCTCGCCGCGCTCCGGCCGCAGCCAGGGCGCGGTGACGGGATCGCCGCCGACGAAGTCCGGCCAGCCGTACCAGGCGCCGGGCCGGATCTCGTACAGCAGGTCGGGGGCGTTGCCGATCGGCCGGCTGCCCCGGTCGTCCGGGCCCTGGTCGACGGCCAGCAGCCGGCCGTCGGGCAGGAAGGCCAGCCCGTACGGATTCCGGGTGCCCCAAGCGACCAGTTCGAGCTCCGTGCCGTCCGGCCGACAGCGCAGTACGGCCGCCGTACAGGGCAGTCGTCCGGGCAGCCGGCTGACGGGCGGGCGGGTCTCGCCGAACCGGCTGAAGGCCGCGGTGCTGATCATGGACCGGGGATCCGTGGGATCGGCCGTCGGGTAGGTCAGGCCGGCCAACCGGATGTCCAGCCCGGGTACGTCCGCCGGATGATCATGGCGGCGGAGCCAGCCGAGATCGTCGCCGTCCAGGCCGACCACTCCGCTGTTCGTCATCGCGCCCTGGCCGAAGTAGAGCCAGCCGTCGGGCCCGGCCGCGACGTGGTTGGTGTGGTAGTTGCCGCCCCGCGGCAGACCTTCCAGCAGCGGCTCGACCGTGCCGTCCAGCCGGGTCCGGAGCAGCGCGCCCGGCACCGAGATGATCAACGAGTCGCCGAGCGGGGTCAGCCCGGTGACCGGCCACGGCAGCCCGTCGGCCAGCGTGGTCGGGTGGCCGCCGGGATCGATCAGCCGGATCCGGCCGCCGGGCCGGGCACCGCCGAACGGCAACCCGGCCTCGGCCACGGCGAGCCGGCCGTCGGCCAGGAAGGCCAACCCGGTGGGGAAGTCGAGGCCGTCGGCGACCAGCTGCACCGACAGGGTCCGGGCGTCCGGCGGCCGTCCGGTCGGGACGCTGCGCTCGATCGACGTCATGGCGTCTCCTGGTCGGGGTCGGGTTCGTGATCACCGGAACGGGCCAGTTCGGCGGCGACCTCGGCGTCGGTCAGCGACAGCAGCCGTACGGCGAGCTCGGCGGCCCGGTAGACCCTTGGGTCGGCGCCGAGGGTCTGGGCCAGCCCGGCGATGGTCGGCGTCTCGAAGAAGGTCCGCAGCGGCAGGTCGGCGGCGAGCACCGTACGCAGCCGGGAGACGATCTGGGTGGCCAACAGCGAATGCCCGCCGAGACTGAAGAAGTTGTCCTCGATCCCGGGGAGGCCGCCGCCCAGGATGTCGGCCCAGACCGCCTGCACCACCGCCTCCACCGGGCCGTCGGGCTCGGTCCGGGAGCCACCCTGCACCGGGTCGGGCGGCGGCAGGGCCCGCCGGTCGAGCTTGCCGCTCGCCGTGCGTGGCAGCGCGTCCAGGAGCAGCAGCCGGGTCGGCAGCGCCGGGCCCGGCAACTGCTCGGCCAACAGCCGGCGGACCTGCTCGATCGTGGCCGGCTCGGGGCCGGCGTCCTGGGCTGGGACCAGATAGGCGGTGAGCGCCGTGAACCCGGCCGGGTCGGCGTGCGCGGCGACCGCGGCGTCGACCACGCCGGGCAGGCCGGCCAGGGCGGTCTCGACCTCGCCCAGCTCGACCCGGACGCCGCGCACCTTGACCTGATCGTCCAGCCGGGCGCAGAACTCGAGCCGGCCCGGTTCGGCCCAGCGGACCCGGTCACCGGTCCGGTACGCGAGGCCGGGTGCACCGTCCGGACGCGGCCCGAAGCGTTGCCCGGTCAGCTCGGGCCGGTCCAGGTAGCCGTCGGCCAGCCCGGCGCCGGCGACCACCAGTTCACCCGGGATCCCGATCGGCGTCTGGGCACCGTGCCGGTCGACCACGAAGCAGGTGGTGCCGTCGATCGGCCGGCCGATCGGGACGTTCCGGTCGGCCGGCCGGCAGCGGTGCCAGGTGGCGTCCCAGATCTCGGTGGTGCCGTAGAGGTTGTACAGCTCGGCCGCCGGGGCGCCGGCGAAGAACCTCCGGGCGAGCTCGTACGGGAGCGGTTCGCCGCTGACGTACCAGCTCAGGTCGGGGGTCTCCCGGCCCAGCTCCGGATGGGTGGCCAGGATCGCCCGCAGCAGCGACGGCACCAGCCAGACCCGGGTCGCGCGCTGCCGGCGGAGCAGCATGATCAACTCGTCCGGGTCGGCCTGGATTGCCGGCGGGACGATCAGGGTCGGCACGCCCTGGAGCAGGCCGCCCCACAACTCCCAGAGTGAGTCGACGAACCCGATCGGGGTACGGGCCGCGAGCACCTCGCCGTCGGCCCAGGGCAGCGTGCGCCAGAACCAGTGCAGCCGGTTCAGCAGCGGCCGGAGCGGCGCCGCCACGCCCTTCGGCGTCCCGGTGGAGCCGGAGGTGTAGAGCAGCCAGGCCGCTTGGTCGGCGGCGAACGGGGCCGGCGGTGCCGGTGGCCCGGGACTGGGTTCGAGATCGGTCAGGTCGAGGGTGGTCCAGGGCGCCTCGTGATCGGTTGCGAGCCGACCGGCTGCGTCGGTGATCATGATCGCGGCGGCGGAGTCGTCGATCATGAACCGAAGCCGCTGGTCCGGCAGGGCGGGGTCCAGCGGCAGATACCGGGCGCCGACCCGGGCGACCGCGATCGCCGCCGCCCACCAGTCCGGTGAACGGTCCAGCAGTACGCCGACCGTCCGGCCCGGGCCGGCGCCGGGCGCCCGCAGCGCGGTGTCGATCATGATCACCCGGTCGTGCAGCTCCCGGTAGCTGCACCGGCTTCCGTCGGCCATGATCAACGCCGGTGCGTCCGGCCGGGCCGCGACCAGCTCCTCGAAGGTCACCGCCGGCGGCGTCGCTGGGTGGTCCGCCTCGGGGCCGGTGATCATGGCCGGATCGGGACCCGGCAGCGGGAGCTGGGACAGCGGCCGGTCCGGGTGGCCGACGGCCTGGCCGATCAGCTCGGTGAACAGGGTGGCGAACTGCTCGATCGTCGCCGGTTCGAACAGGTCGGTCAGGTATTCCAGGGAACCGCCGGCACTGCCGTCCGGGAACTGCCGGATCGAGCAGACCAGGTCGAAGTTCGCCGTGCCGCGGTCGACCTCGAGCCCCGAATCGGCGGCCGCCTCGGTCCCGGCCGGGCCGGTGACCAGCTGGAACGCGACCTGGCAGAGGGGGTTGCGGC
This sequence comes from Microlunatus sp. GCM10028923, assembly GCF_042666975.1. Classification (NCBI taxonomy): domain Bacteria; kingdom Bacillati; phylum Actinomycetota; class Actinomycetes; order Propionibacteriales; family Propionibacteriaceae; genus Microlunatus; species Microlunatus sp. GCM10028923. The sequence continues at coordinate 323,051 of NZ_JBHTFF010000008.1, read as the reverse complement.
TCAGGTCCCGGACCGGGGCCAGGGCCTCGACCAGCTTCTCGAACGGTACGTCCTCGTGGGTGAAGGCGCTCAGGCAGACGTCCCGGACCCGGCCCAGCGCCTCGGTGAAGCCGGGATCGCCGGAGAGGTCGACCCGCAGCACCAGGGTGTTCACGAAGAACCCGATCAAGGACTCCAGCTCGACCCGGGTCCGGCCGGCGCTGTAGCTGCCGATCACCAGGTCCTCCTGCCCGGAGTAGCGGTGCAGCAACGCCGCGAAGCAGGTCAGCAGCGCCATGAACGGCGTGGCTCCGGCCGCGACGGCCAGCTCGCGTACCCGGTCCATGATCATCACCGGCACCGTGAACGAGACGGCAGCCCCGGCGAAGGTCTGCACCGGCGGCCGCGGGTGATCGGTGGGCAGGTCGAGCACCGGAAGTTGATCAAGGGCGGTGGTCCAGTGGTCGAGGCTGGCCCGGAGCCGCGGCCCGGAGAGTTGATCACGTTGCCAGACGGCGAAGTCGCCGTACTGGATCGGCAGCCGGGACCGGGTGTCGGGACGACCGGCCGCCACCTCCGGATAGCGGGTCGCCAGCTCGGCGAAGAACAGCCGCAGCGACCAGCCGTCGGCGATCGCATGGTGGATCGTCACGGCCAGCACGGATTCCGCCGGATCGAGCCGGAGCAGCAGGCACCGCAGCAGCGGCGCCGTGGTCAGGTCGAACGGCCGCCGGCCCTGTTCGGCGGCGGCGGTCAGGACGGCCGCGTCGGCCCGGTCCGGCGGCAGCCCGGTCAGGTCGATCACGGTCAGCGGAAGCCGGAGCTGCGGTGCGACCACCTGCACCGGCCGGCCGTCGACCTGGCGCAGGCAGGTGCGCAGCATCTCGTGCCGGGCCACCAGTTCGTTCAGGCAGCGGTGCAGGATCACCGGGTCGGCCGCGATCCCGAGCCGGACCGCCACCTGGATGCTGGCCACGGTGCTGCCCGGCACGAGTTGATCAAGGAACCAGAGCCGGTCCTGCTGGAACGTGAGCGGCACCGGGACGTCCGGCGGCCGGTGCGGGATCGTCCGGTCGGTGGTCCGGTCGCCCGGCCGTTCGCCCCGGAGCAGCCGGCTCAGCAGCCGGGCCCGGGCGTCGGACCCGGTTCCGTGATCATGGTCGCCGCGCGGGCCGACCCCGTTGCCGGACGCCACCGGCCAGGTCGTCATGGCGTGCTCCCGGGGTCGGTCAGCAGTGCCGAGACCTCGTCGTCGGAGAGTTCGGCGATCCGCTGCCGCAGCGCCGCCTCGACCTCGACGGCGAGGCCGGCGATCGTGCGTCGCTCGAACAGCAGCTGCAGCGACAGCTCGACGTCGAACGCGTCCCGGAGCCGGGCGACCAGCTGGGTGGCCAGCAACGAGTGGCCGCCGAGCTGGAAGAAGTCGTCGTCGACGCCGACGGTCTCCAGCGCCAGGACCTCGCACCAGAGCACGGCCAACGCCCGCTCCACCCCGGTCCGCGGCGCGGCATAGGCGGTCGCGACCTCGGGCCGGCCGGAGTCCGGCGCCGGCAGTGCCGCCGGGTCGAGCTTGCCGCTCGGCCGGCGGGGCAGCCGGTCCAACAGGACGTACGCGGACGGCAGCATCACCTCCGGCAGCCTGGCCTCGAGCCGGCGCCGCAGCTCCGGCACCAACCGCTGCTGCAGGCTGCCCCGCAACGGATCGTTGGTCAGCTCGTCCCAGGGCACCAGCTCCGCCGCACCCGAACGTTCCCTGAGCTTGTCGAAGGGCCCAAGATCATCACCACGGCAGGCGACCAGGTCGAGCCGCCAGCCGGTCCGGTCGATCCGGGCCTCGATCCGCCAGCCGAGGTCGGCGCCGATCCCGGCCAGGTCGTCGGGGTCGATCCCGCCCCGGTCCTCCGTCCGCAGCGCGTCGGCGACCGTGGCGTCGGCCGGATGATCATGGACCGTGTCGACCAGGGACCGGTCGGTGGCGAGTCGGGCGTTCGGCACTCCGGTGATCACGACCCGGCTGCCGGTCGCCTGCCGCAGCACCGACCTGAGCTCGGCGGCGTCCGCAGCGGTGCCGCTAGGGGCGGAGGCCGGGTCGGGCTCGTCGGGGGAACCGGAGCGGAGCAGGACGTCGTAGCGATAGCGGGACAGCTCGTTGTCGTACCCGCCGAGCTTGGGCCTGATCACCACGTCGCTGATGCCGGGCGCGGTGGCCGCGAACTGCCGGAACAGCGCCGGATCGATCACCAGCTCCTCCTCGGTCTCGCGGCGCCGCCGGGCCCGTTCGGCCAGCGTGGTCAGCGGCAGGGCGGCCGGGGCCCGGCCGGCCTCGATCCGCAGGCTGAGCGGCTCCAGCAGCGGCAGGCTGCGGACGTCGCCGACGAAGATCACGCCACCCGGGGCGAGGGCGTCGGCAGCTGCCGTCAGGACCTTGATCAGATAGTCCGCGTCGGGGAAGTACTGCACGACGGAGTTGATGATCACTGCGTCGAAGTCGCCCGCCCGGTACGGCTCCGGATCGTCCGCCGGGCAGGCCAGCAGGGTCGTGTTCGGGTACCGGTCGCGGTTGTCGGCCAGCTGTTGCCGCAGTCGCTCCAGGCCGCGTTCGGAGAGGTCGGTGCCGACGTAGCGTTCCGTGGCCGGGGCGATCCTGGTCAGCAGCAGCCCGGTGCCACAGCCGACGTCGAGGACCCGCCGCGGTCGCTCGGCGAGGATCCGCTCGGCGGTGTGGTCCGCCCAGGCCCGCATCTCCGCGGCCGGCAGCGGGGCCCCGGTGAAGCTGCTGTTCCAGCCGACCACGTCGAGGTCGCCCGAGGCGGCGGGCGGCGCGTCGCCGTAGGTGTGGTCGTACAGGGTGCGCCAGTGATCGATCTGGGCCGCCGCCGACCGCTGGTCCCGTTCCGGAGCCGGGACCAGATAGGCGACGAGCCGGTGGCCGCCGCCGGGCTCTGCCGCGGTGGTCACGGCGGCGTCCCGGACCCCTCGATGATCACGGAGGACGGCCTCGATCTCACCCGGTTCGATCCGGACCCCGCGGACCTTCACCTGGTCGTCCGCGCGGCCGACGAAGTCAAGTCCGCCGTCCGGCCGCCGCCGGACCAGGTCGCCGGTGCGGTAGACCCGGCCGGGCCGTCCGGTCGGGTCCGGGACGAACCGCTCGGCGGTCAGGTCCGGCCGGCCGAGATAGCCCAGCGCCACGCCTTCGCCGCCGACCAGCAGCTCGCCGACGTGGCCGACCGGTACCTCGCCGTCCCGTGGATCCACCACCAGACAACGGGTTCCGGCGATCGCCGTGCCGATGGCGGGCCGCCCGGAGCCGGGCGCGCAGGCCGCGGCCGTGGCCCAGATGGTGGTCTCCGTCGGCCCGTACAGGTTGAACATCCGGCGGCCGCCGGTGGCCCAGCGATCCACCAGGCTCGCCGGGCAGGCCTCGCCCGCGACGGTGATCATGGTCAGCTCCGGTACGGCGTCCGGGTCCAGGGTGGCCAGCACGGTCGGGGTCAGCGTCACCGCGGTCACCCGGTGCCGGGCCAGGAACCGGCTCAGCTGCGGGCCGGGATCGAGCGTCTCCGGTGGGCCGAGGCAGAGGGTGGCGCCGGAGCCGACGGCCATGATCATTTCGAAGATCGACGCGTCGAATCCCGGCGAGGCGAACTGCAGCACCCGGTCGCCGGGCCCGATCCCGAATAGTCGGCGCTGCTCCAGCACGACCCGGCCGAGGCCGCGCCGCGGCACCAGGACACCCTTCGGTGCTCCGGTGGAGCCGGAGGTGTAGATCAGATAGGCCGGCTGCTCCGGGTCGCCGTCCGGCTCGAGCGGCCGGTCCGGTTCCCGGTCCAGGTCGAGTTGATCAAGGTCGTGGATCGTGGTCCCGGCCGGGGTGATCGGCACCGGCAGCCGGCCGTCGGTGATCAGCTGCGCGACACCGGCATCGGCGGTCAGGGCGGCCAGCCGGTCGGGCGGGTAGGCCGGGTCCAGCGGCAGATAGGTCGCCCCGGCCTTCAGGATCGCCAGCAGGGAACAGATCTGATGGGCCGTCCGGCCGGTGTGGACGGCGACGATCACGCCCGGCCCGGCGCCGAGCCGGAGCAGCCGACGGGCCAGCTGGTCGCTGGCCTGGTCCAGCCGCCGGTACGTCCAGCACGCCGCCCCGTCGGTGCACACCGCGGCGGCGTCCGGTCGGAGCCGGACCTGCTCCGCGAACAGGTCGAGCAGGTCCGGTGCCACGGCCGGCCCGGCCGCCCCGGCCGCCGCGGCCGACCAGCCGGCCAGCTCCGTCCGGTCCCGGTCCGTGATCAACTCCAGCGTGCTCAACGGCCGGTCGGGGTCCGCGCCGGCCCGGTCCAGGAGCACGGTGAATTGGTCGACGATTCGGTCGATCGTCGCCCGGTCGAACAGGTCGGTGTTGAACTCGACCCGGCCGGCCACCCGAGCTGCACCATGATCAGTCGCCGGCTCGTCCCAGGTGGTCACCACCGCGTCGAACACTGCGGTCCCGCGATCGACCTGGAGGGCGGCCGCGTTGTCGCCGACCGGGGCACCGGGCTCGGCGGCGGCCGGGTCGGCGAAGTGCTGGTAGGCGATCTGGCAGAGCGGGTTGCGGCCGAGGTCGCGGTCCGGCGCGAGCACCTCGACGAGCTTCTCGAACGGCACGTCCTGGTGCGCGTACGCGGCCAGGCAGGTGTCCCGGACCCGCTGCAGGGCCTCGCCGAACGACGGGTCGTCGGAGAAGTCCAACCGCAGCACCAGGGTGTTCACGAAGAACCCGATCATGGGCTCGAGCTCGACCCTGGTCCGGCCGGCGATCGGGCTGCCGAGCACCAGGTCGGTCTGCCGGGTGATCCGGTGCAGCAGCGCGGCAAACCCGGTCAGCAGAGCCATGAACGGGGTCGCGCCGGCGCGGGCGGCCAGCGGCCGGAGCCGATCGGTCGTCCCGGTCGGCAGGGTGAACGCGATGGTCCGGCCGGTGAAGGTCTGGACGTCCGGTCGCGGCCGGTCGGTGGGCAGCTGCAGGGTCGGAAGTTGATCAAGCTGCTCGGTCCAGTACGCCAGCTGCTGGTCGAGCCGGTCCCCGGACAGGTGTTCCCGCTGCCACAGTGCGTAGTCGGCGTACTGGATCGGGAGCGGTGGCAGCGGCGACGTGCGGCCGGCCGCGAACGCGGCGTACAGGGTGGCGAGCTCGTCGAAGAAGACCCGGGTCGACCATCCGTCGGCGACGGCGTGGTGGATCGTCAGGGCGAACACCGAGGCGGCGGGCCCGGTCCGCAGCAGCAGGGTCCGCAGCAGCGGTGCCCGGGTCAGGTCGAACGGCTGTCGGGCCTGCTCACCCGCCGCTCCGGCGATCGCCGTCTCGAGCCGGTCGCCGGTCAGCGCGGACAGGTCGATCACGGTGAGCGGGATCCGCAGTTCGTCGCTGATCAACTGGATCGCGCTGCCCTCGGCCAGCCGGAAGCTGGTCCGCAGCACCTCGTGCCGCGCGACGATCTCGTTGACGGCGCGCTGCATGATCACCGGGTCGGCGGCGAACGGCAGCCGGACCGCGACGTGGATGTTGTAGAACGGCGTCCCGGGATGCAGTTGATCAAGGAACCACATCCGTTGCTGGGCGAACGACAGCGGCGCCCACCGGTCGTCCCGGCCGGCGGCGTCGATCAACTCGGCCAGCCGTCGCCGGGTCCGGTCGTCCGCCGTCCGTGGCAGCGCGTCGAAGACATCGATCATGATCCGGCACCTCCGGCTCGGCCGATCAGCAGTTCGCTGGGTCGGGAGTGGGTGCGCCGGACCAGCTCGGGCTCGTCGCCGGCCGCCGCCGGCGCGGACCGTTCGACCAGCGTGGCCAGGCCGGTGACGGTCGGTGCGGCGAACAGGTCGGGCAGGCCGATCTCGACGCCCAGCTCGGCCCGGATCCGAGCGATCAGCTGGGTGGCCAGCAGCGAATGGCCGCCGTGATCGAAGAAGTCGTCGTCCGGGCCGAGCTCCGGTGACCGCAGGATCTGCTGCCACAGCTGGAGGATGCGGATCCCGGCCGGGCCCAGCGGTACGGCCGGTTCCGGCCCCGCCTCCGCGGGCGGGCCGGTCGGGGCCGGGGCCAGGTCGGGCAGCAGCCGGCGGTCCAGCTTGCCGCTGCGGTTGAGCGGCAGTTCGGTGATCGGCACCAGGGCCGTCGGCAGGAACGCGTCCGGCAGCCGCGCCGCCAGCCGCCGCCGCAGCTCGGCCAGCCGGGGCAGCGGATGATCATGGTCCGGGACCAGGTAGGCGACGATGGCCGGCTGGCCGTCGGGCCCCGGCCGGGCGTCGGCGGCAGCTGCGGCGCCGGTCAGTTCGGCCAGCACGGCGTCGATCTCGCCCAGCTCGATCCGGACCCCACGGACCTTGACCTGGTCATCGAGCCTGCCCAGGTAGTCCAGCGTGCCGTCGTCGGCCCAGCGGGCCCGGTCGCCGGTGAGATAGAGCCGGCCGTCCGGCGGTCCGCCGAGCGGATGGCTGATGAACCGTTCGGCGGTCAGGTCCGGCCGGCCGAGGTAGCCGGCGGCCAGCCCGAGCCCGCCGATCGCCAGCTGGCCCGGTATTCCCGGCGGGGTCGGGGCCAGGTGCCGGTCCAGCACCTGGCAGGATGCCCCGCTGATCGGGCGGCCGATCGGAACCCGGTCGGCGCCCGGCCGGCAGGTCCACGCGGTGACGTCGATGGCGGCCTCGGTCGGCCCGTAGAGGTTGTGCAACTCGGCATCGCTGAGCTCGAGGAACCGGCGGGCGAGGTCCGGTCGCAGCGCCTCGCCGCTGCAGATCACCCGGCGCAGCGACGGCAGGTCGAGCGCGTCCCGGCCACGCAGGAAGTCCTGCAGCAGTGACGGCACGAAGTGCGCGGTCGTGATCATGGTCCGCCGGATCAGGTCGTCCAGGTAGTCCCGGTCCGCCTGGCGGCCGGGGGCGGCCAGCACCACGGTTGCGCCGGCGGTGAGCGGCCAGAGCAGTTCCCACAGCGATACGTCGAAGCCGATCGAGGTCTTGTGCAGCACCCGGTCGTCCGGTCCGAGACCGTACGCCTGCTGCATCCAGCGCAGCCGGTTCGCCAGTGCACGGCGGCCGGTGAGCACGCCCTTCGGCCGTCCGGTGGAGCCCGACGTGAAGATCAGGTACGCGATCGGGTCGCCGGGCCGGCCGGTCCCCGGCAGCGTGGCGGGCGCCTGTTGATCAAGGTCGAGCCGGTCCAGCCGGAGCATCGTGGTGCCGGCCGGGAGCACCGGTTCCGGGAGGTCGCCGGTGCTCAGCAGCAGTGTCGGCGCCGCCTCCGCCAGCAGGTCGGCGAGGCGGTCCGGCGGCGTGTCCGGGTCCAGCGGCAGGTAGGTCGCGTCGAGCCGGAGCAGGGCCAGCAGGGCGCCGACCAGTCGCGGGGTGCGGTGCGCCCGGACCGCGACGATGCCGCCGGGCCGGACGCCGTGCCGGGACAGCACGCCGGCCAGCCGGGTGCTCGCCTCGATCAGGTCCCGGTACGTCCACGGCCGGTGATCATCGGCCAGCACGGCCACGGCCTCGGGTCGCTCGGCGGCGCGGCTGAGAATCTCCTGGACCAGGTCGGGCGGATCGGCCGGCCAGGGCTCCGGCCGGGACCAGCCGGAAAGCCGTTCCCGACCTTCGTCGGTGATCAACTCCAACCGGGACAGCGGCAGCTCCGGCCGCTCCACGGCACGGCCGAGCAGCCGCTGGTAATGATCAAGGAACCGGTCGATCGTCGCGGGTCGGTACAGGTCCGTGTTGTACTCGATCCGGCCGGCGATCGCCGGCGGCCGGTCAGGGTCGCGGTGGTCGTCCCAGGTGCTGAGCTGGCAGTCGAAGACCGAGGTCCCGCGGTCGATCTGGAGCTGGTCCGGACCGGCGCCGCGGTCGTCGTTGGCGAAGTGCTGGAAGGCCACCTGGCACAGCGGATTGCGGGCCAGGTCGCGGGACGGCGCCAAGGCCTCGACCAGCCGTTCGAACGGCACGTCCTGGTGGGCGTACGCGTCGACGCAGGTGTCCCGGACCCGGAGCAGGGCGTCGGTGAAGCTGGGGTCGCCGCTCAGGTCGAGCCGCAGCACCAGCGTGTTGACGAAGAAGCCGATCATGGGCTCGAACTCGGCCCGGGTCCGGCCGGCGATCGGCGAGCCCAGGACGAGATCGTCCTGCTGGGTGTAGCGCTGGAGCAGTGCCGCGAAGCCGGTCAGCAGGGCCATGAACGGCGTCGCCCCGGCCCGGGCCGCCTGAACTCGGAGCGGGTCGGTCAGTTCGCGCGGGAGCTGGAACGCCCGGGTGGCGCCGGTGAAGCGCTGCGCCGCCGGCCGCGGCAGGTCCGGCGGGAGTTCGAGCGTCGGCAGGCCCGCCAGCCGCCCGGTCCAGTGCGCGAGCTCGGCGGCCAGCCGATCATCCGCGAGTTGATCACGCTGCCACCGGGCGTAGTCGGCGTACTGCAGGCTCAGGGCGGGCAACTCCACCGGCCGCCCGGCCACCGACGCCGCGTAGCGGCTGGCCAGCTCGTCGAAGAAGACCCGCATCGACCAGCCGTCGGCGATCGCGTGGTGGATGGACACCGACAGCACCGCGTCGGCCGGCCCGACCTTGATCAACATCGTCCGCAGCAGCGGTGGGGCGGACAGGTCGAACGGCTGCCTGGCCTGCTCGGTGGCCGCTCCGGTGGCCGCCGCCTCGATCCGGCCCGGCGGCAGGCCGGACAGATCGATGATCGTCAGCGGGATCCGTACCCGGGGCTGCACCACCGCCACCGGCGCGTCACCGGCCAGCCGGAACGCGGTCCGCAGCACCTCGTGCCGGGCGACGATGTCGTTCACACAACCCTGCAGCAGCACCGGATTCGGCGCGAACCCGAGCCGCAGGGCGACCTGGATCGTGTAGACCGAGGTCCCCGGCCGCAGTTGATCAAGGAACCACATCCGCTGCTGCCCGAACGACAGCGGCGCCGGACCGGTGTCGTGCCGGGCCGTCGGCACGCCGAGCTCCGGGCGCAGTCCTTCCGCGGCCAGCAACTGGCCGAGCAGTTCCGACCGGCCCCCGTCGAACCGCTTCCTCTGTGGCGGCATGTTCCCCCTCGAACCCAGCCCGCTCATGGTCGGGAGTTGATCACTCCAGCACCGTCGTCGGTCCCCAGACACTCGCCGCGGCGATGAACTCCGCATCCACCCCCGGGTGCTCCGGCTGTGGCGGCGGATCGTGCTGTGGTCGATCCGGCGTCTCCTGCGGAGCTTCTTCGGCGTCGGCGGCGGCAGCAGCCGCGAGCCAGGCGGCGCCGAGCATGGCCTCCGCGATCGCGGCCAGCTCCGCCGGCTCGGTCGGTGGAGTGGCCAGCGCGCTGCCGAGGGCACGGGTGAAGCGCCCGAACGCCTCGTCGACCCGAGGCCGTACCTGATCACTGCTGAGCTGCCGGCGCAGCATCCCCCGATAGCTCTCGAACGCGGGCCGGGCCAGCGGTGCCAGGGCCTGATCGGCCAGCGTCGCGTACTGCTGAAAGGCAACGGCGAGCTGGTTCCGGGCCTGATCATCGGCGAGTGCGGCGGAGACCCGCTCCACGAACGCGGCATAGGCCACGGTGACGTCCTCGGCGGCCATCAGGACCGACCAGGCGCGGACAGCGCGGGCGCGGCGACGGCCGCGACGTTGATCATGCTGGAACCGAGGTAGTTCAAGGCGTTGGTGTCCAACTCCGTCGCCGGCTGGTCCCGCCAGAACGCCTTGACCGCGCCGACGTAGTCGAGATAGGCGGCGTTCACCTCGTGCCGGTAGGTGGTCAGCGCGGACTCCCAACCGGACTCCGGTCCGGTCGCCCCCAACCGGCGCCAGGCCTCGAACGCCTCGGTCAGACAGCTCAGGTAGCTGTCCCGATAGGCGCCGAACGGCCCGTCGGACGCCGGCTGCGTGGGCTGGTTCGTCGGCGAATCAACCGGCGGCGGTCCCTCCGGCCGGTTGCCCTCGGGCTGAGCCTGCGGCTGCGGAAGGGAACGGAACAGCCACTGCAGTGCCGCCAGCAGGGTGACCCCGTCGGGGCTGCCGACCCCGGTGCAGGCGTCCCAGCCCGGACCGGCCGGATAGGCACCGTTGTTGCCGATCGTGATGTCGCGCAGCACGGGGTAGGGGAGGAACCGGTAGATCAGCGGATTGACGAACCCCAGCTTGCGGCCGAGGGCTTGGTTGAGTCTGGTGATCAAGGAGGCCCACATCGGCGAGGTCGCGCTGGTGCCGCCGACCACGGCGAGACTCTGGCCGTCCAGCGTGATGATCACGACGCCGGTCTCCGGGTCGGCGATCCCGGCGACGTCCGGGATGCCGCGCCCGCTGCGGCGATCGGGGTTCGCCGACGGCGGGACCCCGGCGTGGCGCTGGTAGGCCGGCACCGGGAAGAACCGGCTGACCCCGCCGCCGGTCGCGCTGCCGGGTCCGTTGTTCCAGACCAGCTCGCGCAGGATCGTCCCGTACGGTGCGGTGACCTCGGTGCCGCCGCAGCCGAGCACGTACGGGCTGGAGGCGGGGAAGTCGGCGTGCGCGGCACCGTCACCGGCCTGATCCCGGGACCCGTCGTCCCCGGACGCGCAGCAGATCGTGATCCCGCGGGCCGCCGCCGCCCGGAACGCCTCGTTGACCTTGGCGATCGCGCTCGCGGTCCAGGCACTCCGCGGATCGTCCTCCGGGTTGCCGTAGCTGATCGAGATCACGCTCGGCCGGTTCACGGTGTCGGTGATGATCGCGTTGATCGCGTCCACCCAGCCCTGCTCGGTGAAGCGGGTCCAGTACATGATGATCTTGGCCTTGGGCGCGCAGCCGCCGACCATCTGGACGTCCAGCATCACCTCGCCGCTGGTGTCGAACGGGTCGCTGCCGTCGTCACTGCCGGGGTCGTTGCCCTGACCATGCACGACGATGTCGGTCAGCTCGGGCGCCGGCAGCCCCAGGACCTGCTCGAAGTAGACCTTCAGCGCGGCGGCCGAATAGCCGCCGTGGCTGAACTCCTCGTTGAAGTTCAAGATCGCGACGCACTGGCCGGTGCCGTCGGTGCCGGGCGGGAAGCGGTAGAGGTTCGCCACCGTGGGCGGAAGGTACGTGTTCGGCGGGAGTCCGCCGGCCCGGGCGGTCGGCAGCCCGATCCCGGCCGGGGTCTGCCGGCTCCGCCGCAGCCGCGGCCCGCCGACCTTGCGGTCGTCCAGACCGAACACCGACTCGACGACGTCGAACACGTCGTCGGGCACGTTGACCGGGCCGACCCGGCCGCGGAACGTCTCGCCGCTGCGGTGGTAGCGCCGCAACTGGACGCCAAACGCGCTCTGCATCGTCGCGGCGTCGCCCTCCAGGGTCACGCTGCGCTTCAGGGCGCTGCTCTCGACGACGGTGAGCCCCGCCTCCTCGGCGAACCGGATCACCTGATCAAGGTCGGCCTGATCCGCTCCGTACGCGGCCGCGAACTCCTCGTCGGTCATCACCGGTGTCGGCAGGCCGGCCGGATCGTCCGGCTCGGGAAGATCAGGGTGATCAGGACGCGGCCGGACGTAGACGGTGACCGACAGCTGTTCCTGCGGATCGACCTCCTCGCCGGCTTCCGCTCCGGCCGGCGCGAAACGCTCGGTCAGCGGTAGTGGGATCATGCGTTTCCGACTCATCGTTGGTGCCCCCCAAACACGGCCCGCGGATCGTCTTTGCATCCGTCGTGGCGCCCCCTCATGGTCTACTCAGCACGCAGGTCGCAGTCAAGGGGACTTTCGGCCCTTACATTTCCGGCATTCTCCGACCAAGGATGACTGAGCCCGGGCCATTGTCGGAAGAAAGTGCTGTGGACGATCTGCAGACCACGGTTTATGCGGCCGAACTCGGCTGGCTGTCGCCGGTCCATCGGACCTGGCTGGACGAGGTGGAACAGGGGCGGCTCGCGGGGTTGCGCCGGGCCTCGGACCGGGACCGCTTCGTGCTCGGAACCGCCTTGCTGAGATGCGTGATCGGCGACCTGATGGGTGGTGGCCCGAAGTTGATCAAGCTGGATCGCCGGTGCCTGCGGTGCGGGGCGCCGCATGGTGCGCCAAAGGTGATCGGCCTCCCCGGGACTGTCTCGGTGACCCATTCGGGAAACCGCGTTCTGGTGGCGATCAGCGAGAATTCCCGGGTCGGGGTCGACGTCGAGAAGATGATCACTCGAGATATCGGCGAATTCGCTGACCTGGTCTTTTCGGCGGAGGAGAATTCCGATGTGTCCGCGCCCGAATTCTATGTCGCGTGGACGCGGAAAGAGGCCGTACTGAAAGCGACCGGCGACGGGCTGACCCGGTCGATGGCCGAGGTCGTGCTCGGTCCGGTGACCGAACGACCGCGACTGCGCCGGCTGGCCGGCCGCCCTGGTTGGTCGGGCGCGATTGCCGACCTCGAGGTCGGCGCCGGGTACGCGGCGGCGGTGGCCTGTCTTCGGCCGGTGTCCTTCGGTTCGGGAACCGAGCCGCGGCTGCGCGTCGACCTGGCCGGTCCGGACCGGGTCCGGTCGCTGCTGGGCGGCCGATCATGATCACGGGGGTGGTGCGGCGGGCGGCGATGCGTCATCCGTACCTGATCATGATCGGCGGGATGATCGTGATCTTCCTGGCCCTGTTCGCCGTCGTCGAGGCGTCCGGGATCCCGGTGCTGACCGATCCGCAGCCGATTCGGGGCCTGGGCCGCGGGCTCGTCGGCCTGGCCGGTGTCGGGCTGCTGGTCGCGGACGTCCTGCTGCCGGTGCCGTCCAGCGGGATCATGATCATGAACGGTGCCGTGTACGGTCCGGTCGCCGGAGCCGCGCTGTCCATGATCGGTGGCACCGGCGCGACGCTGACCGGCTACCTGATCGGCCGGCGCAGCCGGCGGCTGGTCGGACGGCTGACCAGCGCCGAGCAGCGGGCCCGGGCGAACCGGCTGCTCGACCGCTACGGGCTCTGGCTGGTGATCGTCACCCGGCCGGTCCCGATCCTGGCCGAGACCGTCGCCCTGATGGCGGGGACGGGCGCGGCCCGCTGGTGGCAGGTGACCGGGGCCGGGGCGATCGGCACCGTCGTGCCGGCGATCGCGTACGCGCTGGTCGGGGCCTCGGCCGGCACCGTCGTGGCCGGCATCGTGATCTTCCTGCTGGTGCTGCTGCTGGCCACGGTGGCGTGGCTCGTGCAGTGGCTGGTCCGCCGCCGCACCGGTGGCCGCGCGGTCGGTGAACCACCTCTCGACCCGCCCGAGGGAGGCCGCTAAGGTCGTCGCCATTCGGGTCCGTGATCATGGGGAGTGACGATGGCCGGGTCGGTCGAGGATCTCGGTTCGCCGCTGCGGACGGTGCTCGTGCACGAGGGCGGGTTCGGGCCCGGGCCGGACGGCCGGCTGCTGGCGTACGCGGTGCTGCAGGGCGACAACGCCGGGCTCAACGTGCTGGACGCGGCGACCGGCGAGCGGCTGGCCGTGCACCCGCTGCCCGGCGCGACCGGCGGCTGGGGGATCACCGTGACCGATGCGGGCACCGTCTATCTGGGCTCCTACTACAACGGTCACCTCTATCGCTACCGGCCGGAACGGGACGACCTGACCGACCTGGGCCAGCCGGTCGAGGGCGACGGCTACCTGTGGGGGCTGAGCCACGGCCCGGACGGCGCGGTCTACGGCGGTACGTATCCGACCGCGTCCGTCTTCGCGTTCGATCCGGCGACCGAGACGTTCCGTACCCTCGGCCGGTTCGCCGCGGAGAACACCCAGTACGCCCGGTCCACGGCGTTCGACCCGGCGACCGGAACCCTCTTCGTCGGGACCGGCATGGGCGCCGCCCGGCTCCACGCGATCGACGTCGCGACCGGACGGCACCGGGAGGTCATGCTGCCCGAGGACCTGGCGGACCGGCCGTTCGTCGACCTGCGCTGCGTCGACGGCAAGGTGTTCGCCGCCCTTGACTACGCGGCGCTGGTCGTGCTCGACGCGGTGACGGGGGAGCGGCTCGCGCTGCAGGACGCCGGCACCGGAGAGCAGGTCGCGACCGCCGGACTGTCCAGCCACAGCGTCTCCGAGGCTCTGGACGGCCGGGTCTATTTCAGTGCTCCCGAGGGCGACCGGCAGCGCTTGATGTGGCTGGACCTGGCGACGCTGACGTACGGGCCGGTCCCGGTGCAGCCGGAGGCCCCGGAACTGCCCGGCGCGGCGATCGGGCTCGGGCTGCTGCCGGACGGGTCCGGCGTGGTCGCCTGGGCCGGGCAGCACACCGGGCAGGCGATCAGGTACGACCTCGCCGGCGAGCGGCTGTCCATGATCGACTACGACGTACGGGCGGTGCCGGCCCACATGCTGCACCTGGTGGCGGCGCCGGACCGGGAGTTGATCTTCCTCAGCGCGGGCCAGCAGGGCGACTTCGGCAGCTACGACCCGGCGACCCGGGTGGCGGTCAAGGGGCCGCGGTATGAGCAGGTGGAGGGTTGGCTCTGGCTGGACGGACTGCTCTACTCCGGTACGTATCCGTACGGGATCGTGCAGGTCTGGGACCCGGCGAAACCCGAGCAACCGCCCCGGGTGCTGGCCCGGCTCAAGGAAGATCATCATCAGAACCGGCCGATGACCCTGACCAGCGACGGCAATTGCTTGTTCGTGGGGACGACGCCCGGCTACGCCGAGTTCGGCGGCGCGATCACGGTGATCGACCTGCGCACCGAGGAGTTCCGGGTGCACCGGAACGTGATCATGGACCAGACGATCTCGGCCCTGCTGGCCGAGCCGGGCCGTCCGGTGCTCGGCGGCTCCAGCGTCGACGGCGGCACCGGGACCGATCCGCGGGACGGGGAGGCACACCTGTTCCGGTTCGATCCGGCGACCGCGACCGTGATCACCGACGTCGTCCCGGTCCCGGGCGCGCGCAGCGTGAACGCCTTGATCAAACTCGCCTCCGGTGATCACTGGGGCCTCGCCGACGGCACCGCCTTCCGGTTCGACCCGGACACGCTGGCGATCACCCGTACCGTCGAGCTCTACGACCCGGCCCTGAAGTCCGGCGCCCTGGACGGCGAGCTGATCGAGCACCCCGACGGCCTGCTCTACGCCTCCAGCCGGCACCAGGTGTTCGCCTTCGACCCCGCCGCCGGATCGGCTGCCGAGCTGATCGCCGACGGCGTTCATCGCCTCACCTGCACCGCCTCCGGCGCCCTCTACGGCCTGGGCCAGGCCCCCGACTCCTCCGGCGCCTACACCCGCCTCCTCGCCCTTCACCGAGGCGGCCGCGAACCCGGGCCGGACTAGAATCCGGCCTGGTCAAGCTGTGGAACGAGGTCGCGCATGCCAACGCATCGGGTTGATAGGGCCGACGACCTCTGGTCACTGGCCGACCGGTACTACGGTGATCGATCGGCCTGGCGGCTGATCCTCGAGGCGAATCGCGGCGTGCTTCGGGACGAGAACACCCCACTGAGGCCGGGTCTGTTGTTGATCATCCCGCTGAACGCCGAGGATGCCGCCGGCTGGTCGGACGTCACCGACGACGAGTACGGGGTCGAGCGCGAGCAGCGGATCAACGTCGAAGCCGATCCGTACGAAGAACTCCTGCGGTTGGGTTTCATCGACGAGGACGTCCGCAAGCCGGGCGCTGACCGTCGTCAGCGGCTCAAGCTGTGGGGCGCCCTCATCGCCTCGGCCTTGTTGTTGATCATCCTGCTGCTGTGCGGCGCTGTGGCCTTGTTTCAGGGTTAGCCGGGTGCCGCAGCGGCGCGCAGGGCGAGGGTGCGCAGCCAGGGGTGGGCGGGGTTCAGGGACCGCAGCGTCTGCTCGAGCCAAGCTCGGGCGGACGGGTCGAGCAGGGGCAGCACGGAGAGGAAGTCGGCTCCGTCCTTGATCCGCGGATCGTCGTCCCCGATCCCGAGCGCCTTGTAGAGCAGGACCTGCTCGGGGCGCAGGTACGGGATCCCCGAGCCGGTGACCTCGATCGTCTCGTCCCAGGACCGGGTGATCTCCGGATGGCCGGCCAGCTCCCAGACGCCGGAATCGGCGACCCGCATGACATCCAGGATGAACTTGCCCGTGGTCTCATCGCGGCCGAACGTCTGCTGGTACTTGTCGAACGCAGCTCCGGCCGTCGCCAGCGGCCACTGTCCCTCGGCTCCCGTGACATAGAAGGTGAGCTCGGGGAGCCGGTCCTTGATCACGGCGAAGGAACCTCGCGGCACGATGATCTCCAGATCCGAGTGCTCGCGATGGACGACGCCGGTGAACAGGTCCAGGGCCCAGCCACCGACGACGCACCATCGACAGTCGACGTCCCGCAACTTGGCTGCGAGCACGCCGGGCGTCCAGGACTCCCAGTTGCCCGGCCACCAGGGCAGCTGGATGGCCTCGGGCAGCGCTTCGGTCTCCGCTGATCGCTCCACGGAGTGGAGACTACTCTTTCGAAAGAGTTCTTTCTAGAGTTTCGATCAGGAGCGATGGGCGTCCGGGCGGCGCAGGTGGCCGGTGCCGCCCTGCTGCCAGGGCAGCGGGCCGGACTCGGGGCGGTAGTTCACGCCGAGGGCGTCCAGGCGTTCCAGGTGTCCGGCCAGTCGCTCGGAGAACTCGTCCCAGCTGCGGCCTTCGGGATCGGACCAGGCGATCTCGGCGTGGGCGCAGGCGCGGGGGTAGAGCATGTACTCGACGCGCTGCAGGGTCGGCATGTATTCGGTCCAGACCTGGCACTGGGTGCCCAGAATTCGATCATGGAGTTCGGCCGGGATGCCGTCGGTCGGCTCGAGGCTGTGCACCCGTTCGGTGGTGACCAGGCCGCCGATGGCGTACTGCTCGGTCTCCGCCTCGCTCGGGTAGTAGTCGAAGTACGTGTGCGAGGTCGGGGCCATGATCACCTGGCCGCCGCCGCGGGCCGCGGTGACTCCGTAGCTCGCGTCCCGCCAGGCCATCGTGACGGCGCCGTCCAGCAGACCCTCGTCGTTGATCTCGTCCCAGCCGACCAGCTGCCGGCCGCGCTCGGCGAGCCAGTCGCGGAGCTGCTCGGTGAACCAGCGCTGCAGGTGCTCGGCACTCGGCAGGCCGCGGTCGGCGGCCAGCTGCTCCGCCGCCGGGTTGCCGATCCACTCCGTCCGCGGGCATTCGTCGCCGCCGACGTGGACGTACCGGCTGGGGAAGATCTCCAGCAGTTCCGTGTAGAGGTCGAAGACGACCGCGAGCGCGTCGTCGGTCAGGTTGAGCACCTCGGGGAAGACGCCGAAGGTGGTCGCGGCCTGGTAGCCGGTCTCGGGATGGTTGCCCAGTTCCGGGTACGCGGCGAGCAGGGCGAGGACGTGCCCGGGGAACTCGATCTCGGGCACGATCGTGATGCCGCGCTGCTCGGCGTACCGGACCAGGCTGCGCAGTTGATCTTGGGTGTAGTAGCCGCCGTGCGGCGTACCGTCACCATGATCATCGAGATGGCGCCGGGTCTCGGTCCGCCAACTGGCGAGCTCCTGCAGCTTTGGATACTTCGTCGACTCGAACCGCCAGCCCTGGTCCTCGGTCAGGTGCAGGTGGAAGGTGTTGTACTTGTGCAGCGCGAGCAGGTCGACGAACCGGAACAGCTCGGGCAGCGGTCGGAAGTGCCGGCCGACGTCGAGCATCACGCCACGCCAGCCGAACCGCGGCCGGTCCTCGATCGTCACGCAGTCCACCGCCAGCTCAGCCTCGGTCGGCGCCGGCCGGAGCACCGAGGCCGGCAGCAGCTGCCGCAGCGTCTGGATCGCCCAGTTCACCCCGCGGTCGTCCGCCGCGCTGATCGTGATCTTGTCCGGCCGCACCTCGAGCCGGTACGACTCCGGCGGCAGGTCGGCCTCGACGATGGCCAGCTTCCCGTCGTCGGCCGGCAACAGGTCGAACCCGGTGCCGGGGCCGAGCAGCCGGCGGGCGATCGCGGCCCAGGCCGGCGGTGCGGCGATCCGCAGGTCGTGATCAAGAACGAAGGTGCCGGATTCGACGCTCACCGACGTCGGGCGGGGTAGCAGATTCACCGGCCCAGCGTACGACCGGCGAGCGGCATGCGCTCAGGAACCCGCGTGGGCGGCCAGATAGGCCTCGCGCTCGGCATCGCTGAGCAGGATGCAGAACTCGTTGCCCTCCGGGTCGGCCAGCACCATCCAACCGGTGCCGTCCGGCTTGCGCAGATCGGTCACCTCGGTGGCGCCGAGCGCGAGCACCCGTTTGATCTCCTCGGCCTGGCTGCGGTCGGTCGGCCGAAGATCGAAATGGATCCGGTTCTTCACCGACTTCGCCTCCGGCACCTCGATGAACAGCACCTGCACCGTACGGTCGGGCGACATGATCAGGCACTCGTCGTGGTCGGGCGCGTTGGGATCGTCAGGATCCTCGGTGTAGCCGAGCAGGTCGGCCCACCAGACCGACTGGGCATAGGCGTCGCGGGCGTCGATCGACGTGTGCGAGATGCGGCAGGTCATGCGCCGGAGTGTGCCATACCGGGATCAGCTTCCGGGACTGGAATAGTGCC
This sequence comes from Microlunatus sp. GCM10028923, assembly GCF_042666975.1. Lineage (NCBI taxonomy): Bacteria > Bacillati > Actinomycetota > Actinomycetes > Propionibacteriales > Propionibacteriaceae > Microlunatus > Microlunatus sp. GCM10028923. Next base: position 304,618 of record NZ_JBHTFF010000008.1, on the reverse strand, counting down.
GCGACTCGGCCGTGAAGGCTGCGATCGCCAGGCCGAACAGGATCAGCCCGATCAGCGGCGACGCCCAGCCGAGCGCGGTCGGGAACCACAGCTGGTCTGCCCGGCCGAGCAGTACGGCGGCCGGTGCCCAGGCGACGAAGGCGAGCGGAACGATCATGGTGAAGAAGACGGCACCGCCGAGCCCGAAGATGTGCAGCGGGAAGTTGCCGTAGGTGCCGAGCAGGTTGTCGATCATGCCGATCAGCGACTCGGTGTTGCGGAGCCGGAAGGCCAGGGCACCGCGCAGGGTCTGCAGGGCGGCCTCGATCAGCCCGCCGCCGACAACGGACAGCGCGCAGAAGGCGACCGTGGCCGGGGTCCACGTGATCCCGGCCTGGCTGATCGCGTAGCCGAGCACGACGGCGGCGATGATCACGTCCCCGACCTGCTGCAGGTTGAACCGCCGCGTCAGCAGTTGCAGGAACGGCGACGCCGGCCGAAGCAGGAACCGGTCGAACTCGCCCGTGTGCACCACGGTGTCGGCGTCGATGACCTGCCGGAACCCGAAGGCGTAGACGGCGTGCGCCGCCATCCGCAGGCCGACCAGGAAGATGATCTCGGCCGGCTGCCAGCCACCAATCGCGCCGAAGGCGTTCAGGATGACGCCGATGAAGAGCAGCTGGGCGGCCTGGTACGCGGCGCCGCCGATCAACGACTGAAGCAGGTTGCCGCGGTACTCCAACTCGGACAACAGCGCCAGCCGGATCAGGATCCGGAACTGTCGGACCAGGTCAACCACCGTTGATCACCACCTTGCGCAAGGCCTGCCGCCGGACCAGGAGCAGGATTCCGGTCAGGACGATCAGCCAGCCGACCTGGGCGAGCAGGGTGGTGCCGACCGGCCGGTCGTCGCCGAACCAGAGCTGCAGCGGCGCGAAGATCAGCAGCGGGAACGGCAACCACTGCAGGACTCCGGTCAGGGCCGCCGGCATGAACCAGAGCGGGACCAGTGCGCCCGAGCTGAAGCCGGCGACGGTCCGGTAGATGTAGAAGGCACCCCGGGTGTCCGTGGTCCAGAAGCTCACCATCGAGACGGTCAGGTTGGCGATCATGGCCAGCGCCAGGCCGAGCAGAGCGCTCGGTACGAAGGCCACCAGCTGGACCGGTCCGGCCGGCGGCTGGATCCCGCCGAGGGCGGCGCCGAGCAAGATCACCACGAGTAGCCCGGGCAGCGCTCCGGCGGTCGCGCCGAGGGTCGTCGCCAGATTCTGCGTGACGATCCCGACCGGCCGGATGACGTCGGTGGCGATGGTGCCCAGCCGGACCCGTTCCGCAAGGGTGGACAGCCGGAACGGCAACGCCAGGTGGGTCAGCGCCAGCGCCAGCACGGCGTAAGCGACCGCCCGGTCGGCGGTCACGCCGGCGACCTGGTCCCGGCCGAGATAGACCACCCGCCACACGGTCACCAGCAAGATCGTCTGCAGCCCGGCGCCGACCGCGCTGGCGATGACATTGGCGCGGAAGAAGAGCGCGTTGGCCGCGCCGAGCCGGAGCAGGGCGATGATCATGCCCGCCGTCGGGCGGGTCACGGCTGGGGCCGTTCACCGTAGAGACGGTGCACCACGTCCTCGAGGTCCGGGTCGACGATCGACAGCTCCTGGACCTCGAACGCAGCGGTGACGGAGGCGATCACCGCCGGAGTTCCCACCTGGTCCGGATCGAAGCGAAGGGTGACCACGCCGTCCCGCTCGCCGGCGCGGACCGCCAGCGGGCTGTCGATCCGGGCCGCGTCGGCCGGGTCGGCGGGAGTGATCAACAGTTCCCGGTACGGCACGTACTGCTTCTTCAGCGCCGCCAGCCCGCCGTCGTACAGGATCCGCCCGCTGTCGATGATCATGACCCGGCGGCAGAGCCGTTCGACGTCGTCCATGTCGTGGGTGGTCAGCATGATGGTGGTCTCGTCGGCCGCATTCGTCTCGGCGATGAACGTACGCAGGGCCGCCTTGGCCACGACGTCGAGCCCGACCGTCGGTTCGTCGAGATAGAGCACCGCGGGCCGGTACAGCATCGCGGCGACCAGGTCGCCGCGCATCCGCTGCCCGAGGGAGAGCGACCGGACCGGGGTCTGCAGGAACTCGCCGATCCCGAGCAGGTCGTCGAAGGTGCGCAGGCGCTGCCGGTAGTCCGCCGCCGGCACCCGGTAGAGGTCCCGGATCGCCTCGAGTGAGTGCCGCAGCGGGAGGTCGTACCAGAGCTGGGTGCGCTGACCGAAGACGACGCCGATGTTGCGGGAGTTCCGCCGCCGGTCGCGGTACGGGACGACGCCGGACACCTGGACCTCGCCGGACGTCGGCACCAGGATGCCGGTGAGCATCTTGATCGTGGTCGACTTCCCGGCGCCGTTCGGGCCCAGATAGCCGATCACCTCGCCGGGCTCGACCTCGAACGAGATGTCGTCGACCGCGCGGACCGCGGCCCTGCCGCCGAACAACGATCGGAAGAAGCCACCCCCGCTCGGCCGGTGGAACTCCTTGACCAGGTTCGTCACCCGTACGGCCGTCACGCTCGCGACCCTAACGTTGCCCGGCCGTGACGGCACGGTGAATATTCGGATCCTGGACGCCGGGACGCGGCGAAGGGCGCCACCCGTGACCGGGTGACGCCCTTCGCTCTCCGTTGGTTACAACGTGATCTTGGTCAGCCGTTGTCCGAGCGGAACTCGTCGGCCTTGTCCTGGACCGCGTCGGCGGCGTCACCGACACCGTCGGCAGCGTTGTGCGCCGCGTCGTCGACGGTGTTGGCCGCCTCCTGCACGGCGGGCGAATCGGCCGCGTCGGCCACGCCCTGCACACCCTCGCCGACGGAGTCCGCGGCAGACTGCGCGCCGTCGCCGACGGTATCCGCCGGAGCGTCGTCGCCGTCGAAGCGGTCCTTCACGTCGTCGACCAGATCCTCAGCCTTGTCCTTGGCGGCTTCGAAGCCCTCCTGGACCTTCTCGCCAAGCTCGCTGGCCTTTTCCTTCAGTTCGTCGAACAAACCCATGGTCATCCTCCTTTTCGTGTCCCGCGTCGCACGGTCAGCCTCACCCGAAAAGTACCGCAAATCCGGCGGGCGCGTCAGGTCCTCCGACGGCGGGCCTGTCGGCCGTCGTCGTTGATCATGGTTCGGACCAAGATCAACTGGATTCGCGGATGACCAGCCGGTAGGCGACCCGCCGTCGGGCCTCCGGCCCGGTGCGCGGGATTTCGCCGGTCGCCATGCCGAGGGCGAGCCCGACCGCGGCCGAGGCGACGCCCTGCACATCGAGGGCGAGGGTGGTCAGTTCCGGCGTGATGTAGGTGCCCAGGCCGAGCCCGTCGAAGCCGGCCACCTTGATCTGGCCGGGTACGTCGATCCCGGCCCGGCGCAGGGTCTTCAGGGTGCCGCAGGCGGCGATGTCGTTGAACGCCATGATCGCGTCGGCCTCGGGATGATCTTGGAGAATCGCCGCACAGCCGGCCGCACCGGCCGCCATCGAGTTGTCGATCACCTGAGTGACCGGCGGGTCGAACCCGTGCTCGCGCATCAGGTCGACGAAGCACTGTCCGCGGCCGGACAGCGGCCCCGGCGGGGAGATGTCGAGCAGCACCGGATGGCGTACTCCGCGCTCGAGCAGATGATCGACGAGCTCGGCCATCGCCGGCGCGAAGTCCAGCTCGACCCCACCGACCTTGCTGTCCGGCTGACTGTCGAACTGGATGCAGGGCAGGTCGCCGAGTTGATCAAGACCCTCGGACTCGCTCAGGTAGCCGAGCACGGCGTCGACCTGGCCGGCGATCTCGATCAGGAGTTCGCGCCGGTCGGTGGCGTGGATCTTCTCGGCCAGGATGACGTTCCAGCCGTGCTTGGCCGCCTCGCCGTTCACCGCCGACGCCAGCTCGGGATAGTACGGATTCGTCAGGTCGTCGACGACCAGGCCGAGGGTCCGCGGCTCCGGCTTGACCAGGCCGCGGCCGAACCGGGACGGCCGGTAGCGGAGCCGCTTCGCGGCGGCCAGCACCCGTTCCTTGGTGGCCGGGTTGATCCCGGGCATCTCGTTCATGGCCCGGGTCACCGTCTGCCGGGACACGCCGGCGGCCGAGGCGACGTCGTTGATCGTCGCCCGCGGCGCCGGCGCAGCCGGGACCTTCGAGGATGGTCGGGCGGTCATGGGCTGAGGCTAACGATTCGCGGGTCGTCCGCGTACCGGATTAGTCCGACGCCAGGTCGAGGTAGGCGACCTGCTCCGGCGTCAGCCGTACCTTCAGCGCATCGATCGAGGACCGGGTCTCGGTGATCGACCGCGGGCCGAACAGCGGGAACGTCGGGAACGGCTGGTGCAGCACGAACGCCAGCGCGATCGCGGTCGCCGCCACGCCGAACTCGGCGCCGATCTTCTCCGCCCGGCGCAGCCGTTCGAAGTTCTCGTCGCTGTAGTAGCAGCGCACCAGTTCGGCGTCGGACCGGTCGTCCGGCCGGGCCCGGCCGGTGAAGAAGCCGCGGGCCTGGGAGGACCAGGGGAACAGCGGGACCTGGCGCTCGGTCAGCCAGCGCTTCGACTCCGGATCGGTGGCGTGCCGGCAACCCTTCCACGGCACGTCGTAGGCCTCGGCCAGCCCGAAGTGGTTGCTCAGCACCTCGAAGCCCTGCTTGCCGGCCTGGCGGGCGTACGCGTTCGCCTCGTCGATCCGTTCCGTACTCCAGTTCGAACCACCGAACACCTTGATCCGGCCGGCCTTCACGTGCTCGTCCAGCACGTCGACGAACTCGCCGACCGGGATGTCCTCGTTGTCCCGGTGCATCAGGTAGAGGTCGGTGTAGTCGGTGCCCTGGCGCTCCAGCGATTCCAGCAGCTGCCGGGTGATCGACTCCGGATCGCAGTGCGGCGTGTGCGCGCCCTTGGTGATCACCACGACGTCCTCGCGGATGCCACGGTTGCGGATCCACTGGCCGAGCAGCTTCTCGTGGTTGCCGCCGCCGTAGATGTAGGCGGTGTCGAACGCGTTCCCGCCGAGCTCGTAGAAGTTGTCGAACAGGGCCGACGCGTGGGACAGGTTCGGCTGGTTGTCGCAGCCCATGACGAGCCGGGAGATCCGCTTGCCGATGCCGGCAATCTCCCCGTACCGCATGGTGCTGTCATCGACACGCAGCGGGAGGCCGGACACGGTCGGGATGTTCGCGTCGTCGGTCTCGAACGGGTAGCGCAGACCGATCGCCTGGCGCCAGGCGTCCAGCGCCTGCGCGTTGCCGAGCGTGTCGGCCAGGCTCATCTCGGCGGTCTCGCCGGTGCCGACGGCCCCGGCCAGGCCGTCCGCCTCGAGGGCGTACGGCTTCGCCTCGAAGATCAACTCCTGCGGTTCCTGGCCGGCCACGGTGATCGTGATCTTGGGCTGCTCGGACAGCGTCCACGGGTCGGTGATCGTGATCAGGCCCTTGGAGCCGTACACGGTGACGGAGGACTCGCTGACCCGGATGCCGGTCCGGGCGGACGCGGTGACGCCGCCGGGGAAGGTCAGCTGGGCGACGCTCCAGACGTCGACGCCGAGGTCGAGGCTGCCCTTCGCGGTCAGCGACGCGGGATCCAGGAACGGCTTGCCGACCGCGGCGCCGGCGATCGCCCGCGCGTAGGAGACCGGGTAGCCGCCGACGTCGAGGATGCCGCCGCCGGCCAGGTTCGGGTCGAACAGCCGGCCCTCGGAACGCCCGGTGGCGAAGGAGAAGGCGGCGTCGATGTGGACCAGGTCGCCGATGGTGCCGTCGCCGACCAGCTCCAGCACCTTCCGGGTCTGCGGGTGGAAGCGGTACATGTACGCCTCGACCAGCACCCGGTCGGCGGCACGGGCCGCGTCGACCATGGCCATCGCCTGCCCGTGGTTGGGCGCGATCGGCTTCTCGCAGAGCACGTGCTTGCCGGCCCGCAGGGCGGCGATGGTGAGCTCGGCGTGGCTGGTGTGCACAGTGGCGACGTAGACGGCGTCGACCTCGGGGTTGTTCAGCACCGAGTCGTAGTCGCCAGACTCGGCGGCGCCGAACTCCTCGGCGAAGGTACGGGCCCGCTCGGCGTCCGAGCTGCCCACGGCGACCAACGTGCCGTACTGGCTGGTGGGAAGTTGAGTGGCGAACCGACGAGCGATGTTTCCGGGTCCGAGGACGGCCCAGCGGATGGGATTGACCATGAGTGTGCGGCTCCGAACAGTGAGGTCTGGGTGAACGACCGGTGGCCGTGAACGTTCACAGCAGCTTCACGCTAACTCGGCTGCTCCGGTCCGGTCAACCATCATTCCAGTCCCCGTTCCGGGTCGTCGCCGGACCGCGAAGGGTTGACAGAAGTCGAGCGACCGTACGACGATCGTGATCGTTCACGATCATGCTCAGGCATTGCCCTGGGAACTCTCAATGGTGAGGAGTGTGGCAATGGCTCGATGGTCCCGCCGAGGATTTCTCGGACTGGGTGGCGCGGCCGTCGCGGCCGGGTTGTTACCCGGATGCGGTGGGCAGACGTCGATCTCCGCGGATCCCCGCGAATTGGTGTTGTGGTACTGGAAGCGCTCGGTCAATCCGACCCTGCTGGAGCAGGCGGCGCAACAGATCCCCGGCACCGACAAGAAGCTGCGGGCCGACGCGATCGGCGGCACCTTCGACACGAAACTGCGCACCAGCATCGCCGGTGGCAGCTACATCCCGGACATCTCCGGGATCAACTCCAACTGCTCGCTCTACTTCCCGGCCGAGGAGAAGTTCCTCGACCTGCGGGACTTCGGCGCGGCGGAGGTGGAGCAGGATTTCTATCCCTGGAAGTGGAAGCTCGGCACGACGCCGACCGGCCGCTTCTGCTTCTGGCCGATGGACACCGGCCCGACCGGTTTCTATTACCGCAGCGACCTGTTCGCCGAGGCGAAGCTGCCCAGCGAACCCGAGGAAGTCAGCGCGTCGATGCGCACCTGGGACGAATGGATCGAGGTCGGCGCGAAGCTGCGCACCAATTCCGACCGGGCGATGGTGAATGCGGGGAAGTCGGTCTTCAGCCAGTTCATCAACGCCAGCGCCGAGCGTTATTTCGATGATCAGAACCGGCCGCTGTACTCCAACGAGGGCAGCGTGGTCCGGCAGGCGTGGGACACCGCGGTCAAGGCGATCAAGGCCGGTGTCTCGGCCGGGATCCCGTCGAACACCAGCGGTGATCAGAACGCCGCCTGGGTCAGTGGCAAGACCGTCGGCAACATCGAGGCCGTGTGGTGGGGCGAGATCCTGAAGGACACGGCACCGGACACCGCCGGCAAGTGGCGGATCGCCAGCCAGCCGGTCAAGCCGGGCAACAGCGGCGGCTCCTTCCTCGCCGTGCCGACCTCCTGCAAGGATCCCGAGGCGGCCGTCGCGTTCATCCGCTGGCTCACCACCCCGGAGAACCAGGCCGCGACCTTCAACGAGATCCAGCTGTTCCCGTCGTCGCCGGCCTCGTTCGCGTCCGGGTCGATGAAGGACGAGTCCGGCTTCTTCGGTGATCAGGACGGACTGGCCTTCTTCGCCGAGGCGGCCAAGTCGGTGCCGACCACCTTCGTCAGTACGTACGAGTCCCAGGTCACCTTCTTCGGCAAGGAGATCGACAACATCGAGACCGGCGGCAAGGATCCCGAGCAGGCCTGGGACGACGCCGTCAACCTGACCGACAAGGTGCTGGCGAAGCGGGGGGTGCTGTGATGACGACGACCACGGAGGCCGTACCGTCCCGGGCCGCGGCGGCGCCGGAACCGCGACAGCGGCCGAACCCGCTCAAGAAGTTCCTGCCGCAGTACATCGCGATCGCGCCGTTCTACATCCTGTTCCTGATCTTCGGCCTGTTCCCGATCTTGTTCTCGATCTACCTGTCCTTCACCGACTGGGACGGGATGGGGGACATCAAGTTCGTCGGGGCCGCCCAATACCAGTACCTGATCAGTGACGAGCGGTTCTGGAACGCGGTCGGCAACACCTTCATCATCTGGTTCATCTCGACCATTCCGATGCTGTTCCTGGCCCTGGTGATCGCCTTCCTGCTGCATTCCAACATCAGGTTCAAGGGCTTCTACCGGGTCGCCTACTTCATCCCGAACGTCACCTCGATGGTGGCGATGGCGATCGTCTTCGGCTCCGTCTTCTCCGACTCGTTCGGGCTGGTGAACTCGGCGCTGACCGCGCTCAACCTGGAAGAGGTGCCCTGGCTTTCGTCGGACTGGGGGATCAAGATCACGATCGCGGTGATGGTGATCTGGCGGTTCACCGGTTACAACGCGATCATCTACCTGGCCGGGCTGCAGGCCATCCCGACCGAGCTGTACGACGCGGCGAAGGTGGACGGCGCCAGCACCTGGCGGATCTTCTCCTCGATCACCGTACCGATGCTGCGGCCGGTGATCCTGTTCACCGTGATCACCTCGACCGTGGGCGGCCTGAGCCTGTTCACCGAGCCGCAGGTGTTGCTGGGCAACGACGGCGGCCCGAACGAGGCCGGCATGACGATCGTGCTCTACCAGTACACGCAGGCGTTCGTGCAGTTCGACTTCGGGTACGGCTCCGCGATCGCCTGGGCGTTGTTCATCATCGCCGCGGTGTTCGCGATCATCAACTGGCGGCTGGTCCGGGAGCGGGACAGCATGAAGATCAAACCCGTCCGTGCGACGAAGGGGGCGTCGAAATGACCTCGACTCTGCAGACGCCGCAGCTGGGTGATCCGACCCAGGCGCGGGCGGACCGGATGGCCGTCCGCCGCAGCCTGGTGGCCCGGATCGTCACCCACGCCTGCATCATCATCGGCGTGATCTTGTCGCTGTACCCGTTCTACTGGCTGATCGTGATGTCGACCAACACCACGGCCGAGATCTTCGACTACCCGCCGAAGCTGACCTTCGGCCCGCACCTGCTGGAGAACATCGGCAAGGTGATGGCCAGCATCGACCTGCTCAGCGCCCTGGCGAACACGCTGTTCGTCTCACTCGCCTGCGCCGTGCTGGTGATGTTCTTCGACTCGCTGGCCGCGTTCGCCTTCGCCAAGTACAACTTCCCGGGCAAGAACGTACTGTTCGTGATCTTGATCGCGACGTTCCTGATCCCGGGCAGCCTGTCTCTGGTGCCGAGCTTCGTCCTGATGTCGGAACTCGGCTGGGTCGGCCGCTTCGAGGCGTTGATCATCCCCGGCGCCGCGAACGCGTTCGGCATCTTTCTGCTCCGGCAGTTCGCCACCAGTTCGATTCCGGACGAACTCGTCGAATCCTCGCGGATCGACGGGGCCGGCTTCTGGCGTACCTATTGGCACGTCGGTGTGCCGATGCTCCGCGGCGGCCTGGCCTTCCTCGGCATCTTCACCTTCATCGGCGCCTGGAACGACTACGTCTGGCCGTTGATCATCCTGGTGGATCCGAAGCAGCAGACCCTGCAGACGGCGTTGCAGACGCTGAACTCGATCTACATCACCGACTACAGCATGGTGATGGCCGGCGCCCTGATCAGCGTCGTCCCGTTGATCGGAATCTTCATCATCGGCTCCCGCCACTTCATCGCCAACATCGCCGCCGGCGCCCTGAAGGGCTGACCCCGAATCCCCAAAAAAGAACCGCCGACCGGGCACAAAAGCAGCTGTTTTGACGGAGTGTCGCTGCGCTTGTGCCCGGTCGGCGGTTTTGTGGGGAGGGACGGGTGCCGGTGGTCAGCCGGCGACGGACTCCGCGGACGGCAGTTCGATGCCCCGGCGGCGGGACAGATAGTAGGTCCGGCGCCGGGGATCGGCGACCAGGCGCAGGTCGCGCTTGATCACCTGGTTCGCGCCCCAGCAGTGGTAGGCCCCCGGGTCGCCGGTGATCGGCTGCAGCGGCGAGCCGAGCAGCCGGAACGGGTACTCGTCGGCCGCGCCGTCGTCGCCGGAGGTGGCGCAGAAGAAGATCACCCGCGCATCCCGGTCGAAGCCGTGGCCGGACCGGAACTCCTCGTCGTCGGCGTCGCCGGTGATCTTCGCATCGGCGACGGCCCGCCACTCGTCGAGCGGGCGGGACACCTCGACAGCGACGAACGTCCGCTGTCCCGGCGTGAGTACGGTCGCGTCGCTCTCCGTCGTCCCGTGCTCGGCGGCGGGTACGGTCCGGCGACGCAGGATGACGGTCGCGGTGCCGTCGTTGATCACCGAGAAACCGACGGCCACGTGCAGCGGCTTCTCATCGGTCCGCGGGAACCGGACGGGCAGGTCGAGGTCGTTGACCACACGCATCTCGTCGTGCGGCACGATGGTGATCGTCGGCGCCTGGGCGTCGATGCGGGTCTTGATCGCCTCCGCCACCAGGTTGCGGCTTGTGGCCTGTTCCACCCGGGCGAGGTTCAGCGCTTCGCCGGCCTTCGCGGCGGCGACTTCGGCGATCTTGGTGCTGCGTCGGATTTCGTACGCGAGCCAGGCAACGACGCCCGCCGCGATCAGGGCTGCCACCAGGGTCAGCCAGTCAGCAATAGTCGACACCCGTGGGAGGGTACCGGCACCGGGCGTCGCCGGGGAGACGGTCTGGGGAAGATCTCGCCGCGACTATCCGGCGGGGACTTCCCCGATCCCGGCGGCGGTGGCTGCGGCACGGAGCACCTCTTCGAGCATGGCCGGGGTGAGCTTGCCGGTGAACGTGTTCTGCTGCGACACGTGATAGCAGCCGAAGACAGCCAGCGGGGCCCCGCCGTCCCGGGCCGCCAGGTCGACCCGGACGCCGTGCCCGAACCGCGGCCGGGGCGTCGGCACCAGCCAGACGGCCTGGTGCAGGACGGGGAGCAGCGCCTGCCATCCGAACGCGCCGAGCACCATCACGGCCCGGACGGTCGGCCGGAGCAGTTCGAGCTCGCGGACCAGCCACGGCCGGCAGTTGTCCCGTTCGGCCGGGGTCGGCTTGTTGGCCGGCGGGGCGCAGTGCACCGGCGCCGTGATCCGGGTGCCGCGCAGGGTCAGCCCGTCGTCGGCGTGCACGGCCGTCGGCTGGGAAGCGAGCCCGACCGCGTGCATCGCCGCGTACAGCACCTCACCGGAGCGATCCCCGGTGAACATCCGGCCGGTCCGGTTCGCCCCGTGCGCGGCGGGCGCCAGACCGACGATCAACAGGGACGCGTCCGCCGGACCGAACCCGGGCACCGCCCGGCCCCAGTACGTCTGGTCCCGGAACGAGGCCCGCTTCTCCCTCGCAACCTGCTCCCGCCAGTCGACCAGCCGCGGGCAGCGCCGGCACTCGGCGACGGCCCGGTCGAGCGCGGCCAGGTCGGTGGGCGGGCCCGGGGTCGCGGGCGGGTTCATCGCGGTTCCGCGCGCAGCGGCGAGGTCCCCAGCGGTGTGGACTCGAGGTCCGCCGCCGCGGCGTCGTCGAGCAGGTCACGGTCCCGCAGCCTCCCGATGGCGCGGCGCCGCTCGTCGAGCAACTTCTCCCGGACCCGTGGCTCGAGGCCGGCGACCAGCCCGGCGGCCCGATCCGGGTCCGGCGGGCCGATGGCCCGGAAGTGCCGCGGCACCGGCACCCGGCGGCCCCGGGAGAACAGCAGTACGGCGGCCAACAGGACGGCGGCCGCCGCCACGGTGAGCCAGACCGGGAGCGATGCGGGAGCGAAGCCGGGGACCCCGCGGTCGGTCCCGAGCTGCCACAGCGCGATCCCGCCGCAGCCGACGGCGGCGATCAGGTAGCCGATCTCGAGGCCGGTGGAGTGGCGGTGGCTGCTCCACCACCGGTAGCCGATCCCGATCACCCCGGCCAGCACGACCACGAAGCAGCCGGCCGTGATCGGGATCCCGAGATCGTCGTCGAGCGGGCCGGCCTCGCCGACCGAACGGGTCACGCCGCCCGCCGTGCTCAGGATCGTGCCGCCGAACGTGCTCACACCGCCGACGAGGGCGACCAGACAGATCAGCCCGAGGAACACGCCCAGCCGGCCGCTCCGGTCAGGGCTGCGCTCCCGGCCGAGCGCCCGGAGGATGTCGTCGTGTTCCTTCAGGACGTACAGGTCAAGGTCGCCGGGCCGGAAGCCGTACGGCGGAACCGTCTTGGACCAGGTCCGGACGTTGATCGTCTGCCGCGCACCCGTCACCGGTAGTTCGTGAACTGGATCGCGAAGTCGAGATCCTTCTCCTTGAGCAGTCGCTGCACTTCCTGCAGGTCGTCCCGCTTCTTGCCGCTGACCCGCAGCTCGTCGCCCTGGATCTGCGCCTTGATGCCCTTCGGGCCCTCGTCGCGGATGATCTTGGAGACCTTCTTGGCGTTCTCCTGGCTGATCCCCTCGGTGACGCTCGCGGTGATCTTGTAGAGCTTGCCGGAGGATCGCGGTTCCTCGGCGTCCAGGGCCTTGAGGCTGACGCCGCGCCGGACCAGCTTCGACTGGAACACGTCGAGTACGGCCTTGACCCGCTCCTCGGAGACGGCCTCCATGTCGATCACCTCGCCCGACCATTCGATCTTCGCGTCGGTGTTCTTGAAGTCGAACCGCTGCCGGATCTCCTTAGCGGCCTGGTTCAGGGCGTTGTCCACCTCCTGCCGGTCGACCTTGCTGACGATGTCGAACGAGCTGTCCGCGGCCATGACGTACCTCCAACGATCGAGTCCTTGCGCAGCCTGAGCTTAGTACTCGGACCGCTACGGGAGGATGACCTCGATCGTCGAGCCGGTCGGCAGGTCGGAGCTCCGGACGGCCAGACCTCCAGTCCGGTACGGATTCGTCAGCCTGGTCGCCGGCAGCGGCGCGCCGTCGAGCCGGACCTCGGACGGGCCGTAGCCGATCTTGCCGACCCGGTAGATCACGGTCAGCCGGTGATCATCGGCGAGCCGCAGGGTGGTGGTCAGCCCGTCCAGCTCGGTGGTCAGGACGGGATCGAGCTCCACCGTGCCGGCCCGGCGGCGCAGCCCGAGCAGCGATTCGCGGACCAGCCGGACGAAGATCCCGGCTCCGCTGGAGTACGTACGCCAGCCGCCCTCCACCTCGATCCGACCGGCCATCACGTCGGCGTACCGGGCGGCGAACTCGGCCCGGTCGGCGACCACGGCGTCCGAACTGGACGCGTAGGTGTTGGCCTGCCGCGGCCGGGCGTTGGGGATCCACTCGGTGGGCGCGATGTTGATCACCTGCTGCAGGGCGGCCCAGACGGCCTCCGGGTCGCCCCAGCGGGCCATCGCCTCGGCGTAGCGCAGATGAGCGTGGGTGTACATGATCCCGATCTCGCGGCCGACGAACGTCGCGGTCTCGGCGCGCTGGAAGTGGGTCATGGTCCCGCCGGCGTAGCGGGGCGGCGCGTCGAACAGCCGGGCGCCGTCCGGGGCCAGCAGCCGGTCCTTGATCAACCGGACATGCTGGGCGGCCTGCGCCGGGTCCAGCAGGTCGTCGATCAGGGCGTGGATGATCGGCAGCAGGCTGTACGTCAGGCCCGACTCCCGGTCCTGCGGATGGACCAGCAGCTGGGTCCGCCGCCCGTTCACGAACCGGGCATAGCCGGTCAGCGTCTCGTCGATGATCAACTCGTGCCGGAACGCGGTCGCGATCTCCTCGGCCTGCTGTCGCAACGGCTCGGCGTGATCGGCCCGGCCCGCCACGGTCAGCCCGTTCGCGAGGACGCTCAGGGTCTGGTGATGCAGGGTGACGGTCCAGGAACTGACCAGCTCCTCGGCCATCGCCGGATCGGCCGGTTGCAGCGAGTCGTTCCAGTCGCCGTGCCCGTACGCGGTGAGCACGGTGCCGGGCAACACCCGGCCGGCCGCGGTCGCCAGGGCGGCCAGCGCATGATCGAGTACGGTGCCGAGCTGTTGATCATCGAACCAGGGCACCTCGGCGTCAAGCAGGGAGGCGTCGCCGGTGGTCTCCAGGTAACGGCCCAGCGCCAGCACCGGCCAGAAGATCACGTCGCCGTGCGGCGGCGAGTGCCGGAAATCGCGGTCCTCCTCGAAGAAGCCGAAGGCCTGCGGCCAGTCGCCGGCCCGGTTCTGGGCGGCCATCAGCATGATCAACAGCTCGCGCAGCTCGGCGTCGGCGCCGAGCGCCAGCAGCAGTTCGGCCGGCCCCTGGGTGACGTCGCGGGTGCCCCAGGCGCCGCCGGTGGACTGCTCCAGTCCGCGCGGCGACAGGTAGTGCACCAGGGCGTCCTTGATCATCCAGGGCAGCGCGTGGTCCAGCCGATCCACGCCGTCGGCACTGCTCCCGCCGATCGCGGTGCGGCCAGCGAGCTCGGCCCAGAACGATCCCGTGTCCTGAGCCTGTCGAAGGACCAGGCCCGGTGCGGCCTGCCCGTCGACAGGCTCAGGGAACGTTGTGGCGTTCGGATGCAGCGCGGCGGTGATCGTCAGGGACCAATGGTCGACCGGGTCGGGCGTGATCACCGTCAGGTGCTGGTCGCCGCGGGACCGGCCGTCCTCGTGCAGGGCGCCGTCGTCGGCCAGTTCGGCGTCGGCGAGAGTGTCGCCGAGGGCCACGGTGAAGGCGCCGCCAGGGTAGCGCTCGGCCAGCGCACTCCCGGCCGGCGGACGGATCGTGATCATCGCCCCGGCCCGTTCGACCTCGGCCGGGGTGCCGGTGCGGCCGTCGTCGCCGTCGGTGGCCAGCCGGCCGGTGATCAGGAACCGGCGGGCCGGCCCGGTCAGCTCCGCGGTCAGGGTCACGCGATGATCATCGGCGGGTGCGACGGTGATCAGCTCCAGCGTCGTGTCGCCGTCCGCCCCGGCCACCAGGTACGTCCAGCGACACCGGTCCGGGCTCAGCTCGTACGCGGACGGCAGGCCGAGCAACCGCCAACTCCCGTCGAGCTCGACGAACACCCGCAGCCCGTGGTCACGGAGCTGGCCGAGGTAGCCGCGGTTGGTGGACAGCAGCCGGTTGCTGCTGGCGTGGGCCTGGGTGAGATAGGAGAGGGGAGAGCCGTTCATCCAGGTGGTGACGGTCAGCCCGGCCGGGTCCGGTAGCAGCCGGTCACCGGTCCGCAGCAGCTGACCGTGCGGCCGGAGCACGGTGCGCTCCTTGGCCGCCAGAACCACGTGCCGCGGCCCGTCCAGGAAGAAGGACAGCAGCCGGCCTTGATCATCGTGCTCGGCCAGTCGCCGATCGTCGCCGTAGCGCCCGGCGAGCTCCGCCTCGGTCAGGTCGCGCGCGACGACCGGCCGGGCCGGAGCGAACAGCGTCGCGGTGGCCGTCGTCTCCAGCGCCCCGGCCTCTGCGCCCTGAGCCTGTCGAAGGGCCGTGACCAGCGGCGCCACAACCTCCAGGTCGGACTCGGCCGAGGCGTCCGGATGATCATCCCGGAACACCCCGACGAAGCCCGCCGTGTGCGTCGCACCGGGCTCGATGGCGTGCGGCGCCGAACCCAGCACGGCCAGCGCATGCTCGTGCTGCAGCCGGGTGCTGGGAAGCTCACGACGCTCCAGGCCGCGGACCCGGCCGTCGATCCGGCCCTCGAGGCCGTACAGCTGAAGGGCGTCGGTGGCGTAGCCAGTGGCGCGATCGGTGCAGGCGAGCAGCAGCCAGGGGATCCGGCCGCCGCGCGGCTGGTTCTGCCGCACGGCCAACGCCCAGCCGTGTTCGGGATGGTGCAGCGGCTGCAGATCGACGTACTGGCTGACATAGAGCTCGGAGGCGCGCACCTCGCCGTGGCCGGCCAGGCCGGCGTCCTGGGCCATGATCACGTCGGCGGTGATCACCTCGGCTGTCGGATTGGTCAGGTCGACCGTCCAGGACCAGGCCGGCCGGTCCGGAACCAGCCGGAACGTCACCCGGTAGTCGAGCCCGCCGGCGGCTCCGGTGATGATCATGGAACGGTCGCCGCGCCGGACGGTCGCGCCGGTGCCCGGCCCGAGCAGCGGGTACGGAACGGTCCGGTCACCGGCATGGATCCGCAGCCAGAGGTTCAGCTGGCCCGGCTCGACCTCGCTGGCCGGGTAGAGGTTCAGCCTGAGGTCGCCGGCGCTGAGCCAGCCCAGCCCGCCGTGCCCGTACACCTCGGCGGTGATGCCGCCTCCGGCATCGAGGACCAGACGGCTAGCTTCCGAACGTGGCGTGGTCTTCGAATGCGGCACTGACGTCCTTCCGGTGGGAAGGCTGCGGGATCGCGTCCAGCAGCTTCCTGGTGTACGGGTCCTTGGGGTTGTTGATCACGTCCGCGGCCGGGCCGGATTCGACCAGCTTGCCCTCGTTGAGCACCAGCGCGTGATCGGACAGCATCTTGGCGCTGAGCAGATCGTGGGTGATGTAGAGGATGCCGACGCCGCGCGTCTCGACCAGGCTGTTCAGCAGTTCGAGGATCTCGGCCCGGATGGAGACGTCGAGGCTGGCGATCGGCTCGTCGGCGATCAGCAGCTTCGGGTTCGAGGCCAGGGCCCGGGCGATCACCACCCGCTGTCGTTGACCGCCAGAGAGCTCGAACGGGAACCGGCCGAGGTAGCGCTCCGGCGGCGTCAGACCGACCGCCTGCAACAGTTCCAGGGCCCGCTCGGTGACGGCGGCGCCGCGCAGTTTGGTGCCATCGGCGCCGCCGAAGTTCCGGATCGGCCGGGTCAGGTAATAGCCGACGGTGCGCGCCGGATTGAGGGCCGCGTACGGGTCCTGGAACACGTACTGCACGGCCCGCCGGAACTCGCGCAGCGCACCACCGCGCAGCCGGGACACCTCGGTGACCTCGTGCTCGCCGTGGAACCGGACACTGCCCGCGCTCGGCTTCTCGATGCCGGTGATCAACTTCGCCAGCGTGCTCTTGCCGCTGCCGCTCTGGCCGACCAGGGCCGTCACCTCGCCGGCGGCCAGGCTGAACGACACGTCGTCGACCGCGACCACGGGCGTGGACCGGAGCCCCTGCCGCCGGACGTACTGGCGGCGCACGTCGGTGACCTCGATGATCGACTTCCGCTGCTCCGAGGCCGGCGGATCGTGCTGGGTCTCGTTGAACGTCTCCAGGTAGGAGCCGAGCAGCGACCTGGCGTACGGGTGCTTCGGCCCGGCCAGTAACTCCACGGTGGTCGCAGTCTCGACGATCTTGCCGTCGTACATGATCATGATCCGGTCGGACGTCTCCAGCACCGTACCCAGGTCGTGCGAGACGAACAGCACCGCGAAGCCCTGCTGGCGTTGCAGATCACGGATGTTGTCCAGGATCCGGCGCTGAACCAGCACGTCGAGCCCGGTGGTCGGCTCGTCCAGCAGGACCAGCCGCGGCTCAAGGGCCAGCGCGAGCGCCAGGTTGACCCGCTGCCGCATGCCGCCGGACAGCTCGTGCGGGTACGAGTCGAGGAACCGCGGGTCGATCTGCACCATCTCCAGCAACTCGACCGACCGGTTCTTGATCTTGGTAGACGACCAGTCGGTGTGCGCCCGCATCACGTCGGTGAAGATCGTCTGGATCCGGACCACCGGGTTCAGCGAGTTCATGCTGCTCTGGAACACGGTGGACAGGTCCCGCCAACGCACCGCGCGGAGGCCCTCCGGGGTGAGCTCGGTGAGGTCCGTGCCGTCGAACCGGATCGCCCCGCCCAGGACGTGCGCCGGCGGCTGCAACAGCTGCAGCACGGCCGTCCCAAGCGTGGTCTTGCCGGAGCCGGACTCGCCGATCAGACCGACGAACTCGCCCTCGCCGAGCGTGAACGACACGTCGTCGACCGCGGTGAGCGGGGGATGGAGCTTGGGCCGGTATTCGACGGTGAGGCCCTGCACCTCCAAGAGTGCCGTCATCTCACTTCTCCCTCAGGTGCGGGTTGCTGATCAGGTCGACACCGAAGTTGACGAACGTCAGCGCGGTGATCAACACGGCCAGCGCGAGGCCCGGCACGACCAGCCAGATCCAGAAGCCCTGGACCAGGGCGCCGGCCTGCTGGGCGAAGGCGAGCATCTGCCCCCAGCTCACGGTCTGCGGATCGCCGAAGCCGAGGAAGGACAGTCCCGCCTCCGCGGCGATGGCGCCGGTGGCCGCGCCGATGAAGCCGGAGACGATCAAGGACGTCATGTTCGGCATGATCTCCCGGAACACGATCGGCAGCGTCTTCTCGCCGGAGAACCTGGCGGCGGTGACGAATTCCCTGCTGCGCAAGGAGATGATCTGCGCCCGCTTCGACCGCGCCGCCCCGGCCCAGCTGGTGACGCCGACGACGAAGACCATCAGCCACAGGCCGCGGGACTCGCTGTAGGCGACGATCACCATCATCAGCGGCAGGATCGGGACGACCAGGGCCAGGTTGGTCACGAACGACAGCACGTGATCGACAACGGTGCCCTCGGCGTAGCCGGAGATCAGCCCGATCACCACGGCGAGCACGGTGGCGAACCCGCCGCCGAGCAGCCCGACCAGCAGCGACAGCTTCGCGCCGTGGACAAACTGGGACAGGATGTCGTAGCCCTGCGACGTGGTTCCCATCGGATGCGCCAGGCTCGGCTGCAGCAGTTGCTCGAAGGATCCGTCCTGCGGGTCGTACGGCGAGATCAGCGGCGCCGCCAGCGCCATGATCACGAACAGCGCGAGCAGGATCAGCCCGACCCGGGCCTTCCCGTTGCTCCAGATGATCTGGTACCAGGCCGGTGGCTTGGCCACCCGGGCCGCGGTCGCGGTGGTGTCACTCATGAGGCCCTCCTGGCCCGCGGATCCAGCACTCCGTACAGCAGGTCGGCGATCAGGTTCGCCACCAGCACCGCCAAGATCATCAGCAGCAGCGCGCCCTGCATCAGCGGGTAGTCACGGTTGTTCGCGGCGTCCGCCATCAACCGGCCCATCCCGGGGAAGTCGTAGATCTGCTCGATCAGCACGGTGCCGCCGATCAGCGCACCGAGCGACAGGGCGAAGCTGGTCACGCTGGGCAGCAGTGCGTTCCGGGCCCCGTAGCCGAGGGCGATCCGGCGTTCCGGCAGTCCGGCGGCCTGGGCCAGCCGGATGTAGTCCTCGCCGAGCGTCTGCACCATCGTGTTGCGCATCCCGAGGATGAACCCGATCGGGGCGGTGACCATCAGCGACAGCGCCGGCAGAAACGCGTGCGCGATCACGTCGGCGATGAACAGCCCGTTCCAGCCGGGGTCGGTGTAGCCCCAGCCGCCCTGGGTCGGGAACCAGCCGAGTTGGAAGCCCAGGATGCTCAAGATCAACAGGCCGATCCAGAAGCCGGGCAGGTTGCCGACGAACGTGGAGCCGAGCGACACGATCGAGTCGAACGCCCCGTCCCGGCGCCAGGCGGCGAAGGCGCCCAGCAGGATCCCGACGACGAACGCCAGGATCTGGGTGACGCCGACCAACCCGATCGTCCACGGCAGCGCCTCCCCGATCACGGTCATCACCGGGATCGGGAAGTAGGTGAACGAGATCCCGAAGTCACCGCGGGAGAGCTGGCCGAGATAGGCCAGATACTGCTCCCCCAGGCTGGTGTTCGGGATCCCCAGCATCACCCGTACCGCCTCGACCTGGGCCGGGTCGAGATCCTGGCCCTGGGTCGCGTGCAGCTTCCGTACCATCTGCTCGGCCGGGTCGCCCGGCTGCAGCCTCGGGATGAAGAAGTTCAGCGTGACTGCCGCCCACACGGTGAGCAGGAAGTAGCCGATCTTCGCCAGGTAATACTTCATGGCCGGAACCGAATTACTGCTTGGGCCGCAGCTTGGGGATGACCAAGATCAGATCGGTCGGGTACGGGTTCTCCTCGGACGGCCAGCCGGTCGCCTTGTCCAGCCGGTAGTCCAGCCGGCCCGGCGCGTAGTTCAACGCGATGTAGGGGAAGTCGGTCATGTAGACGTCGATCAACTTCTCCACGCCGGACTTCAGCACGGCCGGGTCGGTGGTCTGATCAAGGTCCTTGAGCAGCTGGTCGACCTCGGGGTTGCGGTAGCGCGCGTTGTTCGGCTTGACCTCCTTGCCGTCGGCGATCTGGCTGGAGGCGATCCGGGAACCAAGATCACGATTGCGCTGGCAGCCGCCGTGGATGTATTCGAGCAGGAAGTCGAAGTCGCCGGTCTTCTTCTTGGAGTCGACTGCGGGCGGGTCGGTGGCGACCATCTTGATGTCGATGCCGAGCGCCTTCCAGTTGCGGACCACGGTGTCGACCAGCGCGATGTAGTCGATCCAGCCGGCCTGCACGCTGAACGACAGCGCCAGCGGCTTGCCGTCCTTGTCCAGCCGCTTGCCGTCCGGGCCGAGCTTGTAGCCGGCCGCGTCGAGCAGCTGCTTGGCCTTCTCGGGGTCGTACGCGATCTTGCCGCCGTCGGCCTTGTACTTCTCCGGCAGGTCCGCCTCCTGCATCGGCAGCTTCAGCATGGTCTGGCTGGCCGGGTCCATCACGCCGTAGGTGGCCTTCTGGGTGGCCTCCTCCTTGTTGGTCCCGTACGCCAGCGCCTCGCGGAACTTCGGGTCGCCGGTCACCTTGCCCTCGGCGTTCGGCACGACGACGGTGGTGCCGGCCGGGGCGTAGTAGTAGTCGACCTTGCCCTCCAGCTTGACCGACTTCTCCGGGTTCGGGATGTCGCCCTTGTAGAGATCAAGACCGCCGTCGCGGAGTTTCAGCGCCGCCGCGTTGGTGTCGTCGAACTTGCCCTCCAGCCGGAGCTTCTCGATCTTGATGTCGGCGGCGCCCCAGTAGTTCGGGTTGCGGTCCAGCACCAGCGAACGGCCGTTGAAGTTGTTCACCGTGAAGGGCCCGGTGCCGACCGGCTCCTTGTCGACGTACTTCGTGATGTCGCCGACCGACTCGTAGATGTGCTTGGGGAAGATGTACATCTTGCCGCCGATGATCTCGTCGATCTTGAGCGGCGCGGGCCCGGCGAACGTCACCGTGACCTTGTTGCCGTCGGCGGTCACGCCGGTGGCCGGGGCGCCGAGGATGTCCTTCCAGATGCCGGCGGTGTCGGCGGCCGGATACTTCTTGCGGGCTTCGAGATTCCAGACCACGTCGTCGGCCGTGAACGGGGTCCCGTCGCTCCACGTCACGCCCTCCCGGAGCGTGATCACCAGCGTCTTCGGGTCGGTCCACTCGTAGCCGGTGGCGAGCAGCGGCTCCGCCTCACAGGTGAAGGTGTTCCGGAACATCAGCGTCTGGTAGATCCAGGTGACGGTCATGTTGTTCGGCGCCAGCGGGTTGTAGTTGGCGAGCGCCGCCGAGGTGATGTTGCCGGCGATCTCGGTCGGCAGGATCAGCTCGGGGATCATGGCTTCGCTGCCCTGCGAGGCGGGGCCGCCGGGAGCCGGTTGGTCACGGCCGATGTTGGCGCACCCGGTCAGGGTGAGGGCGAAGGCGGTCAGGGTTCCGGCGACGACGCGGGACAGTTTCATGATCTTTTCCTCTTCGGTTCTGACGCGGCGGTGCGTCGGGTCTGGCGCGGCCGGCGGGCGGTGCCGGCTTGTTCCTGCGGGCTGTCGAGGGACAGGAAGTTCCGCGGCGGACAGCCGCAGGAGGCTCGGATGATCAACTCGGTGGGCAGCTGGTGCGGCTCACCGACCGGGGTCCCGGCGAGCCGGTCGCGCAGCACCTCCGCGGCGCGGGCGCCCATCTCGCGGACCGGCTGCCGGACGGTGGTGAGTCCCGGCTCGACGTACCGGGCGGTGGGCACGTCGTCCCAGCCGACCACGGCCAGCTCGTCCGGGATGCTGAGACCGCGGAGCCGGAGTCCGTACATGATCGACAGCGCCAGTTCGTCGTTGGCGCAGACCAGCGCGTCGATTCCTGCCCGGCGGCGGAAGATCTTGTCCACCATCGCGAGGCCGATCGCCTCGTTGGCGCCGTGGGTCAGCAGCGGTGCCTTGGGCCGTACGCCGAGCTCGGCGTGGGCGGCCTGGAACCCGTCGAACCGGGCCCGGACGTCCGCGGCGCCGTCCGGCTCCCCGACGAACAACAGGTCGCGGCGACCATGATCGACGAGCAGGTGCCGGGTCAGTTCGGCCGCGTGGGTGGTGCTCTCGCTGATCACCAGATCCGAACCGGGCAACGGAAACATGCCGACCAGGACGGTCGGCAGCGCGTTGATGATCTTGGCCTGGGTCGCCTCGTCGGCGGCGCTCGGCGCGATCATGACGCCGTCCACCCGGCCCCGCAGGTTGGTCAGCATCGCGGCGGCGTCGAGGTCCGGGGTCGAGGTGACCACGATGACGCTCTCGTCCGCGGTGGACGCGACGGCCTCGAAGCCCATCAGCAGCTCGGAGTAGTACGGCCCGGTGGTGTCGCTCATCAGCACCGCATAGGCCCGATGGCGCTTGCTGGCCAGGCTGCGGGCCGAGTTCTGCGGCGCGTAGTCCAGCTCGGCCGCCGCCGCCATCACCTTGTCCCGGGTCTTCACCGAGGCCGTGTCGACGCCGCGGAGCACCCGCGACACGGTGGCGATCGACACCCCCGCGCGCTGCGCGACGGAATAGATCGTCGCCGCTTCCGGCCCGCGGTCGGCCATGTCGATTCACCCCCTCGTGAGACTGTAAGCGCTTACAGTACAGGAGGGGGTCGGGAGATGGGAAGCCCACAACGGTCCCCGAGCGTGCCCTGAGCCACGCGCGGACGTGCCCTGAGCCTGTCGAAGGGCCGAGCCAGGTGGCCCCTTCGACAGGCTCAGGGAACGATGACTTCTGCGGTGATCAGGAGATCGGCTTGCCGTCCTCGATGCCCGCGATCCCGCCGCGGCCCGCCTCGACGGAAAGGCTTGCCCTGGTGGAGATCGGGGCGCCTTCGGTGGTCACCTGCGGCACCACCCGGTAGTCGACGGTCAGGGCGTCGCGACGCACCCGTACCCGCTGATAGCCGCGCTGCACGTTGCCGAACTTCACGTGCGGGTTCTCGGCCATCCAGATCCGGGCCCGGTTGTCCAGGTCGGTGCCGTCGCCGCCCGAGCTGATCGACGTGCCGAGGAACTCGGTGCCGACGGTGAAGGAGTTCTGGTCGCGGAAGTCGAGCTTCAGGTCGGCGGCGGCGCTGCGGTGGGCGTCGCCGGTGATCACCACGAAGTTCTTCACGCCGCGATCGGCGATCCGTTCGTAGAGCCGCTGCCGGGCGCCGGCGTAGCCCATCCAGTTGTCGCTCCCGTACGAGACGCCGTCGCCCTCGGTGCCGTCGGCGTCGAAGGTGACCGACTGGTTCCCGATGATCTTCCAGGTGGCCGGCGTCTTGGACAGTGCGGAGATCAGCCAGTCCTCCTGGCGATCACCGAGGATCGTCCGGGTCGGATCCCAACGGGCGGGGCAGTCGCCGGGGCACGGCTCCACCTGGTCGGCCCGATATTGCCGGGTGTCGATCAGGTCGAAGTCGATCAAGAAACCGTACGGAAGCCTGCGGTACAACTGCATGTCCGGGCCCTTCGGCATCGCACTGCGCCGGAACGGCAGGTGCTCCCAGTAGGCCTGGTAGGCGGCGGCCCGCCGGGCCAGGAACACGGCCGGGTCCTGGTCCGGCTCGGTGTCGATCTGGCTGATCGCGTCGGCGTAGTTGTTCTCGACCTCATGATCATCGGGTACGGCGACCCATGGCGCGCTGGCGTGCGCGGCCTGCAACTGCGGATCCGTCTTGTACTGCGCGTGCCGTACCCGATAGTCGGCGAGGCTGAAGATCTCCGCCGCCGGCAGGTGCGACCGGCCGGGCAGCTCGGACGCCCCGACCCCCTCGTAGATGTAGTCGCCGAGATGGGCCACAAGATCAAGTTGCTCGGCAGCCAGATGCTCGTAGGCGTTGAAGAAACCGGCCGGCAGGTTCTGGCAGGAGACGAAGGCGAACGTCATCTCCCGGTTGTGATGCCCGGCCGGCGGTGCCGTCTTGGTGCGGCCGGTCATGCTCACGTACCGCTCGGCGCGGAAGCGGTACCAGTATTCGCGGCTGGGCTGGAGCCCGCGGAGCTCGACGTGCACACTGTGCGCGCGCTCGGGCTGGGCGTCGATCCGGCCACGCTGGGCGATCCGGCGGAAGTCCGGGTCCAGCGCGACCTCCCACTCGACCTCGACCGGCCGTGACGGCATGTCGCCCAGGCCGTCCGCGGCGGTCGGCTGGACGGCCAGCCGGGTCCACAGCACGACGCCGTCCGGCGCCGGTTCGCCCGACGCGACGCCGAGCGTGAAGGGGTCGGCCGGAAGCGGCTTCGCGGCCGCGGTGCTGGTCCAGGCGACACTCGAAGTGGCCACGACGGCGACGCCGCCGAGGCCGAGCAGTCCGCGCCGGCTGAGGCTGCGCGGGGTGGAAGTGGGCAGGGGAGCGGGGGATTCGGTGGCTGACACGGTCACTCCTGCGGGTGCGGCGGTGCTGGCACTCGCCAGTACGTCAGCCGTGTGTGAGGTCCACGTGACGCGAGCCCGAAGTCGGGCGGTCCGGTCGGCAACCGGACGCGGCAGACTGCCGTACCACTGGGCTCAGAGCGACGCAGTGATGGCGCCCGGGTTACCCGCCGCCCACCAGCGGACAACCGCTTTGGGCGTCAGGCGAATCTGTTGCTATTGTTCTCACCGCTGACCTGGTCAGCACGGCAGGTTGCCCGAGTGGCCAAAGGGAGCGGACTGTAAATCCGTCGGCTTCGCCTACGTTGGTTCGAATCCAACACCTGCCACACCCGTAGAAACGGCCTCTCACTAGGACTTGCGCCTGGGGGAGGCCGTTTCGCGTTTGATCATGTCGGCAGGTTGTCGGTGGTGCTTGCGAGGGTTGGCCGCATGAAGGAGATTCTGTGGTCAGCGCTGCGAGGGAACCGTGACGCGTTCCTGTGGAAGCTGGAGAGCCTGGGCGAGTACGACCTGCGCAGACCGATGACGCGGACCGGGACGAACCTGCTCGGAGTGATGAAGCACGTCGCGGCCGAGGAGTACGGCTACCTCGGGGAGGTCTTCGGGCGTCCGGCTCCGGAGCGGCTGGCCTGCTTCGAGGACGGAACGGTCTGGGAGGGCGGCGACATGTGGGCGACGCCGGATGAGAGCGCCGAGTACATCAATGGGTTCTACCGACGCGCCAGTGCGCACGCGGACGAGACGATCCGGACGCTGGACCTGGACTCCCCCGGATCGGTTCCGTGGTGGAACGAGGGTGATCGAGAGACGACGCTGGGCGCGATCCTGGCCATGATGATCAGCGAGACCTCGCGCCATCTGGGACAGGTCGACATCGTGCGCGAGCTGATCGACGGCGCTGCCGGAGGCCGCCGCGACGCGACCGGGCTGCCCGACTCAGACGGTTGGGACTGGGACGCCTGGGTGGCCCGGCTGGAGACTGCCGCGCGCACGGCCGCTGACCGCTGACACGCTGTCGGTCATCCGGATCGTCGACATCGCCACTCCGAACCAAGATCACCAGCAAAATCTGACCTGCGTGGCGACTCGTCGTGGACCAGGATGGGCACGTGGTGACTCCTGATCTGCGGTCCGCGCTGCAGCACTTCGACCTTGGCGAACCGCTCGATCCGCCGGTCCCGGTGGCCGAGGCCTGGTCGAACGAGGTCTTCCGGGTGATCACTGGGCGGGGCGACTTCGCGGTGAAGTTGTTTCCGCCCAACCTGTCGCCGGCCCGGCGCCAGGTCCTGATCACGGCGATCGGCTTCGAGCAACAAGCGCTGGCGTCGGGCATCGGTGGGCCGGCGCCGGTGCTGAGCCACGACGGGCAGATCCTCGCCGACCTTCCGGTCGGGTCTGGTGTCCGGACGGCGCGGTGCCACTCTTGGGTGCCCGGAACGCCGGCCTCGCAGCTCGTCGGGAGCGACGGACTAGCGGCCTCGGCGGGGAGGGTGCTGGGTCGGCTCCATGCGAAGCAGGTGCCGGGTGGCGATACGTCCCAACTTCAGGGACCCGACCAAGATCGTTGGGAGCACGGGGTTGTGGCCAGCCGGGCAGCCGGAGTGCCCTGGGCCGACGAGATGGCCGCGATCACCCCGCTCGTTCAGCGGCTGGCCGACCAGCTCGAGGTCCTTCGTCAGCAACGCCGGCCGATGCAGGTCAGCCATCGCGACTTCGATCCCAAGAACGGGGTCGTGGACCATGACGGCCAGTTGATCATCACCGACTGGGACTACGCCGGGCCGGTCGTCGCGGGCGTCGAGCTGGTGACGGCGGCCGCCTCCTTCGTACGTACGGAAGGGCAGCTCGGTGAGTTCGCGGAGGCGTACCGCGCCGCCGGCGGCACCGCCGACCCGGCCGACGAACTGGCTCTCGGCATCGAGGTGGCCGAGCTCGACTGGATCCTCCGCAACGTCGAGGCGGTCGTCGCGCATGGCCTCGGGCCGGCTACGGATCAGTACCGGACGGCCGCGGAGTTGATCACCTCGTTCGCCGGCGAGCTCGACGATCTTGTGTCCTGGTCCCGTCGGCTCGGCTCTTTTCTTGATCAACTCGGGCGTGGTGCGTTCCGCAAACCGTGAGCCGGGTCCCGGTGGGCTCAGCGATTCAGCGCGGGCAGCCGGTCGAGGAAGCGGAAGATCACGGCGAGCACGCCGGCGGCGACCAGGATGGCGAGGATGTTGCGGAGTGCGGTCGGGAAGCCGAGCTCGCCGACGTTGAGGAACGGGTACGGATACCAGTTGGTGATCGCCCCGTGGATCAAGGTGTACGCGATCCAGGCGACCGGCCAGACGAAGGCGCCGGCGACCGTACCCCAGGTGATCCGCGGCCGCGGCCCGGCGACCAGCCAGCAGGCGAGGAACAGCCACGGGCTGAGGTAGTGCAACAGGAACGTCGCGGTGAAGGCGATCCCTTCGAGGTGGACCAGCGGCGCCAGGATCGCGGCGTACACGATCCCGGTCGTCACGATGCCGAGCAGGGAATCCAGCCGGACGATCCGCCAGATCCGGCCGTCCCGCGCGGGCCGCAGGGCGACCAGAATGGCGACGACGAGGACGACGATGTTGCTCTGGATGGTGAAGTAGCTGAAGAACTGCACCAGCCTGGTCCCGAGCGGGACCCTGCCGCTGTCGGAGCCGGAGTTCACGTCGCGGCCGCCGGAGAACAGCAGACCGAGCTGGATCACCAGCCCCGCCGCCGCGACGGCCGCCGCGAGGGCGTGACTCCAGCGGGCCACGACGCGTTGATCGCCGACGGTGTCGACGGGTGCCGAGATCATGGAACCATCATGGCGGAGTCGAGTCGTCGGACAGGGTGCGACACATCAGCAGGCAGAGGCATCGGTAGCGAGAGATCGTCCCGTCGGCGTCTTCCTGGTCCCACTCCGCGGCCTCGGTGCCGAACTCCTGATAGCCGAGACGCCGGTACAACCGGATGGCGGCTTCGTTGGTGTCCTCGACCCCGAGTGTGGCCCGGTCGCAACCATGATCACGAATCACCTGCTCGGCCCGGTGGACCAGCCGAGTCCCGATTCCCTGCCCACGCAGGCTTTCGACGACATCGAACTGGAACAGGCTGCCGGCGCCGGGCTGCTCGTCGTACCGGATGCCGATCTTGCCGACGATCCGCCCCGTGGGCAGTACGGCAGCCAGGTAGTCGCCCGACTTCTCCAGCGCGTCGATCAGGTGCCGGCGTTGCAGCTCGGTGCGGGCCCAGCCGTCGACGTCGTCGAGGCGGAACGTTCTGATCTCGAGATCCTCGATGCCGGACATGATCAAGGACTTTGCCAGGACGACCGCCTCGACACAATCGAGATTTCAGCGCTTCCGGGTGAAGGTCAGGTGGGTGACCCGGCTCGGGGTGGAGACGGCTTCGATGTCGTACTTCTCCTCGATGGCTTCCAGCCCGTCCCACAGCCGGACGCCGCGGCCGAGCAGCATCGGCACCTGGACCACGTGCAGGTGATCAACGAGGTCCGCGTTGACGAAGTCACGGACGACCGTGGGGCCGCCGCCGATCCGTACGTCCAGACCGCCGGCCGCCGCCCGGGCCTGCTCGAGGGCCTCGGCAGGTGAGGCGTCGAGGAAGTGGAACGTCGTACCGCCCTCCATCTCGATCGACGGCCGCGGCCGATGGGTGAGCACGAAGGTCGGCGTGTGGAAGGGCGGATTGGGACCCCAGGCACCCCGGTAGTCGGGATCGTCCTGCCAGTTGGGCGGACCGAACTTGCCGGCGCCCATGATCTCGGCCCCGATCCCGGGACCGTGCCGTTCCGCGAACGCGTTGTCGGCGCCGATGCTGCCGCCCGCGCCCTGCCAGGACTGGGTCGCGAACATCCATTCGTGCAGCCGTTCGCCGGCGTGGCCGAAGGGTGCGTCGACGGCCTGGCCGGCGCCGGTCGCGAAACCGTCGATGGAGATCGAGAAGTTGTGCACGCGTACTGCGGACATGGGAGTGGTCCTTTCGGATGACCTGTCGATAGTTCCGATCCTGAGCCCCAGACGGCATGACGTCCAATGCCAATATCCCGAGCCAAACATCAGGAATCTTGATCTGTCGCCGATCGGCCGGGTTGTCAGTGCGGTACGACAGCATGGCGGGATGACGGATGAACTGAGCGTGCTGTGGGACCGCGAGGCTCCGAAGTTCGACGATGCTGCTGATCATGGTCTGAGCGATCCCGAGGTCCGTGCCGCCTGGCGCGAACTGCTGGTGCCGCTGATCGGGCCGGAGCCGCAACGCGTCGCTGATCTCGGCTGCGGTACGGGCAGTCTGGCGATCCTGCTGGCCGAAGCGGGACACCAGGTCACCGGAATCGACTTCTCGCCGGAGATGATCAAGCGGTCCCGGTCCAAGATCGGATCGCTCACCCCGGCACCGGAATTCCTGGTCGGGGACGCGTCGGAGCCGCCGCTGCCGCCCGGGGCGTACGACGTCGTGCTCGCCCGGCACGTGCTGTGGGCGATGCCCAACCCGCCGACGGCGTTGGCGAACTGGATCCGGCTGCTCGCCCCGGAGGGCCGGTTGATCTTGATCGAGGGCAACTGGTCCACCGGGGCCGGACTGACCGCCGACGCCTGTGCCCAGTTGGTACGGGAGCAGGGCCGCGACCTGGAGCTGCGCAGGCTGGACGATCCGGCTTACTGGGGTGGCCCGATCACGGACGAGCGCTACCTGGTGCACAGCCCTCGCTGAACCACCGAGTTGATCATGATCGACCAAGGATGATCATGGCCGGACCGGCGCCGCCCGGCAGCGGTGCTCGGCCAGCCTGCGCCGCCGGCGGGCACTCGGCGGACAGAACGGGGCCGCCAGTGCCACGACGACGGCCGCGCCCACGAGTGCGGGACCATAGCCGAACCGGTCGGCGCCGATACCGGCCAGGGCCGGCCCGATCAGCGTGCCGAGGGTGACGGCCACGTTGACGGCCGCCAGACCGGCGACCGGATGCTCGGCGAAGACCCGGGAGCTCCAGATCCCCTGGACGGCCAGGGTTCCGTTGTAGAAGACGCCGAAGAGGATCGCGGCCGCCGTGGCGGTGGCCAGGTGGCCGAGGGCGAGACCGAGCAGGGCGACCGCTCCGGCCAGCAGCAGGCAGCTGATCAGGTACCCGCGACGTAGTCCCCACCGGCCCAGCGCGCTGCCGCCGGCCGTGGCCAGGATGCCGGCCGCGCCGCAGACGGCATAGACGATCCGGGCGGCGGCCGGATCATGGCCGGCTTCGCGCAGCGCGTCGACGCAGAACGCCCACCAGACCGCGCTGCCCAGGCCCAGCAGGACCGCCGAGACCAGCAACGGCCGAGACTTCGGACAGACGAACCAACTCGGACTCAACTGCGGCATCCGGGCCGAGCCGCTCTCCTTGCGTGGCGCCAGCAGGACGGCGGCGACTCCGACGCCGACCGCGACCACGACGAAGGTCGCCCAGACCAGCCGCCAGCGGTCGCCGGCCACGATCGCGACCGGGCCGGCCAGCGCGACGCCCCACCCGGTACCCGAACTGATCGCCGGCCACACCCGGTCCCGCCGGCGCGGCTCGACCCGGGTCGCGACCAGGCCCGAGTACGGCGGCAGGGCGAGCCCGGAGGCCGCCCCCGCGACCAGCACGCCGACGGTCAGCACCGCGGGATTCGCGGCGACCGCCATGATCATCATGCCGCCGGCCGCGAGCGCCGCGGCCAGGCCGATGGTGGCCCTGGCTCCGTACCGCTTCATCAGGACGACCACGGCCACGTTCGCGAACAGGTACGCGGCATAGGTCGCGGAGGCGATCAGGCCGGCCAGCCCCTCACTCAGGGCGAACTCCGACCGCAGCTCCGGCAACAGCAGGCCGTAGCCGTACCGGGCCAGTCCGAAGGTGACCGCGATCAGGGCCACTCCGGGCAGCAGGGTCCGCCCCGTGGCCTCGTAGCCTTCGGTCCCGCGCGAGCGAAGTCCGGACGTCGTCACGGTTTCCCTCTACCCGATCGCCGGCGTCCTCACGCCCGCAGGCGAGCGGAAATCGGACCGGTCGCGGTCAGAATCCCGACAGCGGGATCGGGGTCGCGGGCGTCCCGGTCCGGATCAGGTCCTTGATCAACCCGGGCAGACCGCGCGGCGAGAAGGTCACCTCGGCCGCGGCGATCTCGTCCGGGGTCCACCACCGGATCTCGTGGACGCCCTCGTCGGCGAGCTGCTCGGCGGTCAGGCCCGGGACCGGCTGGAACGGCGCGGTGCGGATCAGATGGACATGATCGATCTGGCCGTCCCAGCGGCTCATCGGGAAGATCGCCGTCTTGGTCCAGATCTCGGGCCCGAGCGCGTCGAGGGTCAGGCCGGTCTCCTCCAGCAGCTCCCGCTGCAACGCGGCGAGCCTGGTCTCGTCACCCTCCATGCCGCCGCCCGGGACGGCCCAGAAGCCGTCCGCCGGATCGACACCTTCCCACCAGAACCGGACCAGCAGCACCCGGTCGGCCGGGTCGACGATCAGGGCACGTACGGCCTCGCGCAGTCTCATCCGATGATCCGCTCCTTTGTCAGTGGCAGGAACTAGCCTGCCTCAGGTGGGTAGCGCGAGGGACGACGGCCTGCGGCGGCTCGAGGTCGACGGCGCCACGGTCGCGTACCGCTCGGCCGGGGCCGGGCCGGCCATCGTCCTGATCAAGAACAACCGCCGCCCGCTCGACTTCGGCCCGGTGGCGTTGCTCACCGACCGGTTCCGGGTGCTGCAGGTGCAGCCGGTCGGGTTCGGGGCCAGCGACCGGCCGGAGGAGTACGCGTTCGGCTCGATCGACCGGCAGGTGCTCGCCGTCCTCGATCACGAGGGGGTGGACCGCTTCGTCGCGTGGGGCTTCTCGCAGATGGCCTTCATGGCGGCGATGGCGGCGCGGGGCAACGACCGGGCCTGCGGGCTGATTGTCGGTGGCACCTCGCTGATCGGGTTCCCGACCGACGCCACGATGCGCCGGTTGGAACGGGAGCCGCGGCTGCCCAAGGCTGCACTGGAGTTCTGGCGGGCCAGCCGCAGGTTCGACTGGCATCTCGAGCTGCGCGACCTGGGCAAGCCGGTGTTGATCTACGTCGGTACGGCGGACCCCGGCTGGCCCAGATTTCGCAAGTTCGGGCCGGTGTTGCGCGGCTGTGGCTGCGACTGCCTCGACCTTCCCGATCTTGATCATCAGACCTCGGGTCCCGGCGACACCGGTCCGGGCCGGGCGATGACCGTGTCGGCGGTGACGGCGTGGATCGATGATCAGTTTCCGTCCGGCTGGTAGGCCGGGACCGCGGCGAACCGCTCGGACCAGTTCCGGAGTACGGCGAGCAGCTCGGGGGAGTTGCAGCTCAGAATCTCCGCCCCGGCCAGGCCGAGCGCGCAGGCGGCCCACTCCAGGGAGTCGGCGCTGAGTACGATCCGGCAACGGTGAT
This sequence comes from Microlunatus sp. GCM10028923, assembly GCF_042666975.1. NCBI lineage: Bacteria > Bacillati > Actinomycetota > Actinomycetes > Propionibacteriales > Propionibacteriaceae > Microlunatus > Microlunatus sp. GCM10028923. The sequence continues at coordinate 273,027 of NZ_JBHTFF010000008.1, read as the reverse complement.
CATCGAGCGGCGTCGCGTCGGCCCATTCGCCGATGATCTTGCGGATCGTGTCTGCGTCGCCGGCCAGCTCGGCGGTGATCTTGTGCTGGCCGGCGCGGCGTCGACCCGCCTCGACGAAGGCCGCTGCATCGCCGCCCGGCACCTGCCGTGGCGCGAACCGTTTGCCGGTCCGTTCGGGGTGTTGCAGTCGGTCCAGCCGGAAGCTGCGCCAGGCGCCGCGATCGAGGTCGTACCCGACGAGGTACCAGCTGCGGCCGATCTGGACCAGCTGCGCCGGATCGACCCGGCGCGCACCCGACCGGCCATCGGCGGTGCGGTAGCCGAAGGTGACCCGCTCGTCGTCGCGGCAGGCCTGAGCGAGCACGACCAGCGTCTCCGGATCGGTGCTGGCCGGCGCGCCCCAGCTCGGCGCGACCGTCGCCGACCGGACCGCCTCGACCCGGCGGCGCAGCCGGCCCGGCATCACCTGGATCACCTTCGCCAGCACGCGTACGGACGCCTCGGCGATCCCGGTCAGCGAACCGTGCGCGGCCGCATGCAGCCCGACCGCGAGCGCGACCGCCTCCTCGTCGTCCAGCACCAGCGGCGGCAGTGACGCCCCGGGCGCGAGCTGGTAGCCGCCGCCGACGCCGCGATCGGCCTGCACCGGGTAGCCGAGATCACGCAGCCGGTCCACGTCGCGCCGCAGCGTCCGTACCGAGACGTCGAGCCGGTCCGCCAGTTCCTCGCCGGACCAATAGCGGTGCGTCTGCAGCAGCGACAGCAGCCGGAGGGTTCGCGAACTCGTGTTGGCCATGTCCCCAGGATTCTCGCAATTGAGGACAGAAAGTGGCAACTATCGTTCGTAGTGTCGTTGGTGAGCCCGGAGGGAACGGCCCGAGGGAAGTTCGGAAGGAAACACCATGACCGCAACGATCGACACCACCGCCACCGCGATCCTGTCCGGCGAGCAGCGGGACCTCCTCGACGCCCTGGCCAAGGCCCGGTTCTTCCTCCGGTTCACCGCGCGGGAGCTGACCGACGACCAGGCTCGGACGCGCAGCACCGCCAGCGAACTGACCATCGGCGGACTGATCAAGCACGTCACCCATGTGGAGCAGAACTGGGCGACCTTCATCGTCGAAGGCCCGGAGTCGATGCAGTCCAACGACAAGGACTTCACGGACTGGACCGAGGAGGACTACGCGGAGTTCGCCGACAGCTTCCGGCTGACCGAGACCGAGACCCTGGCGGGTGCGCTGGCCGCCTACGAGGAGGTCGCCGCGCGGACCGACGCGCTGCTCCGCGAGCTGCCGTCGCTGGACGCGATCCAGCAGCTGCCGAAGGCGCCCTGGTTCACCGACACCGAGTGGTCGGCCCGGCGGGTCTTCGTCCACATCGTCGCGGAGACGACCCAGCACTCGGGCCACGCCGACATCATCCGCGAGTCCATCGACGGCTCGAAGTCGATGGGCTGATGATCACCGGTCGGCCAGGGCCGGTAGGGTCCATGATCGAAAGGCTCCGGTCGTGACCCGATCGGCTCGAGCCGTCCGGACGAGGGGGACCCGATGAAGCTGGGCTTCGTTGATCATCATCTGGCCAACTACCACGCCGACGTCTTCCTGAAGCTGCTGCGCTCGACGTACGCGGACCGCGGGGTCGACCTGATCGCGTACGAGTCGGACCCGGCGTCGGGAGACGACTGGTGCGACCGCAACCAGGTGGCGCGGGCCGAGTCGGTCGGCGAGGTCGTCGACCGGTCCGACGCGATCCTGATCTTGGCGCCGGACAACCTCGACGCTCACGCCCGGTTCGCGGAGCAGGTGCTGCCGGCCGGCAAGCCGGTGGTGTTCGACAAGCTGCTGGCCGACCGGGTCGTGGACGCCCGGATGATCATCGAGCGTGCCGACCGGCACGGCACGCCGATCTTCAGCAGTTCGGCCTTGCGGTACGCGGCCGAACTGGCCGACGCCCCGTCCGGCGGGCCGATCGAGTCCGGCTTCGCGCGCGGCTACGGCGCCTGGGCGGGGTACGGGATCCACACGCTGGCCGTAGCCACCCGGGTCGGCGGGTTCGGGGTCCGCCGGGTGATCGACACCGGCACGGCCGAGGACCGCAACGTCACCCTGGACTACGGGAGCCACCGGATCACGGTCGACTGCCACAGCGGGGCGAACGCCGGCGACGTCCTGGGCTGGAGCGCCGGGTATCGGGTCGGCGGCGAGTGGCGGACCGCGACCGTCACCGACTACCCCGGCATCTACCGCCGGACCCTCGGCGTCTATCTCGACTTCTGCGCCGGGGTGACGCCCGATCAGACGCCGCAGCAGGCCGGGGAACTGGTCGAGGTACATGCCGCCGCGGACCGCTCGCTGGCTGCCGGCGGCAGTTGGATCGAGCTCCGCTAGCCGGTCCGCCCGGCCTTGATCAACTCGGCCATGATCAGTCCGAGCTGTTCGGTCAGTGCGTCCTCGAAGTCGAGCGTGCCGTCGGTGTAGCCGCTGGCGGCGTGGGTCAGTTCGTGCAGCAGATCGCCGCAGTAGTCGGCCGGCGCGGCGAGCCGATCCCGGCGGATCACGATGCGGCGCTCGGCCGGATCGTAGAGCCCGTAGATCGTCCGCCCGCTGTCGGACAATCGCATCGTCTCCGAGATCAGGATCTCGTCGACCCCGATCCGGGCCGGCTCGACTCCGGCGGCGTCGATGATCAACTCCGTGAGCCCGTACACGCTGGACTCGGCGGGCGTCAGGTCCGCGGGATCGACGAACTGGAAGGAGAAGCTGTCGTTCCAGACCTCGCGGTACGCGTCCAGGTCGAGCATCGGCCGGCCCTCGAGGTCCTGCAGCTTGTTGATCTTGCCGGCCAGGTCGTCGGGGACCAGCACCAGCCGGTAACCCTCCTCCTGGGCGTACTCGATCTGCGGACCGCCGAAGGCGAGCTGGCCGGCGGTGACGAAGACGACCTGCTCGTGGCTCGCCAGCACCCGGCAGGCGTGCAGCTTGATCTCGGTCCAGGCCAGCTCGTCGTGCATGCCGCCGGCGCGGTAGTTCTCCAGATCGCCGGCGAGCGGCCGGGCGACCTCGGCCGACGTGCACTGCTTGAGGATCGCCTGGACCCGGTCCGTGTAGGCGCCCCGGCCGACGTTGCTGCGCTCCCGGTTCAGGGCCTGGCGCAGGCTCTTGGTCAGGCTCGTGATGTTGTACGAGAACAGGAAGTTCTCCTCCTGGGCGACCAGCAGTCCCTTCACGTAGAGGTTCGCCGGCTGCCCGTCCGGCCGGGCCAGCACCTGGCCGTAGCGGGTCTGTTCCAGCAGTTGGTCGCCGCTGTAGCGCAGGAAGTAGCGCTGGGCGGCCGCAACCTCGTCATCGGTCACTCCGCGCAAGCTGATCATGGTGCCCGGCTCGTCGGGCCGGGCCGGTGCGGTGACGCCGGCGTGCAGCGTCCGGATGTCCGGGAAGCCTTCCTTGGCGCGGAGCGACGTGCTGAGATCGCCGTACGGTGAGCTGATCATGACCTCGACCCCGCGCCGGTGGAAGACCGCGAGGGCGTCCTTGAGGCCCATGCCGAACTGGCCGATCACGTCGTCGTGGCGCCGCTTCTCGGGGTTCTCGTTCTGGGTCAGGTGCTGGTAGCGGACGCCGCGGCCGAAGTCGCGGATCAGCCAGGCGTCGCCGTCCTTGCTGATCACCGGATCCGCGGTGCCGGTGATCGCCTGCTCGTCGAGGGCGTTCGCGATCAGCTCCCGGATCGCGAACGACGTCGGCCAGTGCTCCAGCACCTCCTCGATGTTGAGGTCGAAGTAGCCGACCGGCTGGTCCATCAGCCACTCCCTTCGGCGTTCCGCGTCTTCGTCCATGGTGCCCGATCGACGTACGGTGCCTCCATGACCGTGTGCGTGTACGGAGCGGGGAGCATCGGCTGCACCCTCGGCGGTCGGCTCGCCGCGGCCGGAGTGCCGGTGACGCTGGTCGGCCGGCCGCGGATCGCCGCCGAGGTTGCGGACCATGGGCTGGTGATCACCGATCTGGCGGGCGGAACGTGGCGGGCGGCGCCGGCTGACGTACCGGTGACGACAGAGCCGGGCGCACCCTCCGGGACGGACCTGGTGCTGGTGACGGTGAAGTCCGCGGCGACGGCCGGCGCGGCCGCCGAACTCGCCCCGACCCTCGCCCCGGACGCCGTGGTGATCAGTTTCCAGAACGGCCTGGGCCAGGCCGACGTACTCCGGGCCGCGCTGCCCGGTCGCACCGTGCTGGCCGGGATGGTCCCGTTCAACGTCGTGCACCGGGGCGACGGCCGGTTCCACATCGCCACCTCCGGCGGCCTCGAGGTGCAGACCGACCCGGCTCTGGCGCCCCATCGCGACGCGTTCCGGCGGGCCGGCCTCGCCCTGCGCGAGCACGCCGACCTGAAGCCGGTCCAGTGGGCCAAGCTGCTGCTCAATCTCAACAACGCGATCAACGCCCTGTCCGGGCTGCCCTTGCGGACCGAACTGTCCGATCGGCGGTTCCGGCGCTGCCTGGCGCTGGCCATGGCGGAGGCGATCCGGCTGCTGCGCCGGGCCGGTCAGCCGGTCGCCCGACTGACCCCGCTGCCGCCGTCCTGGCTGCCCCGCCTGATCGCCGCGCCGGACCCGGTGTTCAGCCGCCTCGCCGGTTCCATGATCAGGATCGACCCCTCAGCGCGCTCGTCGATGCTCGATGATCTTGACCTCGGCCGGCCGACCGAGGTCGACGACCTGAACGGCGAGGTAGTGCGCCTCGCCCGTCACCTCGGCCTGGACGCGCCGGCCAACCAGCGCCTGGTCGACCTGGTCCGGGCCGCCGAGTCCGGCGGCCGCCGGACCTGGTCCGGCGCCGACCTGCACGCCGACCTGACCGCAACCGCCCACCCTCGGGCTTCCTGAGCCGGCCAGTTCCGGGGCGCGACCCGCCGCGAAGTGGCGGTCCCTCCGCTCGCCCCGGTTCGACCTCAGCCGCGACCCTTCCTCGCGTCCGCGACTGTTGCAACGGTCGCGGAGGCGAGGAATGTTCGCGCCCGTGGATGGGGTTTAGGGCGGGCCTCGGGGCCCGGATCGTCTCCGGGCTTGCGCATGGTGCAGTTTCGGATCTCCAGGCTCGGCCGGAACCGTTGATCACGTCCGCGACTGCCGTAGCGGTCGCGGGTGCGGATGCGGATGCGGATGCTAGGAGGGTTCGCGGACCTGGACGGCTTTCACCGGTCCGTCGATCTGGAACGCCTCCGGGCTTGCGCATGCGGGATCTTCCGATCTCCAGGATCAGCCGCGACCATTCCTCGCATCCGCGACCGTTGCGGCGGTCGCGGATGCAAGGAACGTTCGCGGATTCGTCGGGACTTCGGACGGGCACCTCGACCTGGATCGGCTCCGGGCTTGCGCTGGCGGCGTCATCCGAGCCGCGACAGTTCCTCGCGTCCGCGACTGTTGCAGTGGCCGCGGATGAGAGGAGGAGTCGCGGATCCGGTGGGGCGACGCGCGGGGTCGCGATCATGGAGGATCGAGGGAGAGGAGGGTGGGATGAGGGAGTGTCCGATCTGCCGGAAGCACCGGGGCGAGGGTGAGCTGGTGGGTCCCGTGATCTACGTGGACGAGGTGATCCATGTGGCTCATCGGGCGTCGGGCTCCTTGGGGTACGTCTTCATCGAGCCACGTCGCCACGTGGCGTCGCCGGCTGAGCTCACCGACGCGGAGGCCAGTGCGATCGGCGTCGCCCGGAGCCGCCTGGCGCGGGCGCTCGAGGCCGAGCTGGACGTCTTGGCCGTCCATGCCTTCGTGGCCGGGCTCGCGGTGCCCCACCTGCACGAGCACGTCTTCGTACGGCATCGCGGCACCCCGGACGACGCACCGTGGTGGCCGCCGTGGCCCGGCACACCGGAAGGCGATCTCGATGATCTTGTCGCGCGGCTGCGCCGGCACCTCGGGTGAGGTGCCGGCGCGCTGCGGTGCTTGATCAAGCGACCTTCCGCGGCGTCAGCAGGAGGAAGGCGCCGGCCGCGACCACGGCCACGATGGCCCCGGTCAGGAAGCCGCGGCCGAAGCCGTCGGCCGAGGTGCCGGCGATGCTGGCCGCCGCCATGCTGGACACGACCGCCGCGCCGAGCGACGCTCCGAACTCGTGGAACGTGCTGACGATGCCCGAGGCGAGGCCGGCCTGCTCCGGCTCGACCTGGCCCAGCGCGGTCGCCGAGGCGACCACGAACAGGGTCCCGGTGCCGGCCGCGGCGACCGCCACTCCGATCACCAGCGCGACGGTGCCGGGTACGAACGCCGGCAGGGCCATGCCGGCAGCCGCGACCAGCAGCCCGGTCAGGCCGAGGGTCCGGGTTCCGGCCCGGCCGAGCAGCCGGCCGGTGAGCTGGGCGCTGGCCATGGTGGCCAGGGCGACCGGCAGGAAGAGCAGGCCGGTGATTAGGGGGTTGAAGCCGCTGTAGTCCTGCAGGTAGAAGGTGCCCAGGAAGAAGACCATGATCATCAGGGCCGTCGCGACCATGATCAGCAGGGTGCCGGTCGCCACCGGCCGGCGGACCAGCAGCCGGATGTCCATCAGCGGGCTCGGGGTGCGCAGCTGCCGTACCGTGAAGATCACGTAGAGCACGGCGGACGCGACGATCAGGCCGATCGTGGTCGGCGTCACCCAGCCGTGATCACCTGCCCGGATGAGTGCGAAGATCAGCGCGCCGGTGGCCACGGTGACCAGGGCGGCACCGATCAGGTCGAGTCGGCCACGGGTCGCCGGCCGTGGCCGCGCCGGCAGCTGCTGGCGGAGCAGGACGAGCAGGATCACGCCGACCGGCACGTTGATGAAGAAGACCCAGGGCCAGCCGGGTCCGGCGGTGAGCAGGCCGCCGAGCAGGACGCCGAGCGCGGCGCCGCTGCCGCCCAGGGCCGACCAGATGCCGAGCGCCTTGTTGCGTTCCTCGCCGTCGAAGATCGTCACGACCAGGGACAGCGCGGCGGGTGACAGGATCGCCGCGGCGACGCCCTGGCCGACCCGGCCGGCGAGCAGCATCGGACCGGAGACGGCGAGTCCCGCGGTCAGCGACGCGGCCGCGAACAGGCCGAGCCCGATCAGGACGAGCCGCTTGGCGCCGAACAGGTCGGCGGCCCGGCCGCCGAGCAGCAGCAGTCCGCCGAACGCGAGGGTGTAGCCGCTGACCACCCAGGTCAGGGTCTCCCGGGCCAGCCCGAGATCGGTACCCACGTGGGGAAGTGCGATCGCCACCACGGTCACGTCGAGGATCAGCATCAGTTGCGCGATGCCGACCATCCACAGGATCCGCCAGCGATGCGGAAGCGCCCCGGATCCGGCCGGGGCGGAGGCCAGTTGAGTCATCGGAACTCCTTAAGTCGTACATCGGTGTTCAGGTTACGTACGATAGCATAACCCGAACACCAGTGTTCAAGTTAGTGAGGCGAGAATCCGATGGCGAGTACCCAGGCACAGCGGACCAGGTCGCTCCGGGCGGATGCGCAGCAGAACGTGGAGCGGATCCTCGAGGCGGCGATTTCCTGTCTGGGAACGAATCCCGAGGCGAGCATGGCCGAGATCGCCAAGGCTGCGGGCGTCGGACGGGTCACCCTCTACGGGCACTTCCCGTCTCGCGAGGTGCTGGTCGAAGCGGCCCTGACCCGGCTACTGGAGCGGGGTGAGGAGGCGCTGCGCGGGATCGAGTTGACCGCCGACCCGCGCGATGTCCTCGCGGCGCTGGTCGAGTCGAGCTGGCTGCTCACCGCACAGGCCGGCTCGGTGCTGGTGGCGGCGCAGGCGCTGCTGCCGCCGGGCCGCGTGCACGAGATGCACGCCGAGCCCGAACGCCGCCTGATCGAGTTGATCAAGCGCGGTCAGTCCGAGGGGGTGTTCCGGAAGGATCTTCCGGCGTCCTGGCTGGCCAACGTCGTGCACTACCTGATGAAGGGCGCCGCCGCCGACGTCTCGGCGGGCCGGCTGGAGCGGTCCGCGGTGCCGGGCCTGATCGCGGCGACCATGGACGGAGTGGTGCAGCCCCGCTTCACCTGAGCGGTACGTCGAACCAGCCGCCGATGTCGATTCTTCCGGCGGCCAGCGCACCCCGCCGGGAGCCGACGTTGTCGGCGTGGATGGTGCCGATCAGCACCTGGTCGTCGCCGGGCAGCGTCCGGGCCAGGAGGGTGCTCAGCGCACCGCCGCGGCGCCGGCCGCGGGCGGCTTCGTTCAGGACGATTTCCTGCACGGTGTAGCCGGGTAAACCGAGCTTTCCCTCTGCTGCGACGCCGACGTAGCCGATCCAGGCGTCGTCGGCGACCACGTCGAACAGGAGTCCGGCCTTGATCAACGCCTGCAGCCGGTCCCGGTCGGCGATCCTGGCCTGCCGCGGGTGGTGCGGGAACCGGGCGTCCACGGCCGCATAGGCCGCCTCGGCCTCGGCGTAGTGGTCCAGCGCGGTCGCCGGCTGCAGCCGCAGTCCGTCCGGTACGTCAGCATCGCGAAGCCGGCGAAGCGGTGCCGCCAGGAACCGCTTGTCGCCCGCGGCGCCCGGGAAATGATCATGGTCCTCGGCGCTCCAGATCCTGAGGTAGAGCGGGTTCAGATCCCCAAAGGTCTGCCGCGCCGCCTTCGTCAGCGGATCAAGATCATCGACGGTGACCGCACGGCTGAGCGCCGAGGCGTCGACGAATGGGAGCCGGGGGTCGCCACCCTCGTAACGCATGCTCAGCATCACCATCAGGTCGGGCGTCGCCGGCAGCCAGCGGTTCAACATCACCTCGATCGGGCGGTCCGGGGCGAACCGGTCCCGGCGGAGTGTTGCGACCTCCAGGTCCGTGGCGAGCATGAGATCGTCCTCGTGCTCGACGGCGAGGCCGGCGAGCCGTACCTGATCGTCGGCCCAGCCGGACGTGATCGGGTGCTGCTGCGCCAGGCTGAACCTGGCCAGCGTCATCGGGTCGGGAAGTGCCTCCACGCGGTCAGGGTAGCCCGCCTCGATGATCATGGCGAAAACCTTTGGCGCAACGGGTTCGCCCGGAGTTACGCTCGTGGGGACAGACCTGCCCCGGGCAGCGCCGCAGTCTTGGACGCACCCGGAGCCAGGAGCCCCGGACGGGTTTCAGCACGCCCGTCCGGCGGCCCAGGCTCCGGGTGCGTTCGTGTTTTCCGGGTAGGGAGACCGCATACAGGAGGGACCGCATGATCACCGGCGATCAACGTGACGAGTTCCGGCGGACCGGCCTGCTCCGGCTGCCCGGGGCGATCGAGCGACCGGCGACCCGGGCGATGGTGGACCGGATCTGGGAACACCTCGGCCGGGAGCACGGAATGCAACCGGACCGACCGGAGACCTGGTCGGTCACCAGGCCGACCGGACTCCGGCCCGTCACCGGTCGGCCGGAATTCCGCGAGCTCGGCAGCCCGGCGATCCGAGCCGCCTTCGACGGCCTGCTCGGCGCCGGCCGGTGGACGCCACCGCGTCGTTGGGGCCGCCTGCTGATCACCTTCCCCGGGCCCTCGGCTGATCCCTGGACGGTGCCACAGGAGGTGTGGCACAACGACTTCACGCCGCTCACCGGAACCCCGGACCCGCGCGCCGTGCAACTGTTCGTGATCTTGGACGACCTGGCACCGCGCGGTGGCGGCACGTTGGTGCTGACCGGATCGCACCGCCTGGTGGGTCCGCTGATCCGGGACTCCGAGGACGGTCCGCACCCGCGGCGGCTCCGGGACCGGCTCGGCCGGGACCGCTGGTTGCGCGAACTGTGGCGGCCCGCCCTCGACGAGCCGGCACCGGACCGGATCCGCCGGTTCATGATCGACGGCGGCACCGTCGGTGACGTCGACCTTCGCGTCGTCGAACTGACCGGTGCCGCCGGCGACGCGTACCTGGTGCACTGCGACACCTTCCACTGCATCGCGCCGAACCGTGGCGCCGTGCCGAGGATCATGGCCACCACCATGATCGGGCACGAGCGTGATCAAGACCCGGCGAGCCGCCCGCGGATCGAATAGAGCGCCGGCAGGCCGAGCGCTCCCGGCACCTGATCATCGGCCGGGTGTTCGTGCAGGAAGTCGATCATGATGCCGGCCTCGGCCAGCGCGCTCACCACGGCGCCGACCGGATGGACCCATTCGTGGGTCTTCCGGTGCGTCAGGCCCACGTCGCGGACCGCGTACGACGCGTCGGCCTCGACCACGTTCGGCGCACCGCCGAAGTAGCTTCCGGTCAAGCGGAAGCCGGGATCGTGTTCCTCCAGCACCATGGCCAGCGGATGTACGTCGAGCAGGTAGAAGACCCCGCCCGGTTGGAGCAGCCGGGCGCAGGTCCGGGCCCAGGCCGCGAGATCGCTGACCCACATCAGGACTCCGCGGGTGGTGAACACGATGTCGTAGCGGGAGCCCAGCGTCTCGGCGGCGGTGAGGACGTCGGACTGGACGAAGGTGGCCGGGATCCCCGTCCTGGCCGAGAGTTCGCGGGCGATCTTGAGCGACTCCTCGGACAGGTCGACCCCGGTCACCTCGGCGCCGCGGTACGCCAGCGCCAGCGAGTCCAGGCCGATGTGACACTGCAGGTGGCAGAGCGAGCGTCCGGAGACCTCGCCGAGCTCACCGCGCTCCGGCTCGGCCAGTCGGTCCGGATGCGCCACGAAGCGTTCCACCGCGTAGAACTCCGACGTGGCGTGGTGCGGCGCGACCTCGTCCCAGAACGCCTGGTTGGTCAGGGTGAACTCGTCCATACCCGTCATGCTGTCATGATCAGCCGGTGGGCCGCCCGGGTAATAGTCGGGTCGCCACCAGGGCGATCAGCTGGGCGGCGGCGAGCAGGGCGTAGATCAGCGAATAGCCGATCGGGCCGAGCTCGGTGATCACGCCGACCACCGTGACGCCGACCGAGGCGGCGAGCTGGACCACGATGAACAGGGTCGCGGTCGCCTGGGCGGTGGACTCCGCCGGCACCACCCGGAACACGCTGGCGAACGACGGAGCCGCGACGAAGCCGAACGACAGCCCGATGATGATCATGAGGCCGAGCAGCACCGGCACCGGAGCGAACGCGTTGATCATCGCGAAGGCGGCCAGTCCGGCCACGGTCACCGCTGCGCCGGTCCGGGCCAGCACCCGCGGCCCTGTCCGGTCGCTGATCCGGCCGCCGTTGGACATCGAGACGATCAGCCCGATCCCGAGCGCGCAGACGAACAGCCCGCGGGCGATGCCCTGCAATCCGTGCAATTGCTCCGCGTACAAGGGCAGTCCGATCACCTGGGAGAACATGGTGAACCCGACGGTCGCCATCACGATCAGGCTGCCGACGAAGCCGCGGTGCCGCAGCAGTCGCAGGTCGAGCACTGGCGTCCGGGCCGTGGTCCGGGAGTGCCGGACGTAGCCGGCCAGCAGCAGCACCCCGACCGCGGCCAGCGTGACCGAGATCCAGGCCGGAGTGCCGGCGCCGGCCCGGTTCAGGGCGAGCAGCAGGGCGACGAAGCCGAGCGGGAGCAAGATCAGCCCGACCAGGTCGATCGGTCCGCGGGAGCTCTCGACCGGGCGGTCGCGCGGCAGCAGCCGTACGGTCGCGAGGAAGACGATCAGACCGAGCGGCACATTGATCAGGAAGATCATCCGCCACCACGGGTCGGCGTCCAGGGCGGAGCCGAACAGCGGGCCGAGGATCGGTGCGACGTTGATGATCATGGACAAGGTGCCCATCACGCGGCCGACCAGCGGTGCCGGTGCGTTCCGGGCGGTGAGCGTCAGTGCGGACGGCTCCAGCAACCCGCCACCGAATCCCTGCAGCACCCGGAACGCGATCAGGGCACCGATCGACCAGGCGAACCCGGCCAGGATCGAGCCGGCGACGAACCCGGCCAACCCGATCAGGAACACCGTGCGACCGCCGTACCGGTCGGCCGCCCAGCCGGCCAACGGCTGGGCCAGGCCGGCGCTGATCAGGTAGCCGACGGTGACCCAGATGACGGTGTCCACACCGGCGTCGAAGGTCGTGCCGAGCGTGGTCAGCGAAGCGGCGACGGCGGTTCCGTCGAGGACGGCCATCAGGGCGGCGGCCGCGAGGGCGACCACGATCAGCGTCGTCGTGCGGTCGAGGCGGGTCGGCGCCTCCCGTACGGAATCTACTGTCATGGCAAGGAAACTAAACTAAACCGAGTAGTAACGTCAATCACGCGATGCGGTACAGTGAGGTCATGGCAACGGCGGCTCCGACACAGACGACGCGCGGCCTGGGCAAGCGACAGGCGATCCTCGACGCTGCCGCCGAGCTGTTCGCGGACGAGGGCTACGCGCGGGCCAGCATCGACGCGATCGCGTCCCGGGCCGGCGTCTCCAAGCCGACCGTGTACAGCCACTTCGGCAACAAGGAGCAGCTGTTCCGGGAGTCGCTGGCGGAGAGCGCGCGGCAGATCAACGAGCAGTCCTATGCGGCGGCGATCGCCCTCGACGTCGGGACGGGCTGGGAGGAGAGCCTGCACGAGGTCGCGGAGCAGCTGGTCGAATGCCAGCGCAGCACCTGTGCCAGCTCGCTGCAGCGCCAGCTGTACGCCGAGATCAACCGGGATCCGGAGGTGTTCGCGATCGTCCGGTCCCGCGGCGCGGAGCCGATGATCGAGGCGCTGGCCGGCCGGCTGGCCATGCTGGCCAACGCCGGGCACCTCGAACTCGACGACCCGCAGCTCGCGGCCAAACAGTTCTTCGCCCTGATCGGAGCCGAGATGCCGGAGCTCACCCGGCTCGGCACCGATCGCGGCGACGATCGGGTGGTCCGGGCCTCGGTCCAGGCCGGGGTGTACGCCTTCCTGCGCGCGTATCGGGCCTGAATCCGCGACGGTCGGATCGGATTCGCGCTGAACGCCGGTGGGTGTGTATCTTTGTGCGTCGGCGCCGGGTGATCGGCGCCGTTGCAGGACCTGCCCCTATAGCTCAGTAGGCAGAGCGTCTCCATGGTAAGGAGAAGGTCTGCGGTTCGATTCCGCATGGGGGCTCGGGAGTCATCTCGCTGCCGTACGGTGGTGGGGTGAGCACCGTGGCGGGGTAGCTCAGTTGGTGAGAGCGCACGACTCATAATCGTGAGGTCGCGGGTTCGAATCCCGCCCCCGCTACCCAAAGGTCCACTGGTAAGTACGCAAGCGCCTGCACCAGGCGAAAGTGAGGATGTCATGGCCAAGAGCTCCGACGTGCGGCCGAAGATCACGCTCGCCTGCACCGAGTGCAAAGAGCGCAACTACCTGACCAAGAAGAACAAGCGGAACGATCCGGACCGGCTCGAGCTGAAGAAGTTTTGCCCGCGCTGCCGGACGCATCAGCCGCACCGCGAGACCCGCTGAGTTCACCCATTCCGTCGGTCCCGCTGATCCTGGTTGCCCACGGCAGCCGGCATCCCGGTGTGTCCGCGGCGTTGGATCAGCTGGCGGCCGCGGTCGCCGCTGAGGCCGGTCCCGAGCGGATCGACATCAGCACCGCCTTTCTTGATCTCACCGAGCCCGACCTGGGTACGGTCACTGCTGCCCTCGCGGCCGCCGGTCATCGGCGCGCCGTCGTCCTGCCGCTGCTGTTCACCCAGGCCTTCCATGCCCGGGTCGACCTGCCCGAGACCGTACGCAAGGCCGCGCAGGACACCGGGCTCGAGCTCGTCACCGCCGACATCCTCGGCACCGGCGGCGACATCGAAGCCATCCTGGTCGATGCCCTGACCGATGCCGAGGTCGATGCCGAATCGGTCGTGCTGCTCTACGCCGTCGGCTCGTCGGACCCCGACGCCAACGCCGCCGTGATGGCCCTCGCCTCCCGGCTCGGCGGCCATCGGGCCAGCTGGGACTTCGCCGCCTTCGCCACCTGTGACCCGCGCGCCGACGAGCAGCTGGGCCGGGTCGAGCGGCTCACCGTGCTGCCCCTGTTCGTGTCACCGGGCCTGTTGCTGAACCAGCTCGAGACCGCCGCGGCCGACCACGACGTCCGGATCCTGCCGCCGCTCGGCACCCGGCTGGCGCCGGTGGTCCACGCCCGTTATTGGGCCGCGCGCTGACGCCCTAGGCCCGGCGGGCCAGCCGTCCGGTCAGCGGATTGCGGGCCGTGACGCAGTAGCGACGGCCGGCCGGATCGGCCAGCGTGATCCAGTGCGGGCCGTCGGCCAGCCGACTGGCTCCGAGCTGCTGATGCCGGGTCGCCTCCGCCTCGCGGTCGGCACAGGCCAGATCGAGATGTGCCCGGACCGGGCTGTCGGCCGGGTCGCCGGTGCGTTGCAGCAGGATCCGCAGCGGCAGTTCCTCCGGTCGGGCCAGGTAGCCGAACTCCGGCCTCGACCCCGGTCGGTGGGCCCAGCCGGTCAGCTCCGACCAGAATGCGGCCTCGGTGTCGTACCGCTCGGCCGGGATGTCGAGACACAGCTGGTCGACCAGCGACCCCGGCCGCCCGTACGGCAGCGACCGGAACCGCTCGCCGTGATGGGTGACCAGGCAGAACGGGAACCCGCCCGGCGAGGTCGCGACGGTCAGGCCCGGCTCGCGGAAGCTGATCGTCGCCCCGAGTTCCACCGCCCGGTCGCCGGCCCGGCCGATGTCGGCGACGTGCAGATCGAGGTGGTTGGCCGGCTCGGTGGTCTCGGTCAGCTGGACCCGCAGATAGGAGTCGCCGTCCGGCGGCACCAGGGTGGCGAACTGCCCGCGATCGCCGCGGTAGGCCGACAACCCGGACCCGGTGACCCGCTGCCAGAACCGGACGACCTCGCCGAAGGTCTCGGCCGGACCGTCGAGGAAGGCGGTCAGCCAGGCGATCATGACGTCCCCTGTTGGTCGACGGGCGCGGTCAGTCGACGGGTGCGGTCGGGTGGCTGTGGACGAAGTCCTCGACGGTGAGCAGGTGATAGCCCATCTGCAGCCGGGCCCGGTCCGGGTCGTGGTGCTCGAGCGCCTGCCAGATCGCCCGGTGCTCCCGGTGCGCCCGGCTGATCTGCCCCTCGCTGTGCAGGCCCATCCAGACCCGCGCCCGGGCGGTCCGGCTGGCCAGCGCCTCGATCAGGGCGGCCAGCGTCGAATTGCCCGAACTGCGCGCGATCACGCTGTGGAACCGGATGTCGGCCTCGACGAACGCCTCGTGGTGATCACCGGACCCGACGACCAGCGGCTCGACCGCGTCCAGGATCGACCGGGCCTCGGCCAGCGCAGCCTCGTCGATCCGGATCGCCGCCCGGCCCGCCGACTCGGTCTCCAGGATCCGCCGTACGGCATGGGCGTCGGCCCGGTGTTCGGGCGTCTGCAGGTCGACCATGAAGCTCATCGGCGCCAGCAGCAGGGACGAGTCGAGCGAGGTCACGTAGGTGCCGTCACCCTGCCTGGTCTCCAGGACGCCCATGATGCACAGGGCGCGGACGCCCTCCCGCAGCGATCCGCGGGAGACCCCGAGGTGGGCGGCGAGGTCCTTCTCGACCGGCAGCCGCGAACCGGCCGTCAGCTCGCCGGTGGTGATCATCTGCTTGATGCCGTTCAGGACGACGTCGGTCTGGGAGGCTCTGGGCGGCTCCGCAGCCGCACTGCCCGCCGCTGCGTTGCCCGGGCCCGCCGCCGACTCGATGCTCATCTGACACATTATGGTCGATTCACCAGTCCCGATGATCGCGCGGTCGGCTTCGCTCCCGCCAGCCAGGATCGGTTAGCGTGTGGCGCGTGCCCATCTCCAGCGACCACGCCGGCCGGACCTATCCGCCGACCGCGCCGTACGAGGTGTCCGCGGCCAAGATCGGCGAGTTCGCCGCGGCGCTCGGAGACGCTCATCCCGCCTATGCCGGACCGGACCCGATCGCACCGCCGACCTTCGTCACGGTCGTCGTACAGCCGGCCTGGCAGGCCATGTTCGACGATCCCGATCTCGGCATCGCGCTGCACCGGATCGTGCACGCCGAGCAGCGGTTCAGCTATCAGCGGCCGCTCCGGCCCGGTGACCAGGTGACCGTGGCGCTGACCCTCGACCAGGTACGGAATCGGGACACGGCCGACTTCATCACGGCGTCGGCCCGGGTGGAGACCGTCGAGGGTGAACACATCTGCACCGGCACCGCGGTGTTCGTCCACAACAAGGTGGCCGCATGATCACTCCGGTCGAGGTCGGCACCGAGTTGGAACCGCTGACCGTACGGTTCACCCGGGAGACCCTGGTCCGCTACGCCGGCGCGTCCACGGACTTCAACCCGATCCACTTCTCCGAGCGGTCCGCGACCGCGATCGGTCTGCCCGGCGTGGTCGCGCACGGGCTGCTCACGATGGGCGCCGCGCTGCGCCTGGTCACCGACTGGGCCGGCGACCCGGCCAAGATCGACAACTACCGGGTACGGTTCACGAACCCGATCGTGGTCCCGGACGACGCGGACGGCGCGACCATGATCGTTTCCGGCCGGGTCACCGGCGTCGACGGTGATCGGGTGACGATCCAGCTGGACGCGGTCTGCGACGGCGTCAAGGTGCTCGGAGCAGCGAAGGTGGAAGTTGATCTTGGGCGTTGATCTGACGGCCGCCGATGCGGTGAGCACCTCCCTGGCCGACCACACCACGTTCCGGGTCGGCGGCCGGGCCCGTGATCTCGTCGTGGCCACCAGCGAGGCCGAGCTGGTCGAGACGATCACCCGGCTGGACCGGGCCGGCACCGAGGTCCTGGTGCTCGGCGGCGGCTCCAACCTGCTGATCGGCGATGACGACTTCGACGGCACGGTGATCAAGATCGCCACCCGCGGCGTCGTGGTCGACGACGCCGGCTGCGGCGGCGCCGTGGTCCGGGTCGCCGCCGGCGAGAACTGGGATTCGTTCGTGGCCACCGCCGTCGAGCGGGAATGGTCCGGCATCGAGGCCCTGGCCGGGATTCCGGGCCTGGTCGGCGCCACCCCGATCCAGAACGTCGGTGCCTACGGCGCCGAGGTCAGCCAGGTGATCGCCAGCGTCGAGACGATCGACCGGAGCACCGGACAGCGGGCCCGGTTCGCCGCCGCCGACTGCGGCTTCGGCTACCGGCACTCGCGGTTCAAGGCCGAGCCCGGGCGCTACCTGGTGCTGGCCGTGACCTTCCAACTGCCGCAGGGTTCCCTGTCGGCCCCGATCCGCTACGC
The DNA here is from genome assembly GCF_042666975.1 of Microlunatus sp. GCM10028923. Classification (NCBI taxonomy): domain Bacteria; kingdom Bacillati; phylum Actinomycetota; class Actinomycetes; order Propionibacteriales; family Propionibacteriaceae; genus Microlunatus; species Microlunatus sp. GCM10028923. The sequence goes on along the minus strand of NZ_JBHTFF010000008.1, from coordinate 255,960 downwards.
CGAGCTGGCCCGGACCCTGGACGTGGCGCCGGGGGACCGGGTGCCGGCGGCGGCGGTCCGGGAGGCGGTGCTCGGGCTCCGGGCCGGCAAGGGGATGGTGCTGGACCCCGATGATCATGACAGCTGGAGCGCCGGGTCCTTCTTCACCAACCCGGTGCTGACCGCCGAGCAGGCGGACCTGCTGCCGGGCGACGCGCCCCGGTTCCCGGCGCCGGACGACAAGATCAAGACCAGCGCCGCCTGGCTGATCGATCATGCCGGCTTCGGCAAGGGGTACGGCCGGCCGCCGGCCACGCTGTCCACCAAGCATGTGCTGGCGCTGACCAACCGCGGCGGCGCCACCGCGGCGGACCTGATCGAGTTGGCCCGGGAGGTGCGGGCCGGCGTCCGCTCGACGTACGGGATCGAGCTGGTGCCCGAGCCGGTGCTGGTCGGATGCACCCTGTGAGTCCCGCGGTCGCGCCGGGAGTGGTCCCGGCTCCGGTGACGGCTGCGTCGGCGACTCCGCCGACCGGAGCGGTCTGGGCACCGCACCCGAACCGGGTCCGCCTGGTCCTGAACGACGCCGAGCACCCGATGGAGCCCGGCCCGGGCGGCTGGTGGGTGCCGCCGGCCGGGATCACGGTCGGCCACGACGACGACTACGGCTTCCGGCTGGACGACGAGGACACCGCGCTGCCCGACCCGCGGTCGCGCCGGCAACCAGACGGCGTGCACCAGGCGTCCCGGGGCTTCGACCCGAGCCGCTACCCCTGGGCGGACCAGGCCTGGACCGGCCGACAGCTGGCCGGCGGCATCGTCTACGAACTGCATGTCGGCACCTTCACCGCGGCCGGCACGCTGGACGCCGCGATCGAGCGGCTCGATCACCTGGTCGAGCTCGGCATCGACCTGGTCGAGCTGATGCCGGTGAACGGCTTCAACGGCACCCACAACTGGGGCTACGACGGGGTCGCCTGGTTCACCGTGCAGGAGGACTACGGCGGCCCGGAGGCGTACCAACGGTTCGTCGACGCCTGCCACCGGCGCGGCCTCGGCGTGATCCAGGACGTCGTGTACAACCATCTCGGCCCGAGCGGGAACTACCTGCCGCGGTACGGCCCCTACCTCGATCAGGGCCGGGCCAACAGCTGGGGCGAGTCGGTCAACCTGGACGGGCCGGGCTCCGACGAGGTGCGCCGGTACATCATCGACAACGCCCTGATGTGGCTGCGCGACTACCACGTGGACGGGCTGCGGCTGGATGCCGTGCACGCGCTCCGGGACACCCGGGCGACCCATCTGCTGCAGGAGCTGGCGATCGAGGTGGATGCCCTGAGCGCCTACCTCGGCCGGCCGCTCAGCCTGATCGCCGAGTCTGATCTCAATGATCCCCGGTTGATCACCGCGCGCGAGGCCGGCGGCTTCGGCCTGGACGGCCAGTGGAGCGACGACTTCCACCACGCCCTGTACGTGAACCTGACCGGGGACACCTCCGGCTACTACGCCGACTTCGGTTCGCCGAGCGCCCTGGCCAAGGTGTTCACGGCCGGCTTCTTCCACGACGGGACGCCGTCGTCGTTCCGCGGTCGCGGGCACGGCCGGCCGTTCGACGTGCACCGGACCCCGGCCTGGCGGCTGGTGGTCTGCTCGGACAACCATGATCAGATCGGCAACCGGGCCGACGGCGCCCGGCTGTCCGGCCGGCTCGACCAGCGGCAGCTGGAGCTGATGGCGCTGGTCACGCTGCTCGGGCCCTTCACCCCGATGATCTTCATGGGCGAGGAATGGGGCGCCCGGACTCCGTGGCAGTACTTCACCAGTCACCCCGAGCCCGAACTCGCCGAGGCGGTCGCGAAGGGCCGGATCGCCGAGTTCGCCGCCATGGCCTGGGATGTCGCCCTGGTCCCCGACCCGCAGGACCCGGAGACCTTCCACCGGTCCAAGCTCGACTGGTCGGAGCAGAACCAGCCGGAGCAGGCCACCCTGCTCAACCGCTACCGGGAGTTGATCATGCTCCGCCGGAGCCGTCCCGAGTTCACCGATCCGCGGCTGGACCGGGTGCTGGCCGAGGCCGACGACGAGCACGGCACCCTGCAGCTCCGACGGGACCGGCTGCTGATCGTGATCAACTTCTCCGATCGCGAGGCGGACGTGGCCACCGGGCCGGTCGGCGAACCGCTGCTCACGGTCGGCGACGCGGTACCGGGCGATGACACGCTACGGCTCGGCCGGCACAGCGCGGCGGTCGTCGAGCGGCGACGCTAGCCGGCCAGCACCGACTCAGAGGGCATAGTCCTCCCGGGTCGGTCGGCGGTCGCTGAGGAGATCCCAGGCAAGGCGTCCGTGGCCGGGCTGGGTTCCGTTCAGGTCGGTGAAGCCGTACGCGCCGGCCAGGTCCTCGGTCTTCACGGCGCGACCGTTCCAGCGGGACGGGTCGGGGTCCGCGGCCAGGGCGGCGACGGCACGGCCGGTGTATCTGGGTGTCTGTGACGCGAGCCAGTTCGCCGGCCGGTGCTCCGGGTCGTCCCAGTACCAGTCCTGCCAGTTGTCCTCGGTGACACCGTGCCGGTCCAGCATCGCCTCCGACCGCAGCCAGCCCGGCGAGATCGCGACCCCGGTGACGCCGTGCGGCCCGAGCTCCTCCGCATACCCCAGTGCCAGTCGCATCGCCGTCTTCTTCGGCAGGTCGTAGAAGAGATGATCATGGTAGAGATCGGGCTGTCCGTCGGTGATCTCGACGATCAGTCCGCCGCCACGGGTGATCATCCGCGGCGCCGCGTGCCAGCTGGCGATGATGTGGGTGTCCACCGCGTTGTGCAGGATCTCCAGCCCGGTCGGCAGGTCCTGCTCCCAGAACGGGCTGCCGAACGGCCCGAGCAGCGGGTCGCCGCCCCAGATGTCGTTCACCAGCACGTCCAGCCGGCCGTCCTGCTCCCGATCGATCCGGTCGAACAGTCCCGCGACCTCCTCGATCCGGTTGTGGTCGACCCGCACCGCGATGCCGGTGCCACCGGCCGCGGTGACCAGCTCGGCGGTCTCCTCGATCGTCTCCGGCCGGCCCATCGGCGACGGCTTGCCCCGGCTCGACCTGCCGGTGCAGTAGACGGTGGCGCCCGCTGCGCCCAGTTCGACGGCGATGCCGCGGCCGGCTCCGCGGGTGGCCCCGGTGACCAGCGCGACCTGTCCACTCAACCTTGAGTCCATCGCGCCACCGTACGAAAGGGCACTGACAATCCATCCGGCGTCCGACGGGCTTGACCGGCAACCGTGAACGAGGTTAGCCTTCCCTTACTCGCTGTAGAGAGCGGGTGCCGGCCGGGTGATGAGTACGACTCGGTGTTTCGGTGGCACTTCTTCCTTCGGGAGGAGCGCGTCGGTCGGTCGGCGCGGCCTGGTGCGGGGGGTCGCGCCGGGCCGCGCCAGGGCCGCAAAACGGGTGGTGCCGAGCCGATAGAATCGCGCACGCATCTACACCCCCAACGAAACCATGAGATGGAACCGCGGCCATGACCCTTACCGAGCTCGATCACGACGCCATCACCCGGCTGCACACCGAACAGCAGGCGGCCTATGCGGAACTGAAGGCGCGCGGGCTCAAGCTCGACCTCACCCGCGGTAAGCCGTCGGCCGAGCAGCTCGACCTGTCCAACGCGTTGCTGACGCTGCCGGGCGAGGACTACCGCGACGCGGCGGGCGTCGACTGCCGCAACTACGGCGGGATCGAGGGCGTCGCCGAGCTGCGCGCGATCTTCGCCGAACTGCTCGGCGTCCCGGTCGAGCAGCTGATCGCCGGCGACAACGCCAGCCTGGCGATCATGCACGACACGATCGCCTTCGCGCTGCTCAAGGGCTTCCCGGAGTCGGCCGGGCCGTGGGCCGGCGAGAAGATCAAGTTCATCTGCCCGGTGCCCGGCTACGACCGGCACTTCTCGATCTGCGAGCAGTACGGCATCGAGATGATCAACGTCGAGCTCGGCGAGCACGGACCCGATCTTGATCAAGTACGTGAGCTGGCCAAGGATCCTTCGGTACGGGGGATCTGGGCCGTTCCGACCTACGCCAACCCGAGCGGTTCGATCTACTCCGAGGAGGTCACCCGGGCGCTGGTCTCGATGGAGACGGCCGCCCCGGACTTCCGGATCTTCTGGGACAACGCGTACGCCTTCCATCACCTGACCGAGACCGACGTGCCGGTGCTCGACGTGCTCGGCCTGGCCGCCGAGGCCGGCAACCCGGACCGGGTGCTGATCTTCGCCTCCACGTCCAAGATCACCTTCGCCGGCGCCGGGGTCTCCTTCTTCGCGTCGTCGCCGGCCAACATCGCCTGGTACCTGGGCCTGCTGGGCAAGCGCACGATCGGCCCGAACAAGATCAACCAGCTGGCCCACGCCCGCTACCTCGGCAGCGCCGCCGGCGTCCGGGACCTGATGGCGAAGCACCGGGCGATCATCGCGCCGAAGTTCCAGCGGGCCGAGCAGATCCTGCACGACCGGCTGGACGGACACGGCGTGGCCACCTGGACCGAGCCGCAGGGCGGCTACTTCATCAGCCTGGACGTGGTCGACGGCACCGCGACCCGGGTGGTGCAGCTGGCCAAGGAGGCCGGCATCGTGATGACCGGGGCCGGCTCCGCGTTCCCGTACGGGAAGGATCCGCGGGACCGCAACATCCGGATCGCGCCGACGTTCCCGACCCTGGACGACGTGGAGCAGGCGATCGACGGTCTGGCGACCTGCGTCCTGCTGGCCGCCGCCGAGCAGCGGTTGGCCGGCTAGCCGGGAGGGGTGGCCGCCGGTTCGACTCCGGTCGCATCGCGCGGCTATACTCCTGCACTTGGTGGCATCGCCATTGGTTCGGCACGCCCGTCACGCCAGGCGGACGGTGTCGAGGCAGCGGAGAGGTCCCCGAAGGGCAATAGCTCAATTGGCAGAGCATCGGTCTCCAAAACCGAAGGTTGTGGGTTCGAGTCCCTCTTGCCCTGCGGAACGATCAGTAGCTGACGGAGGAAAGCGTGGCGGACGACAAGGACAAGGGCCCGGCGGACGAGCCGGACCTTTCCGCCGGCGACCCAGAGCGTCAGTCGGAGGAAGAAGCGCAGGCGGGCACCGAGTCCGAGCGGACCGAGGAGCCCACCGACGAGGAGTTGGCGGCTGAGGCTGAGGATTCGGCCGACGACTCCGATCCGGAGACGGGTGACGACGACTCGGGCGATGCCGACCAGGAGAAGGAACTGGTGTCGGTCGGCGCTTCCAGTAAGACGCAGAGCGAGGCCGGCCGGGCCGAGAGTGCGGCGTCCAGCGAGTCCAAGGGTCGGCAGAAGAAGACCGAGGCGACGCCGAAGCAGAACAAGGGCGACAACCGTCCGCGGCGCACCGGTCCGATCACCCTGATCAAGGAGTCGGTCGCCGAGCTGCGGAAGGTGGTCTATCCCACCGGTCCGCAGTTGTTGAACTACTTCATCGTCGTGTTGGTGTTCGTCTTGATCATCATCGGCATCGTCAGCCTGCTGGACCTCGGCTTCGGTTGGGTGATCTTCCGGATCTTCAGCTGACCGGCCTACGACGCACACAACCCCACGACAAAAACGGAGATAACGACGTGTCAGAGAACTTTTCAGCGCCGCGTTCCGCCGAGGACGACGAGCCGACCGGCTCGCTGCCCGGCGCGGAGCCGCTGGAGAGCGACGCGTCCGGACCCTCCGACGATGCGGCGCAGCCCAGCCAGGACAACGACGAGGACTACGGCCTCGCGCTGGAGACCGACCAGGCCCCGAACAACGACGACATCGCCATCGACCTCGGCGGCGAGGACTTCGGCCGTTCCGAGGAGGAGGACGAGGTCGGGATCAACCTCGACTTCGGCGGCGACGACAGCGCTCCGGCCGAGGACGAGGCCGGCCTGAACCTCGACTTCGGTGACACCGAGGAAGAGGAAGCCGAAGAAGAAGAGGACGAGGACGAGGAAGGCGGCCCGGACGCCGAGTCCGTCGCCCTGGAGTCCTTCCGTTCCGAACTGCGGTCCAAGATCGGCGACTGGTACGTGGTGCACACCTACTCCGGGATGGAGAACCGGGTGCTGCAGAACCTCGAGAACCGGGTGTCGTCGCTCAACATGGAGGACTTCATCTTCGAGGTGGTCGTACCCACCGAAGAGGTGACCGAGATCCGCAACGGCCAGCGCAAGCAGGTCAAGCGGACCGTTCTCCCCGGCTACGTCCTGGTCCGGATGGACCTGACCGACGAGTCCTGGTCGACCGTCCGGCACACGCCGTCGGTGACCGGCTTCGTCGGCCACTCCAACCAGCCGGTTCCGCTCAGCCTGGACGAGGTGGAGAAGATGCTCGCCCCGTCCGTGGTGGCAGCGGCCACGGCGACCAAGGAAGGGCCGGCCCGCAAGAAGAAGAAGGTCGAGGTGGCCGATTTCGAGGTCGGCGACTCGGTCATGGTGGTCGACGGCCCGTTCGCGGGAGTGCACGCGACGATCACCGAGATCAACGCCAACAGCCAGCGGCTGAAGGCCCTGGTCGAGATTCTCGGCCGGGAGACGCCGGTCGACCTGACCTTCGCTCAGATCCAGAAGGTCTGAGCCCAGAAGCCCCGGGCAAGCCCGCCCGGACCGTAAGCACGTACAACGAAGGACCCGAGAAGTCATGCCTCCTAAGAAGAAAGTCGCGGCGCTGGTCAAGGTCGCACTGCAGGCCGGTTCGGCCACCCCGGCGCCGCCGGTCGGCACCGCGCTGGGCCCGCACGGCATCAACATCATGGAGTTCTGCAAGGCGTACAACGCCGCGACGGAGTCCATGCGTGGCAACGTGATCCCGGCCGAGATCACCATCTACGAAGACCGCACCTTCAGCTTCATCACGAAGACCCCGCCGGCGGCGGAGTTGATCAAGAAGGCTGCGGGCGTCCAGAAGGGATCCGGCGTCCCGCACAAGGAGAAGGTCGGCAAGATCACGGCCGCTCAGGTGCGCGAGATCGCCACCACCAAGCTGCCCGACCTGAACGCCAACGACGTCGAGGCTGCGGCCAAGATCGTCGAGGGCACCGCCCGTTCGATGGGTGTCACGGTCGAGGGCTGACCCTCAGTCAGAGATTGTCTGGGAGGGCCTGCGCGGTCCGTACCAGAACTGGTCGATCAATCATGATCACGAATCGAAGGAAACCAGCAGAATGAAGCGCAGCAAGGCCTACGCCGGCTCGGCGAAGGCCATCGACAAGGACAAGCTCTACGGTCCGGACGACGCGATCAAGCTCGCCAAGGCGACCACGACGGTCAAGTTCGACGAGACCGTCGACGTCGCGATGCGGCTCGGCGTCGATCCGCGCAAGGCGGACCAGATGGTCCGCGGCACGGTCAACCTCCCCAACGGTACGGGCAAGACGGCACGGGTCCTCGTCTTCGCCACCGGGGACAAGGCCGAGGCCGCACTGGCCGCCGGCGCCGACGAGGTCGGCTCCGACGACCTGGTCGAGAAGGTGCAGGGTGGCTACCTGGACTTCGACGCCGTCGTCGCCACGCCGGACATGATGGGCAAGATCGGCCGGCTCGGCCGGGTGCTCGGCCCGCGCGGCCTGATGCCGAACCCGAAGACCGGCACGGTCACCGTCGACGTCGCCAAGGCGGTCACCGACATCAAGGGTGGCAAGATCGAGTTCCGGGTCGACCGGCACTCGAACCTCCACTTCATCATCGGCAAGGCGTCCTTCTCGCCCGAGCAGCTGAGCCAGAACTACTTCGCCGCTCTGGACGAGGTGCTGCGGCTCAAGCCGAGCAGCGCCAAGGGTCGCTACATCCGCAAGATCACGCTGTCCACCACGATGGGTCCGGGCATCGCCATCGATCCGAACCGGATCAAGCCCGAAGGCGAGTAACCCTCGGACAGACTCCAGCATCGACGCCGCCCGGCGGACCGAGCCTCGTGCCCGGCCGCCGGGCGTTGCCGCGTCCACCCCACGGACAAGTTCTCCTCCGCTGCGCTCCCCCGAACTTCCCCGCGGGGACCCCGGTGCGCCTGGAATGTCCGCGACATGTGCCAGGGTTGACCCGTGCCCACTCGCCAGCGCGGACCGCGCCCCGCCGACATGCCCGTACCGACCGATGCCCGCGAGGTCTTCACCGACGGCGCGTGCTCCGGGAACCCGGGACCGGGCGGCTGGGCCTGGGCGGTCGACGAGTCGCTGTGCGCGTCCGGGGCGGAGCCGATGACGACCAACCAGCGGATGGAGATCCAGGCCGCGCTCGAGGCGGTGACGACGCTCGACGGGCCGTTGGTCGTGGTCAGCGACTCGACGTACGTCGTGAACTGCTTCCGGGACCGGTGGTGGGCCGGTTGGCTCGCCCGCGGCTGGGTCAACTCGGCCAAGAAGCCGGTGGCCAACCGGGATCTCTGGGAACCCCTGATCGATGCGGTACGGACTCGGGGCGACATCGGCTTCCGCTGGGTCAAGGGCCACTCCGGCGACCGGCTGAACGACTACGTCGACCAGCTCGCCGTGGCCGCCACCCGCAGCCTCCAGCTCGGCTAGCGAGCGCGGAGCGTCGCGGGAGGGTCAGCCGATGGAGAAGGTCGGCGGTGCGACGGAGTCGTCGACCGGTCGGCTGACCTCGACCTGACGGACCCGGCCGGGCGCTCCCGGGCCGCGGAGCCATTCGAGCAGACGCTGGATCGCGGGTTCGTCGCCGTACGCCTCGACGTCCACGCTGCCGTCGGACAGGTTCACCGCGGAGCCGGTCAGGCCGAGCGCTCGGGCCCGGTCGGCGGTTCCGTACCGGAAGCCGACACCCTGGACCCGCCCGGTGACGCGGACCCGGATCGCTGCCATGGCTCCAGTCTCGCCCAACCGTGATGCGGCCGGGTCCGTGCCCCGTACCGCCGAACTCCGGCCCATCTCGTCGCACCGACCGGTCACTACAGCAGCGACACGCCGCCGAAACGCCTGCTTTTGTGCCCGGTCGGCGGGGTTGGGGGAGGGGGTTAGACGTGGGCGTTGCGTTTGGCGGCGGACTTGCGCTTGGCGGGGCCGCACCAGCGGGCCAGGGCGGCGCGGACCTCGCCGGCGTCCGGGCGGTCGCCGGCCCAGGCGATGTAGCCGTCCGGGCGGATCAGTCTGGCGGTCATGCCCCGTTCGGTGCCGGTGCCGAGGGTGACCCGGTCGCGCCAGGCCTCCATCGGGGCGTGGCTGGACTCGGGTGGCAGGATCAGCAGGAAGCGGCCGTTGCGGAGGGCGGCGTACACCCGGGTCGGGGCGCCGCCGACGGTCAGTGAGTCGTCGGGGGAGCGGGCTCCGGTCAGCCGGTGGGCGCCGAACGACCGTTGATAGTGCAGCCCGATCCCGGAGATCTGCTGGACGACCCGGTCCGGCACGTGGACCATCCGGCTGGCCGTCTCGAGCACCCAGTTGGCCCGTTGCCAGAACGGCGTCTCGGCGATCGCGAGCCGGAGCAGCGCGCCGCTGGACCGCAGCGCCGCCTTCCCGACCGGATGCCGTTCCGCGTGATAGCCGTCCAACTGCCGCGACGGCGCGTGGCCCTTGATCGCCGCGGCCAGTCGCCAGCCGAGGTTGGCGGCGTCCTGCAGGCCGACATTCATGCCGAGGCCGCCGGCCGGCGAATGGACATGGGCGGCGTCGCCGGCGAGGAAGACCCGGCCGACCCGGTAGCGCGGCACCTGCCGTTCGTCGCTGTGGAAGCGGGACAGCCAACGCGCCTCGGTGAGCCCGAAGTCGGTGCCACCGACCCGGATCAGGACGTCGCGGAGCTCCTCCAGCTCGACCGGCGCATCCTCGGGCAGCTGATGGTCCCGGTTCCAGGCGATCACCCGGTACCAGCCGTCGCCGAACGGGACCGCGAAGAAGAAGCCCGCCGAGCCGCGGTCGAAGCTGAGCTCCTGCTCCGGCGGATCGGACAGCCAGACGTCGGCCAGGATCACCGATGACACGACGTTCTTGCCGGGGAAGGGCAGCCGCAGCGCGCCGCGCACGGTGCTGTGGACGCCGTCGGCGCCGATCAGCCACCGGGCCCGATGGTTGGTGGTGACCCCGTTGCGGTCCAGCAGGTCCACCTCGACGCTGTTGGCGTCCTGGTGCAGGCCGGTCATCCGCAACCCGCGCCGGATGGTGGCGCCGAGCCGTACCGCGCGCCGGGTCAGCAGCCGTTCGGTCTCGTACTGCGGGGTGACGAGGAGGAACGGGAAGCGGCTCGGCAGGGTCGAGAGATCGACCACCAGCGACTCGAACAAGATCGACAACTGATCCACCTCGACCCCGGTGGCGACGAGTTGATCGGCGAGATCGCGGGCGTCCAGCAGCTCCAGGGTCCGCGCATGGACCGCGAAGGCCCGGGTCAGATTCGATTCCTCGTGTCGCTCTTCGACGACTGTGCAGTCGATGCCTTGACTGGCGAGATCGCCGGCCAGTAACAGTCCGGTGGGTCCTGCTCCGACGACGAGCACCTCTGTCTGGGCCATCATCGATCCCTTCCTCGCAGTTTGTTCGACATTACCTGGGATCGATCGGCAGAGATAGCGGACCGGCCCGGGGAAGTCGATTCCCCGGGCCGGTCGTTTGTTCGCTGGAACAGTCCGCTCAGTAGCGGCGAGCTCCCTGGTACGGCATGTAGCTCATCTTGATGTAGCCCACCGGCTTCCCCGGCCGGGAGGCGTGCAGCACCTTGCCGTTGCCGGCGTAGATGCCGACGTGGCTGATGCCGGAGTAGAAGAAGACGAGGTCGCCCTTCTTCAGGTCCGACTTCTTGATCTTCTTGCCCTTGCGGAACTGGCCGCCGGCCGAGTGCGGCAGCTTGATGCCGGCCTTGCGCCAGGCAGCCTGGGTCAGCCCGGAGCAGTCCCAGCTGCTGGGGCCGTCGCCACCGTAGGAGTAGCGGTCGCCGACCTGCTTCCTCGCGTACGCGAGCGCGACCGCGCCCTTCGAGCCACTGCTGGACGAGCTGGACTTCTTTTTCTTCTTCGGCTTGCTGGTCTTGATCTTCACCGCGGCGCCGGCCTGGAGCGCCCGCCAGACACCGGAGGTCGCCTTGCCGGAGGCCTTCCAGCCCTGCGAACGCTGCACCGACTTCACGGCGTCCCGGGTGATCGGGCCGAAGTAGCCGGTCGCCGGCACCTTGCGCCCGGAGGCGGTCAGCGCGGACTGCAGACGCTTCACGGACTTGCTCTCGTCGCCGTACCGCAGCGTCGGCTTGGAGCCGCGCGCCAGCAGAGCGACCCAGGTGGCCCGGTTCACGTGGCCGGTCTTCTTCAGCTTGACCTTGCCCTGGAACTTCTTGACCGCCTTGACCTCGGCGGCGGAGAACTTGCCGTTGGTCTTGATTCTCTTGTAGCCGGCCGACTTCAGCAGGCACTCGGCGGCCTTGGCGCTCTTGCCCTTGCTGCCCTTCTGCACGTGCCCGTACGACTTCAGGGCCGTGGTGCACTTGCCGGCGGCTTCGGCCGTCGTGGCCGATCCGATCCCGATCGTCAGGGCGAGTGCGAGGCTCGCCACCCCCGAGACCAGAATCTTTGCGATTCTTCGCATTCCTTGGCTCCCCTTCACGCCTCGGAATCGAGCGTTCGGGAACAGCCTGACAACATCGCCCCCGAGCGATCGATTCGCCGGCCTCCCCAGCCGACTTCCGGGACGTTATCAAGTCGAGATAAAAGAAATCAATCCGTGATCAGCGCCGGGAACTGAACCGCTGAAGTGCTCATGCAGAGTCTGGTAACCAGTAAAAGCGCCTAGTACGGTTACGTGGAGCGGCACGTCGTGGGATCCGAGCCGAAAAGGAGGCACAACGATGCGTACCGCCAAAACGAGACACCTCGATCGCGAATTCGACGGACGGAGATTGCACTATCGCGAGGCCGGCCGGCCGAGTTCGACGGCCGTACTGCTGCTGCACGGATCTCCCAGTTCCTCGTATTCGTTCCGCGAGGTGCTGCGGGTGCTGGGGGAGTACGCCTACACGGTGGCGCCCGATCTGCCTGGATTCGGGTTCTCGGATCCGCCGCCCCGGGAGGAATTCACCTTCGACCGGCTGGCCACGATGGTCGACGTCTTGCTCGAGGACCTGGGCGTCGAGCGGTACCTGCTCTACCTGACCGACTTCAGCACGCCGGTCGGCTATCTGCTGGCGCTGCGGCACCCGGACCGCGTGCTCGGCCTGGTGATCCAGAACGGCAACGCCCACGAGGCCGGGCTCGGTGCGGCCTGGGCCTCGGTCCGCCGGTTCTGGGCCGACCCCAGCGAGGCGAACCGGGCGGCGCTGCCGGAGTGGCTGAACTTCGAGGGCACCCGGGACACCTATCTCAGCGGTCTGCGGCCGGAGCTGCGGGAGCTTCATCCGGCCGAGTCGTGGCACCTGGACTGGGACCGGCTGTCCCGCCCCGGCTTCGTCGACCTGCACTTCCGGCTGTTCTGCGACTACCGGCAGCACGTCGCCCGCTTCGCCGAGATCGCGGACTATCACGCGACCTGGCAGCCGCCCGGGCTGGTGCTCTGGGGCCGGCACGATCCGTACTTCGACATCGCCGAGGTGCTGGCGTACCACCGGGCCCTGCCGGTGCTGGACGCGCACCTGTTCGATGCCGGTCACTTCCTGCTGGAGACGCACGCCGCCGAGGTGGCGCCGCTGCTCACCGGGTTCGTCGACGAGGTCCTCGGCCGGGCCGAGGCACGGGTGCTCCGGTGAAGACGGCGGTCCGCTGGACCGATGATCATTTCATCGCGGGTGACCTTGCCCTGGACTTCGCCAACACGGTGTTCCGGCGGCTCCCCGAGGTGGGTGCCGACCTGCTCGACAGCGGCGCGGCCCTGATCGGCTGGTACGTCCACGCCGGGTTGCTCGCATCGGCCGACGGCGCGGCGCGGCGCAGCGCCGCGGGACAGCTCGCGGCCGCGCGGCTGCTCCGGGACCGGCTCTGGGCGGTGCTGGAGGCCCAGCGGTCGGGTGCCGAGCTCCCGGCCGAGGCCCTGGCCGGGCTGCTGGCGTCGGCTCAGGCGGGCCCGGGCCGTGACCTGGTGGTGGCCGCGGACGGGACCGTCACCCCACGCACCGTCACCGGCGCCGGGGCGGCGATCGCCCTGCGAGCGGTCGGCCTGGCCCTGAGCCCGCCGGTGCGCCCGGTCCGCAGTTGTGATCGCTGCGGCTGGTACTTCCTGGACACCTCGCGCGGGCGGCGGCGGCGCTGGTGCAGCATGAAGACCTGCGGTAATCAGGCCAAGGTGGCCCGGTTTCGCGAGGCGCGCGGGTGACCCGGGCCGGCGGATTTGGTCCGGCCCGTGTGGCTCGCGTAATCTGAACGCTGCCGAAGACCGCTGGTTGATCCCAGGATCGCTAACGAACCCGTACCGACGGGTGGCCCGCGTAGGTGAAACGAGAAGCTCGACGTCCCGATCCTGAATCGTGGCCCAAGCCCCGTGTCGCCAACGCGCCGGGGTCTTTTTCATGTCCGGGACCTGCCGGTCGTCTTCGGAAACGCCACAGCGCGTGGCGTGAACGACGAAGTGGAGGAGACGATGGCGAGGCCGGACAAGGCAGCCGCGGTCGCGGAGTTGAAGGACAAGTTCACCAACTCCGCCGGTGCCGTGCTGACCGAGTACCGCGGACTCACCGTGGCGGAGCTGAAGCAATTGCGCCGCGCTCTCGGTGATGACGCTACCTACGCCGTGTCGAAGAACACGCTGACCAAGATCGCGGCCCGGGAAGCCGGTGTCGAGGGCGTCGAGGAACACCTCGCCGGCCCGACCGCGATCGCCTTCGTCAACGGTGACCCGGTCACCGTTGCCAAGGGTCTGCGTGACTTCGCCAAGGCGAACCCGCTTCTGGTGATCAAGGGTGGCGTGCTCGAGGGCAAGTTCCTCAGCGTCGACGAGGTCAAGAAGCTTGCTGACCTCGAGTCTCGCGAGGTCCTGCTCGCGAAGCTCGCCGGTGCCATGCAGGGAGCCCTGCAGAACGCCGTGTCCCTCTTCGCCGCACCGCTCTCGCAGGCGGCGCGCGCCGTCGCTGCGCTGGAGAAGGCGGCGACCGAGGACCCGTCCCTCATTGCGGGAGCCGGCACGCCGGCCGTCGCCGAGGGCGACCAGGAGCCCAGCAACGAAGAACTGGCGGCAGCACCCGCTGCAACTGAATCCGATGACGCAGCGCCCGCTGCCGAAGACAAGTAAGGAAGGACCGCCAACATGGCGAAGCTCAGCACCGAAGAGCTCCTGGACGCGTTCAAGGAGCTGACCCTGATCGAGCTCAGCGAGTTCGTGAAGCAGTTCGAGGACACCTTCAACGTGACCGCCGCCGCGCCGGTCGCCGTTGCCGCTGCGGCCCCGGCCGCTGCCGGTAGTGGCGGCGGTGACGAAGAGGCCGCGAGCGACGAGGTCGACGTGATCCTCGAGTCCGCCGGCGACAAGAAGATCCAGGTCATCAAGGAGGTGCGGACCCTCACCAGCCTCGGCCTGAAGGAGGCCAAGGATCTGGTCGAGGCCGCGCCGAAGCCGATCCTGGAGAAGGTCAACAAGGAGACCGCGGACAAGGCGAAGGAGGCCCTCGAGGCCGCCGGCGCCACCGTTTCTTACAAGTGATCTTCGGCTGAACCGCGAACAGCGGGCGGCGGGCCTCCGGGCTCGCCGCCCGCTGTTGCTGTTTCTGCTATTCGAGTCCCATGCCGCGCCGGCCGACCCGATTGAGGTCGTCCCGGGTGAACCGGCCGGACCAGTCCCGTTCGTAGTGCTCCGCCGGGAAGTCGCTCGGGCTCGCCCCGGTGTCGAACGCGGCCCGCACCTCGGCGGCGTACTGCTCATTGCGCGGGCACCACGGGGCCGCCGGGATGTACATGACATTGCCCCAGCCCTGTTGATCGGTGACCGGCGCGACGCTGTGGATGAGGTCGCAGTGCCACCACACCGAATCACCCGCGCGCACATCGGGAATGCCGCTGACCGCGCGCAGCAGCAATGCGTGCCAGCGCTCCAGGGCGGGGAAGACCTGGCCCGTCGTGACGCCGCACAGGTCGTCCGCCGGTACGTCGGACAGCAGCGGCCGCAACATCAGGTACGCCATCGCCTCGGGAATCGGCACCGTGTGCAGGACGCCCTGATCATGGTCCATGTCGGACAACGCGGTCCAGCCCTGGAAGGTACGGAACGCGGAGCACATGGTGCTGCCCGGGTACTGCGGGCCGGACGTCCGGTGGGCGGCGTCCCACGGGTCGTACTCCTCGACGTAGCCGTCGAAGAGGTGCCGGAACGCCCGTTGGTTGCCCTCGGTCATCCAGAGGTCGAGCGTGCCCGGGTCGAGATGGGTCCCGAGCCCGCCGGAGTTCGTGCCCGGCGGCCGGCGCCGGATCCGGTCGGGGTACAGCGAGTCGCGGCCGGGGTCGAACCACTGAACACCCTCGGACTCGCTGCGCCACTGGGCATTGAGAAAGGCCTGGACGGTCGCCATTCGGTCGCTCTGTCTCGCCTGCATCTGGGCCGGTGACCAGTAGATCGGATAGATCTCGGGCTTGGAACCGACGCTGCCGAAGAAGTCGTCGCCGGGCCCGCGGTAGTTCTCGAAGAACCGGTTCGACTCGACGTACTCGACGGTGGCGGCATCCCAGGCCAGGGCCTGCTCGCGAGGGAAGTGGCCGCGGACCACCAGACAGCCGCGGCGGTGCAGCCGGGCCAGCGCCTCGGCGGGCACCGTACCGGCCTCGATCTCGGCGTAGTCGATCACCGGCCAGATCTCCTCGCCGCGCCCGGCGGCCGCCTCGATCTCCTCGACCCGTTCCGTGATCCGGCGCTCGACGACGGCGAACACCTCCTCGACCGTACGGCCGGAGGCCTCGATCCGGGCTCGCAGGGCCGGCTTGAGCTCGGCGATCGCGGCCTTCAGGTCGGTCGGTGGCGACTCCCAGTGCGGCAGCCGGGGCAGGACGCCGGGCGCTTCGTTGCGGGTGGAGGCTGACATGACCCACGCTCCTCGATTTAGGTAGGACTCCTTATTTAAATCACGGTACGGCAGCGCCGAGGGTTTGGGCAAGAGTCCTTCCCAAACTGGCGCGGGCCTTCTAGGCTCGGCCCGTGACCCTGGCCAAACCGTCGCTGGGCCTGCTCCGGTCGTTGACCGACGAGCACGTCCTCAACGAGCTGGTGGCGGCCGACCGGCTGACCCGGGCCGAGCTGTCCGCCCGGACCGGGATCTCCAAGCCGACGATCGCCGAGAGTGTCCGGCGGCTGACCGACGAGGGCCTGTTGCGGGACACCGGCGAGCGGTCCACCGGCCGGGGCCGGGCCGGGTCCTACTTCGCGCTCGCCGACGGTCTCGGCTCGGCGCTCGCTGTCGAGGTCACCGCGGCCGCGATCGTGGCCGAACGGATCGAGGTCTCCGGGGAGACGGTAGGCCGGGCCGTCGAGGAGGTCCCGGCCGATCCGGAGCCGGCGGCGGTCGCCGCCGCCCTCGCTCGCGCCGCGGAACGAGCGATCGGGACCACCGGCCCGGCCCGGCTCGCGGCCGTCAGCGCGGCCGATCCCGTCGATCGCGGGACCGGCCGGCTGGTCGAGCTGCCCGATTCGCCCTTCCTGGTCGGCGAGCTTGATCCGCCGACGGTGCTCGCCCCGTACGTCTCCGGTCGGGTCACCGTCGACAACGACGTGCACTGGGCGGCTCGGGCCGAGCTCGAGGGCGGCGCCCCCGCCGACTTCGTCTATCTCTACCTCGGGGCCGGTCTCGGTGGGGCGATCGTCAGCGACGGTGCCGTCCGGCGGGGCGGTGCCGGCATCGCGGGCGAGGTGTCGCACGTGATCACCGCCGGGCCGGACGGCCGGGCGATGCCCTTCACCGAGGTGTTCGAGCGGCTCGCCCTGCATCGGCCCGGCTCGTCCGCGATCGATGTCCCCGAACTGCTCCGGCGGCTGGCCGGGGCCGGGGCTGGAGCTGAGCCGGCGGCGTCGGCCGACGCGGTGGTGGCGGCGGTCTGCGGTGTCCTGGTCACGATCATCTCGTTGACCGATCCGGAGGTGATCATCGTGGGAGGACCCTGGGGCACCGACGAACGCCTGCTCGGGCCGGTGGTCGAGCGGCTGAACGGCCAGCCTCGCCGGGCGGCGGTCCGGGCCGCGACGGCTGCCGCCGACACTCCGCTGACCGCGGTCCGCGCGTTCGCCCTGACGGCCTTGCGTCGCGAGGTGCTGGCCAGGCCCTGAGCGGGCGCGCGGCGGTCAGTGCCAGTTGCTGATCTTGATGTCGTGCGGCGCGGGCTCGCCGCTGCCCGTCTCCACCAGCTGTTTCAGACTGAGCAGGAACGTCGCCCATTTCGTACTGCAGTGATGCATGAACGGACCGGCCTCCCGCCAGTCGGTGTGGCTGAACAGGATGATCGTGAAGCCGTCCTCCTCGGCGAGGTCGAAATTGATCTTGGTGTCGATCCACTCGTCGGGCCCGCCGACGACCTGCCAGCCGACCCGGCGGCCCGGCTCGGCGTCGAGGACCCGGATGTCGAAGCCGGCCGGTGGCGGGGCGCCCTCGAAGCGGAACTCGATCACGCCGCCGGGCGCGGGATCTCCCTTGGTGTCCTTGGTCCACCAGCCGGCGAGGCCGTCGAGCGTGGTGAGGGCGCCGAAGATCTTGTCGGGGGTGGCGAGGGCGCCGACCCGATGCAGGATGTCGACCATGATGATCACTCTTTCTGTGGGTGGGTGCGCCCGGGTTGCGGGCGCGTGGGGTCCGCGCCGCGGCGGTTGCCGCGGCGTCGTGGGGTGATTCGGGGTCAGTCCTTGCTGCGCTCGATCGCCTCGGCGATCCGCTTGATCCGTTGCATCCGGGCGTCCCAGGCGTCGCCGACGCTGGCGAGCTGGGCGACGGCACGGGCGAGCCGGGCCTCGTCGACGGTGTAGCGGCGTTCCCGGCCGGCCGCGGTCGCGTGCACCAGGCCGACCCGGTCCAGCACGCCGAGGTGCTTGGCGACCGCCTGCCGGGTCACCGGAAGTTGATCACTCAGCGAGGTCGCGGTGCCGCCGCCGTCGGCCAGCAGCAGGTCCAGCAGGCGCCGCCGGGTCGGGTCGCCGACGGCGGACCAGAGCTCGTCGTCGATGGCGGTGCTCACGGCCGGGAGACCAGCCGGGGAGCGTAGGCGACGAGCCGGGGCAGGAAGTGGTCCCAGCCGTTGGCGTGGTCGAGGTGGGTCGCCTCGACCAGGTCCGGTTCCCAGCCCTGCTCCTGGAACCCGGTCTCGGAGAACCGCAGCAGGGTTCCGCCGTCGGCGGGGACCAGCTCGAAGGTGACCAGGAACGAGTTGCCCGGACCGGCCGGTACGCCCTCGTCGTGCACCCATCGGAACGCGAACCGGCGCGGCGGATCGGCCTCGACCACCGTGAGCGGAACGATCTTGGCGTCCGGGCCGGACGGGTCACCGAAGGTGACCGAGCCGACCGCGCCCGGTGTCGGGGAGACCTCGGCCTCGTCGGGCCACCATTCCCGCAGATGCTCGGGCGTGCTGATCACCTGGTACACGACCTCGGGTGACGCCTCGATCCGGATCTCCCGCTCGATGCTTTCGTACGTCATGGGACCGCTCCTCGTTCTCGCAACCTTTGGTTGCAGATGACTGTACGCGGGGATCCGGCCATGCGCAACTAACGGTTGCGGATCAGGTGATCTTGACAGGTTCCGGCGGCCCGTTTTCAATGGTCCGCGACCGTACCAATGCGCTTTATCACTCCCGGGGTGGTGATCCGGCTGACGACGAATCGGCCGAACGTTCTGCTCGTGATGGTCGACCAGTGGCGCGGGGATTCGCTCGGCGTGGCCGGGCACCCGGTGGTCCGGACGCCCTTCCTGGACGCGCTGGCCGCCTCCGGCGCCCGGTTCACCCGGGCCTACTCGGCCGCACCGACCTGCACGCCGGCGCGGGCCTCGCTGCTGACCGGGCAGCTCCCGGCGACCCACGGCCGGGTCGGCTACCAAGATCATGTTCCGTGGACCTACCCGGTGACGCTCGCCTCTGAACTCACCCGGCACGGGTATCAGACCCAGGCGGTCGGCAAGATGCACTTCTTCCCGGAGCGTTCCCAGCTGGGCTTCCAGAACGTGATCTTGCACAGCCCGCTCGGCATCGTCCGGTCGGCCCGGCAGCGGGGGATCGCTCCCGATCTTGTGGACGACTACCTGCCGTGGCTGCGGCAGCGGCTCGGCCGGGACGCCACGTTCCATGATCACGGACTGGACAGCAACTCGTGGGTGGCCCGGCCGTGGGACAAGCCCGAGTCGGTTCACCCGACGAACTTCGTCGCCGAGCAGTCGATCGACTTCCTGCGCCGGCGCGACCCTACGAAGCCGTTCTTCCTGTTCGCCTCGTTCAACGCGCCGCACCCGCCGTACGACCCGCCGGCGTGGGCCTTCGACCAGTACCTCGACGCCGCGGCGCCCGACCCGCCGGTCGGCGACTGGGCCGACCAGTTCGCGCCGGTGGCGATGCCGCACGATGCGCGGTCCTTCCACGGCCGGATCGCGCCGGACGATCTGCGCCGGGCCCGGGCCGGCTACTGGGGCCACATGTCGCACGTCGATCAGCAGCTCAACCGGCTCCTCGAGGAGCTCGTCCACTACGGGGTTCGCGACGACACGTACGTCTGCTTCGTGTCCGATCACGGCGAGATGCTCGGTGATCATCTGTTGTTCCGAAAGGGCTTCCCGTACGAGGGTTCGGCGCGGATCCCGATGCTGCTCAGCGGTCCCGGCCTTCCCGGCGGCGTCGTCGATGATCAACTGATCGAACTGCGCGACGTGATGCCCACCCTGCTCGACTGCGCCGGGCTGCCGATCCCGGAGGGGGTGGAGGGCCGCTCCTTCCTGCCGCTCGCCCGCGGCGAGCAGGTCGGCTGGCGGCCGCGGCTGCACGGCGAGCACACGATGCTCGGCCAGTCCTTCCAGTGGTTCACCGACGGCCGCGAGAAGTACGTCTGGCACAGCAGGGACGGCCACGAACAGCTGTTCGACCTGATCGCCGACCCGGAGGAGTGCTTCGATCTCGCCGGCCGGGCGGATCAGGCCGAGCGGCTGGCCCGCTGGCGGTCACTGCTGATCACCGAACTGGCCGGGCGCGAGGAGGGCTTCACCGACGGGCACCGGCTGATCCCCGGCCGCCCGGTCCGGGCCACCTTGACCTCGCCCCGGGCGCCGGTGCCCGCTTGACAGGCCGTGCCTGATTGACTGACCGGCATGGACGTGCCCGGCCGGACGTTTCCGGTGCCGCAGCCCGACGACCGTCAGGTGCTGGAACAGTGGCTCGACTTCCAGCGGGCCACCGTACGTGCGAAGTGCGAAGGCCTCGACGAGGCGTCGGCCCGTCGATCACTGATCCCGTCGTCGCCCGCGACGACCGTCGCCGGGATCGTGGGCCACCTGACCGGGGTGGAACGGCACTGGCTGGTCCGGTCGTTCCTCGGTGAGCCGATACCGGCGGAGCCCGGTGGCTGGGGCGGGCCGGTTCGTCCGCTGCCGGAGCTGCTGGACGACTACGACGCGCAGTGCGCCCGGTCCCGGGAGATCGCCGCCGATCATGCCCTGGACACCCCGGAGCGGTATGCGCCGGAGGGCCTGCCGATCGTCACGCTGCGCTGGATCCTCGGCCACCTGACCCAGGAGACGGCCCGCCACCTCGGCCACCTCGACCTGCTCCGGGAGCTGGCCGACGGCAGTCGCGGCTACTGAGTTCAGAACTTTTCTCGGAGATCTTCCCGAACCTGTCGATCGGGGTGTGGTCGGGTCGTCATCACGGTGTAGGTAACCAAACCGAGGAGGAAACGATCATGAACGAATCGTCGAAGGCGCGGCTGGAGAGCGTACGGACCGTGGGCATCCCGGTCACCGACCAGGACCGGGCGCTGGCGTTCTACACCGAGGTGCTCGGCTTCGAGAAGCTGCTCGACACCCCGATGCCGCAGCTCGGCGGCCGCTGGATCGAGGTGGGGCTGCCGCGGTCGGCGACGACGGTGGCGCTGGTCCCGGCGGGCGAGGGCAAGCCGGCCGGCGTGGACACCGGGATCCGGTTCACCAGCGGGGACGCGACCGCGCTGCATGCCGACCTGACCGGTCAGGGGGTCGCGGTGGACGAGCTGCTGGCCTGGCCGGGGGTGCCGCCGATGTTCGACTTCCATGATCCCGACGGCAACACGCTGTACGTCAGCGAGGTCCGCTCCGCCCAGTCGTGATCACTCGACGACCAGCTGGGCCGAGGCGTGGCTGCGGATGTAGTCCCAGTCGTAGCTCACGCCGAGGCCCGGCCCGGTCGGCACCGGGAACGTACCGTCCGGTGCGACGTCGTCCAGGTGATCGGAATAACCACAGGTGTAGACCGGGGCGCTGAAGTGAGCGCCGGACGGCCCGACCATGGACAGCTCGTAGTAGTTGGAGTTACGGATCGCCGCCATGCAGTGCCGCTGGGCCGGGCCCGGGGCGTGCAGTTCGACATCGAGGCCGAGCGCCTCGGCGAAGTGCGCGATCTTCATCGTGCCGGTGATCCCGATGTCGAAGTCCGGATCCGCGCGGACGAAGTCGGTGCCGTCGGCCAGCACCAGATTGGCCAGCGACTCCAGGCCCCGGACGTGTTCGCCGAGCAGCAGCGGCGTCTTGATCAACTCACGCAGCCGGCGGTGCGAGTGCGCGGCCAGCCCGCCGTCGCTGTACGGATCCTCGTACCAGAAGAAGCCGGCCTCGTCGCAGGCGCGGCCCACCGCCAGCGCATCGGCGAAGGTCCGGAAGCTGCAGCCGGAGTCGTGCATCAGCGCCATCCGGTCGCCGACCCGGCGGCCCAGTTCCAGCACGGCGGCGATGTCGCGTTCGATGCCGCCGTCCTGCCAGCCGTGGATCTTGAAGGCCCGGTAGCCCTTGGCGTAGCAGGCTTCGGCGAAGTCGGCGTACGCCTCCGGACTGGCCAGTCCGCCGGTGTCGCCGCCGAACCAGGTGCTGGCGTAGGCCTTCAACCGGTCCCGGCCGCCGCCGAGCAGGGCGGAGACGGAGGCGCCGAGCCGCTGGCCGGCCAGGTCCCACAGGGCGATGTCGATCACCCCGGCACCCATCCGGTCCTCCTTGCGGAGCTGCCGCCGGATCCGTTCGTACGCCAGTTCCCGGGCGAAGCAGTCCAGGCCGAGGACCGCCTTGGCGCACGCGGCCGCCTGCGCCATCGAGTTCGCCTGGCCGCCGACGTAGCTGCCCACCGCGCCGTCGGCGGTCTCGATCGACACGGCCATCCGGCTCCGGTGGCTGGTCACGCCCGGCTGGTCGACGCCGCCGGCGACGCCGACCATCGGGTAGCTGAACATGATCAACTCGACCCTGGTGATCTTGGTCGCCGCCGATGCCGTCGTGTCGCGGGCCGTGGTCTGCTCTGACTGCGCCATCGGATGCCTCCGGGTCTCGGATCTCCGCAGCATGGTAGGCAGGCCACGACCGCCGCCGGCGGTCTCGTCCTTCCTGCCGGGACATGGTGGTGATCATCGACGGTCACGTACCGTGTCCTGGACGCCCACGACGAGGAGGACGCGACGATGCTCAGGCCCCGGGACACCGCGACCCGCGAGACGATCAAGCTGGACGGCCTGTGGCGGTTCGCCGTCGACCCCGCCGACGGGTCGGAGCCGTGGCGGGGGCCGCTGGCCGGCCGACTGGAGGCGGCGGTGCCGTCCAGCTACAACGACCTGTTCGTCGATCCGGCGATCCGTGATCACGTCGGCTGGGTCTGGTACCAGCGGACGGTCCGGGTGCCGCGCGGCTGGACCGGCGAGCGGGTGCTGGTCCGGCTCGACGCCGCGACCCACGCAGGCCGGGTCTACATCGACGACATCCTGGTCGCCGAGCACACCGGCGGCTACACACCGTTCCAGGCGGACATCACCGAACTGGTCCGGCCGGGTGCCGAGTTCCGGCTCAGCATCGCGGTCAGCGGCGAGCTGTCCAACACGACGATCCCGCCGGGCCGGGTCGACACCACCGTCGACGGCCGACGCCGGCAGACCTACCTGCACGATTTCTACAACTACGCCGGCCTGCCGCGGTCGGTCTGGCTGCACAGCGTGCCGGCGGTGCACCTGGACGACATCACGGTCACGACGACCGTCGAGGGCGCCGAGGGCGTCGTCGGCTACGCCGTCGAGGCGGAGGGCTCGGCCGAGATCCGGGTCCGGCTGCTCGACGCGGCCGGTGATCAGGTCACCGAGGGCGCCGGGGCGCGGGGCGAGCTGCGGGTGCCCGACGCGACCCTGTGGCGGCCCGGCGCCGGCTATCTGTACACGCTGCTGGTCGACCTCGTCGACGGCACGGAGGTGCTCGACAGCTACCCGGTGCCGGTCGGGATCCGGACCGTCGAGGTGCGCGGCACCGAGTTCCTGATCAACGGGGAACCCTTCTATTTCACGGGATTCGGCAAGCACGAGGACTCGGCCGTGCGCGGCAAGGGCCACGACGACGCCTACCTGGTGCACGACTTCCAGCTGCTCGACTGGATCGGGGCGAACTCGTTCCGCACCTCGCACTACCCGTACGCGGAGGAGGTGCTGGACTTCGCCGACCGGCACGGGATCGTCGTGATCGACGAGACGGCCGCGGTCGGCCTGAACCTGGCCATGGGCGGCGGTCTGACCGGACGGCCGCCGCTGCCGACGTTCTCGCCGGAGACGATCAACGACGAGACCAGGGCCGCGCACGCGCAGGCGATCCGGGAGTTGATCACCCGGGACAAGAACCATCCCAGCGTCGTGATGTGGTGCCTGACCAACGAGCCGGCCTCCCAGGAGGACGGTGCCCGGGCCTACTTCGAGCCGCTCAGCACGCTCGCCCGCGAGCTCGATCCGACCCGGCCGATCACGTACGCCAACGTGATGTTCGCCGGACCGGACCAAGATCAGATCGCCGACCTGTTCGACGTGATCTGCCTGAATCGCTACCACGGTTGGTATGTGGCGAACGGCGACCTGGCGTCGGCCGAGGTCAACCTGGAGGCCGATCTGCGCCGCTGGGTGGAACGGCACGGCAAGCCGATCATGATGACCGAGTACGGGGCGGACGCGATGCCCGGGCTGCACTCGGTCTGGGACGTGCCGTGGACCGAGGAGTACCAGGCCGACCTGCTCCGGATGTATCACCGCGTCTTCGACCGGATCGACGGCTTCGTCGGCGAACAGGTCTGGAACTTCGCCGACTTCCGGACCGCCCCCGGCATCCACCGCGTGGACGGCAACAAGAAGGGCGTCTTCACCCGGTCCCTCGATCCCAAGGCGGCCGCCCACCTGCTCCGCGAGCGCTGGACCGCACCGGGCGGCCGCGGCGCGCCGCAATGATCAACTACCCGGACGGCCGGCCGGGCTGCCGGCTGCGGCTGCCCGCCCATGATCACGGAGTGGTGCTGCGACACGGCGATCCCTGGGACGCCCTCGGCGCCCGGGAGGCGTCGATCGCCGTCGAGAACGGAGTGTTCCATCTGTTCTACGACGGCGCCGGGCCGACCGGCTGGCTGGCCTGCCTGGCGACCAGCACCGATCTGGTGCACTGGACCAAGCACGGGCCGGTGCTCGACCTCGGCCCGCCCGGGGCCGACGACTCGGCCACCGCCTCGTCGCCGTGGGTGTTCCGGGCCGACGACGGCTGGCACATGTTCTACGTGGGTTCGCCCAACGCCACCCCGCCGCCGGGCCGGATCCCGGCGTTCCCGTACCTGACCTGCGCGGCGACCAGTGATCAGCTGGCCGGTCCGTGGCGGAAGACGCCGGAGCTGATCCCGTTCCGGCCGGTGCCCGGGACCTACTACGCCGACACCGCCAGCCCGGGCGCGATCATCGAACTCGACGGCGAGTTCCTGCAGTTCTTCTCCGCCTCGGCCGGCGGTGACCGGCCGCTCCGGACCCTCGGACTGGCCCGGACCCGTGACCTCGGCGGCCGCTGGGAGCTGTCCGCGGAGCCGATCCTGCCGCCGGCCGAACAGATCGAGAATTCCACCCTGCACTACGAACCCGGCCTCGACACGTGGTTCCTGTTCACCAACCATGTCGGCATCGACGAGCGGGGCGCCGAGTTCACCGACGCGATCTGGGTCTACTGGAGCCGTGATCCGCGATCATGGAATCCCGAGCACAAGGCGGTCGTCCTGGACGGCGCGAACTGCTCCTGGTCGAGCCGGTGCCTCGGCATGCCGACCGTGATCAGGTACGGGGATCGGCTGGCCCTCCTCTACGACGGGCCCGGTGGCGACAGCCAAGATCATCTGCACCGCGATCTCGGCCTGGCCTGGCTGGACCTGCCGCTGTCGCCACCCAGCCGCCGGTAACGGTTCTGCCGAACGGGCCACGGAGACGACAGCGTCGTGCGACGCTTCGACTACCAGCACGATGTCACCGCGGGAGCAACGATGTCCCAACCAGACGTTCCATGGCAGGCGCCCTCTGCGCTCCCGCCACGGGTGACCTACGGTCCCGTGCCGCGGTACGGGCACCAGACTCAGCCGTGGCAGCAGCCGGATCCGGCGAACGTACGCTCCTGGTCGCAGCAGTCCGGGCCGCCGGCCTGGACCGAACGACCGGCCTGGGCAGGCGCCCAGCCTCCCGCGCCACCGTGGATGGCCGCGGGTCCGCCGGCCAGGCCGGACCGGGATCCGGGTCAGGTGATGGGCATCGTCGGCCTGGTGCTGGCGTTCGTCTTCTCGCTGATCGGGCTGGCCTGCTGCGTCGGCGCCGTGATCAGGTCGCACCGCGCCGGCTACGTCAACGTGCCGGCCATCATCGGGATTCCGGTGGCCGTGCTGACCATGATCATCTCCGCGGTCTTCGGGCCGACCATCAGCGCCATGATCGCCGACTGCCTGGTGCCCGGCTCCGGGATCTACGTGCCCGGCGCCCCCGCGGCCACCTGTCCGGTGCGGCCATGATCACTCCTGCGGGTCGGGTGTGGGTCAGGGCGCGGCCGCGGAGACGATGAGCTCGACTCCGGTCAGCCGCGGGGTGGCGACGCTGTTGGTGGCGCCGAGCGCGAGCCGGTACTGGACGAAGCGCTGCACCGGGATCGAAGGCGTCGGCCCAATCGGGATCCAGGGGGACCGAGCAAGATCATCCGGCGAACCGGCCGAGCGGAGCCAGGCGGTCACCCAGGTCTTGGCCGGCACGTCGCCGGTCCACTCGAGTCCGGTGCAGGTGCCGGGTCGGTCCAACTCGAGGACGCGGGATTCGAAGTATTCCTTGGATCCGCGGTCGTAGACGTTGCCGAAGTCGAGATGGCTCAGCCCGTGCGGGCCGGCGGTCGGCAGCGTGGTCCGGCGGTCCGGCGAGAAGCCGTCCGGCCCGTTGTGCCACACGTACGACTCGCCCGGATGGTTGCCGTAGGTCTTGTGGTTGGCGATCGCCAGGTCGACGTAGCCGTCCTCGTCGAAGTCCGCGAGCAGCACGCCGCAGGCCGAGTGGTGGAACAGCCGGGTGATCCGGTGCGGGTGGAAGTCGCCGTCCGGGCCGCCCCAGTAGATGTAGCTGTCCAGGTCCCGGTTCTGGTGGCCGTGGTAGTTGGTGACGACCAGGTCGAGCCGGCCGTCGTTGTCCAGGTCCGCGACGCCGACGTCGACCGGGAAGTTGGCCGGCAGCTGGGTCCGGCGGTCGTTGCCGAGGCCGTCCGGCCCGCCCCAGTACACGTACACGAAGGTGCGGTAGTCGTCCCGCGGGTCGTCGCCCTTGAAGCCGCCGATGATCAGGTCAAGCCAGCCGTCGCCGTCCAGGTCCGCCACCCGGGACGAGACCGCCGTCCCGCAGTCGAGCACCGTCGACCGTTCGGCGCTGAAGCCGTCCGGCCCGCCCCACAGGATGATCACGCCGCCGTGCCGGCCGAGCTCGGGAATGATCAGGTCCAGCCAGCCGTCCCGGTTCAGGTCGGCCAGGCTGAGATAGCGCGGCTGGTCGTAGGTCCGGCCGTCGATGGTGAGCTTGATCCGCTCCGGCGCGCCGAAGCCGGCCGGGCCGCCGCGGAAGATCACGATCTCGTCCTGGCCCCAACCGGTGGTGATCAGGTCCAGGTAGCCGTTCCGGTCGAGGTCCGCGACCACGCCGGACATGTTGTGCTCGGTCGGCAGCTCCACCCGGTCGGTGATCGGGAACGCGTCGCCGCGGCGGTAGTAGACGAACGAGCCGTTGCTCACGTCCAGCCAGTTCTCGTTGGAGTTGGCGACGTAGACGTCCGGCGCCCCGGAGTCGGTGAAGTCGACGAACTTCAGTTCGGTGGCGGCCCAGCCGGGGAACTCCAGCTTCCGGTCCGCCGCGTAGCCGTCCGGACCGCCGAGATAGACCACGCTGTTGACGTTGCCGCGCACGGTGTTGCTGAGGTGGTTGACGAAGATCGGCTTCGGCCGCCCGTCCGGCGGCCAGCGGATGATCAGGACGTCCAGGGCACAGTGGGTGAGCAGTCGGCGCGGCTCGGCCGCCGGTCCGGCGGGGGTGCCGGCGAAGATCAACGACTCGTGCGTGTACGAGTCCGGCAGCTGGTCCTGGCAGACGATCACCTCGCCGCGCCCGTCCCCGTCCAGGTCGGCGATCACGACGTCGTTGGCGGACCTGGTCTCGATCATGATCGGCTCGGCCGCGAAGCCCTCGTCCGCCGTCCCACCGTGGAACAGCGACCACTCGCTCCCGTTCACGACCTGCCGGGTCGCCAGCACCAGATCGGGGCGGCCGTCGCCGGTGACGTCGCCGACGGCCGCGCTGATCACCGGCCCGCTGTCCAGGCGCAGGGTGACCGTCGGCTCCCGTACCGCATCGAAGGCGACGAACGACGTCGTCGCGTCGGGGCACAGGAAGAGCTGGTTCCGGCCGGCCAGCGAGATGATCTTGAGCCGGCTCGCGGTCGGCGGCCGGTCGACGAACAGTCCGGTCGCGCCGAGCCCTTCGCCGGCAGCCGCGGCGCCCATGGCGGCCGTGTCCATCCTGGTCTCGATCGGCGGCCCGGCGGTCAGGTCGGCCGGCAGCAGGGTGCTCCGGTCCGGGTCGAGGCCACCCGGCCCGCCCCAGAGGATCCGGACCCGGCCGTCCGGGGAGCGGACCACGAGGTCGTCGACGCCGTCGCCGTCCAGATCGCCCGCGGTGATCGACTCGATCCCGTCCGGCAGCGCAAGATCATCGAACCGGCGGGCGGCGAAGCCATGATCATCCTGGTCGAACCGGCGCAGCCGTTCCCGGGACACGAAGAGGATCGATGGCCGCGCGCCGGGCGCGAAGGTGCCGATCACCACGTCCTTGCTGGACGGCGCCCACAGCTGCAGCATCCGCTTCCGCCGGTAGCCGTCCGGACCGCCGAAGTAGACCTGCCCGTACAACTCGTTGGTCGCGCCGTCGTACTGGTTGGCGATCACCAGGTCGTCGTAGCCGTCGCCGGTCAGATCCCCGGCCGCGCCCGCGTACGCCCCGAAGGTGTCCAGCTCCAGCCGCTCACCGGAGTTCAGCGGATCGAGATAGAGGTACGCCGGCAGGCTGACCCCGTCGTCGTGGGAGTTGGCGAACGGCAGGTCGACGTAGCCGCTGCCGGTCAGACTCGCGTACGCGATCCGCTGCAGCACACCGGCCCGCGAGACGTAGAGATTCTGGCCGGCGTTGCCGAGCGTGCCCCGGCTGAGGTCGGCGAAACCATGATCACGAAGGATCGTCGGTTCGGTGGGTGTCGCCATCGAGGCTCCTGAGAACGGTTCATCTAGTGGGATGAACGTTTCTTTATCTGCGACACGGTAAGGGTGCGGCTTCGTCGGTGTCCATGATCAGGACCACTTTGTGGGACGTGGTACCTCCGACAATGGTGTTAGGGTCGTTCCGTGTCTGGTGCAGCCGCAGAGGAGCGTTCGTACCGACGGCCCGCGCCGCCGAAGGTCGAGGACCTGCTCAAGGCCTACATCATCGATCACGGCTTCCAGTCGGGTGATCGACTGCCGACCGAGGCCGCGTTCGGCGAGGCGCTCGGGGTCTCCCGGAACGCGATCCGGGAGGCGATGCGGTCGCTGCAGTCGCTCGGCATCCTGGAGATCCGGCACGGGTACGGGGCGTACCTGGCCGAGGTGTCGCTGCCGCGGCTCGCCGACGGGCTCGCCTTCTGGGGCAAGCTGCTCAGCCGGGACGGTGGTGATCATGTGATCCGCCGGATCGCCGAGGTGCGCAGCCTGGTCGAGGCCGGCCTGGTCACCGAGGTCGCGGGCCGGCTCACCGAGGCCGACTTCGCCGACCTGCGGGAGAGCATCGAGGAGATCGAGGCGGCCGCGGAGCAAGATCAACGGGCCTACGACGCGGACCGGCGCTTCCACGAGATTCTCTATCGTCCGTTGGACAACTGGGTCTTGATCGGGTTCCTGCGCTCGCTCTGGGACAGCACCCGGGAGATCACTCAGGAACAGCCGCCGGGCCCCGATCTGGCCCTGGCGCCGCGGCATCACCGGGCGATCCTCGAGGGCCTCGAGGCCGGCGATGGGGCGGCCGCGGCCGAGGCGATGCGGGAGCACTTCGGGCCGATGCTCCGCGGCGACTACGACTCCTGATTCCGTCGCATCGATCTCTTGACCGGGGTTGACCCGGCTCGTAGCATGTACAACATCCTACAATCCTAGGTACGGAAGCGACGGCCACCGCCGGCCGTCGCAGGACCGTCGGAGATCCGGCTCGACGAGAGCCGTCGTTGTCTGCTCGTTGCCGTACCCGGTTGCCGTGGCCTTCGCCCGCGCGGCCGTACTCGAAGGAGCTTCCATGATCGGAACCGCGCGCAGGGGCAAAGGCATCGCCGCCCGCCTGGCGACCGCGCTGGCCCTGACCGCGCTGGCCTTGACCGCCTGCGCCCCGCCGGGAGCGGAGCCCGACCCGGGACCGGGTGCCGGCTCCTCGTCGGCCAGTCGTGATCTTCGCTATCACCTCTACCAGGCGCCGACCAGCTTCGATCCGTTCAATGCCTTGCAGGGCGCGGACGGTGAGATCTCGGCGCTGCACTTCCGGTCGCTGATCCGCAGCGAGCGGGCGACCTTCGTGCCCGGCCTGGCCAAATCCTGGGAGCCGTCGGCGGACGCGAAGACGTACACGCTGACCTTGCAGGACACGAAGTGGAGCGACGGCACTCCGTTCACGTCGGCCGACGTGCTGTTCAGCCTGGAGAGCTACGCCGACCCGAAGACGAAGTCGATCTTCAGCGGGCAGCTGGCGCCGGTGGCCGGCTTCGCGGAGTTCCAGGCCGGCAAGGCGAAGGGTTTGTCCGGCGTCACCGCACCGGACGAGCACACGGTGATCATCGAACTGGCCGAGCCGAACGCCGCGTTCCTGGCGAACCTGGTGCCGCTGCTGATGGTGCCGAAGCACGTGTACGGGTCGCTGGACCGGGCGAAGTTCAAGGGAGCCAAGGAATTCCGGGAGCCGAAGGTCGGCATCGGGCCGTACGTGTTCGGGCGCTGGGTGACCGATGATCAGCTCGAGTTCGTCCCCAATCCGGAGAGCGACGAGCCGCACCCGCTTGATCATGTGTACGCCCAGTACCTGGCCGGCGACGTCGCCCGCGCGCAGCTGGAGACCGGGGAGATCGACATCGCCCAGCTCGCGTCGGCCGACGTGGCCTCGGTCGAGGCGACCGGCAAGATCACCGTCCAGAAGGCGCCGGGCACGGCCGTGATGTCGCTGTACACGGCGTTGAACAGCGGGAAGCTGGCCGATCCCAAGGTCCGCCAGGCCGTGCTCTACGCGATCGACCGGCAGTCCATCGTGGACAACGTGCTGGCCGGCAACGGTACGGTCGCGCAGTCGATGCTGTACCAGCCGGACTGGGCGGTGCCGGACGACCTGATCAACTACGACTACGACCCGGCCAAGGCCAAGCAGTTGCTGGCCGAGGCGGGCTGGAAGTCCGACACCGTGGTGAACCTCGACATCGTCCCCGGCCAGGCCGACCGGGACGCGGTGATGAACATCATCGCCGGCCAGCTGCAGGCGGTCGGGATCAACGCCAAGCTGCATCCGCTGCAGCCGGCCGAGCTGACCAAGCTGGTGGAGCAGGAGAAGTTCGACCTGTTGATCACCGTGCTGGCGCTGGCCCCGGGCGAGCCGGGAACGATCAACGTCCGGTTCACCTGCAAGGGTGCCCTGAACCTGTCCAAGTACTGCAATCCCCAGCTGGACAAGGAACTGCAGGCCGGCATCGCGACCACGGACCAGGACGAACGGGCCAAGCACTACCAGGCGGCAGCCCGGATCCTCAACGCCGACCAGCCGGCGATGCCGCTGTTCGTGGCCAATCAGCCGTGGGGTTCGACGGGCCGGGTCAAGGGCTTCGACCCGGCGCTGGGTGGGCTGGCTGCGGCGCACCACTGGGACCTCGCCTCGTGATCTTGTTCGTGGCCCGGCGGCTCGGAGTCAGCGCAGTCACGCTGGTCGGGATCAGCGTCGCGCTGTTCGCGCTGACCCGGGCGATCCCGGGGGACCCGGTCAGCATGTATTTCGATCCGCTGAACTTCGCCGGGGACCGGGAGGCCGCGATGGCCGCGCTGCGGCAGGAGCTCGGCCTCGATCAGCCGCTGCCGGTGCAGTACCTGGCCTGGGCCGGCCAGGTGCTGCAGGGCAACCTCGGCTATTCGATCACCTCCGGTCGCTCGGTCGGCGAGCTGATCGCCGGCCGGCTCGGCGCGACCGCCTACCTGATGTTGGCCGGAACGGCGCTCTCGCTGCTGATCGGGATCACCGGCGGTATCGTCGCGGCGTTGCGGAAGAACACGGCCACCGACTACCTGATCCTGCTGTTCAGCCTGATCCTGATCTCGGTGCCGAGCTTCTTCGTCGCCATGGTCTGCATCTACGTGTTCGGGCTGCGGCTCGGCGTCCTGCCGACCGCCGGGATCAACACCCCCGGCGGCGGCTGGGGCGACGCGTTCCGGCATCTGGTGCTGCCGGCCGGGATCCTCGGGCTGGCCGGCGCGGTCGGCTACGTCCGCTGGGCGCGGTCCAGCATGCTCGACGTCCTTGATCAGGACTATCTGATCACCGCCCGGTCCAAGGGCCTGTCCCGGCCCCGGGTGGTGCTCCGGCACGGGTTGCGGAACGCGCTGATCCCGCTGGTCACGGTGGTCGCGATGAGCATTCCCGGGCTGTTCGGCGGCGCGGTGATCATCGAGCAGCTGTTCGCCTGGCCGGGCACCGGCCGGATGGCCGTCGACGCGATCGCCAATCGGGACTATCCGGTGCTGATGGGGTTCGTGCTGCTGACCGCGGTGCTGGTGCTGGTCTGCAACCTGGTCGCCGACCTCACGTACGGACTGATCGATCCGCGGATCCGGCTGTAGGAGAGTGGGGTTGATCATGAGCGATGCAGCCGTACGATCCGGCACCGAGGACGTCGACGAGCTGGCGCCGCCGGCGGTCCGGCCGGCCCGGGCCGCCTGGCAGCGGTTCCTGCGCTACCGGCTGGCCCTGCCCGGCGCGGTGGTGCTCGCGGCGATGGTGGTGATCTCCTTCGGCGGACCGTTGATCTACGGGATCGACCCGAACGCGGTCGACCCGGCCCAGTACCGCCGGCCACCCACCGCCGAGCACTGGCTCGGCACCGACTCGGCCGGCCGCGACGTGCTGGCCCGGCTGCTGGTCGGCGGCCAGGTGTCGCTGCTGGTCGGACTCGCCGCCGCGCTGACCGCGACCGTGGTCGGCGTCCTGCTCGGGGCGCTGGCCGGCTTCCTGCGCGGCTGGGCCGACGCGGTGCTGTGCCGGATCGCCGAGGTGGCGCAGGCGTTCCCGACCCTGATCGTGATCATCACCGTGGCCGCGCTGATCGGGCCGAGCCTGCCGGCCATGATCATCGTGATCGCGCTGATGGACTGGACCGGCGGGTTCCGGGTGGTCCGCGGGCTGACCCTGGCGTTGCGGGAGCAGGACTCGATCCTGGCGATCACCGGCCTCGGTGCCCGGAACAGCCGGATCATCGGCCGCCACGTGGTGCCGGCCGTGCTCGGCCCGGCGACCGTGGTCGCGACCGGCATGGTCGGCACCGTGATCATGCTCGAGGCCGCGCTGTCCTTCCTCGGCCTCGGGGTGCCGCCGCCGACGTCCAGCTGGGGCTCGATGCTGAACCAGGCCCAGTCGCTGGCGATCCTGGAGAGCATGCCCTGGATGTGGCTGCCGCCGGGGCTCGCCATCGCGATCACCGTGCTGGCCGTGAACTTCGTCGGTGAGGGACTGCGCAACGCGGTCGATCCCAGGCAGGGGCAGCGATGACGGCCGAGACGACCGGACAGCCGGTGCTCCGGGTCGAGGACCTGACCACCGAGTTCGACACCGCGGGTGGGACCGTCCGGGCCGTCAACGGGGTCGGCTTCGCGGTGGCGGCGGGCGAGACGCTCGGGGTGGTCGGCGAGTCCGGCTCCGGCAAGAGCATCACCCTGCTCTCCCTGCTCGGGCTGTTGCCGGCCAACGGGCGGGTGGTGTCCGGCTCCGTCCGGTTCGGCGACCTGGAGTTGATCAAGGCCTCCGAACGCCGGCTGCAGCAGGTCCGCGGCGGCGGCATCGGGATGATCTTCCAGGACCCGATGACCGCGCTCAACCCGGTGATGACGATCGCCCAGCAGATCGACGAGAGCCTGCGCCGGCACTCGCGCGGGCTGGGGCGCCGGGGCCGGCGGGCGCGGGTCGTCGAGCTGCTGGACCAGGTGGGGATCCCGCGGGCGGCGCGGCGGGCCGACCAGTTCCCGCACGAGTTCTCCGGCGGCATGCGGCAGCGGGCCATGATCGCGATGGCGATGGCGAACCGGCCCGCCGTACTGCTGGCCGACGAGCCGACCACCGCGCTGGACGTCACCGTGCAGGCGCAGATCCTCGACCTGCTGCAGGAGCTGCAGCGGGAGACCGGCACCGCGCTCGTGTTGATCACCCACGACCTCGGCGTGATCGCGGAGGTGGCCGACCGCGCCGTCGTGATGTATGCCGGGCGGGTGGTCGAGGAGGGTACGGTGACGCAGCTGTTCCACGACCCGCGGCACCCGTACAGCCGTGGTCTGCTGCGCTCGCGGCCGACCCTGGCCGCGGTCGCCGGGGCCGAGCTGCCGGCCATTCCCGGCCAGCCGCCGAACCCGGCCCGGCTGCCGGAGGGCTGCGCGTTCCGGCCGCGGTGCGACCGCTCGGCCGGACGGGACGCGTGTCTCAGCCGGCCCGAGTTGATCATGATCGACGGTGGCCATGCCGCCGCCTGCCACTTCGAGGCCGAGACCGAGCCGGCCGAGCTGGGACGGAGCGCCTGATGACCGAACCGCTGCTCGAGGTCACCGACCTGGTCGTCCACTACCCGGTGAAGCGCGAAGCGCCGTGGCGGCCGCGCCGGTTCGTGCACGCCGTCAACGGGGTCTCGTTCTCGATCGGCCGCGGCGAGACGCTGGCCCTGGTCGGCGAGTCCGGGTGCGGCAAGTCCACCGTGGGCAAGACGATCATGCGGTTCCAGCGGCCGACCGGCGGCACTGTGCGGTTCGCCGGGCGGGACGTGCACGCGCTGGACGCCGGTTCGCTGCGCCGGCTGCGCCGTGATCTCCAGTTCGTCTTCCAGGATCCGTACGCCTCGCTGCCGTCGCGGCTCAGCGTGGGGGAGATCATCGCCGAGCCGTTGATCATCCACGGCGTCGGCACGGCGACGAGTCGGCGGGACCGGGTCAGGGAGTTGCTGCGCCTGGTCGGGCTGCGGCCGGAGCTGATCTCCCGCTATCCGCACGAGTTCTCCGGCGGCCAGCGGCAGCGGGTCGGCATCGCCCGGGCGCTGGCCCTGGAGCCGAGCCTGTTGATCTTGGACGAGCCGGTGTCGGCGCTGGACGTGTCGGTGCAGGCCCAGGTGGTCAACCTGCTCGGCCGGCTGCAGTCCGAGCTCGGGCTGTCGTACCTCTTCGTCGCGCACGACCTCGCGGTGGTACGGCAGCTGGCGCACCGGGTGGCGGTGATGTACCTGGGCCGGATCGTGGAGCACGGCAGCACGGCGGAGGTGTTCGACCGGGCCCGGCACCCGTACACGCAGGCCCTGTTGTCGGCGGTGCCGATCTCCGACCCGGCCGAACGCGGCCGCAACCTCCGGATCCGGCTGCAGGGCGACCTGCCCGACCCGCTGGACCTGCCGTCCGGATGCGCCTTCCGGACCCGTTGCTGGCAGGCGACGGACCGCTGCGCCGCTGAGCTGCCGGAGCTGATCGCGAGTTCCGGCACGACCGCGGCCTGTCACTATGCCGGTGAGCCGGCCCGGCTGCCGGAACGGACCGCTTCATGATCAACGGCGGGATGTGGCGGTGGGCCGACCGGCTGCCGGTCCGCCGGCCCGATCAGGCGGTCTCTCTCGGTGAGGGCGACACGCCGCTGGTCGACCTGAGCCGGACCGTGGCCGCCCGGATCGGGCTGGACCGGCTCTGGCTCAAGGCGGAGGACCGGAACCCGACCGGGTCGTTCAAGGCCCGGGTCGCCTCGGTGGCGTACACGTTGATCAAGGAACGTGGTCTGGCCGGCGCGGTCGGAACGTCCTCCGGGAACGGCGGTGCGGCGGCTGCGGCGTATGCGGCCGCGGCCGGGTCGCGGGCGATCCTGTTCACGCTGGCCGACATCGTCGCGCCGAAGTTGCGCGAGATCGTCGCGGTCGGTGGGGTGGCCCGCCGGGTGACGGGGATCGGTCACGACGCGGCGGCGACTCGGCAGATCGCCGACCGGATCGCCGAGGTCTCGGACCGGCTCGGCTGCTATCCGCTGCTGACCGGCTTCCACTATGCGGCGGAGGCGATGACCGGTGTGCAGACGATCGCGTACGAACTCGCCGAGCAGTTGCCCGAGCCGGCCGTCGTCTACGCGCCGGTGGGCGGCGGCGGCCTGCTGACCGGGCTGCACCGCGGCTTCGCCGAACTCGGCGCGGTGCCGCGGCTGGTCGGCGTGCAGCCGAGCGGCGGCGCCTCCCTGCGGCGGGCGCTGGCCGGCCATCCGGAGGGACTTGATCATCCGGTGACGACGGCGGTCTCCGGATTGCAGATGGCGGTCCTCTACGACGCGGCCGGCGCGGTCGCCGCGGTCCGGGACAGCGGCGGCCACGACGTGATCACCGACGACGCCGAGATCCTCGCCGCACAAGCGATCCTGGCCGACGCCGGGCTGCTGGTCGAGCCGGCCGGGGCCACCGCGCTGGCCGGCGTGATCGCCGATCTGGCGGCAGGTCGGCTGGACCGGGCCGAGCCCGTCGTGGTGATCGCCACCGGGGCCGGTCACAAGGACACCGCGGCGCTGGACCGGCTGGCCAGTGCCGCAACGGTGCCGGTGATCACGCCGGACCGGATCGGCGACGAGTTGGCGTCCTTGATCAACGATGGCGGAGGACGACCATGATCGACTGGACGACGCGACGGATCGGTGAGCCCGAGCCCGGGATCGGGGTCACCGTGCACCGGCTCGACTCCGGCCGGCCCGGGCCGCGACTGCTCGTGGTCGGCGGCGTGCACGGCAACGAGATCGGCGGGATCGTCGGCGCCGGCCGGCTGACCCGGCAGCCCTGGCCGCTGCTCGCGGGCAGCCTCGAGGTCGTCCCGGTGCTGCACGAGGCGGCGCACGCCGCATTCGTCCGGACCGGCCCGGCGGACGGTCGCGATCTGGCCCGGACCTTCCCCGGCGACCCGGCGGGCAGCCCGACCGAGCGACTGGCGCACCTGGTGCTGACCGAGTTGATCATGGGCGCCGACGGGCTGATCGACCTGCACACGTCCAGTCCGGACGCGGATCTGCCGTTCTTCGCCGGCGCGTACGGTGACGACAGCCCGGTCGCCCGGCGCTCGACCGCGATGGCCCGGGCGTTCGGGCTCGAGGTGCTCTGGACCCATCCGGCCGTCGGAGCCGGCCGCACGCTCAGCGCGGCCGCCGAGCTGGGGATCCCGGCGATGTACGTCGAGTCGCGGACCGGCGGGGTGCTCGCCGATCCGGTGATCGCCGCGTACAGCGAGGGCGTGCTGCGGGTGGCCGAGGCGTGGGGACTGCTGCCGGCCGGGACGGTGCCGCCCGCGCTGCCGCTCCGACTGTGGCTGCACGGCTCCGGCGACACCGACACCTTCACCCCGGCCGAGCGGGACGGCTACTTCCTCGCCGAGGTGGACCTGCTGGACCCGGTCCGGGCCGGCGACCGGATCGGCCGAGTGATCGACTTCGCCGACCGGGTCGTGGCGCCGGTGCTTGCCGCCGCCGACGGCCGGGTCGTCTTCCTGCGCCGTGCCGCCAAGATCACCGCCGGCACCCCCTTGGTGTCGGTGTGCCCCGAGCACTCCCCCGAGACCCCGAACCTAGGTGGAAACCGATGACCTCTCCCGTGCTGGCCCCCGAAGCGCTGCGCGCCGTACCGACCGGCGGCGTGGTCCCGCCCATGATCACGCCGCTGCGGCCGGACGGTGAGGTCGACGTCGCGTCGACCGCCGAGTTCGGCCGCTTCCTGATCGACGCGGGCGCGACCGGCCTGCTGGTGCTCGGCTCGTCCGGCGAGAACGCCGCCCTGTCCGCCGACCAGCGGCGGGACGCGGTGCGGGCGGTGGTCGAGGCCGCGGCCGGCCGGGTCCCGGTGCTGGCCGGGGTGGCGGCGCTGGGCACCTCGGACGCGGTCCGGGACGCGGCGGACTTCGCGGCCCTCGGTGCGGATTCGCTGCTGGTGTCGGCGCCGTTCGGCTTCGAGCACTCGCCCGACGAACTGGTCGGCCACTTCACGGCGGTGGCCGCGGCGGCGGCGGTTCCGGTGCTCGCGTACGAGGTGCCGAGCCGGGTCAAGGTGTCGCTCGGCGTCGAGCTGGTGGTCCGGCTGGTCCGCGAGTCGATCATCGTCGGGCTGAAGGACTCCAGCGGCAACCTCGGTGCCGCCCGGCTGCGCAGCGCGGCGCTCCGTGATCTTGCGCTGGGTGATCTTGGTCGGGAGGTGCCGCACTTCACCGGCTCGGAGGAGTGCATCGACGGGTTCCTGCTCGGCGGCGGTTCTGGCTGTGTGCCGGGGCTGTCCAACGTGTTCCCGGCCTACCACGTCGCGCTCTGTGATCATGCCGCGGACGGCGACTGGGTCCGGGCCTCGGCGGTGCAGGGCCAGATCGCCACCCTGCTCGACCTGTACTGGCGGCCGATCCCCGGCGGCAGCTTCACCGCCCAGTTCCTCGCTGTGGTGAAGGAAGCACTGGTGCAGCTGGGCGTGATCGAGCACAACACGGCGGCGGCGCCGTTCCGGCAGGCCGACGAGGAGGTGACCCGGCACGTCGCCGCCGTGCTCAAGCGGGCCGCCGACCTGAACCCCGCGTGAGTACGTGATCATGGCGGAACCGTGGATCGCGATCAGCGGCCTGGGTTCGATCGGCCGGCAGCACCTGCGTGCGCTCCGGGAGGCCGGGGCCGGGCCGATCGTCGGGTACGACGCGTCGGCCGAGATGCGGACCGCGGCGGCCGGGCTGGACGGCGAGCTGCGGCTGGCCGGCACGTTCGAGGAACTGCTCGACCACGAACCGGTCGCGGTGATCGTCGCCGTACCGGACCGTGACCATCTTGATCAACTGGCCCGGGCGGCCCGAACCGGTGCCGCGGTGCTGGTGGAGAAGCCGCTCGGCCCGTCTGCTGCCGAGGCTCGGAAGGCCGTCGCCGAGCTCGGCCCGGCGGGGGAGCGGAGCCTGGTCGGGTACGTGCTCCGGCACCGGACCGTGGTCCGCCGGGTGGGCGCGCTGCTGGCCGAGGGAGCGATCGGCGAACCGACCGGCTTCCAGGTGCTGCTCGGCGCGTACGGGACGATCACCGCGGCGGCCAACCGTTTCGCCCAGCCGGAGCCGGACCGGCTGTTCCGGGACTACTCGCACGAGTGGGACTACCTTGCCTGGTTCTTCGGGCCGGTGGCGCGGGTGCTCGCGGTCGCCCGGACCAGCCGGCTGGTGCCGCACGTCGAGCAGCCCAACCTCGTCGATGCCCTGCTGGAGTTGGAATCCGGCCTGGTCGGGGCGTTGCACGTCGACTACGTCGACCGGCGCGGCCTGCGCCAGCTGTCGGTGATCGGCACCGACGGGTCGCTCACCGCCGACCTCGGGGCCGGGACGATCACCGTCCGCCGGACCGGAGCTGTCGATGATCAACTCGACCACGCCGAGCCGGCCCAGGCCGCCCTGCGCCGGCAGGCCGAGCACCTGCTCGCGGTCGCCCGCGGTGAACAGGCGCCGGCGGTCACGCTGGCCGACGGCATCGCCGCCCTGTCCGTGGCCGACGCGTTGCGGACCTCCGCGGCCGACCGCAGCTGGGTCGACTGCGACTCCTGATCCTGGAGAGGAATGATCATGGACGAGTTCACGATGGATGCCTTCCGGCTGGACGGCCAGGTGGTCGTGATCACCGGCGGCACCGGCCTGTACGGCTCCCGGTTCGCGGAGGCACTGGCCGCGGCCGGGGCCACCGTGGTGCTGACCTCCCGGGACGGCGCGGCGGCCGACGCTGCGGCGGCCCGGCTCTCCGGGCCGGGCCGCCGGGTGGTCGGAGCCCGGCTGGACCAAGGCGACGAGGAGTCGATCACCGCCTTCGCCGGACAACTGCGCCGTGATCACGGGCGGGTCGACGTCCTGATCAACAACGCCGTGCAGCGGGCCGGCGGTGGGCTGTTCGACACCAGCGCCGACGACTGGGACGCGACCTCGGCGGTGAACTCCCGCGGCCTGTTCCTGCTCACCCGGGAACTGGCCGCGATCATGGTCGAGCAGCGGTCCGGGTCGATCGTCAACATCGGCTCCATCTACGGCCTGGTCGGTCCGGACCAGACCCTCTATCCGGGGACCGGAGTCGCCCCGTACGCCTTCTACAGCTACGACAAGGGCGGCATGGTCGGGTTCACCCGCTACCTGGCCGGCGAGCTGGGACCGTACGGGATCCGGGCCAACTGCCTGTGCCCGGGCGGCTACAACCCGACCGGCGAGGAGGGCGACTTCGCCCGGGCCTACGCGCAGCGCACGCCGCTGCGCCGGATGGCCGCCGGGCACGACGCCAGCGGCGCGTTGGTGTTCCTGGCCTCGCCTGCGTCGGCGTACGTGACCGGGGCGATCATCCCGGTCGACGGCGGCTGGACGGCCCGCTGATCATCCGGCGCCGGTGATCACCGCAGCACCCAGCCGCCGTCGACGTTGATCACCTGGCCGGTCACGAACGCGCTGTCGTCCCCGGCCAGGAAGGCGAACGCGCCGACCAGGTCGGTGGCCAGCCCGCGCCGCGGAACCGCCTGTACGGCAAGGATCTCGGGGTCGATCGTGGCCGGATCGGGGAACTGGTCGAGCTCGTCCTCGGTCCGGATCGCGCCCGGCATCACCGCGTTGACCCGGATGCCGTCCGGGCCCAGCTCGCGGGCCAGGGCCCGGACCAGCCCGATGATCGCCGCCTTCGAGGCCGTGTAGTGGACCGCGCCCGGCTGGCCGGTCTCGGCCATCACCGACGTGACCGCGACGAACGACGGTGCCGCCGCGCGGAGCAGCCAGGGGTGGCTCTGCTGGGCCAGCAGGAAGGTGCCGCGGACGTTCACCTGCTGCACCCGGTCCCAGTCGGCGACCGACAGGGTGCGCCAGTCGACCCGGCCGGACGCGGCCGCGTTCGCGATCACGACGTCGAGCCGGTCCCAGGCCTCGCCGGACCGGCGGACCAGTTCGGCGACCTGGGCCGGATCGGACAGGTCGGCGGGCAGGGTGATCGCCGTCCCGCCGGCCTCGGTGATCTTGGTCTGGACGGCCGCGGCCTCGGTGGCCCGGTCCGCGCGCGGCTCGTACCCGATGATCACTCGCGCGCCGCGCGCCGCCAGGCCGGCTGCGACCGCGGCACCGATGCCGCGGGACGCCCCGGTGATCAACACGACTCGGCCGGCCAGGGGTGCGGCAGTGATCATGGCGGCGTCCTCCGGCTCGGCGTACGGTCCGGTTTCTGAAATTCCGGGACCGCTGGGCGAGACCGATCCTACGGCCCTCGGTCGATCAGCGGACCCAGCGGTCGGCGAAGTCGAGCCAGGCCTGCCATTCGAACGGGAAGACGTCGTGGCCGCCCTCGCGCAGGTGGTAGCCGAGCGGGACGTCCGGGGCCCGCCGGTCGCCCGGCCCGGGGAAGGCGCCGGCGGTGGCCGCCGCTCCGCCCGGCCAGGCGGCGGAAGCCCGCTGCCAGGCCAGGAACTCGGCCTCCGGGTCCGCCCAAGCATCCTCGGACGCACTCGCCACATATAGCGGCCGCGGCGCGATCAGGGCCAGCAGGTCCGGCTGGTCGGGCAGGTCCGGATCGGCCCCATCGAACACGGCCCGCCAGCGCGGCAGCACGGTAGCGAAGTCCGGCGCCACCCAGTGCGGGA
Organism: Microlunatus sp. GCM10028923; assembly: GCF_042666975.1. Classification (NCBI taxonomy): domain Bacteria; kingdom Bacillati; phylum Actinomycetota; class Actinomycetes; order Propionibacteriales; family Propionibacteriaceae; genus Microlunatus; species Microlunatus sp. GCM10028923. The sequence goes on along the minus strand of NZ_JBHTFF010000008.1, from coordinate 214,683 downwards.
ACCGTTCGGCCAGCGCGGCCGGTGTCTCGCCGACCTCCCGGGTCAGGGCGGCGCCGAGGCAGCCGGAGTCGTTGCTGATCACCGCGGCGAACCGTTGATCTTCGACCCCGGCCCAGATCGCGGTCTTGCCGAGGCGCGAATGGCCGTGGGCGATCACCCGGGTGGCGTCGATCTCCGGGACCATGCCGGCGGTCAGCGCGTCGAGCACCCGCGACATCGTCCAGGCCCAGATCCCGATCGCGCCCCATTCCCCTGGATCGCGTTCGGTCAGGCGGTGGTTCGAGAACAGGAGGTGCGGGCCGGTCTCGAACAGCTCCGGATCGTCCGGCCCGAGCTGGAGATAGCACCAGGTGACGCTCGCCCAACCGCGCTCGGCGACCAGCCCGAACGGCCACCGGTGGGACTGCTCGCCGCGGTCCGGTGGGCTCGCCTCGTCGGCCCGCCGGAGCGGGTCACCGGCCTCGGGATCGGTGGTCGGATCGATCACGGCGGGATCGTCGGTGCAGGCGTGGTTGCCGCGGAAGTTCATCCCGCAGAACGCCGGCACGGCAGCGTCGGGGCGGGCCCCGGTCGGCAGGTGGACCAGCAGGGTGAGGCGTACCTGATCACCGTTCGGCGCGGTCAGGTGGAGCCGGAGCTGGCGTCGCGTCGCGCCTTCCGGGGCAGCGCCTTCCTCCAGCACGGACCACGACGGTCGCACCGTCGCGCCGGCCGGCGGCCTTCCGTAGACCCGGTCCGCGAAATGCTCCCGTACGTTCACTGACGCTCCTCTGTCTCGCCGGAGTTGATCATGGAAGCCGGAGCCGGTCGCCCAGGGCTGCGGCCAGGGCGGCGGGCGGCGCGTGCCGGGCCAGGCCGGGGATGATCAACATCGCGTCCCGCTCGCTGCCGTGGAAGCGCTCGGCGACCTCGGCCCTCGGATCGAACGGCGGGGTGAGGCAGGTGACGTGACCGATCCGCGCGTCCAGGGCCGCGGCGGCGACCGCCAGGAAGGCCCCGTGGCCGTGGCCGACCAGGGTGATCTCGGCCCGCGGCAGGTCGAGGCCGGCGGGATCGGTGATCAGGTCCAGCACCCGGAGCACGTCCTGGATCCGGCCCGCGGCCAGGCTGTCGCCGAGCGCGATCAGGTCGCTGGTCATCCGGAACAGCGTCCCGTAGTGCGCCTCCAGTCCGTGCGTGTTGTCGCGTCGGGGTGCGACGCTGCCGACGCCTCGGAGATCGGGAATGATCACGGCGGTGCCGGCCTGCTGCCGGGTCCGGCACCGGCTGAGGTGATCCGGCAGGTCGTCGGTGCCGCGATCGAGCAGCAGCACCTCGACGCTCTCCACCGGCCCGGTCGTAGCGAACACCACGGCCGCGTTGAGTAGGTCGGCCTCGGACCACCAGATCGCCTTGCGGACACAGGCGGCCGGACTGTCGAACCAGCGCGGGAACAGCTCGGCGGCCGGGCGCCTGCCTGCCGACACCCGCGCCCCCAGCCAGGCGACGGCCGCTTCCGGCGTCGGCGCCGGTGACCGGGCGAACCGGTCGGCGATCGCGTCGAGCACGCGGAGCGGCCGGCCGTCGAGGGCCGACTGCCCGGAGTCCGTACAGCGCAGGTCGCTCTCCGTGGCCGGGAGCTCGGGTTCGGGGACGTCGGTCGCCACGGCGCCGAGGTGCTCGCCGAAGAACGCGGCGGCGGCCTCGGCCAGCCGGGTGCTCAGGCCATGCGTGCCGTCGTCGCGTACGTGGCGCAACCGGTCGGCCGCTCCGGCCAGCCCGAACCACCGGCGGGCCCGGTCGACCGTACGGACCGTGCCCTCGACGGGGAAGAAGTCGGAGTTCTTCGACAGGACGAGCGTCGGCCGCGGCACCATGGCCAGCAGCACGTCGTCATGATCAAGTCCGGCGGCCACCCCACCCGGGATCACCTGTTCCGGGTCCTGCGCGTGGCCGGAGTCCTGGATCTCCTCGATCCCGGTCAGGAAGCAGCTGATCCCGACCGCGGCCAGCCTCGGCTCGGTCAGGGCGAGCCAGCTGACCATCGTGCCGCCACCGCTGTTGCCGAGCGCCGCGATCCGCTCCGGGTCGACCTCGGGCCGGGCCGCCAGGTAGTCCAGCGCTCGCCGGGCCTCGGTGACGAAGACGCGGGCCGGGGTCTCGCCCGCCCACCAGGCCTTGACCCCGAGGTGGTTGTGCTGCGGCACGTTGGCCGGGATGATCGCCCGGCCGGCCTCGTCGAGCAGATCGAGGCGTTCGCCCTGCCCGATCGTGTCGTGGACCAGGACGACGAAGCCGCGGCGGGCCAAGATCGCGCAGGCACCGTGGTACGCCGGCGCGGCCTTGCCGGCCGGCGCATGGCCACAGCAGAACAACACCGCCGGCAGCGGCCCGGTTCGGCCGGTCGGCCGGTACAGGTTCGCGGTCAGCACCGTGTCGTCGCCGCAGTCCAGCAGCAGCTTCTCGATCTCGTACCCGGAGCGGGGCAGCGTGCCCCGTACGACCGCGCTCGGCACCGGCCGGTCCGATGCCGGTTCGTCCCCGAGTGCCTCGGCGACGAAGCCGCGCAGCCAGTCCTGCCGTTGCCGAAGTTGATCTTCCGAGGTGATCGCGTCCTTGGCCTGCCGGCCGGCCGCCAGCGCCGCCGCCGTGCGCCGCCGGACGTGCCGGCTCAACTGGTCGGCGACGTCGTACTGGCCGTCGAGCTGGGGACCAAATGCGAACTCGGTTCGGTCGCGAGGCACCGTGCCGTTCCCTTTCAGCGAAGTGTCAGCGATCCGAACCCTGCAAGGATTCCTCGAACTCGCGGCGGATCTCGTCGCCGCCGGTCCGGCGCCAGGTCTGCACCGTCTCGTCGAAGGTGTCCAGCGGCTTCTTGCCGGCCACGATGGCGTTCACCGCGTCGGTCACCAGGGAGGTGAGTTCCTGGGACTTGTTCTGCTCGGTCTCGGAGAGCAGGCCGACGGTCGGGTCGTCGATGATCAAGTCCTGGACGCTCTTGCCGTAGTCGTAGCGCGCCTTGGTCACCTCGGGCTGACCCGGTTGATAGGTGACCACCGGCGGCGTGCCCACGTACCGCATCATCAGGGCCGTCTCGGCGATTCCCTGCTCGGTCGGAATGGGCTCCGACCCGTCGAAGGTGAAATCGACTCCCTCGACGCCGAAGGTCTTGAGCAGATATTCCTTCGAGCCGAACGGGGCATAGAGATAATCCAGGACGCGCAACAGTTCGCGCACCCGGTCGGGTTCCGCCTTCGGCATCAGCAGCAGCCGGAACCAGGGTTTGCTGATGGCCGACGTGCCCGGACCACCGGTGAATCCCGGCGGCACGATGCAGGTCAGATTCTCGGCCAGCTTGGCCTGTTTGAACACGTCGTCGGTCCAGGCGCCGATGGCGTCCCAATGCAGCGCAATGGATTGTGCGACCAGCCAATGCTTCTGGCCCACCGTGTCCGACGCCATCGCATCGGGATGGAACAGACCGTCCGCCCACATCGAGGCGGTTTCCGACACGGCCTGGCGATATTCCGGCGTCTCGAGTTGCGCGGTGAACTTTCCGCCTTCCTCGATCCAGGCATTGGGCCGGCCCAGCATCGACAGAATGAACTGCACCACGCCGGGAACGCTGCCCAGGGCCCAGCGATTCTCCGCCGGCCGGGACAGTGCGACCGCGAGTTCCCGGAATTCCTGGAACGACGCGCAGTCCGCCGAGGCGCCGGCCGCGGCCAGCAGATCCTTCCGCGCGAACATCACCGACGGCATCGGCTCCTTCGACTGCGGAATCGCGAAGATCCTGTTCTCGAACGTCGCGCCGCGCCAGGCGTCGGTGGCCACGTAGGCGAGATTCGGATACTCCTCGATGGCCGAGCCGGAGACGTATTCGGTCAGGTCGGTGAATTTGGCATTCAGCAACTGCGGCAGTCTCGGGTACGTGCTCGGCGCCGCGATCAGGTCGGGAAGATCATCGCCCGCCACCAGGACCGAGAACTTCGCCGTGTAGTCGCCGGCGGGAATCAGGGTGGCCCGGAAATCGGTGTTGAGCGCCTTGTTGATCGCCTGCCAATACACGTTGCGTTCGACCGGCGGCGGCGTGCCACCGGAGATCGGGTAGGCGGCACTGATGGTGCCACCGGACGCCGGTCCGGATTCGGCCATCGACGGCGGATTCTTCGGATACGAGAGATAGCCGGCGGAAAGTCGGCCCGGGATCCCCGGGAAATCCGGCGTCGGCAGACCCTGCGGTTCTTTCCAGACCGGCAACGCGACGGCCGGGCCGGAATTCCCGTCGCCCGGACTGCCGGAACCGGTCTGGCCGCAGCCCGCCAATCCCATTCCGAGCGCGGCCGTTCCTGCAACACCGAGCAGGCTCCGACGGGAAACACCTTTGGCCTGATGGGTGATCATGATCTCCTCCTTGAGGAGCAGCGTGAGAAATCGATTCCCTCCAGAAGATGATCATGAAGGAAACTACCCGTCAAGCCGTGGTTAACGGCGTCTTGCATCCTGGGCTGATCAGGTGAGGGGAACGGAGCTCTGCACCTTCCACTCGTACATTCCGTTGTCGCGGTGCTGTTCCAGCAAGGTCACGGCGTCGATGATCGCCTCGGCCGGTTCGGGCCGAACGCTCTCCACGGCGGCGACCACCTCGGCAGCCGGCTGGTCGGCGTTCACGTAGGCGAAGCTGACGTGCGGCGAGAAGTCGTCCCGCCCCGGCGTCGCACCGGTGACCGCGCCGGTCAGCTCCCGCAGCCTCGCCCGCAGCTCTTCGACCGGCTCCGCCGGCGTCGGGGCCAGCACCACCGCCTCGCCCCACACCAGCACCCGGTCGAACCGGACCCGGATCGGCCCGAGCCCGGCGAGGGCGGTGCGGGCGCGGTCGGCCAGCTCCGCGAGTTGATCATCAGGGACCTCGTCCGCGAAGCCGATCGCCTGCAGGGTCAGGTGCAGCCAGGGGCGCGGGATCGGATCCAGGCCGGCGAACGGGGCCAGCACCGCCTGGTACTCGTCGACCAGGCGGTGCAGCTCGGTGTGCCCGTCCCAGGTGAGGTGCCAGTAGTAGCCGCGGGTGCCGACCCGCCAGCCCGGCCGCCAGTACCAGTGGTTCCGGAGTTGCTCGGCATGAGTCACCCGGTCACGCTAACCGACCGGCGGGAAATGATCATCGGGGAGCCTCTGCCCGACCGTGAGGTTCAACGGATCGGTGCACACGTGTGGCTTGCCGTCGTACGTCAGTTCACGATCGGCGTAGATGTTGACGTGGGCGTACCGGAACTCGTCGGTGTCGTTGGAGTTCGCGGTGTGCGGCGTGTAGCCGTTGTGGAACGTGACATCGCCGGCCTGCAACGGGATGGTGACCCGCCGGTGCCAGGTCAGATCGGGCGCGGCCTCGAACAGGTCGTGCGCGTCGGTCAGGTCGATCGGGCGGATGTCGCGCCGCTCGTGCTGCTCCGGGATGAACGTCATGCAGCCCCGTTCGACCGGTACGTCGACCAGCGCGACCCAGGCCGAGAGGCTGTGCCGGCAGTTCGCGTGCGGCCAGTAGGGCGCGTCCTGATGGAACTCGGTCGGTGCCTGGTTGTGCGGCTTCTTGATCAACAAATGGTCGTGCCAGATCCGGACCGGCAGGCCGGCCAGTTCGGTCGCCAGCCGGGCCAGCTTCGGATGCAGGGTGAGGTCGCGCAGGGTCTCGTCGGTGGTCCAGACGTTGACCACCTGCTTGAAGATCTGGTCGTCCCGGTTCAGGGCGGTGCCGGTCTCGTACTGCTGCTGGGCCGCATCCCGGAAGCGCTCCACCTCCTCCGGGGTGAGCACCCCCTTGATCCGGACGAAACCATCACGGCGGTAGTCGGCGATGGTCTCGGTATCCAGCAGGTCGGTGTCCGGCGCAGTCGTGGTCATCGCGGCCAGCTCCTTTGCTTGCAGGGAAGTCGGTGGATCTCCATCCTGGTCTTGTCAGCCGGGTCGAGGACAGGACAGACTCGGCTCGTCCTAGCACGATCCTGCACTCGGCGGAGGGACGGCGTGCCATGACCCTGCTCCGGCGGGAACCGAACGTGTTCACCGCGGCCGACTACCCGATCCTGGCCGACCGGGTCTCGATCCCGGACCCGGTCGATCCGCACATCCACGACTTCATCGAGCTCGCCCTGGTCGTCGCCGGCCGGGCCGTGCACCGGACGGCCGACGGGGACCGGATGATCATGCCCGGTCAGGTCGTCGCGGTCCGGCCGGGCAGCTGGCATGCGTACCTGCGGCCGGAGCGGTGCACCGTGATCAACGTCTACGTCGGGCCGCGGCTGCTGCTGACCGACCTGGCCTGGAGCCTGGCCCATCCGTCACTGGTCCGGCTGCTGCTGCACGGCGGCGCCTCGACGGACGCGCTGGCGCCGGGCCGGCTGACCGAGGTGACCGGCTGGCTGGACCAGCTGGCCCGGCCGGGGCGTGATCGCCCGGAACCCGGTCCGGAGGAGGCGATCGTGCGGCGCAGCCTGCTCGGCTGTGTGCTCGGCCGGCTGGCCGGCCTGAGCATCGCGTCGGCCGGCACCGCCATGATCACCCGGCCGGTCCAGCTCGCGCTGACCGCGATGTCCGGCGACCTGGCCCGCCCCTGGACCGTCGCCGAGCTGGCCCGGGCCGCGGCCGTCTCGCCGTCCAGGCTGCACCGGCTGTTCCGGACCGAGGTCGGCAGCACGCCGCTCGGCTGGCTGACCCGCAGCCGCGCCGAACGCTTCGCCGTCCTGCTGCTCGGCAGCGACGACACGGTCGCGGTGATCGGTCGCGCCGTCGGCTGGCCCGACCCGAACTACGCCAGCCGTCGGTTCCGCCAGGTCTACGGAATCTCGCCCTCGGACTACCGCCGCCGCCTCGCCTTCGACCGGATCGGCTCCTAGTAGGGGGCATGATCACGAAGCCTCGTTACAGTGATCAGCCGTGACCCAGTCCAGCACGGTGCGCCAGTTCTTCGCCGACCGGATGTACGGCGACCCGCCGGCGCTGGCGTCCAAGATCACGCTGGCCTGGCGGTTGCTGGAGGAGGGCCCGAGCCCCGACGGCGGCCGCCGTCGCCAGCTTCGGCTCGACCTGTCGGCGCCGACCGGGCCGCCGACCCGGATCACCCTGCTGGTGCACCTGCCCGGCGGCGCCTCCGCCGATCTTCCGGCACCGGCCTTCCTCGGGATGAACTTCAGCGGTAACCACGCGAGCACCACCGACCCGGCGGTCCTCGATCTCTCGGAGGCCGGCAGCGATTCCTCCGTCGGTGACGGGATCGGCACCTCGCTCGCTCGCGACGGCGTCGCCGAGCGGGCCGAGCGCGGCGCCCAGGCCCACCGGTTCGACTTCGCGGCGATCACCGCACGCGGGTACGCGTCGGTGACCTGGTGCTACCGGCAACTCGGACCCGACACCCCCGATGTGTTCGCCACCGGACCGCACCGGACCCTCGGCGGCTCCCCGTACCAAGATCGCCGCCCGGCCGAGTGGGGCGCGATCGGGATCTGGGCCTGGACCATGTCGCGGGTCCTGGACGCCCTCGAGGCCGGGATGGTGCCCGAGCTCGACCCGGCCCGGGTGATCGCCCACGGCCACTCCAGACTGGGCAAGACGGCGCTGTTCTCCGGTGCCTGCGACCCGCGCTGGGCCGCGGTGATCAGCAATGACTCCGGCTGTACCGGGGCGGCTTCGTCGCGGGCCGTGGGCGAGACGCCGCAGTTGCTGGCCGAGGTCCGTCCGTACTGGTACACCCCGCTGTTCCAGCAGACCGCCGCCGCGTGGCAACGGATCCACGACGGAGCACCCCGCGACATTCCCGACCAGGCCGACCTGCTGGCCCTCGTCGCGCCACGACCGCTGTACGTGGCCAGCGCCAGCGACGATCCCGGCGCCGACCCGGAAGGGGAATTCCTTTCCTGGCAAGGGGCCTCGGCCGCCTGGCCGGGTGGTGCCGAGGCGACCGCGGGCGAGTTCCCGGTGCCCGGAACGATCCTGCAGCCCGACGCCGTACCGCTCGGGTATCACCTGCGCGACGGCCGGCACGACGTGCTGCCGTTCGACTGGGCAGCCTGGCTCGACTTCGCCGACCGCTGGGTGCGCTGACACAGGCCCTTGACGGTCGGGAACGCCGTCGCCTACGGTCGTAAATCTGTAGGACATCTTGCAGAAGTGAGCCCGAGGGAGAACTCCGTGATCGACCTGCGCTATCCCACCGAGGGCGACGGCATGGCCCTGCTGACCGCGGTCTTCACACCGTTCGACGCGGACGGCGGGCTCGACCTCGACACCGTCGCGAAGCAGGCCGACGACCTGCTGGCCTGGGGTTCTCCGGCGGCCTACATCGGCGGTACGGCAGGTGAAGGGGCCGCTCTCACGACGGACGAGCGGATGGCGCTGGCCGAACGGTGGCTCGAGGTCGCGGACGGCCGGCTCGACGTGATCATCCACGTCGGGCACGCGAGCCTCAGCGAGTCCCGCCGGCTGGCCGGTCACGCCGAGCGGATCGGGGCCAGGGCGATCTCCGCGGTCGCCCCGTACTTCCACCGGCCCGGCTCGGTCGGCGCCCTGGTGGACGCCTGCGCGGCCATCGCCGAGGCCGCACCGTCGCTGCCGTTCACGTACTACCACATCCCCTCGGTGACCGGCGTGAACCTGAAGGCCAGCGAGGTGTTGATCATGGCCCGGGAACGGATCCCGACCTTCGCCGGCGTGAAGTTCGCCGACAACGACATGGTGGATCTGCAGCGCTGCCTGCAGTTGGCCGGCGAGGGCGGCCAGGAGGTGTTCATCGGGGTGGCGAAGTTGATCTTGGCGGCCTGGCAGTGGGGCGCCCGGCTGGCGATCGGGTCGGTGTACAACTTCGCCGGGCCGCTGTTCGGCCGGCTGATCGATCATGCGCGACGCGGTGAGTTCGGCGAGGCGCGGAGGCTGCAGCTGCTGGCCCAGCAGGTGATCGACACGGCCGCGGCGCCGGCCGGTGAGCTGGCCGGCTTCAAGGCCCTCGGCTCGGTCTTCGGTGTCGACTGCGGGCCGGTCCGCGCACCGCTCGCTTCGGTGACGCCGGAGCAACGGGCGGCGCTGCGGGCCGAGGTGACCCGGCTCGGGTTCGGGGTCGACGGCTGATGACCCCCGACGTGCTGATCATCCAGGCCGACCAGTTCCGGGCGGACTGTCTCGGCGAGGCCGGCCATCCCGACGTCCGGACGCCGGCGCTGGACCGGCTGGCCGCCGACGGGGTCCACTACCGCAACGCGTACAGCACGTTTCCGGTCTGTACGCCGTCGCGCTACTCGCTGCTGTCCGGCCTGCAGGTACGCCAGCACGGCGGCTGGACCAACCGCTGCACGCTGGCGCCGGGGATCGACACCTTCCCGCGGGCGCTGCGCCGGGCCGGCTACCGGACGGCCGCGGTCGGCAAGATGCACTTCACGCCGACCCGCCTCGACGTCGGGTACGACAGCCTGGAGCTGGCCGAGCAGGACGGCCCGGGTCGCTACGAGGACGACTACCACCGGGAGCTGGCCGCGGCCGGGCTGACGCCGGTGACCGATCTGGTCGACCAGGAGCGCGAGTTCCGGGACCGGGCGCCGGCCTCCTACTGGGAGACGTACGGCAGCGGGACGTCCGACCTGCCCGAGGCGTGGCACTCGACCAGCTGGATCGGCGAGCGGGCCCGGCGGGCCGTGGCGGGCTGGGATCCGGGCCGGAGCGAGCTGCTGCACGTGTCGTTCGTGAAGCCGCACCACCCGTTCGACCCGCCGGCCGGCTGGGCCGAGACGTATGACCCTGATGCGCTGACTGTGCTGCCCGGCTGGGCCGACGCGATCCCGCCGGGCGACGAGCGCTACCGGCGGCGCTACTTCGACTACGGCCCGCTGACCGAGCCGGTCCTGCGCCGGGTGATGGCGCACTACTACGCCACGATCAGCCAGCTTGATCATCAGGTCGGGCTGCTGCTGGACGAGCTGCACCGCAGTGGCCGCTACGACGACACCTTGATCATCTTCACCGCCGATCACGGCGAGTATCTCGGCTTCCACCACCTGCTGCTCAAGGACGGGCCGATGTACGACCCAGTGATCAAGGTCCCGTTGTTGATCAAGTACCCCGGGTCGGGGCGGTCCGGCGAGGTCAGCGATCGGCTGGTGTCCATGATCGATCTCGATCCGACCGTTCTGGCGGCCTGCGGCACGGAGCCGGCGCAACCGTTGCTGGGAAGGGATCTCGGCATTCCCGGCGCCGGGCACGACTACGTCCTCGCGGAGGATCGCCGGCAGGAGTCGGCGATCATGATCAGATCGGACCGGTACAAGCTGCTCTGGTCCGATGCCGCCGGTGAGTCCCTGTTCGATCTCGCCACCGACCCGTACGAGTTCGCCGACCTGGCCGACGACCCGGCGCACGCCGGCGCCCTCGCCGAGCTGCGGGAGGCCAGGGCGCGGTGGGCCCTGCACGAGGCGACCCCGCCGACCTACCTGGACCCCGACGCCCCCACCCGGACCGCGGCCACCGACGCCGAGAGCCGCCACCTCCGCGAACAGTTCGCGGCCGCCGTCGAAGGCCGGCCACGCAAGAACGCTCCCTGAGCTTGTCGAAGGGCAGGGGTGATGACCCGGCTCGCCCTTCGACAGGCTCAGGGCACGGAAGACGACTTCCCAAGAAAACAAGGAGAAGCAACGATGCTGATCAAACGGACCGGCCGACTGGCGGCGGTGCTGATCGCCGCGCTCGCCGCAGCCGCGACCCTGCTCCCGACCCAGCCGCCGACGGCCGATGCCGCCGGGTCCACCGAGGATCCGTTCCGGGACCAGACGACCGTGGTGTTCGACGACCCGAACGTGCCGACCGGCTGCCACCGGATCCCCGCCATCGTGAAGGGCGCGGACGGTTCGTTGCTGGCGTTCGCCGAGCACCGGATGGACAGCTGCCAGGACAAGTCCGACATCGAGACGGTGGTCCGGCGACTGCCGGCCGGTGCCACCGAGTGGCTGCCGGAACAGACCGTCGTCCGTGGCGAGGACGACGACCCGCAGGCGCCGGCGACCCGGGGCAACGCGGCGCCCGTGGTCTACCGGAAGCTGCCGGGCGCGCCCCGCACCGATGTCCCGGACGGCCGGGTCGTGCTGCTCGGGACTCACAATCCGCTCGACCCGGAGATCCCGAACGCGCCGCGGACCCCGTACCTCGTCTTCAGTGACGACCACGGCGAGACCTGGGGCCGGCCGCGTTTCCTGCCCGAGCTGGACGATCCGACCTGGGGTCACTATGCGACCGGACCGGTGCACGCCATCCAGCTGACCCGGGGCGAACACGCCGGGCGGCTGGTGGTCGGCGTGAACTACGTGCCGGCCGGTGTCCGCGGCGCGATGCTGGTCTACAGCGACGACGGCGGGGTGACCTGGCATCAGGGCGCGCGGGCCGAGTATCCGCTGACGGACCAGCTGATCCCGCAGGAGATGAGCCTGGTCGAGAAGGCCAACGGCGACCTGTACGTCTGGGCCCGGCAGAACTGGAGCGGCGGCACCGACGAGGAGGAGGCCGATCCCAACGTCCGGCCGCACCGGGCGTTCGCGATCAGCAAGGACGCCGGGGAGAGCTACGCCGGCGACTTCACCCTGCTCCGCGGCTTCGAGGCGCCGCCGGTCCAGTCGGCGGTGCTGCGGCTGCGGGCCACCGACGAGGGCGACCCGTACAACCGGATCGTCACCTCCTCGGCCTCGGTCAACACCGACCCGCGCAGCCGGATGACGCTCCGCTCGTCGTTCGACGAGGGCCTCAGTTGGCAGACCGTGGACACCCCGGCCCGCTCGACCGACGAGGGCGTCCAGGTCTGGGGCACCAACGACCGCAGCGTCACCGTCGCCGACTGCCACTGCTTCGGCGGCTACTCCGATCTGGTCGAGCTCGACGACGGCCGGATCGGGCTGCTCTACGAACGGACGAAGTCCGGCTGCTGGTCCATCCGGACCTGCGCCGGCACCACCGACTACCGGGCCGAGATCGCCTTCGTCGTCCTCGACGACGCGGACCTGCACACTCCCTCCACGACCGCGGATCTGGCGGGCCGCCGCGCCCTCGTCTTCGACGGAGTCAGTACGGCCGACGGCGTGACCGGGCGGGCCCTGGCCTTCGACGGCCGGCAGGGGCGGGTCCAGCTGCCGTACCGGAACACCCCGGTGCTGGCGTCCGGTGACTTCACCGTCTCGACCTGGATCCGGTACGGCGACGGCACCAGGAACCAGACGCTCTTCTGGGCGTACGGGACCGACGGCAAGCCCCAGGTGTCGCTGACCGCGGAACCGGGCAGCGACCGGCTGGTCGGCACCGCGGCCAGCACCGCCGGCACGACCACGGTCACCGCCGCCGACGGCTACGCCGACGACCGCTGGCACCACGTCGCACTCCGCCGGCAGGGCGGCACCCTCGAGCTGTACGTCGACGGTGCCCGGGTCGGTACGGCAGCCGGGGCGGCGGGCACGGTCAGCGGCGACGACCCGACCCCGATCTACCTCGGCCAGCAGCTCGACGGCAGCGACCGCTTCCACGGCAGCCTGGACGAGTTCCGGATCTACGACCGGGCGCTGAGCCCGGCCGAGCTCGCCGGCCTGCACCGCACCCCGACCGTGGAGCTGCGCGGCCTGACCGTCCGGCTGGCGCTGGATTCGATCATCCCGTCCCGCTGACTCGGTCTCGTCCCGTCCCGGACCACGGAGACCGAAGGAGCGAAACCATGATCATGCCCCAGCGACCGAGAGCCAGGGAGCCCCTGCTCGACCCGTTCGCGGAGCGGACCACCGTGCTGTTCGCCAGCCCGAACGTGCCGTCCGGCTGCTACCGGATCCCGGCCCTCGTCCGGGCCGCCGACGGCAGCCTGCTGGCGTTCGCCGAGCACCGGTTCCACACCTGTGCCGACAAGTCGAACCTCGAGACCGTGGTCCGGCGGCTGCCGCCCGGGGCGACGGAGTGGGGGCCGATCCAGACCGTCGTCCGCGGCGAGCCGGGCGACCCGACGGCCCCGGCGACCCGCGGCAACCCGGGCCCGGTGGTCTACCGGAAGCTGCCCGGCGCGCCCGCGGTCGACGCCGCCCCGGACGGTCGGATCGTCATGCTCGGCATGCACAACCCGGTCGATCCGGCCATCCCGGGCGGCAACCAGCGGACCGCGCCGCGGACCCCGTACGTGCTGCACAGCGACGACAACGGGGCGACCTGGACGCCGCCGCGGCTGCAGCCGCAGCTGGACGACCCGGCCTGGGGTCATTACGCGACCGGTCCGGTGCACGCCGTCCAGCTCACCCGTGGTGATCACCGGGGCCGGCTGATCGCGGGCATCAACTACAACGACGACACCGGTTCCGGGGCGATGTTGATCTTCAGTGATGACGCCGGGGTCACCTGGCAGCGCGGCGCCCACGCCCACTACACCAAGGAGAAGCAGCTGATTCCGCAGGAGCTCAGCCTGGTCGAGCTGGTCAACGGCGACGTCATGGTGTGGGCCCGGCAGGAGTGGCACGGCGGGACGCCCGAGGAGGAGGCCGACCCGAACGTCCGGCCGCACCGCGCGATCGCGATCAGCAAGGACGGCGGCGCGACCTACCACCGGGACTTCACACTGGTCCGCGGCTTCGAGGCGCCGTACATCCAGTCCTCGGCGCTGCGCTACGGCGCCACCGACACCGGCGGCGCGTTCAACCGGATCCTCACCCTGGCGCCGTCGGTGAACACGGGGCCGCGGATCCGGCCGACCCTCCGGGCGACCTTCGACGAGGGCCTGAGCTGGCAGGGCGTGGACACCCCGGGCGACTCGACCGACGAGGGCCTCCAGGTGTACGGCAGCAACGACCGCAGCCTGTCCGTCGAGGAGTGTGCCTGCTACGGCGGCTATTCGGACCTGGTCGAGCTCCCCGACGGCGGGCTCGGGATGCTCTACGAGCGCGGCCCGACCGACTACCGCTCGGAGATCGCGTTCGTCCGGCTCGACGAGCGGGACCTGCCGACGCCTGCGTCGACCCCGGAGCTGCCGGGCCGGTCGGCGCTGGTCTTCGACGGGGTCGGCCTGACCCAGGGCCGGTTCGGGCGGGCGTTCGCCTTCGACGGCGAGCGCGGCCGGGTCCAGCTGCCGTACCGGACCACACCGGTGCTCGGCCCCGACGACTTCACCGTCTCGACCTGGTTCCGGTACGACGACGCGAGCCGGAACCAGGCCCTGTTCTGGGCGTACGGACTGAACGGCGCACCGGAGGTCTGGCTGCGCGCGGAACCCGGCGCGAACCGGCTCCGCGGCACCGTGACCACTCCCTTGGGCTCGGCCACGGTCAGCTCCCCGAGCGCGTACGCGGACGGCCGGTGGCACCAGGTCGTGCTGCAGCGGCGCGGCGGCACCGTCACGCTGTCCGTCGACGGGGACCGGGTCGCGGAGGCGGCCGGCGCCGAGGGCCCGGTCAGCGGCGACGATCCGACCCCGATCTACCTCGGCCAGCGGCTGGACGGCGCCGACCGCTTCCACGGCAGCCTGGACGAGTTCCGGATCTACGACCGGGCCCTGACCGCAGCCGAGCTGAGCGCGCTCCGGGCCGGTGACGCCGACCTGCCCCGCGGCCTCACGGCCCGGCTGCCGATGGACAGCATCGTGCCCGCGGCACGGCGCGGCGGGGACCGCTGACGTCCGGCCCGGGTGTCTCTGGACGGACTGTCAAGACTGTCGCCGGCGGCCGGTCCCGTCGATCATGGAGGTCACCCGGCCACCACACCGAGTGCGCCGCCCACTCCGCCCACCGTTGAGTCAGGAGTCCCGCGATGTCGTCCCGCCACCGCACCCCGTCCCGGTCCACGCTCGCCCTGCTCGTCACCGTCCTGGCCGTCGTCGCGGCCCTGCTCGCCGTACCGCAGGCTCCGGACGCCGCCGCGGCCGACGGCCTGCGGCTGACGGCGGTCTCGGCCCGGCCCGGCCTGGTCACCGCCGGTGACGTGTTGATCACCGCGACCGTGCCGAAGGAGCAGCCGCTGGCCGGGGTCCGGCTCAGCCTCGACGGTGCCGACGTCACCGGCGCGTTCCGGCCGGATCCGGAGGCGCACACGCTGACCGGCCTGCTTGATCAACTTCGGGTCGGGACCAACCGGCTGGTCGCGGAAGCCGGATCGCTGCGGGCGCAGTTGATCTTGACCAACCACCCCGCCGCCGGCCCGGTGATCAGCGGCCCGCACGAGTCGCCGTACCTCTGCACGACGGACCGGTTCAAGCTTGTCGACGGCAGCACCCTCGGTGCCCCGCTGGACGACGACTGTTCGATCAGGACCCGGGTCGACTACGCCTACCGGTCCACGGCGGGCAAGACGCTGCCGCTGCCGGACCCGTCGGTCCGGCCCGATGATCTTGCCTGGACGACGACCAGCACCGGTGCGGAGGTGCCGTTCCTGATCAGGATCGAGACCGGCACGCTGAACCGGGCGATCTACCAGATCTCGATGCTGCACGACCCGGCCACCGACGCACCGTCGGCCTTCCACCGCGGCCCGGGCTGGAACGACCGGCTGATCTACACCTTCGGCGGCGGCTGCCGACGGGGCTGGTACACCCAGGGCACCAACACCGGCGGCGTGCTGGACCCGACCATGCTCGGCCGCGGCTACGCGGTGGCCTCCGCCTCGCTGAACGTCTTCGGCAACAACTGCAACGACCTGCTCGCGGCCGAGACGATGATGATGATCAAGGAACGCTTCGTCGAGCAGTACGGCGACCCGCTGTTCACGATCGGCTGGGGATCCTCTGGCGGCTCGTACCAGAGCCATCAGATCGCCGACAACTATCCGGGCCTGCTGGACGGCATCGTCGTCGGCCAGTCCTTCCCCGACGTCACGTCCGCGACGAACTTCACCCTGTTCGACTCCCGGCTGCTGCACCGCTACTTCACCGAGGTCGCGCCGGACACCTTCAGCCAGGACCAGCAGCGCCGGGTCGCCGGCTTCCTGAGCTGGGGCAGCATCAAGAACCTCAGCGACGGCGCGAAGCGGCTGGACCCGGTCGCCGAGTTCCCGGACGGACTGCCCACCGACCTGCGCTACCACCCGGAGACCAACCCGGACGGCGCCCGCGCCGAC
Organism: Microlunatus sp. GCM10028923; assembly: GCF_042666975.1. NCBI lineage: Bacteria > Bacillati > Actinomycetota > Actinomycetes > Propionibacteriales > Propionibacteriaceae > Microlunatus > Microlunatus sp. GCM10028923. Next base: position 198,615 of record NZ_JBHTFF010000008.1, on the reverse strand, counting down.
GTCTACGACCACACCGTCAACGTGTACGGACGCGACCCGGACACCGGCTTCGCCCGCCGGCCGCTGGACAACGTCGGCGTCCAGTACGGGCTCGCGGCGCTGAACGCCGGCACGATCACGGTCGACCAGTTCCTCGACCTCAACGAGGGCATCGGCGGGCTGGACCTGGACGCGAAGCCGACCCCGCGGCGCACCAAGGCCGACCCGAACGCCCGGGCCGCCGGCTACCGCACCGGCCGGATCCTGAACGGTGGCGCGGGCCTGGCCGGCACCCCGATCATCGACTACCGCGCGTACTCCGAGGACGCCGTGAACGGCGACATCCACATGACCACCCACGGGCGCGCCACCCGGGCCCGGCTGACGGCGGCCAACGGCGATGCGGCCAACCAGGTGTTCCTGCTCGAGGACAACCGCTACGGCGGGTTCAGCCTGAACAGCCCGACCCTGAAGTACGCCCTGACCAGCATGGACAGCTGGCTGACCGGACTCGTCCGGGACACCGCGGCCGGCTCCGCGCACACGAAGGCCGTCCGGACCAAGCCGGCCGGGCTGACCGACACCTGCTGGAGCCGCGACGCCGAGCCGCGCAAGATCGTCCAGCCGCTGACCCCGGACAACGCGGGGGAGTGCGGCGCACTGTATCCCGTGCACACCACGCCGCGGCTGGTCGCCGGTGCCCCGTTCGCCGACGACGTGGTGACCTGCCGGCTGAAGCCGGTCGATCCGGCCGACTATGCCGTCCCGTTCACGCCCGCCGAGCGCGGCCGGCTGGCGCAGCTCTTCCCGGACGGCGTCTGCGACTGGACCAAGCCCGGCGTCGGCCAGCAGCCGCTGGAAGACACCTGGCTCACCTTCGGCGGCTGAGGTCAGTCGCGGAGGCGGTCCTCGATGCCGGTGTAGTGCCGCTGGACCGCCTCCTGCGACTGCCGCAGGTCGCCCGCGACGACCGCGTCCAGGATCGCCACGTGGTTCTGGCACACCTCGGCCGGCTCGCGGCCGGGCATCGCCGGGGCAGCCCGGTGGTACGCCATCCAGAACAGGTCGAACAGCTGCAGCAGCATCGCGTTGCCCAGGTCGCGGAACAGCAGCCGGTGGAACTCCCGGTCCTGGTCGGCGAACGGCCGGCCCGCCTCGGCGAGCCGGCTCATCTCGGCCAGCACCTCCCGCATCGCGGCCTCGGTTTCCGGCTTCATCGCCGCCATCGCGTCGCCGATCATGGCCGACTCCAGTGCCTTCCGCAGCGCCACCAGTTCCCGCAGCGCCCGGCCACCGTGCATCAGCCCGTACGGCAGATGGTCCAGCAGCGGCGCGAACGAGAAGTCCCGGACGTAGACCCCGCTGCCGCGCCGCGTCTCCAGCACGCCGGTCGACTCCAGCGCCTTGACCGCCTCCCGGACCGAGTTCCGGCTGACCCCGAACTCCCGCGCCAGCTCCGCCTCGGGCTTGATCGGGTCACCCGGGCCGAGCCGGTTGGCGACGATGAAGTTCCGGATCTCCTCCTGCACCGTCTGGTGCAGCGGCGCCGGCGACGTCAGCCGGCGGAACGAGATCCCCGCACCCTCCGGGTCAGCCATCCCCACCTCCGGTCGATCGATTGCGCGACGGGCTCGCAGCGTAGCCCATCACCCTCGCCCGAATCTGTAGGATATCTCCCAGATCTCGATCACGCGGGCGGTGCGAAGTCGTACTCGACCGTCAGTTGTTGATCATGGAGTACGGAGAGCACCCGCAGCCTGCGGCTGGCGTCGGCGAAGTAGCCGCGTTTCGGTGCCCCGAGCCGGATCGGCCTCGGCTCGGTCCAGTCGATGATCAACTCGGTCGAGCCGCGGCGGATCCGCAGTCCGGAGGCCGTCGTGTCGACCGGGTCGGCGCCGAGCACGGCTCCCTCCGGCGTGGTCAGTTGATCATCGTCACGGAGCAGCAGCGGGACCTGCTCGGCACCGGGTTGGGTGACGTCGATGATCTTGGTCAGCCGGTCCGGCCCGAGCCGGGCCTGCACGGAGACCCGGCCGGAGCCGGTCCGCCAGGCGAGCACGAGCTCGTCGGCGCCGGCCACGGCGGCGGCACCGACGAGTTCGGTGTCGGCCGCGATCTCCCCTTCGTAGTAACGGATGGCGAGGTCGCCGTTGGCGTCGACGCCGAGCCCGGTCAGGTAGGTGCCCCAGCAGTCGTCGTTGGCGTTGTGCCCGGAATGGACGAAGGTGCCGCCGGCCGGATGCCAGAGCAGGGCCAGCCCGGACCGGACCAGCGTCGTCGCGCGCCGGCCGTAGAACCCCAGCGTGTAGTAGCCGGGCCGCCGGGCGAACAGGTACTGCTGTTGATCATCGTCGCCGTACCGCAGCTCGGTCCAGCGCGACGATCGGAGGTACGGCAGCCGTTCGATCGCGGCCTGCCGGTCGGCGCGGCTCGGATAGGTCTCGCCGAGGTCGACGTTGACGATGATCCGGGGGTTGGTGTCGCCGCGCTCCAGCGCCGGCACCGGTTCGGTGGCGGAACGCCAGGCGGCCCGCTGCTGCTGCCGCTCCTCGTCCGCCGGGAAGTACGGCCGCAGCCCCGGAACCTCGGCGCAGAGCCGCGAGCCGAGGTCGCGCTGCTGCCGGTCCGGCGTGACGGCGTCGAGGAAGTAGGTCGTGGTCCGGGCCGACGCCGCCGTGTTCGCGATGAAGCCGGCGCCGTCCGGCTCCGCGACCAGGTTGTAGCCGAGCCAGTCGGCGAACCGCTCGGCCGCGGTGACCAGGCCGGGAGCGGGGACGGCGGCACGGATCTCGACCAGCTCCGCCGGGGTCACGTTGAGGTTGTAGCCGATGTCCATCCCGCGCGGCTCGTGGAAGAAACCGGCCGGACTCTGCCCGTATCTAGTGATGAAGTCGATCCGATCCAGCCAGAGCCGGCGCAGATCCGGGTCCGGGTCGAGCTCCAGCGCCAACCCGGCCCCGGCCAGGCCCGCCATCGGCTGATTGACGAACTCGACGAACCGGTCCTGCCAGACGCCACCGTTGCCCGGGTCGAGGAACCAGACCATCGCCCGGCGCAGCGCGGCGGACACCTGCCGCAGCCGGGCACCGAGCACGCCGAGCGGCCGCAGCTCCCGGACGGTCTTGCTCAGATAGCCGAGCGCGAACGCGGTGGCGGCCCGGGAGCGCTCCTCGGCACTCAGCTCCGGCCAGGACCCGTCGTCGTGCTGCAGCGAAAGGTAGTAGCCGAGCGCGCAGTCCAGCCGGTGCAGCAGCGGCACGCTGCCGGTGTACGGATTCCACGGCCGCCGCCGGGCGTAGAACCAGCTCAGCGTGTGGACGTGCTCCTGGACCCGCGCGTTGTACGGCTCGTCGGGCGTCCGCCACCAGCCGCCCTGGAAGCGGCCCCGCAGCGCGGTGTCGGAGTCGTCGATCTCGTTGACCAGGGCGGCCAGCGTGACCAGGTACGGCGCCAGCCGCTGCTCCGCCGGGGCGAACAGCCGCCGGTCCGGCGCCCCGGGCGGCAGCGGCGGAATCACGGCGAGCCGACCCCGGCCGCGATCCTCGGCCGCCGCCTCGGTCCCCGGCAGCGCCGGCAGCGCGACCAGGGCCGCGCCGGCGACTCCGCCGGCCAGCAGTCGGCGCCTGGGCACCGCCCGCGACGGTCGAGCCTGCGAATCCCCCGTGACCACCATGACACTCCGTTCGACATTGTCGAAGTCTGTTCGCCTATATAGTTTCGCAGTGCTCGCAGGCGGCGGCAACCGGCGTCTTAGGATTCGCGTCATGATCATCGACGCGCACCAGCACATCTGGGATCTGGACCGGGTCCGCTACGACTGGCTGGGCCCCGAGGCGGGTCCGATCTTCCGGACGTTCACCCAGGCCGACGCGAACGCCGAGCTCGAGGAAGCCGGGGTGGCCGGCACCGTCCTGGTGCAGGCGGCGGACAGCGCCGAGGACACCGACTACATGCTCGAGGCGGCACGTGATCATGATCAGGTGGTCGGGGTGGTCGGCTACCTGCCGCTGGAGCACCCGGACCGGGTCGCCGCCGGGATCGAGCGGCTGGCCGGTGACCCGTTGATCGTCGGCATCCGCAACCTCATCCATGATCGCGAGGATCCGGACTTTCTGATCATGCCCGAGGTGATCGAGAGCCTCGGCCTGCTGGCCCGCGCCGGGCTGGCGTACGACGTCGTGGCGGTGCTGCCCCGGCACCTGGAGCACGTGTCCACGCTGGCCGAGCGGCATCCCGACCTGCGGTTGATCATCGACCATCTGAGCAAACCGCCGATCGATGATCATGGTCCGTTCGGCCCTGCGGCGGATGGCCGCTGGACGGAGTTGATCACCCGCGCCGCCGAGTACCCCAACGTCTTCGCGAAGCTCTCCGGCCTCTATCCGGTACGGGATCCGCAGGACTGGAGCACCACCTCGCTCCGCCCGTTCGTCGACCAGGCCCTCGCCGCCTTCGGCCCGGCCCGGCTGATGTACGGCGGCGACTGGCCGGTCTCGATCACCGCCGGCGGCTACCAGCGCACCTGGCAGGGCCTCCGCCCCCTGATCGACGCCCTGCCCCCGGCCGACCGGTCCCGCGTCCTCGCCGGCACCGCCATCGAGGTCTACCGGCTCGACTCCGACCGCCTGGACGCCCTCACCGGCTCCTAGGCGACGGGCGTCGAACACGTTCCCGCGGGAACGTCCGCGGAGATCGGGTTCCGTTCGCGCGGCTACACCCAGAGAGTTCACCTCCGGGCTTCGGCTCATGGTCTGAGCGCCCGTGTCAGGTCCAAACCGAAGATCTTGCGGTTTCGTGTCGGGCGCACCCACCAGGCCTTCACTGAGTGGACGATTTGGGCGGGTCCAGTGCCGCTGAGGCGCCGTTTTCGTCCACTCGGCGAGTCCTGCTTCCCGGCAGAAGGAGATCCTGCGGTCGCGCGGTGCTCAGTGCGTGTTCGGCACCAGGCTCCTAGAGCCAGCAGCGCTCGAAGAGGGCGAGGCTGCCGCTGCCGAGGATCAGTCCTTGGACCAGGACGGCTCGGCAGGTCTCGGACGTCGCGGTCCGGACCGTCCGGCCGTCGTCGAAGCCGCCGGTCACGATGGGACTGGGGCTGGCACAGCTGCCCTGCCGCAGGATCAGTTCCCGCTGTCCGGCATCGCTCTGCACCCTGAGCACGACGGCAAGTTCCGCCCCCTGATCCTCACCGGCCGGACAGACCGGGCCGTTCCAGACCGGGGCGCGGGCGACGGCGTCGATCAGGCGCTGCGCTTCGGCGCCGGTGATGACCCCGGTGGCCCGGACTCCTTCGTACTCGTACTGGCACAGCGTGATCCGGTCGACCCTCCCCAGCCGGGTGACGTCGCCGGCCGGACTCGGCCGGACCTCGAGGTTGGTGAGGATCGGGTGATCGGGCCGACAGGGCGCGGTGTCGTCGGCCACGGCCGCCGAGTCGACGATCTGCTGGGCCAGCCCGACATCGAGGCTGATCGCGCGCAGCCGCACCGACCCGACGGTACGGATCGCCTCCCAGAACCCGGCCTGGATCCGGTACAGCCCGTCCGGCCGCGGGTCGGGTTCTGGCCACGATCGCGGATCCGCCGAAGCCACGGCGGCGTGATCCCTGATCAAGGAGTCGGGGATGGGGCGGCAGGGGATCGAGAGCCGGAGGGTTGCGCTGCCGAGCATCACGTAAGGCGGTTTCCGGCCGGGCTGCTCCTTCCTACGGCCGCACCAGTCCGGGCCGGGTTCAGAGCCATAGCCCCAATGGGCCGGCACCTGGAACGTGACCTCGCGATACTGCTCGATCCGCCAGTCGTCCGGTGACGCCGCGGCCCGCCGGTCCGTACCGAATCCGAGGGCGACCACGACCACGATCAACGCCAGGGCGACGACCAGGATCAGCGGGCGTCGGCGGCCCGGGTCACGGCGCTGCGGCGAGCCGGTCATGTCCACAGCGTGCCACGGCACTCAGCGTCGCGTGACGCAGCGCGCGAACACGGAGCCACTGCCGCTGTCGATCCGCAGCGGCTCCACCAGCACCGCCCGGCAGGTCTCGGCCGTGGCCGTCCGCACCGTCCGGCCGTCGTCGAACCCGCCGATCACCGGCCCGGCGCCGTTGGAGCAGCCGCCCTGCCGCAGAATCAGCTCGCGCAGCCCGGCGTCGGTGTGCACCCGGAGCACGACCGTGAGATCCGGCCAGTGCCGGTCCTCGTCGGCCGGGCAGCGGGGGCCGTCCCAGACGGGTGCGTCGCCGACGGCCTTGATCAACTTCTGCCCGGCGGCGCCGGCCAGCACTCCGGCGGCCCGGACCCCGCCCGGCCTGGCTGCCCCTCCGAGGTCGTACTGACACAGGGTGATCCGGTCGACCGTTCCGAGCTTCACGGCCGGCTCCGGGCGGAACGCGTGGTCGGTGATCACCGGATGATCGGGCCGGCAGGGCGCGGTGTCGCCGGCCGCCGCCGCCGAATCGGCGATCCGCTGGGCCAGTGTGGCGTCCCGGCTGATCACCCGCAGCCGTACCGAAGCGACGGTGCGGGTCGCCTCCCAGAACCCGTTGCCGATCTCGGTCCGGCCGTCCGGGCGGTCGTAGGGCGGAGTGGTCGGCCAGCTCGAGGTGGAGAGTACGGCGACATGCTCGGTGATCAGGTTGTCCGGCAGCGCGGGGCAGGCGATCTCGAGCCGCGCGCTCGGCTCGCCGAGCGAGACGTACGGTCGGCCGGGCCCGTCATCCGGCAGGCCGTGACCGCACCAGTCCGGCCCGGGCTCGTAGGCGTAGGCCCAGTCGGCGGGCACCCGGAAGGTGACGTCGCGGTACTGCTCGGTCCGCCAGTCGTCCGGCGGCGCGGCGGTGCGCTGACCGAGCCCGGAGCAGCCGGTCAGCACCCCGGTGATGATCATGATCATCACCAGCCGACCGACCATGATCAGCCGGTCACGGCACCTCGTCGAGCCGTTCATGATCGAAGCCTGCCACGACGATCAGCGGCCGGGGACGCAACGGTCGAAGACGGAGCCGCTGCCGGCCTGGATCGACACCGGCGGTACGAACACGGCCGAGCAGGTCGCCTTCGTCGTGGCGTGCACGGTGGTCCCGTCGTCGAACCCGCCGAGCACCGTGTCGCCGCCGGACGGGCAGCCCTGCTGGCGCAGCACGATCTCGTGCAGTCCGGTCGAGCTCTGCACCCGGAGCACGGCGGCGATGTCCAGCCCGCCCTCCGGGTGGGGCGGCGGGTCGCACGCGGCGCTGTCGTTCGCCGGGGCCTTGGCGATCCCGTCGATCAGCCGCTGCGCGTCGTCCCCGGTCAGCTCGGCCGCGGCGCGGAGCCCGGTCCGGCCCTCACCGTTGTCGTACTGACAGACGGCGATCCGGTCCACCACCCCGTAGGTCCGGACGTCGGAGGCCTGCTGCGGCCGCGCTTCCAGGTTCTTGGCGATCGGGTGCTCCGGCCGGCAGGGCGCGTCGTCGCCGGCCTCCCGCGCGGTGTCGGCGATCCGCTGGGCCAGCTCGGCGTCCTTGCTGACCGCCCGCAGCTTCACCGCGCCGACGGTCTTGGTGACCTCCCAGAACCCGTTGCCGAGCTCGAACCGACCGTCGGCCCGCTTGTCGGCCGGCTGGATCGCCGCCACGTGCTCGGTGATCAACGCATCGGGCATCTTCTGGCAGGCGATCGCCGGCAGCACGTCCGGCTGGCCGAGCGCCACGTACGGCTTGCGGTGCTCGGGCCGCGGCGTCTTCCCGTCCGAACCGGCACACCAGGCCGGGCCGGGCTCATAGGCATAGCCCCAGTCGGCCGGCACCTGGAACACCAGCTCCCGGTACTGCTCGGTCCGCCAGCCGCTCGGCGCCGGATCGCCCGGCAGCTTCTCCGGGACCTGCGCGATGGTGGGCTGCCCGGCCGGCTCGATCCCGCGGCCGGTCCCGAACAGGTTCGGCAGCACGACGGCGCCGGCCGCGACGATCAGGACCAGGACCAGCCCGCCGAGGGCGAGCCGGGCGGTGCGGCGGGCGCCGGCCCGGCGGCGAGCCGCGTCGGGATCGAGATCGCCGGGCGTGCGCAGATCCGTCATCGCAGCCCGGAAGGCTGCGGCGGCCCGCGCGTCGTCGGGGGAGTTCGGGTCGTGCTGGGGGGAGTCGTTCATCGGGTCACCTCGTCCGAGGGGGATACGGGATGCGGCGGTTCGGGCAGCTCACCGAGGCGGCCGCGCAGGGCGGCCAGCGCGCGGTGCACGTACGACCTCGCGGTGCTCTCGGTGCAGTGCAGGATCTCGGCGATCTCGACGAACGGCAGGTCGTCGTAGAACCGGAGCACCACCGCGGCCCGCTGCTTGGTCGGCAACGTGCCGAGCAGCTGCCGGGCCACGACGGAGTCGCTGACCGGCCCGGCCGGGTCGCTCGCGGCCCGGTCCGGCGTCTCGACCGGCGGCAGTTCGGCCGCGTCGATCAGGTACTCCCGGCGGGTGAACTTGCGCCACCAGGACACCGTCCGGTTGACGATGACCCGCCGCGCGTATGCGTCCGCGCCGATCGTCCGACCTCCCGGAGCCGGCTCGCGGAGCCGGTTCCAGCGCGGGCAGACCGCGACCAGCGCGTCCTGGACCGCGTCCGCCGCGTCGTGGCCGCTGCCGGTCACCATGTGGGCGAAGCCGAGCAGGGCCGGCCCGCTCGCCGCCACCCACTCGGAGAAGTCCGGCGTCGGGTCGGCTTCCGCTGGTCGCGGCCGTCGAGCCACCGTCGGCACCTCCGTCCTGGTCCCGTCACCGAATGCCTGCGTGCCGATTGGCTGCATGACGTATCCACGCGACAGCCTGTCAGTTCGTTGCACCCGATTCCGGCACCGCGCCGGGCGCCCGTGCTTGGTCGGATGATTTCGTTTTGCGGGCGGCGGTTCTTCCGCTGCGAGCACCGAACCGGGGTATGCTTGGCGGACGCGCTCGATTTGACAGCGCTACTCAGCGCTGCCCGCAGGTGTTTACAAACCGCGGCCGAGTGGTTATGCTGGTTCCTTGCCCTCCGCATACTCGACGACCCGTTGAATTTGACACGGGCCATTCGGCGTGCGCGGAGACCTGAACCTCAACACCATCGACACTGCACGACCTCAACTGAATAGCACCTCGACTCACTCAGCACCGCACCCGCGAGTCTTTCGGAAGGACCCATCTCTTGGCCGCCTCGCGCACTGCCCAGAAGAACCACGTTGTCTCTAACACCGGTCGCATTTCCTTCGCCAAGATCGCCGAGCCCATGGAGGTCCCCGATCTGCTTGACGTGCAGATCGAGTCCTTCGACTGGCTGATCGGCAACGACGCCTGGCAGTCGCGCGTCGGGGAAGCGCTGGACGAGGGACGCACCGACGTCAACACCAAATCGGGGCTGGAGGAGATCTTCGAGGAGATCTCCCCGATCGAGGACTTCTCCCAGACGATGTCACTGTCGTTCCGGGACCACCGCTTCGAACCGCCGAAGAACACGGTGGACGAGTGCAAGGACCGCGACGTGACGTACGCGGCTCCGCTGTTCGTGACTGCGGAGTTCATGAACAACGAGACCGGCGAGATCAAGAGCCAGACCGTCTTCATCGGCGACTTCCCGCTGATGACCGACAAGGGCACCTTCATCATCAACGGCACCGAGCGGGTCGTGGTGTCGCAGCTGGTCCGGTCCCCGGGCGTCTACTTCGAGACGACCGCCGACAAGACGTCGGACAAGGACATCTACACCTGCAAGGTCATTCCGTCCCGCGGCGCCTGGCTCGAGTTCGAGATCGACAAGCGCGACATGGTCGGGGTCCGGCTGGACCGCAAGCGCAAGCAGAACGTCACGGTGCTGCTCAAGGCGCTGGGCTGGACCGACGCCCAGATCCTCGAGGAGTTCGGCGAGTACGAGTCGATGCGGCTCACCCTGGAGAAGGACCACACCTCCACCCAGGACGAGGCCCTGCTCGACATCTACCGCAAGCTCCGCCCGGGCGAGCCGCCGACCCGTGAGGCCGCGCAGGCGCTGCTGGAGAACTACTACTTCAACCCGAAGCGGTACGACCTCGCCAAGGTCGGCCGTTACAAGATCAACAAGAAGCTGGGCCTGGAGCAGCCGTTCGACGCCCAGGTGCTGTCGATCGAGGACATCGTCGCCGCGATCCGCTTCGTCGTCGCGCTGCACGAGGGCAAGGAGACCCTGGACAGCCCGCGCGGTGACCTGGTGGTCGAGGCCGACGACATCGACCACTTCGGCAACCGGCGGCTGCGTACCGTGGGCGAGCTGATCCAGAACCAGCTGCGCACCGGCCTGGGCCGGATGGAGCGCGTGGTCCGGGACCGGATGACGACTCAGGACGTCGAGGCGATCACGCCGCAGACCTTGATCAACATCCGGCCGGTGACGGCGGCGCTGAAGGAGTTCTTCGGCACCTCGCAGCTGTCCCAGTTCATGGACCAGATCAACCCGATCGCCGGGCTGACCCACAAGCGGCGCCTGAACGCGCTCGGCCCGGGTGGTATCTCCCGGGACCGCGCCCAGATGGACGTCCGCGACGTGCACACCTCGCACTACGGCCGGATGTGCCCGATCGAGACGCCGGAAGGCCCGAACATCGGCCTGATCGGCTCCCTGGCGAGCTTCGCCCGGGTCAACTCGTTCGGCTTCGTCGAGACCCCGTACCGCAAGATCGTCGGCGGCAAGGTGACCGACCAGATCGACTACCTCACCGCGGACGAGGAGGACCGGTTCGTCGTCGCGCAGGCCAACGCCAAGCTGACGCCGGAGGGTGCCTTCGCCGAGACCCGGGTGCTGGTCCGCAAGCGGCACGGCGAGACCGACGAGGTCAACGCCGACGAGGTGGACTACATGGACGTCTCGCCGCGCCAGATGGTGTCGGTGGCGACCGCGCTGATCCCGTTCCTCGAGCACGACGACGCGTCCCGCGCGCTGATGGGCTCGAACATGCAGCGGCAGGCGGTTCCGCTGGTCCGTACCGAGGCGCCGCTGGTCGGCACCGGTATGGAGTACCGGGCCGCCGTCGACGCCGGTGACGTGACCGTCGCCGGGCAGGCCGGTGCCGTCACCTCGGTGACCGCCGACCTGATCGACATCGCGTACGACGACGGCACGTACAAGACGTACCGGCTGTCGAAGTTCCGCCGTTCGAACCAGGGCAGCAGCGTCAACCAGCGGCCGCTGGTGAAGGCCGGCGACCGGGTCGAGAAGGGCACGCCGCTGGCCGACGGTCCGTGCACCGACGCGGGCGAGATGGCGCTCGGCAAGAACCTGCTGGTCGCGTTCATGCCGTGGGAGGGCCACAACTACGAGGACGCGATCATCCTCAGCCAGCGGCTGGTCCAGGACGACGTCCTCACCTCGATCCACATCGAGGAGCACGAGGTCGACGCCCGGGACACCAAGCTCGGCGCCGAGGAGATCACCCGCGACATCCCGAATGTCAGCGAAGATCAGCTGGCCGACCTGGACGAGCGGGGCATCATCCGGATCGGTGCCGAGGTCGGCGCCGGCGACGTGCTGGTCGGCAAGGTCACCCCGAAGGGCGAGACCGAGCTGACCCCGGAGGAGCGGCTGCTCCGCGCGATCTTCGGTGAGAAGGCGCGCGAGGTCCGCGACACCTCGATGCGGGTCCCGCACGGCGAGTCCGGCACCGTGATCGGCGTCCGGGTCTTCGACCGGGACAACGACGACGAGCTGTCGCCGGGCGTGAACCAGCTGGTCCGCGTGTACGTGGCGCAGAAGCGGAAGATCTCCGACGGTGACAAGCTCTGTGGCCGGCACGGCAACAAGGGCGTCATCTCCAAGATCCTCCCGGTCGAGGACATGCCGTTCATGGAGGACGGCACCCCGGTCGACATCGTGCTCAACCCGCTCGGCGTGCCGAGCCGGATGAACATCGGCCAGGTGCTGGAGACCCATCTCGGCTGGATCGGCAAGAGCGGCTGGGACATCTCCGAGGCCAAGGGCGAATGGGCCGACCGGCTGCGCGAGGTCGGGCTGGAGCGGGTCGAGCCGAACTCGCGGCTGGCGACGCCGGTGTTCGACGGCGCCACCGAGGAGGAGATCACCGGTCTGCTCAGCAACACCCTGCCCAACCGGGACGGCGTCCGCGTCGTGAACGGCGACGGCAAGGCGAAGCTGTTCGACGGCCGGACCGGCGAGCCGTACCCGGCTCCGGTGGGTGTCGGCTACATGTACATCCTGAAGCTGACCCACATGGTCGACGACAAGCTGCACGCCCGGTCCACGGGTCCGTACTCGATGATCACCCAGCAGCCGCTCGGCGGTAAGGCGCAGTTCGGTGGCCAGCGGTTCGGCGAGATGGAGGTCTGGGCGCTCGAGGCGTACGGCGCCGCGTGGGCCCTGCAGGAGCTGCTGACGATCAAGTCCGACGACGTGCCGGGCCGGGTCAAGGTTTACGAGGCCATCGTCAAGGGCGAGAACATCCCCGAGCCGGGTATCCCGGAGTCCTTCAAGGTTCTGGTGAAGGAGATGAAGTCGCTCTGCCTGAACGTCGAGGTGCTGTCCAGTGACGGCAGCACGGTCGAACTGAGGGATTCGGAAGAGGACAACTACCGGGCCAGCGACGAGTTCGGCATCGACCTTTCGCGTCGGCCGGGCGAGTCCCTCAGCGGAGTCGAAGAGGTCTGATCCCTGCGCGACCCGTACCGGCTCAGGTCGGTGCGGGTCGGCACCAACGGCGAAGTAAACGAGCTACAGAAGAGAAGAGATAAACAACGTGCTCGACGTGAACTTCTTTGATGAGATCCGGATCGGCCTGGCGACCGCTGACGACATTCGTACCTGGTCGCACGGCGAGGTCAAGAAGCCGGAGACCATCAACTACCGCACGCTCAAGCCGGAGCGTGACGGGCTGTTCTGCGAGAAGATCTTCGGTCCCACCCGGGACTGGGAGTGCTACTGCGGCAAGTACAAGCGGGTTCGGTTCAAGGGCATCATCTGTGAGCGCTGTGGCGTCGAGGTGACCCGGTCCAACGTCCGGCGGGACCGGATGGGCCACATCGAACTGGCCGCTCCGGTCACCCACATCTGGTACTTCAAGGGTGTCCCGTCCCGGCTGGGCTACCTGCTCGACATCGCGCCGAAGGACCTGGAGAAGGTCATCTACTTCGCCGCGTACATGATCACCGAGGTCGACGTCGACGGCCGGCACCGCGATCTGTCCTCGCTCGAGGCCAAGATCGACGTCGAGCGCAAGCAGCTCGAGGGCCGCCGCGACTCCGACATCGAGAACCGGATGCGCAAGCTCGAAGAGGACATGGGCGCGCTGGAGGCCGAGGGCGCCAAGGCCGACGCGAAGCGCAAGGTCCGCGAGGGCGCCGAGCGCGAGGTCAAGCAGCTGCGTGACCGCGCCCAGCGCGAGCTGGACCGGCTGGACGCCGTCTGGGACCGGTTCAAGAACCTCAAGGTCCAGGACCTCGAGGGCGACGAGGTGCTCTACCGGGAGATGAAGACCCGGTTCGGCAAGTACTTCTCGGGCTCGATGGGCGCCCAGGCGATCAAGAAGCGGCTGGAGACCTTCGACCTGCAGGCCGAGGCGCTCAATCTGAAGGACACCATCCAGAACGGCCGCGGGCAGCGCAAGACCCGGGCCCTGAAGCGGCTCAAGGTCGTCTCGGCGTTCCTCACCACGAAGAACAGCCCGGCCGGCATGGTGCTCGACTGCGTCCCGGTGATCCCGCCGGAACTGCGGCCGATGGTCCAGCTCGACGGTGGCCGGTTCGCCACCTCCGACCTGAACGACCTGTACCGCCGGGTGATCAACCGGAACAACCGGCTGAAGCGCCTTCTTGATCTTGGTGCGCCGGAGATCATCGTCAACAACGAGAAGCGGATGCTGCAGGAGGCCGTCGACTCGCTGTTCGACAACGGCCGCCGCGGCCGTCCGGTCACCGGCCCGGGCAACCGGCCGCTGAAGTCGATCTCCGACATGCTCAAGGGCAAGCAGGGCCGGTTCCGGCAGAACCTGCTCGGTAAGCGCGTCGACTACTCGGGTCGTTCCGTGATCGTCGTCGGCCCGCAGCTGAAGCTGCACCAGTGCGGTCTGCCGAAGGCGATGGCGCTGGAGCTGTTCAAGCCGTTCGTGATGAAGCGGCTGGACGACCTGAACCACGCCCAGAACATCAAGTCCGCCAAGCGGATGGTGGAGCGGCAGCGTCCGGTCGTCTGGGACGTCCTGGAAGAGGTCATCGCCGAGCACCCGGTGCTGCTGAACCGCGCACCGACCCTGCACCGGCTGGGCATCCAGGCGTTCGAGCCGCAGCTGATCGAGGGCAAGGCCATCCAGATCCACCCGTTGGTCTGTACGGCCTTCAACGCCGACTTCGACGGTGACCAGATGGCGGTGCACCTGCCGCTGGGCGCCGAGGCGCAGGCCGAGGCCCGGATCCTGATGCTGTCGACGAACAACATCCTGAAGCCGGCCGACGGCCGGCCGGTGACCATGCCGACCCAGGACATGATCATCGGGATGTACTTCCTGACCATGCAGGCGGACGAGGCGGTGGGCGCGGGCCGCGTGATCTCCTCGATCGCCGAGGGTCTGATGGCCTCCGACCACGGCAACCTGCACGTGCAGGCCCCGATCCGGATCCGGCTCTCCGGGATCACCCCGGAGGACGGTCAGGAGCTGCGTGCCGACGGCACCATCCTGCTCGAGACCACGCTGGGCCGGGCCCTGTTCAACGAGGCGCTGCCGGCGGACTACCCGTACGTCAACTACGAGGTGGGCAAGAAGCAGCTGGGCCAGATCATCAACGATCTCGCCGAGCGCTACCCGAACGTCGTGGTGGCCAACTGCCTGGACGCGCTGAAGGATCTCGGCTTCCACTGGGCCACCCGGTCCGGGGTCACCGTGTCCATCGGCGACGTCGAGACCCCGCCGGACAAGCCGGAGATCATCGCCGCGTACGAGGAGCGGGCCGCCAAGATCGACAAGCAGTACGATCGCGGCCTGATCACCGAGGACGAGCGGCGCCAGGAACTGATCGAGATCTGGACCGACGCTCTGAGCAAGGTCGGCATGGCGATGGAGAAGAACTTCACCAAGACCAACCCGATCTTCATGATGGTCGACTCGGGTGCCCGCGGAAACATGGTGCAGATGCGCCAGATCGCGGCCATGCGAGGCCTGGTGGTGAACCCGAAGGGCGAGATCATCCCGCGGCCGATCAAGGCGAACTTCCGCGAGGGTCTGTCCGTGCTGGAGTACTTCATCTCCACCCACGGTGGTCGTAAGGGCCAGGCCGACACCGCGCTGCGGACCGCCGACTCGGGTTACCTGACCCGGCGTCTGGTGGACGTCAGCCAGGACGTGATCATCCGCGAGGAGGATTGCGGCACCGAGCGCGGCCTGAACAAGATCATCGCGGAGCAGATCGACGGCAAGCTGGTCGTCGACGAGCACGCCGAGACCGCTGTCTACGCCCGGACCCTGGCGACCGATGTCACCGGACCGGACGGCGACGTGCTGCTCGCCGCGGGCACCGACCTGGGCGACGTGAACATCGCCAAGCTGGTCGAGGCCGGGGTGAGCACGGTCAAGGTGCGCAGCGTCCTCACCTGTGAGGCGATCACCGGCACCTGTGCCATGTGCTACGGCCGCTCGCTGGCCGCCGGCAAGCTGGTCGACGTCGGCGAGGCCGTGGGTATCGTCGCGGCCCAGTCCATCGGCGAGCCCGGCACCCAGCTGACGATGCGTACCTTCCACACCGGTGGTGTGGCCGGTGACGACATCACGCAGGGTCTGCCGCGTGTCCAGGAGCTGTTCGAGGCCCGCGTCCCGAAGGGCAAGGCGCCGATCGCCGAGGCCGCCGGCCGCGTCGAGATCGTCGACGGGGACCGGTCCAAGAAGATCGTCGTCACGCCGGACGACGGCTCGGAGCCGACCGAGTACACGGTCACCCGCCGGGCCCGGTTGCTGGTCGAGGACGGGGAGCGGGTCACGGTCGGGCAGCAGCTCACCGCCGGCACCGCCGACCCGCAGGACGTGCTCCGGATCCTCGGTGTCCGCAAGGTGCAGGAGCACCTGGTGGACGAGGTCCAGTCGGTCTACCGGACCCAGGGCGCGCCGATCCACGACAAGCACATCGAGGTCATCATCCGGCAGATGCTGCGCCGGGTGACGGTGATCGAGTCGGGCGACGCGAACCTGCTCGCCGGTGACCTGGTCGACCGCCTGATGTACGAGGCGGAGAACCGGAAGGTCGTCGCCGAGGGCGGCACCCCGGCCTCCGGTCGCCCGGTCCTGATGGGCATCACCAAGGCGTCGCTGGCCACCGATTCGTGGCTGTCGGCGGCGTCCTTCCAGGAGACCACCAAGGTCCTCACCGACGCGGCGATCCACGGCAGGTCGGACTCGCTGGTCGGCCTGAAGGAGAACGTGATCCTGGGCAAGCTGATCCCGGCCGGCACCGGCCTGGACCGGTACCGCAACATCCGGGTCGAGCCGACCGAGGAGGCGAAGGCTCAGGCGTACTCGATGGTCGGGTACGACCCCTTCGACTACGACTTCGGCTCCGGTTCCGGTGCCGCGGTCCCGCTCGAGGACTACGACCTGGGCAGCGACTACCGCTGATTCCGTCGAACCCAAGGAACGCCCCTTCCGGACCTGTCCGGGAGGGGCGTTTCCCTTTCCCGCCAGGGCGGACGCGGAATCATCGGCGGCGAGGCGGGGATGGGGGCGTGGAGAGTACGGAGCGCAGGACCGACTCGGGCTTTCGGTTCCGGGCCGGGGCGGGCGGACGAGCCGTGGAACGGTGGGCGGTGTCCCTGGACTCGGTGGCCTACTCGCGGCACCGCCACGAGAGCTACGCCATCGGGGTGACCCGTTCCGGCGTGCAGCGGTTCTTCTACCGCGGTGCTCACTGGACCGGGCTGCCGGGCGAGTGGCACGTGCTGCATCCCGACGAGATTCACGACGGCATGCCCGGTGACGGCAGCGGCCTGGGCTACCGGATCTTCTACCTCGATCCGGCCGCGGTGCTGGCGGCCGGTCCGACCGGCAGGCTGCCGTTCGTGGCCGATCCGCTGGTCCGGCCGGACCGGGTGCCGGCGTCGGCGGTGGAGCTGTTGGACGGGCTCGACGAGCCGATCGAGGAACTGCGCGAGATCGAGTTGATCGCCGACCTGGCCCAGCTGCTGACCGAGCTCTCCGACGGCCGGCGGCCGCGGGCCGAGGCGCGTCCCGATCAGCCCGCCGTCGGCCGCGTCGCGGCGCTCCTGCAGGAGGAGCCGGAACGGTCGCACACCGGACCGGAGCTGGAGTCGCTCTCCGGCCTGAGCCGCTGGTCGCTCGCCCGCCAGTTCCGGGCCGCCGTCGGGGTGAGCCCGAGCCGGTACCGGCTGGCCTGCCGGGTTCGCCGGGCCCAGCAGTTGATCTTGTCCGGCGCCGGCCTGGCCGGCGCCGCCGCCCAGGCCGGGTTCAGCGACCAGGCGCACCTGACCCGCGCCTTCCGTTCCGTGCAAGGCATCACGCCCGGTCGCTGGCGTACCGGAGTGACGGCCGGCCACTAGCGGCGATCACCGGGACAGCGCCCCGGTCTCGGAGCGGGCCGCGATTGCCTTGATCACCGCGGCCATGTCCTGGTCCGGGAGGCCGAGCGCGACGGCCTCCCGGAACAGCACCCGGCAGTCCCTCAGCAGGGGATCGGCCGCGCCCGACGCGACAGCCGCGTCGTGGACGAGATCGCAGTTCTTCAGGACGTCCGCGATCGCAGCCTGAGCAGGGAAGTCGCCGGCGACCAGCAGCGCCGCCTTGCCCCGGGAGACCGCGGAGGCCATCGGGCCGGCGTCCAGGATGTCGCGGAGCAGGCCGGGGTCGAGCTGGTTGCGCAGGGCGAACTGGAAGGACTCGGCCAGCCCCGTGACCATCGTGATCAAGAAGATGTTCACGGCCAGCTTCATGCTCAGCGCGCCCGGTATCGGGCCGCAGTCGAAGCGCTGGGCGCACATCGCGTCGATCACCGGCGCCACCCCGGCCACCGCCGACGGTTCGCCGGCGAGCATCGCCACCAGCGTGCCCTCGGTCGCGGGGCCCCGGGAGCCGGAGACCGGCGCCTCCACGTACTGCCCGCCGGCCGCGGTCACCTCGGCGGCCAGCGCGCTCGAGAAGCCGGGCGAGAACGTACCCATCTGGACCACGATCCGGTCCCGGACCAGCGCGGCGAACGCGGTCGTGCCGCGCCGCAGCACGGTGTCCACCGCCGGCTCGTCGGCGAGCATCAGGATGATCATGCGGCAGCGGGAGAACACCTCGGCGACGTCCGAGGCGACCGTGGCTCCTTCCGCCGCCAGCTGTGTCGCGGGCTCCGGTGATCGATTCCAGACCACCAGCGGGTGGCCGGCGCGAAGCAGGTTCAGGGCCATCGGCCGTCCCATGATCCCGAGGCCGATGAAGCCGATCGGTGCGTTGTCGTCCATGCCTGGGACGGTAGGGGCCGACCCCGCCCGCAGTCTTGAACGCCTGTGCGGCCTGGTCAGCCGAAGCCTGCGACGTCCTCCCTTCCGCCCCTGCCAAGGCCTGCCCCGCGTCCGTGTTCGCGGAGTGGGACGCGAACGAAAAGAACAATCCCTACCTGAATAATAGGTAATGCAAGAAGCTCGGCAGCGTCGCCGACGGGGAATGATCTTGGGGAGGCGTTGTGGGGGTACGGGCACGCGGAGCGTGGGGGACGGTCGTTCTCGGGCTGGTGTTGATCTTGGTGTCGGCGTGCACCCAGAGTGCCGGTGCGCCGGGAGCGGCCGGTCCGAGGTCCGACGGATCCCCGGTGGCCGGCGGAACACTGCGGATGTCGATCTCGGCCGAGCCGGGCTGCCTGGACGCGCACGCGATCTCGGCGACGCAGCAGGCGCTGCTCGGCCGGATCCTGTACGACACGCTGACCACGATCGACCCGGACGGCAACGTCGCTCCCTATCTGGCCGAGTCCTGGAAGATCGGCAACGACGGCAAGCGGTACACGTTCAAGCTCCGCAAGGGTGTGACGTTCTCCGACGGGTCGGCCTGGAACGCCGAGGCGCTCAAGATCAACTTCGAGCACATGCGGGACCCGAAGACCAAGTCGCCGCTGGCCGCGGCCTACATCGCCCCGTACGTCGACTCGACCGTGATCGACGAGTACACGCTCCAGGTCGATCTCGCGTACGCGTACACGCCGTTCCTGGACAACCTGGCCCAGTCCTGGCTGGCGATCCTGTCACCGAAGGCGATCAAGGAATCGCCGGAGACGCTGTGTGATCAGCCGGTCGCGTCCGGACCGTACGTGCTGGAGAGCTATCAGCGGCAGCAGAGCATCAGCTACGTCAAGCGACCCGACTACGACTGGGCGCCGTCCTGGCTGAAGCACGACGGCCCGGCCCTGATCGACCGGATCGAGATCGAGGTGGTCGCCGAGCCGGTGGTGCGGTTCAACTCGCTGGTCAGCGGGCAGTACGACCTCACCGAGGCCGCTCCGCCGCAGAACGCCGCGGCGATCCAGGCCAACCCCGACCTCGTCTACGAGAACCTGGTCCGGACCGGCAATCCGTGGATCCTGCACTTCAACCTGTCCCGGGCGCCGTTCGATGATCTTCGGGTCCGGCAGGCGTTCGTCGCCGCGGTCAACGTACCGGCGATCACCCAGAGCCTCGGCTTCGGCACCTTCCAGGTGAAGGACAACTACCTCGCCACCCCGACCAAGTACTACGACAAGACCAGCGAGGGATCGTTCGGCTACGACGTGGATCGGGCCAACGCCCTGTTGGACGCGGCCGGCTGGACCGGGCGGGACGCCGACGGGTTCCGGACCAAGGACGGCCGTCGGCTGACCGTCGCCGCGCCGACCGCGGAGGCGTCCACGCCTTCGCCGCAGCTGGTCCAGGTTCAGGGCGAGGTGAAGAAGGTCGGCATCGACCTGCAGATCGTCCAGCTGCCGCAGGCCCAGGTCACCGAGCGGCGCTACTCGGGCGACTACGACCTGCTCGGCGGCGTCTGGCACACCAACACGCCGGACATCCTGTTCATCCGCTACCACTCCTCGGAGATCTCCGGGAAGCGGATCGGTCAGAACTCGTCGTACCTGAAGGATGATCAACTCGACCGGATCCTGCTGGCGGCCCGGGAGACGCCGGACGGACCGAAGGCGGCGGAACTGTACGGGCAGGCGCAACACCGGCTGCTGGAGCTGGTACCCGGCCTGCCGCTGTACGAGAACCACAGCCAGTGGGCCTACCACCGCAAGGTGCACGGCATCGCGATCGACACCTCGCACCCGATCCCGGTCTTCACCACCGCCTGGATCGCACCATGATCGGCAGCGTGGCCAGGCGGGTCGGCACCCGGCTCGCGCTGGCGATCCTGGTGCTCTGGGGCGCGGCGACGCTGTCCTTCATCGCGCTGCACCTGACCGCGGGCGATCCGGCGCTGGCGATCCTGGGCGGCCCGGACGCGCGGCCCACCCAGGAGGTCCTTGATCAGGTCCGGCTCGAGTACGGCCTCAACGATCCGGTGATCTTGCAGTACCTGCGCTACCTGGGCCGGCTCGCCACCGGCGACTTCGGTCAGTCCTATCAGCTGCGGATCGGGGTGCTGGCCGCGATCACCGAGCAGATCGGTGCCACGGCGCAGCTGGCGATCACCGCCGGGGTGCTGGCGGTGATCAGCTCGGTCGCGCTGGCGCTGCTCACCGCGCACCGGCGGCCCTGGATCCGGTCGCTGTCCTCGGGAACGGAGGTGGTGCTCGCCTCGACGCCGACCTTCATCATCGGATTCGCGTTGTTGATCGTCTTCGCGTTCACGTTCCGGGTGTTCCCGATCGGCGGCAACAACGGGGTGCCGGCGCTGATCCTGCCGGCCGCGACGCTCGCCCTGTCGGTGATCGGGACGCTCACCCAGGTACTCCGCAACGAACTCGAGGACGTGTTGGAGCAGCCGTTCATCCTGACCGCACGCACCCGCGGGCTGCGCGACTCGGCGGTCCGGGTGAAGCATGCGCTGCGGCACGCGGCCATCCCGACGATCACCATGTCCGGCTTCCTGGTCGCCGCCCTGCTCGGCGGCTCGGTGATCACCGAGACCCTGTTCGCCCGGCAGGGTGTCGGGACCCTGCTGTTGAACGCCGTGTACGCCAAGGACATCCCGCTGGTGCTCGGTGTCGTGATCTTGTCCGCCGGCGTGTACGTCGTGGTGAACCTGATCGTCGATCTCGCCTACACCGCCGTCGATCCGAGAGTGGTGACCGCATGACCACAAGTGCGCAACTGGATGATCAACTCGTCGCCGAGCCGGTGACAGCGGCGAGTCGCTTCGACCTGCCCCGCTGGCGGGAGCTGCGGCCCGGCCTCACCCTCGCTGTGGCCTTCCTGGCGCTGCTGCTGGCCGCGGTCCTGGCACCCGGCCTGCTGGCGCCGCACGACCCGCTGGCGGTCGATCCGGCGCGCAGCTTCCTGGCGCCCGGCGGTGATCATCTGCTCGGCACGGACGAGTCCGGCCGGGACGTCCTGTCCCGGATGATCCATGGCGCCCGGCTGTCTCTCATGATCGGGATCTCGGCGACCGTGATCGCCGTGGCCGGCGGCACCCTGCTCGGGCTGCTCGCCGGACTGTCGCACCGGATCTTCGAGGCGGCGGTGATGCGGTTCATCGACGTCGCGCTGGCGGTGCCGGAACTGCTGCTGGCTCTGGTCGTGATCACCCTGCTCGGCGGCGGCACCCAGAACGCCATCTGGGCGCTCGGCATCGGCGGGATCCCGTACTACGCACGGATGGTGCGGGCCCAGGCTCACGTGGTCCGGCGGGCCACCTATGTGGAGGCGGCGACCGCGCTGGGCCTGCCGCGGTGGCGGGTCATCGTCCGGCACATCCTGCCGAACTCGATCAAGCCGGTGTTGATCTTGGCCACGATCGGGGTCGGCGCGGCGATCGGCGCCGGGGCGTCACTGAGCTTCCTCGGCCTCGGTGCGGCGCCGCCGAGCCCGGAGTGGGGTGCGACCCTCTCGGTGGGCCGGAACTTCATCTCCAACGCGCCCTGGCTGGTCGTCGTGCCGGCCGTGACGCTCACCCTGACCGTCGTCTCGATCACCGTGGTCGGCCGCGAACTGCGCCGCCGTTCCGAGGGGAGGACGGGGCGATGAGCACCTCCGGAACAGCGGCCGGCGTCGCGGTGCAGGTGGCGAACCTCTCGGTGACCTTCGGCGCCGGGCGCCGGTTGCGGACCGTGGTCCGCAACCTGTCCTTCGAGATTGCCGACGGGGAGGCGCTGGCGCTGGTCGGCGAGTCCGGTTCCGGCAAGAGCGTCACCGCACGCACCCTGGTCGGGTTGACCGGGGCCGGTTCGCGGGTGACCGCCGATGCGCTCCGGTTCGGCGGCGAGGACCTGACCCGCTATTCGGGTCGCGACTGGCGCCGGCTCCGCGGCGCGCGGATCGGCTTCGTCCTGCAGGACGCGCTGGCGTCGCTGGACGGACTGCGGCCGGTCGGCCGGGAGATCGCCGAACCACTCGCCCTGCACACGGACCTGTCCAAGTCCCAGCGGCAGGCCCGGGTGATCGAACTGCTCGCCTCCGTCGGTGTGCCGGAGCCCGAGGTCCGCGCGAAGCAGTACCCGCACCAGCTGTCCGGTGGCCTGCGCCAGCGGGCTCTGATCGCCTCCGCGCTCGGTGCCGGACCGGACTTCCTGATCGCCGACGAGCCGACCACGGCCCTGGACACCACCATCCAGAAGCAGATCCTCGACCTGTTCGGCACGCTCAAGGAGGACGGCCGGGCGATGCTCGTGGTCAGTCATGATCTTGCCGTCGTCGCCCGGATCGCCGACCGCGTCGCCGTGATGCGGAGCGGCGAGATCGTCGAGACCGGTTCCGTCGAGGCGGTGTTGCAGGATCCGCGGCATCCGTACACGAAGGCTCTGCTGGCCGCCGTCCCGTCGGCCCACACCCGCGGCACCCGCCTTGCGGCTGCATCGCTCCCTGAGCCTGTCGAAGGGCAGACCACGAGATCGGGCCCGGCCCTTCGACAAGCTCAGGGAACGGAGGTGCGACAAGCTCAGGGAACGGAGGTGCGGCGGGCTCAGGGCGCGGAGAGCGGACCGGTGATCGAGGTACGGGACGTGATCAAGACGTTCGACGGGCCGGACGGTGATCGCCGGACCGCGGTCGACGGGGTCTCCTTCACCGTGGCGCCGGGGGAGACGCTCGGCCTGGTCGGCGAGTCCGGGTCCGGCAAGACGACGGCGGCCCGGATCGTGCTCGGCCTGGAACGGCCGGACCAGGGTCAGGTGTTGATCAAGGGCCGGAGCTGGTCGGACCTGAGCCGGCTGGACCGGCGGCGCACCCACCGTTCGCTCGGCGTGATCTACCAGGATCCGTTGAGCTCGTTCGATCCGCGGTATCCGGTGGGCCGGGTGATCGGTGAGGCGATCGGCCGGGGGCCGGGCCGGCGAGACCGGCGGCGCCGGGTGGCCGAGCTGCTCGACCAGGTCGGGCTCGACGCCGGCTTCCATGATCGCCGGCCGATCGAGCTGTCCGGCGGCGAGCGGCAGCGGGTGGCGATCGCCCGGGCGCTGGCCCCGCGGCCGGACGTGATCGTCTGCGACGAACCGGTGTCGGCGCTCGACGTCTCGGTGCAGGCCCAGGTCCTCGACCTGCTGGTCGACCTGCAGTCCGAGCTCGGACTCGCGTACCTCTTCATCTCCCACGATCTCGGCGTGGTGCACCACCTCGCCGACCGCGTGGTCGTGCTCAAGGACGGGTCGGTGGTCGAGCACGGCGACGTGGAAACGATCTTCACCGAACCGCAGGCCGAGTACACCCGGCTGCTCCTGAGCGCCATCCCGCGGCTCGACACGACTCCGAAGGAAGCCCCGCTCCATGCCTGATCAGATCCACCTCAACCTGTTCGAGATGAACACGCCCGGGCACATCTCCCACGGACTGTGGACTCATCCGGACAACAACCGGCACCGGTTCAACGAGCTCTCCTTCTGGACCGAGCTGGCCCAGATCCTGGAGGCCGGGCTGTTCGACGCGGTCTTCATCGCCGACGTGATCGGCGCCTACGACGGCTACCGCGGCGGGCCGGAGACGGCGCTCCGCGAGGGCGTGCAGATCCCCAACAACGATCCGCTGCTGGTGGTCCCGGCGATGGCCGCGGCGACCAGGCACCTCGGCTTCGCGGTCACCTTCTCGACCTCGTACGAGCCGCCGTTCGCCTGGGCCCGCCGGCTCAGCACCGTTGATCATCTGACCGCCGGCCGGATCGGCTGGAACGTCGTGACCTCCTATCTGCCCAACGCGGCCAGGAACTTCGGCCTGGCCGACGAGATCGAGCACGACTACCGCTACCGGATCGCCGACGAGTATCTCGACGTCACCTACAAGCTCTGGGAGGGATCCTGGGACGACGACGCGGTCCGGCTGGACCGGGACCACCGTGTCTACACGGACCCGGCGAAGGTCCGCTACATCAACCACGCCGGTGATCATTACCGGGTCGCCGGCCCGCACCTGAGCGAACCCTCACCACAGCGGACGCCGGTGATCTTCCAGGCCGGCGTGTCGGACGCCGGCCGGGCGTTCGCCGCGAAGCATGCCGAGGCCGTGTTCCTCGGCGGCCGTACCGTCGAAGATCTCCGGCACAACGTCGAGGACATCAAGGCCAAGGCTGAGGGGTACGGGCGCGGCCGGGACGCGGTCCGGTTCTTCCCCGGCGCCGCGGTGATCGTCGGCCGCAACGACGACGAGGTGGCCCGCAAGGTCGCCGAGTACGAGCAGCTGCGCAGCATCGAGGGCCACCTGGCCCATGCGGGCGCCGGGCTGGACTGGGCGGCCTACGACCGGTCGGAGCGGTTGGCCGACATCATCGCCCGCAAGGATCCCGGCTTCGAACGGATCAGCCGGCGCTACGACCCGGAGACCACCGTCGGCGAGGTGATCGACCGGATGAGCAAGATCAGCCGCGGCGCGTTCTTCGTCGCCGGCACGCCCAAGGAGGTCGCCGACGCGCTGATCGACTGGACCGACAAGTCCGGCGTGCACGGCTTCAACCTGCGCCAGTTCCTCACCCCGGGCACCGCCGAGGACATCGCCACCCTGCTGATCCCGGAACTCCAGCGGCGCGGCCGTTACCGGGAGTCCTACCAGGACGGCGAAACCCTGCGGGAGCGGCTGTTCGGCGCCGGCCGGGCCCGGCTGCCGGAGACCCACCCCGGCGCCCGCTACCGGGATCCCGCCGTCCAGGCGAAGGCCGGCTTCACGACCGAGAAGGTGATCGCGCAGTGAAAACACAGTATCGCGGGTTGGTCGCGTTGGTGATCTTGGTCGTGCTGACCTTGATCACCGGCTGCACCGGGACCGGTGCCTCCGCCCAGCCGGAGGACGGCACGCCGAAGTCCGGCGGGACCCTGAAGTTCTCCATGTCCGGCGACCCGCTCTGCCTGGACGGGCACGCCATCTCCTCCGGCCTGAACCAATTCCTCGGCCGGATCGCGTACGACACCGTGACGACGCTGGACCGCGACGGTAACCCGGCGCCCTACCTGGCCGAGTCCTGGAAGATCAGCGACGACGGGAAGACGTACACCTTCACCCTGCGCGAGGGCGTCACCTTCTCCGACGGCGAGCCGTGGGACGCCGAGGCCTTCAAGATCAACCTCGAGCACATGCGGGACCCGCGGACGAAGTCGCCGCTGGCCGCCGCCTACATCGCCCCGTACGACGACGCGACGGTGATCGACGACCGGACGCTGGAGGTCCGGCTGGCCTATCCGTACACGCCGTTCACCTATGTGCTGGCTCAGTCCTGGCTCGGCATGCTGTCCCCGAAGGCGATCAAGGAAAGCCCGGAGACCCTGTGCGACCAGCCGATCGCGAGCGGTCCGTTCGTCGTCGAGAGCTACCAGCGCAACTCCAAGATCGTCTACACGAAGCGGACCGGCTACGACTGGGCGCCGGACTGGCTCGAGCACGACGGCGAGGCCTACCTGGACCGGATCGAGATCGACATCGTGCCCGAACCGGTGGTCCGCTACAACGCCCTGATCAGCGGGCAGTACCAGCTGACCGACCTGGTCCCGGCCCAGAACGCGCAGGCGCTGGCGGGCAACCCCGACTTCCGGTTCGAGAACCTGACCCGGACCGGGCACCCGAACGCGGTCTGGTTCAACCTGTCCCGGGCCCCGTTCGATGATCTTCGCGTTCGGCGCGCGTTCGTGGCGGCGGTGGATGTGCCGGCGATCGCGCAGGCCGTCGGCTTCGGCTTCTCTCCGGTCAAGGACAACTACCTGGCCTCGAACTCGAAGTACTACGACAAGACGGCGGAGGGCGTCCTCCGCTACGACCCCGACCTGGCCAACCGGCTGCTGGATCAGGCCGGCTGGACGGAACGGGACGCCGACGGCTACCGGACCAAGGGTGGCAAGCGACTCAGCGTCGCGCTGCCGACCACGGAGAGTGCCACGCCCAGCCCGCAACTGGTGCAGATCCAGGGCCAGGTGAAGGCGGCCGGGATCGAGCTGCGGATCGAGCAGCTGCCGCAGGCCCAGGTGACCGAGCGCCGCTATTCGGGCGACTACGACCTGACCAGCGGCTACTGGCACACCAACACCACCGACGTGCTCTACATCCGCTACCACTCCTCGGAGATCACCGGCGAGCGGATCGGCCAGAACGCCTCCTACCTGTCCGACCCGAAGCTTGATCAACTCCTGGAGCGGGCCCGGCGCACTCCGGACGGGCCGGCGGCCGAGAAGCTCTACCACCAGGCGCAGCACCGGCTGGTGGAGCTGGTGCCGGCGCTGCCGCTCTGGGAGGCCAACGCCCAGTGGGCCTACAGCACGAAGCTGCGCGGCGTCGCCGTGGACACCTCACATCCGCAACCGGTGCTGACCGGCGCCTGGCTGGCCGGCCAGTGATCGACAACCAGAAGATGATCAAGGAGCAAGGCTGATGACGTTGACCTTCCACTGGTTCCTGCCGACCTACGGAGACTCCCGGCACATCGTCGGCGGCGGGCACGGGCTGACCACCGGCTCGGCGGGCGGCACCCGGCCGGCGACGGTCGGCTACCTGACCCAGATCGCGCTGGCCGCCGAGCAGCTCGGCTTCGTCGGTGCGCTGACGCCGACCGGCGCCTGGTGCGAGGACGCCTGGCTGGCCACCTCGTTCCTGGTCGAACGGACCGAGCGGTTGAAGTTCCTGGTCGCTTTCCGGCCCGGGCTGATCGCGCCGGCACTGGCGGCCCAGATGGCGACCACGTACCAGTGGCATTCGGGCGGCCGGCTGCTGCTCAACGTGGTCACCGGCGGCGAGCAGCATGAGCAGCACGCCTACGGCGACTTCCTGACCAAGGACGAGCGCTACGCCCGGACCGGGGAGTTCCTGCACATCGTTCGTTCCCTGTGGCGGGGCGAGACCGTCGACTTCGAGGGTGATCATGAACGGATCGTCGGCGGCAAGGCGGCCCGGCTGCCGGAGCCGGTGCCGCCGATCTACTTCGGTGGGTCGTCCGCTGCGGCC
This sequence comes from Microlunatus sp. GCM10028923, assembly GCF_042666975.1. NCBI lineage: Bacteria > Bacillati > Actinomycetota > Actinomycetes > Propionibacteriales > Propionibacteriaceae > Microlunatus > Microlunatus sp. GCM10028923. The sequence goes on along the minus strand of NZ_JBHTFF010000008.1, from coordinate 171,149 downwards.
GGACCGATCGCCGCCCGGCAGGCCGACGTCTACCTGACCTGGGGCGAACCGCCCGCGCAGGTGGCCGAGAAGATCGCCTGGATCCGCTCGCTGGCCGATCAGGAGCGGCGCGCCCTGCGGTACGGGATCCGTCTGCACGTGATCAGCCGGGACACCAGCGAGGAGGCCTGGGCCGTCGCGGGCCGGCTGCTGGACGGTCTTGATCAGGAGACCGTCGACCGGGTGCAGCAGGGTCTGCGGCGCAGCGATTCCGTGGGTCAGCAGCGGATGCTGGACCTGCACGGCGGCGAGCGGTCCGGCCTTCGTGAGCTCGAGGTCGCGCCGAACCTGTGGGCCGGGGTCGGTCTGGTCCGCGGCGGCGCCGGCACCGCGTTGGTCGGCAGTCACACCGAGGTCGCCGACCGGATCGAGGAGTACCACCGGCTCGGACTGGACGAGTTCATCCTGTCCGGCTACCCGCACCTGGAGGAGGCCTACTGGTTCGGCGAGGGCGTGTTGCCGATCTTGGAACGGCGCGGCCTGTGGCGCCATCCGGCGCCCGGCTCGGATGGCGGCCGGATCGCCGTACCCTTCGCGCCGACGACCGGTCAGCCGGCCGCGCCGGCTCCGGCGGTGCCCCGATGACGGCCCGGGTGGTCCATGATCGTGATCATGCGCTGCTGGCCGCCGACGAACTGCGCCGCGCCTTCGCCGTGGGCGCGGCGGAGCGGGACCGGGAGCGGCGGCTGCCGGACGTCGAGCTGGCCCAGCTGTCGGCCAGCGGGCTGTTGGCGATCACCGTGCCGGAGGAGTACGGCGGCGCCGACGTCGACACCCCGACGCTGATCGAAGTGGTCCGGACGCTCGCCGCCGGCGATCCCAATATCGCGCAGATCCCGCAGAGCCACTTCGTCTACCTGAACATCCTGCGCCGGCACGGCGGCGACGCGCTGCAGAAGTTGATCTTCACCGAGGTGCTGAACGGCGCCCGGCTGGGCAATGCGCAGTCGGAGGCGAAGACCAAGCACCTGCAGGACCTGCGGACCCGGCTGGACCCGCAGCCCGACGGCTCCTTCCTGCTCACCGGTGAGAAGCAGTACAGCACCGGTGCCCTGTTCGCCGACTGGGTCCCCGTGCTGGCCAAGCAGCCGGACGACAAGCTCCATGTCGCGTTCCTGCCGCGCGACGCGGAGGGTCTCGAGGTGATCGACGACTGGGACGGCCTGGGCCAGCGGACCACCGCGAGCGGCACCGTCAGGCTCCGCGACGTCCTGGTGCCGGGCGACCGCGTGCTGCCCCACCACCTCACGTTCACCGGGCCGCAGACCCACGGCGCCGTCGCCCAACTGCTGCATGCCGCGATCGACGCGGGCATCGCGGCGGCGGCGCTGGACGAGGCCGCCGAATTCGTACGGACGAAGACCCGGCCCTGGTTCGAGTCCGGAGTTGATCATGCTTCCGAGGAGCCGCTGCTGATCCAGCGGTTCGGCGAACTTGATCTTCAACTGCGGTCGGCCGATGCGCTGCTGGCCGCGGCCGCGCACGCGGTCGACGTCGCCAAGGCCGACCCGACCGACGAGACCACCGGGCGGGCGTCGCTGGCCGTCGCGGCGGCCAAGGTCGCCACCGGCCGGGCTGCATTGGAGCTGTCCAGTGCGATCTTCGAGACCGGCGGCACCCGGTCGGCCCTGGCCTCGCTCAATCTGGACCGGCACTGGCGCAACGCCCGGACGCACACCCTGCACGACCCCGAGCGCTGGAAGCTGCAGCACCTCGGCCGGTACGCGCTCAACGGCACCCTGCCGCCGCGGCACGGCGTGCTCTGATCTCCCTGATCTGAAAGGCATTCGATGAGTACGGACACCCAAGCCGTTCGACCGGCTCAGGGCACTGAAGACAGCGGGTACGAGGAGCTGGCCGCGATCTTCCGGCCGACGTTCAGCAAGATCGCCGAGCGGGCCGTGGACCGGGAACAGCGCCGCGACCTGCCGTATCAGGAGGTCGGCTGGCTCAAGGACCTCGGCTTCGGCGCGCTGCGGGTGCCGAAGGTGTGGGGTGGCCATGGCGCGTCGATCACGGACCTGTTCCGGCTGCTGATCGAGCTCGCCGAGGCGGACTCCAACCTGCCGCAGCTGCTCCGCGGCCACTTCGCCTTCACGGAGTCCCGGCTGTCCGATGTCGATCATGAAGCGCGGGAGGTGTGGGCCCGGCGGATCGCCGGCGGTGAGTTGATCGGCAACGCGTCCAGCGAGCTCGGCAACACCTCGCTGGCCGACCGGAACACCACCCTGACCCGCGACGGCGACCGCTGGCTGCTGAACGGCACCAAGTACTACAGCACCGGAACCCTGTTCGCCGACTGGGCCTCCGTCGGTGGCGTCCGGGCCGAGGAACTGGTCTCCGTCGTGGTCCGTACCGACGCGCCGGGGGTGGAACGGATTGACGACTGGGACGGCTTCGGGCAGCGGCTGACCGGCAGCGGCACCACCCGGTTCACCGACGTGGAGATCGACCCGGCCCAGATCTACCGGTGGTCCGATCGCGAACCGAGCCACGTCACGGCCTTCTTCCAGCTGGTCCTGCTGGCCTCGCTGGCCGGCATCGGCCGGGCCGTGCTGCGGGACGCGACCGGCTTCGTCCGGCCCCGGACCCGGTCCTACGCCCAGGCCGCGGCCACGCTGCCGAAGGACGATCCGCAGGTGCAGCAGGTGGTCGGCGAGCTGTCCGCGCTGGCCTTCGCGGCCGAGTCCACGGTGATCGCCGCGGCGGCGCACACCGGCGCGGCGGCCGACGCCGGCTGGCGCGACGAGCATGATCAACAACTGGTGGACCGGGCCGAGGTCGCCGCCTACGACGCGCAGGTCGCGGTGATCGATCTGGTGCTGCGGGCGACCACCCGGCTGTTCGAGGTCGGCGGCGCGTCGAGCACCAGCGAGCAGCGCCGGCTGGACCGGCACTGGCGCAACGCACGCACGCTGGCCAACCACAATCCCGTGATCTACAAGGCCCGGCTGGTCGGCGACTGGCTGCTCAACGACGTCCCGCCGAGCACGGCCTGGCGGCGGGCACGGGAGGAAGCTGACGGCACGGTGCCCGGACGGGACAGCGAGCTGGTGGACGCCTCACCGCCGAGCCGGTGACGGTGTCGGCCCGCCCGCGCAGCGGTCAGCGGATCAGGTCGAGCTCGCGGTGCACGGCGACGGCGTCGGCGAAGGTCGGCGCGGTCGTCGTCCCCTCCCGCAGGTCCCGGACGAGGTTGGCGTACAGGGTGGCGACGTTGCGGGCGGCGACCGGGAGGTCGTTCGGCGGCGGGGCCAGGTCGGTGGTGCGTCCGCCGACGGTGATCATGCCGGCGAACGGCGCCATCTGAGGTTGTCGCAGCCGATGGTCCCCGCCGGGGTCGACGGTGTGCAGGTCCAGTCTTCCGTCGAGCCCCTGCAGGGTGATCACGGTGCGGGCGTCCGGGTCGCCGTCCCAGACGGTGAGGCCGCCGACGCCGCCGGAGTCGCCCAGCCGTACCGCGGCGGTGAAGACGTCCGGCGACGTGGCCGTCACCTCGGTCTCGGTGCCGGCGATCCGGTACGTCCGCCGCAGCAGCGCGGTCTCGCCGTTGATCACCGCCAGCCCGGGGATCAGGTGGCCGAGCAGGTCGATCAGGTGGCCGCCGTGCACCTCGAGGTTGCCGGCGGCAGAACTGACGTCGAGCGTGTACGCGTTCGCTGCCGAGATCGCGGATCCCTTGCTCCGCGACGATCTGACGGACAGGGCCTGCAACTCGCCGAGGGCCCCGTCGCCGATCAGGCGCCGGGCCTGATTGATCACGGGGTCGCCGCGGCCCTGGAAGCCGATGAATCCGCGCACACCGGCCCGGTCGGCGGCCTCGGCGAGCGCAGTCGCCTCGGCCGTGTCGACGCCGAGCGGCCATTCGGACAGGACCTGCTTGCCGGCCTCGAGCGCCGGCATGATCAACTCGCGGTGCTTCGGCACCTTGACCGAGATCAGGACGATGTCGACCTTCGGATCGCGAACCAGGGCAACGGGGTCGGTGTGCCAGCCGACGTCGGTTCCGAGTTCGGCGGCGGCGCGCTTCGCGGTCGCCTCCCGGGTGGTCGCCACCGCCGTGACGCGGAGCCCTTCGGTGGCGGCGATGGCCGGCACATGGGCGGTGAACGCCCAACCGGTGTCGGGGTTCGCGCCGACGATTCCCACGCCGAGCTCAGCCATGTGCCACCTCCGGGGTGTTCGAGTAATCTGGAACAGTCCGACGATAGTCGATGTTCGAGTTTTCTGGAACAGGGGTGTGGTGGGTGAACGCTCGGGCCGAGCAGGTGCGCCGGGTTCTGCACGCCCTGGCGGACGAGGGCCGGCTGGCGATGATCATGAAACTCGCCGAGGCCGGCGAGGATCTGCCGTGCGGCGAGCTCAACCGTGGCGTGCCGCGATCGACCGCCTCGTACCACTTCGCGACGCTGCGGGAATGTGGCCTGATCACCCAGTACGACCGGGGTAATCACCGCTACAACCGCCTGGAGCGGGAACGGATGGAGGAGCTCGCCCCGGGCCTGCTCGACTCCGTCCTGGCCGCCGTCAGTGAGGCCGGCCGGCGCTGAGCAGGGCCTCGGCCTATTCATGATCAACAACGGCCGGCCCCACTGATCGTCGCCGCCGAATTGCCGGACCGACGTAATCAACTCCCGTACTCGACAGGCTCGATCTCATGATATGAATGAACCCTCATTCGTATCATCGAGGGAGAATCTGGTGGCGCCTCAACCCGGCAAGGACAGCCCGGCCGTTCAGGCGCGCCGCCGGCGGCAGCAGGACCGGATCGTGCATGCGGCGAAGAACCTGTTCGCCCGGCAGGGGATCCATCGCACCTCGATGCAGCAGATCGCGGCCGAGGCGGGGATGAGCGTCGGGTCCCTGTACCAGTACCTGCCGAACAAAGAGGCGATCATCGCCGAGGCGACGCGGGCCAACGACCGCGCCACGGCGCAGGTGCTCGGCGAGCATCCCGACCTCGACCAGCTGCGGGACCTGCTCGGCCAGACGCTGCGGCGGACCGCAGCGGCGGCGGTGGAGCACGTCGCCCTGAATGTCGAGATCTCCGCCGAAGGGTCCCGCAACCCCGTCGTCGCGGAACGCCTGGCGGAGCAGTTCGAGACGTCCTGCGAACTGCTCGCGGACGCGTTCCGGCGGCTCGACCCGGAGCTCGACCGGCAGGAGTCGCGACTCCGGGCCGAGTTGTACATCGTCGCCCAGGCCGGCCTCAGCACGCTGCGCGCCAGCCGGGTCCGGGCCACCGGTCTGGCCGAGGCAGGGGATCGGATCCTCGACCTCGTCCTGCCGCCCTCGAAGCCGGCCAAGGAGAACCCGTGACCGCCGCACCAGCTCGACGACGCCGTTCCATGATCACGGCGGTTCCGGTCCTGCTCGCGCTGCTGGCCGTCACCCTGACCGGCTGTGCCGCCACGGCGACCGGCCCGGTGATCACGCCGCCGACCGCGCCACGGGTGACCACGGAGCTGACCAAGGCCGACGCCGAGGCCTGGCTGGACGGCATGCTGCCGTCCGCGCTGGAGCGCGAGGGCCTGGCCGGGGCGACCGTGTCGGTGGTCTCCGACGGCCGGATCCTGACCGAGCGCGGCTACGGTGCCGCCGACCTCGGCGAGGGCGAGCGGCCACCGGTCCCGGTTGATCCGGCCGGCACCCTGTTCCGGATCGGGTCCGTCTCCAAGCTGATCACCGCGGTCTCCGTGATGCAGCAGGTCGAGGCCGGCAAGCTGGACCTGGACGCCGACGTGCAGACGTACCTCGACTTCGAACTGGAGCGAGCCTTCGACGAACCGGTGACCCTGCGGCACCTGCTCAGCCACACTGCCGGGTACGAGAATCGCGCCCGCGGCGTGCTCCTCGCGCCCGGCACGCCGGAGCCGGACCTGCGGACCGAGGTGGCGGTCGACCAGCCCGACCAGCTCTACCGGCCGGGCACCGTGCCGGCCTATTCGAACTGGTCCAATGCGCTGGCCGCGTACGTGGTTCAGCGGGTCACCGGGATGACCTACCGCGACTATGCCCGGGAGCGGGTGCTGGACCGGCTCGGTATGACCGGTTCGAGCCTGGAACAGCCGCTGCCGGAGGGCCTGGCCGGCCGGATGTCGCAGGGCTATCCCGTCGTCGGCGCGCCGGCGGCCGGCTTCGAGACGGTCGGGCCGGCGCCGGCCGGTGGGATGTCGGCCACCGGGCACGACCTGGGCCTGTTCATGCTCGGCCTCCTCGGCACCCCGGCCGGGAATTCACCGGCGCTGCTCCGTCCGGAGAGCCTGGCCACCATGGGCCGGCCCGCCGTCCCCGGCTCGCTCGGCGGCCTCGGGCTGGCCGACCAGATGGGCATCGGCTTCTACCTGTACGAGCTGCAGGGCCACCGGGTGCTCGCCCATGGCGGCGACACCGCGACGTTCCACAGCCAGCTCGCCGTGCTGCCCGAGCAGGGCACCGGCATCTTCGTCTCGATCAACAGCACCGGCCGAGCCGCGGACTCGACCGCCGCCCTGCGGACCGCCCTGATGACCGGCTTCGTCGAGCGCTACCACCCGGGCCCGGCGGCCGCCACGCCCGCGGCGACCGCGACCTCGGCCGAGCACGCCGCCCGGGTCGCCGGCACCTACCAGCTGTCGCGGCGGGCCGAGAACAGCTTCCTCCGGGCGGCCTCGGTGATCTCCGCGATCCCGGTGATCAACAACGGGGACGGGACGATCAGCCTGCCGATCGTGGCCACCACCGGCGGGCACCCACTGCGGCTCCGGGAGGTCACGGCCACCGAGGACGGCTGGGTGTGGCAGGAGATCGGCGGCGAGTTCCGGCTGGCGATGGACGTCGTGGACGGGCAGGTGACGGCGATCGGGTACGACCCCGCGCACGTGCTGTTGCCGCTGCCGCCGGACCGGCAGGCCGTGCTGCCGGTCGCGGTCGCCGCGATCGGCTGGGCGCTGCTGGTGCTGCTGGCCTGGCCGATCGGCGCGATCATCCGCCGGCGCCACGGCGTCAGCCTGGCGGAGTGGTCGGTCGCCCGGCGCCGGCTCCGGACGATCACCCACCTCGGCCTGCTGGCCGTACCGCTGGCCGTGTTGGGCTGGTTCGCCGTGATCTCGTTGATCGGGTCCTTCGTGCCGGCTCCGGAACCGGTGCTGCGGGCGCTGCAGGTGCTGACCGTCGTCCCGGCGCTGGCCGCCGTTCCGGCCCTGCTGCAGGTGATCGGGACGATCCGCAACCGGGGCGGAGTCTGGAACGTGATCGGCAACCTGATGATCATGCTCGCCCTGCTCGCCTTCGGCTGGGTCGCCTGGACCGCCGGCCTGCTCACCCTCGACCTGACCTACTGAGCCAGGCTAAGCTCCTGAAGGCATGAGCCCGGACACCGCTGGTCCGAACCTCTTGTTGATCACGACCGACCAACAGCATCACGCCTGTCTGGGGGTTCGTACGCCGGCGCTGTCGACGCCGCATCTCGACCGGTTGGCGGCCGACGGGGCGCTGTTCGACCGGGCCTACTGCCCGAACCCGCTCTGCTCGCCGTCCCGGTCGTCGATCATCACCGGGCAGTACCCGTCCAGTCACGGCTGCTGGACCATCGGGACCAAGCTGGACGAGGAACTGCCCACCGTCTCGGGCCTGCTGAGCAACGCCGGCTACGCGACGTCGTTGATCGGCAAGGCACACTTCCAGCCGCTCGCCTCGACGCCGGAGCAGACCTCCCTGGAGGCCCCGCCACGGTTTCGTGATCTTGATTTCTGGCGCGGTTTCCACGGCCCGTACTACGGCTTCGATCACGTCGAGCTGGCCCGCAACCATGCCGACGAGGCCTGGGCCGGGCAGCACTACGGGCTCTGGATGGAGGAACGCGGGCTGCCGAACTGGCCGGACTACTTCCGGTCCGAGCAGCGGCAGCAGGGCCGGCGGCATCGCTGGGACCTGCCGGAGGAATTCCACTACACGACGTTCGTCGCCGACCGATCGGTCGCCGCGATCGAGCGCGCGGCAGGGGAGGGCAAGCCGTTCTTCACCTGGGCCAGCTTCCAGGATCCGCACCCGCCGTACCTGGTGCCGGAGCCGTGGGCCTCGCTGCACGATCCGGCCGACGTGACCATCGGCCGGCTGGAGCCGGGCGAACTCGACCTGATGCCGTCCTGGTTCGGGGCGACCCAGCAGGCGTCCCCCGACTTCTCGGCCTGGCGGGAGACGCCGTACGCCAACCACGGATTCCAGTCGCATCTGATCTCCGAGGAGGAGTTGCGTCGCAACGTCGCGATCTACTACGGCATGATCAGCTTCGTCGACGCCGGCGTCGGCCGGATCCTCGCCGCGCTGGACCGGCTCGGTCTCGCCGACAACACGATCATCGTCTTCACCACTGATCATGGACACTTCCTCGGCCAGCACGGACTGATCGCCAAGGGCGCCTTCCACTACGAGGATCTGATCCGGATCCCGATGATCGTCCGCGCTGCCGGCGTCCCGGCCGGGCGGCGGGTGGCCGGGCTGCAGAGCCTGGTGGACCTGGCGCCGACGTTCCTGGCCGCGGCCGGGCTCGACGTACCGCTGCGGATGCAGGGAGTTGATCAATGGCCGGTCTGGACCGGTGCCGCCGAGTCGGTTCGTGATCATGTCTTCGTGGAGAACCGGCACCAGCCGACCCGGGTGCACCTGCGCAGCTACGTCGAGGACCGGTACAAGATCACGATCCATCGTGATCAACCGTACGGCGAGCTGTTCGACCTGGTCGACGATCCGGGGGAGCACCGGAACCGGTTCGACGACCCGGGCTACGCCTCGGTCCGGGCCGGGCTGATGGAGCGCTTCGTGCAGGCCGAGGTGGCCCGCGAACGAAGCCCGTACCCGCGCATCGCGGACGCCTAGCTCTGCCGCGGCCCCGGACCTGATCACCGGACCAGGGCGTTGACGTGGAACGGCATTTCGTCTTGAATCTGCTTGCGCCGGAGCCGTCGCCATCGATACCGGGGGTCAGCCATGCTCGAGCATCACTCTGTCCGATCAACGAACCCGCCGCGGTCCCAGCCACGGCTCCGCCGGGCGCTCACCGCCCTGGTCGGCGTCGGGGTCCTCGTCCTCGGCGCCCCGAGCGCCGTCTCGACGCCCGACCCGCGCGAGCAACCCCGCGACGGAGCGGCGCCGGACGGCTATCTGATCGCCCAGCAGGCCGTCGTCCCGATGTACGAGCCGCCGCCCGGCGTGATCGCGGGCAACAACCTCGCCGACGCGTTCGACGGCGTCGACTCCGACGGTGATCAGGTTCGCACCGTGCTGATGAGCTGGCAGAGCAACGAGGACGTCGGGACCGCCGACAGCGAACGGCTGCTGGCCCGGTCGACCGACAACGGCCACACCTTCCCGTACGGCTACACGGACACGATCTCGGGCTTCTACAGCAAGCTGCGCGACGGCGACATCCTCGGCGTCGAGTTCATTCCCCAGTCCGCCGACACCCACACGGCGACGCTGATCCAGCGGCGCTCCAGTGATCTTGGCGCGACCTGGAAGGAGGAGACCGCGGCGTTCAGCACCGACAAGACCTTCGATGCCAAGGTCTTCAACCGGGGCCTGCGGATCCACCGCGACATCCTCGAGGACTCGCAGGGCCGGCTGCTGCTGCCGTACTACACGAAGTACGCCGAGGACTCGGCCGGCTCGGCCGAGATCGCGATCAGCAAGGACAACGGGAAGACCTGGCGGCGGCTGTCGACGATCTTCCCGGCCGACGGCAACCGGGCGTTCAACGAGACCGGCGTCAGCTGGGCGAGCAACGGCGACCTGGTCGCCGTCGCCCGGTCCCACGTCGGATCGACGCTCAGCCAGCTGTACACGGCGCGCTCCACCGACGAGGGCCGGACCTGGAGCGCTCCGGAGCCGATCATGATCACGACGGCGTCCGGGGAGCCCGCCCCGACCACCGGGGTGATGCCCGTCCTCGACCTGCTCCCGAACGGCGTGATGACGCTGACGTTCGGCCGCCCGGACAACTGGGTCGCCATCTCGCCCGACGGCACCGGCCGGTCGTTCGAGCAGGCGCAGGTCACCTACCGGAACTTCCCCGATCAGGACCTCGGTGCCTTCCAGCGGTCGCACGGATCGTCCGGCAACGGGTCGCACGCCGTGGTCGGCCCGAACCGGATCCTGCAGGTCGGCGACAACTGCGCGCCCAGCTGGGGCTGCCCGCCGACCGACTCCGGGTTCCACGTCGACGGCAAGTACCGGGTCTGGAAGACGTTCATCGACATCCTGGCGCCCGGGTTCGGCAAGATCGATCTGCGCAGCAAGGTCGAGTCCGGCGCGATCAAGATCAACACGACGATGACCTCCCTGGACAGCAAGCTGCCGGAGCTGGGACCGCGCGGGCCGCTCGACGGGAGCACCGACTGGGCGTCGTCCGCGTTCGCCCGGGACCAGGCCAAGGGCACGTACACCCTGACCCTCGACCGCGAGTACGACCTCACGAAGGCCGGACTGAGCCTGCACCGCGGGAAGGCGTCGGCCGCCACCGTCGAGGTCAGCCTGGACGGCCGGGCCTGGACCCAGGTGGTGGACACCGGAGCCGTCACCAGCTACGCCCTGCGGTACTACCCGCTGGACCGGGTGCCGGCGAAGTACGTCCGGATCACGGTGAATGACCCGACCGCCGGCGGCGCGCTGCTCAACGAGATCGAGCTGTACTCGACGACGAACTCGTTCGAGAACGAGGCCGTCGACACCGTTCCGCGGGGCTACACCGACGCCGTCGGCGCCACCGTCGTGGACTTCGACACCTCCGGCGATGGGCATGCGCTGCGCCTGGCCGACGCCTGGAAGGACGCGACCGCGCAGGCGACCTGGACCAGCGATCCGGCCGCCACCCAGCACCTCGCGTTCCGGTTCGCGTCGCTGGGGTATCCGCGCACGCTGCAGTTCGTGACGCTCGGCCGTACCGCCGAAGGGACCGTGGTGCCCGCGTACCAACTGGCCGTCCAGTCCGACGGCGCGCTGGCCTCCTACGACGCGGCGACCGGGGTCTGGACCAAGATCACCAGCCCGGGCGCCGCGCCGCAGAAGCAGTGGCACCGGATCCGGGTCGAGGCGACGCTGACGGAGGCGAAGGTGTACCTCGCCGACCAGCTGGTCGGCACCGTCGCGCCGACGACCGGCGGGGTCACCGGGCTGTCCGGCCACCGGTTCGCCACCACCGGCACCGCGCCGAGCTACGACAACTTCGTGATCGACGACGTCGAGCAGACCTCGCCGCGCTAAGGGGCCCCGGAGCGCGGGCTCAGCCGAGCAGGCCGCGGCGGCGGGCCAGTGCGGCCGCCTCGGTCCGGGTCCCGGCGCCGAGCTTGGTCAGGATGTTCGAGACGTGCACGCTCGCCGTCTTCGTACTGATCGTGAGCCGGAGCCCAACCTCCCGGTTGCTCAGCCCCTCGGCGACCAGCGCGAGCACCTCCTGCTCGCGCGGCGTGAGGACGCCGGGGCCGCCGGGCCGGTCGGCCGGGGCCAGCGCGGACAGTTCGGCGAGCATCGGCCGGGCGTCGAGTTGCTCCGCGACGGCACGGGCCTCGGCGGCCACCTGCCCGGCCTCCTCGGCGGCGCCGGCCAGACGCAGCGCGGCGGCCAGCCGGATCCGGCTCCGGGCCAGTTCCGGAACGCTCGGGAAGTCCTCGAACCCGGTCACCGCGGCCCGCCATGCCTGCACCAGCGCGGCCGGATCGACCGGCAGCCCCAACCGCTGGTCCAGCCGGAGCCGCTCGGCCCGGAACCGGTGCACCCAGGCCCGGCTCTCGATCCCGAGCGGTCGCCGCGTCTCGGCGTCGAGGACGATCGTCTCGACCTGTCCGAGCAGCCAGTCGGCCCGGTCGGTCCACCGCTGCCGGTCGGCCGCGGTGGTGTCGACGTGGTCCGCGGCGATGCCGAGGATCAGCGCGCTCAACCTGATCTTGGCCTGGACGTCGGTCCAGGCGGCGTCGATCTCGTCGGTCAGCTTCCGGTACTGGTGCCAGGCCCGGTCCAGGTCGCCGGTCTGCCCGTACAGCTCCATCGCGGCGCCGCCGGCGTGCAGCGACACCACGGCGTCGGTGCCGGTGGCCCGGCCGGCCCGGCCGAGCAGCGCCAGCCCCGACTGCTCACCCCGGCCGGCGGCCACGTACATCGCGATCGCGGCCAGGGCCGCGTCGGCGACCATCGGCGGCCGTTCCCCGGTCGTGTCGACGATCTCCAGCACCTGGTCCCAGCGGCCCAGCGTGTAGGCGGCGACGCCGGCGATGATCCGGGCGTCGATCCCGTACGGCGCGTACCGGCGGCCGGTCTCCGCGGCCCGGTCCGCCCCGGCCCGGTAGAGGTCCAGCGCCTCGGCCACCTCGCCCAGCTCGTAATGGATCCCGGCCAGGTGGTAGAGCGCCCGCAGCTCGGTCGCGTCGCCGCGGGCCCGGGCGTCGGCGACGATCGTCCGCAGCGCGGCCCGGGACGCCTCGGTGTTGCCGATCCGGTCCTGCAGCTTGGCCAGCAGGGCGGACACGTCGGTCGCGATCTCGGGCAGCCCGAGCCGCTCCGCCATCGCCAGCGCCTCCTCGGCCCAGCGGGTCGACTCGTCGTGCCGGTACCGGTCCGCCAACGCCTGCGCGTGCGACCGCAGCACCCGGCAACGCAGCTCGCTGTCCGGCTCCGCCGGGACCAGCGTCATCGCCTCGGTGGTCAGGGTGAGCGCGTCGATGTTCAGGTCGGTCAGCATGGCCGCGGTGGCCAGCGACTGCAGCAACCGGGCCCGGACCAGCGGGTCGGCGTCCGCGGGCAGCTGGGACAGCTGATCCTGGACCAGCGCGACCGCCCGCTCCGGCATCCCGGCCGACACCGCGGCGGTTGCCGTCCGGACCGTGATGTCGACCGGATTGGCGATCGCCGGGTCCACCTGCGGATCGGCGAGCAGCTCGAGGACAACCAGGTAGTGGTGGACGGCCTCGTCCGGCCCGCCCATCGTCATCGACTCCTCGGCCGCCCGCAGCCCGGCCGTGATCGCCGTCGGATGATCATGCGCCGAACGGGCGTGCCGGGCCAGGTCGGCCGCGGTCGCGCGCGGGTGGTCGCGCAGCGCGGCGACGTAGCGGGCGTGCAGCCGGACCCGTTCGCCCGGCAGCAGGTCCTGGTAGACGGCCTCGGCGAGCAGGGCGTGCCGGAACGCGTACGTGTCCGAGCGGTCACTGATCAGCACGAACCGCTCCACCGCGTTGCGCAGGGCCAGGTCGAGCTCGGCCGGGTCGAGTTCCGTGACCGCCTGCAACACCTCGTGACTGACCCGCCGGCCCGCCACCGCCGCCGACCGGACCACCTGCCGGGCCGCCGGCTCCAGCTGATCGAGGCGCAGGATCAAGAGGTCGGCCAGATCGTCCGGTACGCCGCCGGGAACCGTGCCCGCCGCGACCAGTTCCTCGGTGAAGAACGCGTTGCCCTCGGCCCGGTCGATCACCCGGGCCAACTCCAGGTCGGACATCCCGGACCGGAGGTTGGTCGCCAGATCCCGTACCGCATCGTCGGGCAGCGGACCGAGCTCGAGCCGCTCCACCGTGTGCAGCTGGATCCAGCCGGTCGCGACCGGTCGCAGCGGATGTCTTCGGTGCAGGTCGTCCGAACGGTAGGTGACGATCATCGACACCGGCGCCGGGAACGGCCGGGTCAACAGGAAGCTGATCAACTCGAGGCTCGACCAGTCCGCCCAGTGCACGTCCTCGATCACCAGCAGCAGCGGCCGGGCGCCGGCCAGGTCGGTCAGGATCGCGTGCACCGACTCGAACAGGGCACCGCGGTCGGGCTCCGGTGCCGTGCCGTCGACCGTACGGGCGATCAGCGGCCGCACCCCGGGATGCCGCTCCAGCAGCAGCCGACCCTCCTCGGTCCCGGCCAGCCGGCCGAACAGTTCGACGAACGGGAGGTACGGCAGCGGGCTGCGGCCCAGATCCATGCACTGGCCGAGCCCGACCCGCCAGCCACTCTCACCGGCCGCCCCGATCGCCGCCGCCACGATCCGCGACTTGCCGATCCCGGCGTCGCCGGACAGCACCACCAGCCCGCCGGGCCGGCCGGTGGACTGACCGATCAGCTCCAGCAGCCGGGCCAGCTCGCGCTCCCGGCCCACGAGCGGGCGCGCGTCCGGACGCCCACGCTCCGAGAACGAGGGGGAATCCGGCGAGGTCACGGTCACGGCCCCATCATGTCCCAGACCACCGACAACCAGGGCGCGAATTATCCAGGACCTGCGCGGGCGAGGTTCCGGGTCTGCGGCGCCTGCCAGGTCCGGACTGAGTCGAACGGCCACGCGCTCGTGAAGCTCAACGGCGAAAGGCCGCCCGGCCAGGTTCGCGACCAGCAACTCCGAGACCCCGGACATCCCCTCGGGTCGCGGCGGGCGGGACGGCTTCTTGGTGCTCCCGGGCCCGTGCGCGGCCCGGTACGGGTTCGGGACGTCAGGCGGGACGCCGGCCGCCGGCGCTGATCGGCTGACGGGTTGGAGGTGATCGATCGGAGGAGCGAGGCGCCGGTGTGAACAGCCACCCGGTTATGAGGATCCGTGTAGGCCGAGGGGGAGCGGAAGGTGCGGCGTCGTGATCATCGCGCGGAGAGACCGCGACCTCGCCGAGTGGACCCTTTGACCCTCCCCGACGGCGGATCGGCGGTCAAGGCGTCCACTCGGCGGAGTGATCAGTCGGCGATCGCTTTGGTCGCTTGTCTGTTCGTCGGGGGTGCTCCGGTTGCCGTGGGGCGAAGGAGTGGAGCGGGTCGTGCGAGTGCCGTGATCATCTTCGTGTGGGAATGCTGTGGCCTCGGCGAGGTGGATCCTTTGGCCCTTTCTGATGGTGGATGCGCGGTGGAGTCGTCCACTTTGGCCGGAGTGTTCGATCGGCGGGTCGCTTTGCGGCTTGCCTGCTCGTCGAGGCGCTCCGGTTGGCCGTGGGCGAAGGAGAGAGAGTGGGTCGTGCGAGCGTCAGGATCATCATCGTGCGGGAGTGCCGTGGCCTCGCCGAGTGGACGCTTTGACCCGTGCTGGCGGCGGATCGGCGGTCATAGCGTCCACTCGGCGGATTGGTTGATTCGCCGGCGCCGCGGCTGCGTACCCATTGGCCGAGGCTCTCCGTTTGGACGAGTCTCGACCTTTCGACCGTGATCCCTGCAGGTCAGGTGCTTTGGTCGATACTGCGACACGCTCCCGCTCGCCGGTCGCTACCGATCCTCTCGCCAGGACTCTCCTACCTCTCGGCGGCCCGTCGGCAGGGCGCGGTTGCCTACGCCGCCCGGCCGCACCGTGAGTTCGGTTCGCCGCGCCCGCGATCCTCGCGCCCTTGGGTTCGCTTCATCGTCGCCAGCGCCGCTTGCGTCCGTCTCGGCTGATCGCCCGCGGCCGCAGCGGACGGGAAGTGGCACGCGTGATCCCCGTGCCCCGGTGGTTCTGCTCGCTCGCGGATGGGTTCTGGGGTGACGCGGTTCTGGTGCCGGTGGGCGCACTGGCTCGCAGATGCGGTTCTCGTGGCGGTAGGTGCGCTCGCTCGGGATGCGGTACTCGTGCCGCCGGGTTCTGCGCGCGCACATCCGGCCTTCGCGCCCGCGGGCCCTGCTCGTCCGCGCACCCGATCCCCCGCCTCCGTGCCCCGTACCGACACGTCACTTCCGCAGCGACGCGCCGCAGAAACGCCTGCTTTTGTGCCCAGTCGGCGGTGTTCCGTGCGGGGTTTCGTCAGACCGCGGCTTGGTCGAGGTTGGTGAGGATGTCGTCGACGGTCTCGTCCGGGGTCTGCACGCTGGAGTCGAGCCAGTAGCCGATCCGGGCGGTCTCGCGGCGCAGCAGTTCGTCGAGCTGGTTCGGCGAGAAGCTTCCGTAGCCGTCCTTGGCCCGCTGCGCCTCGCGGATCTCCAGGGCGGAGACGGTCGGCGAGAGGACGACCAGGTAGCGCTGCTTGGTCTGGATCTGGTCGATGAAGCCGGCCAGGTCGGGGCCGATGATGACGTCCTGGACGATCGCGTCGAAGCCCTGGTCGGCGAACCGGTCGGCGGTGTGCGCGGCGAGTTCGTACCGGAGCTGGAGCTGGTCCAACGCGGCCGACGTCGGCTGCGGCGTCATGTCAGCGCGGCCGTTCACCATCATCTTGCGGAACACGTCGCCCCGGATGTGGACGGAGCACGGTAACCGGCCGGCCAACAACTCTGCGACCGTCGATTTCCCTGCAGCCATCGCTCCGGTGATCACGATCACCCGGCCGCCTGTTCCCAGATCTGGCTCCCCCACGGGCGTTATTCTTCACTACCGCGCCCGACAGGTGAACCGGGTCGCGATTCCGGCCGAGTCGCGTGGCGAGAATGCCGTACGAACTCTCGGCGTCCCCAGGGCTGGCGCACCGGCAATTTGTCGCCCGAACTCGGCGCCGCACTGATCCTGTCGATGGCGATCGGCTCTCCGGGATCGGGTTCCTCGGCGCGGGCATCATCGTGTTCCGCTCCGACGCGGTCTCGGGTCTCTCCGGCGTGCGCGAGGTCGAATGGCGCGACGAGAACGAGAACGAGGATTCCGGCTGACTTAGGTATTCCGCAACTGCGGAGTTTATCCTCGATACATGCCGAAGTATCGGATCTCACAAGCGGCCGCCCTGCTCGGGGTCAGCGACGACACAGTCCGTCGCTGGATCGACACCGGACGGCTCGGTGCCCACAACGGGAACGGGCCGACCGTGATCGACGGAGCCGACCTGGCCGCGCTGACCCAACAACTGGCGACGGCTCCGGCGCTCGGGACCGCGGTCGCCGAGAGCGCCCGGAACCGCTTCACCGGACTGGTCACCAAGGTGGTCAAGGACGGGGTGATGGCGCAGGTCGACCTGCAGTGCGGCCCGTTCCGGGTGGTGTCGCTGATGTCGTCCGAGGCGGCCACCGAGCTCGGGCTGGAGCCGGGGGTGCTGGCCACCGCGTCGATCAAGGCGACCAACGTCGTCGTCGAGGTGCCCGAGCCATGATCAGGAAGGCCGGCCTCGCGGCCGCGGTCCTGTTGATCATGGCCGTCGCCGGGTGCGCTCCGGCCGGGTCACCCTCCGGTGCGGCGTCCTCGCCGGCGGCCGGGCCGGCCGGGGAGCTCACGGTGCTGGCGGCGGCGTCGCTGACCGAGTCGTTCACCACGATCGGCCACGACTTCGAGGCGGCCAACCCGGGCACCAAGATCACCTTCAGCTTCGGTTCCAGCGCCACGCTGGCCACGCAGGTGACCGCCGGTGCGCCGGCCGACGTGTTCGCGGCCGCCAACGAGTCGACGATGCAGACCGTGGCCGACGCCGGGCTGGCCACCGACCCGCAGCCCTTCGTCACCAACACGCTGCAGATCGCGGTGCCGCCGGGCAACCCGGCCAAGATCACCGGGCTGGCCGACTTCGCCGACCCGGCCCGGCGGATCGCCCTCTGCGCGACCGAGGTGCCGTGTGGCGCGGCGGCGCAGCAGGTGTTCCGGAAGGCGGGTCTGGAGCCCGCCCCGGACACGTTGGAGGAGGACGTCAAGGCGGCCCTGCAGAAGGTACGGCTGGGCGAGGTGGACGCCGCGCTGGTCTATCGCACCGATGTGATCGCGGCCGGGGCGGACGTCGAGGGGATCGCCTTCGACGAGGCGGCGTCGGCCGTGAACACGTACCCGATCTGCGCCTTGGCCGAGTCCCGGAACCCGGAGCTGGCCGCGGCCTTCGTGGCCCACGTCCGAGGCCCGGACGGCCAGGCCGTGCTGAGCAGGGCGGGCTTTGCCTCGCCGTCCTGACCGCGACGCGACGGTCCGGGTCCCGGTGCTGCTGGCGGTGCCGGCGGCACTGGCTCTGCTGATGTTGATCTTGCCTCTGCTCGGGTTGGTGATCAAGGCGCCGTGGGGCCGGCTGCCGGAGTTGATCACCGGCCCGGAAGCCCTGGCGGCGTTGCAGCTGTCCTTGATCACCGCGACCGCGGCCACGGTGATCGCGGTGCTGCTCGGGGTTCCGGCCGCGTGGCTGCTGGCCCGGCCGGGACTGCCCGGCGCCGGCCTGGTCCGGGCGTTGATCACGGTGCCGCTGGTGTTGCCGCCGGTGGTCGGCGGGGTCGCGCTGTTCACCGTGCTCGGCCGCTCCGGGCTGCTCGGCCGGCCGCTCTACGAGGCGACCGGCTTCGCCTTCCCGTTCACCCCGTACGCGGTCGTCCTGGCCCAGGTCTTCGTCGCGCTGCCGTACCTGATCTTGTCGGTGGAGGGCTCGCTGCGAGCCTCCGACCGCCGCTACGAGGAGGCCGCCGCGACCCTCGGCGCAGCCCCGCTGACCGTGTTCCGGCGGATCACGCTGCCGTTGATCGGGCCCGGCGTCGCGGCCGGTGCCGTACTGGCCTGGGCTCGTGCCCTCGGCGAGTTCGGCGCGACGATCACGTTCGCCGGCAACCTGCCCGGCAGCACCCAGACGCTGCCGATCGCGGTCTATCTGGCGCTGAACACCGACCCGGATGCGGCCCTGCTGCTGTCGGTGCTGCTGCTCGCGGTATCAATCGCCGTCCTGGTGCTGCTCCGGGGCCGCTGGGTGGCGCGATCATGACGGCCACGGTGGACGCGCCGCCGGGCCACGCCGGACTGGACGCCGAGCTGCGGGTGTCCCGTGGGGCGTTCCGGCTCGACCTGTCGCTCCGGGCCGAGCCCGGCGAGGTGGTGGCGCTGCTCGGGCCGAACGGCGCCGGCAAGTCCACCGCCCTGCGCGCCCTCGCCGGACTGTTGATCATGGACGACGGCTGGATCGAGCTGGCCGGGCAGCGGATCGCCGACCCGAACCGGCAACTGCCGGCGCATCGGCGCCCGATCGGGGTGGTGTTCCAGGACTACCTGCTGTTCCCGCACCTGTCGGCGCTGGACAACGTGGCGTTCGGGCCGCGCTGCCGGGGCCGGTCCGCGGTCGAGGCGCGGACGCTGGCGGCTGACCTGCTGGCGTCGGTCGGGCTGGCCGACCTCGGCCCGGTCCGGCCCCGGCGGCTCTCCGGCGGCCAGGCCCAGCGGGTCGCGCTGGCCCGGGCGCTGGCCGGGGAGCCCGCCCTACTGCTGCTCGACGAGCCGCTGGCGGCGCTGGACGCGCGGACCCGGCTCGAGGTCCGCGGCCTGCTCCGGCGCCGGCTGGCCGCCTTCGACGGCGTCACCGTCCTGGTCACCCATGACCCGGTCGACGCCGCCGTCCTGGCCGACCGGGTCGTGGTGATCGAGGCCGGTACGTCGGTGCAGTCGGGCACCCCGGCCGAGATCGCCCGGCACCCGGCCACCGACTACGTGGCCCGGCTGGTCGGCCTCAACCTGCTCTCCGGTACGGCAGCCGACACGACCGTCCGGGTCGAGCCCGCCGGCACCGTGCACCTGGCCCACCCGGGCGCCGGGCCGGTGCAGCTGGCCTTCCCGCCGAACGCGGTCGCCCTGTTCACCGAACGCCCGACCGGCACCCCGCGCAACCTCTGGTACGGCCGCGTCGCCGGCCTGGAACCGTACGGCGACGAGGTCCGGGTCGAGGTCGCCGACGTACCCGGACCGGGCAGCGCGCTGCTCGCCGAGGTCACCCCCGGCGCCGTCGCGGAGCTGGGCCTGGAGCCGGGATCCGGCGTCTGGGTCAGCGTCAAGGCGTCGGCGATCACCAGCTATCCACGCGGCTGATCTGGTCTACTGGGTCGATGTCCACGGTGATCATGGAACCGGAACAGCAGCCGAGGTTCGGGGCGCTGCGGGCGGAGCCGCCACCGGCCACGCTGGCCCGGCTGACCGGAGCGGCCGCCGGCACGACCTGGACCGCGGAACGGCTGGGCGGCGACCTCGGCTATCCGAACGGCGGGATGTGGCGGGTCGCCGCGGACCGGCACGGGGAGGGGCCGGCGTCGGTGATCGTCAAGCGGACCGGCCCGATGCATCTCGGTACGTTTCCGGTCTGGCGGCTCCGGGCCGACCCGGCCGATCCGCAGTGGTGGGGAAAGGAAGCCGCGTTCTACGCGTCCGACCTGGCCCGGACCGGCTGGACCGAGCAGGTCCGAACCCCTCGGGTGGAGATCGATGATCATGACGGCCGTCGTGATCTCTGGCTGGAGGAGCTGACCGGCATCCCGGGCTCGCTGGACGTCTGCCGGCGCGCCGCCGCCGGGTTGGCGGCCTGGCAGGTCGCGAACGCCGACCATGATCATCCGTGGCTCTCCGGCGGCTGGATCGTCAAGCACGTCGAGCGGCAGGACCTGGACAACGCCCGTACCCTCGCCCACCCGGGCTGGCCGTCGGCGCTGGAGCGCGGTCTCGCGCCGGAGCTGCGCGACCTGGTCGCGGCCCGCGTCACCGATCCGGTCGAGGCCGCCTGCCGGCTGGCCGGATTCCCTTCCCTGCTGGCGAATCACGACTTCCACAACGGCAACGTCGGGGTGGCGGGCAACGGGGCGGTCGCGGTGATCGACTGGGCGTACGTCGGTCCGGGGCCGGTCGGGCACGACGCCGGGCACCTGGCGCTCACCTTCGAACCGGAGGGATCGGTCGAGCCGGCCGAGGCCTGGCAGGTCCTCACGACGGCATACACGGAGGCCTTGATCAACTCCGGCTGGCCGGGCGATCCGGAGCAGCTGCGGCGGTCCATGATCGTCTCCAACCAGCTCCGGCTCGGCTGGTGGATCGACGCCCTGCTGGAGGTCGCCGACCGGCTCAGCCCCGAGGACCTCGCCGCCAAGTCACGCTTGTTGATCTTCCTCGCCGAGCTGCGCTAGAAGGGCGCCTTCAGCACCCTTCTAGGGGCGTCACGGTCCCGGCGGACCCGTCGACGGTGACCCGGGTGCCGGTGTCGAGCCGGGTGGTCGCGTCGGCGACCCCGACGACGGCCGGGATGCCGTACTCCCGCGCGACGACGGCGCCGTGCGACATCGCGCCGCCCATCTCCATCACCAGCCCGCCCGCGGTCAGGAACAGCGGGGTCCAGCCGGGGTCGGTGGACGGCGCGACCAGGATCTCGCCGGGTTCCAGCCGGGCGGTCGCCGGATCCAGCACCACCCGGGCCGGCGCCGTCACGGTGCCCGGCGACGCCGGACTCCCGGTCAGCGTCCCCTCGGTCTCGGCCGCCGCGACGCCGGGTTCGGTGCCGTCGGAGAGCAGCAGCCGCGGCACGTGCCGCCGCCGCGCCTCCGTCTCGTACCCGGCCCGCCGGTCCCGGACCAGGGACCGCAGGTCCAGCCCGGCCAGGCCGGTACCGGCCTCCCGGAGATCGACGAAGAAGACGTCCTCGGCCTCGTCCAGCCGGTGCTGCCGGACCAGGTCCTCGCCGACCAGCCGCAATTGGCTGCGGATTCCGGCCAGCAGCACCACCAGGTTGAACTTGGGCCGTTCCCGCAGCCCGGCCAGCCGGCGGATCCGGCGGAGCAGGAACCGCACCAGGTCGCCGCGGACCGGTCCGGCCCGCCGGGCCAGCGTGTCGATCATGGTCTCGGCCTCGGCGGCCGCCCGGCCGAACACGGCGTCCGGCGCCAACTCCCGATCGGCCAGCCGCAGGTAGCCGGTCAGGACGTTGATCAGGTGGGCCGGCTGCTCGGCCCAGCGCGGCACCCCGACGTCGATCTCGGCGACCGCGCGGTGCCCGTACGTCTCCAGGAAGCGGGCCAGCCCGGCCCGGACCGGCTCCGGCAGCGGCGCGTCGCAGGGCTCGACGTAGCGCCGGGCGAGGTCGGTGGCCGAGGTGTCGGCGAACAGCCGCCGCAGCTCCGGATCCCGGCCGAACTCCTCGGCCAGCCGCCACAGCGCCAGATCCATCTCGGTGGTCGGATTGTCCGGCAGCCCGCGCAGCGTGGTCTGCCATTCCTCCACCGACGCCACCCCGCGCAGCAGCCGGCGGGCCAGCCCCTGCAGCATGATCATCGGCAACATCACGCCGACGATCGCGCCCGGCAGGGTCGGCTCGAACCGGTCCATGATCACGTCCGCCAGCCGGGCCAGCCGCTGCCGGGCGTCCAGCTCCGGCGGCAGGTCGGTGGCGGCCCGGTTGTCCCGCTCCACCCGGTCCAGCTGCTTCCGCGCGGCGGCCGGCCGGGCTACCGTGCCGAGGATCCGGAGCGGAGCGTGCAGCCGTCGCAGCACCGGCCCGACCGCGTGCAGGACCGGGGCCGGCGACCGATGCCGTACGGACAGCCGCGGGTCGTCGAAGAGTCCACGGAGCAACGGCTCCGACCGGGCCTCCATCGCTCCCATCACCCGCGGCGCGACGGACCGGCCGACCCGGCTCCGGATCGCCGTCGTCGCGTCGAGATAGAGACGTTGGCCGGCGATCTTGAGCACGGTCGGTCCCGCGTACGGATCGGCGACCGGCCGGCCGAACAACGCGGCGGCGGCCGACCCGATCAGCCGGAACACCGCGATCCCCATCGGCGTCAGCGGCCCGAGGACACCCTGCGCCACGTTCATCGACCAGTAGACCCGCGGCTCGGCCGACTCCGGCGGGGGAGCGTCGGCCGGCAACGGATAGAGCGTGGTGATCGGCCGCGCCTGGGTCAGCCACAGCGTGCCGTCCGCGGTGATCGCGAACTCCAGATCCTGCGCGGCACCCTCATGATCATGAACCCGCCGGCCGAGCGCGGTCAGCGCCGCGAGTTGATCATCGTCGAGGCAGGGTTCCGGATCGGCGGGCAGCTCGACCCGCTCGGTGCCACCGGTTGCGGCGGGCCGGATCCGGACCCGCTTGTCCCCGGGCGTTCGCTGCAGCACCAGGCCGGTCGCGGAGGCCACGGCGAAATGGTCCGGATTGACCGCGCCGGACACCACCGCCTCGCCGAGCCCGGGGCTGGCGTCGATCACCGTCGTACCGCGGTGGCCGGTCACCGGGTCGGCCGTGAAGATCACGCCGGCCACCGAGGCGTCGAGCAGGCGTTGCACCACCACGGCCAGCCGGACCGACCGGTGATCGATGCCGGCCGCGTCCCGGTAGGCGACCGCGCGTTCGGTCCACAGCGAGGCCCAGCACCGCCGCACCGCATCCAGCACCGCCTCGGTCCCGGCGATGCCGAGATAGGTGTCCTGCTGTCCCGCGAAGCTTGCGTACGGGAGATCCTCGGCGGTGGCCGACGACCGCACCGCGACGACCCGGTCCGGCCCGAGCCCGGCGTAGCCGGCCGCGACCTCGGCGGCGACCCGGTCCGGAATCGGGGCCGTGGTCAGGGCGTCGCGCACCTCGGCGGACCTGGCCGGGCGCTGGTCCGGGTCCGCGGCGAGCAGCCGGTCGACGGCGGCCCGCACGGACGGATGGTCGGCCGCGAGGGCGTACGCCTCGGTGCTGACACAACAGCCCGGCGGCACCGGGAAGCCGGCCCGGAGCAGCCGGCCGAGACTGATCGCCTTGCCGCCGGCCAGGGACAACGCGTCGTCGGCCAGCTCGGCCAGCGGCAGCACCAAACCGGGCATCTCCGCTCACCTCCGTAGGCCAAGCCTAGGCTTGATCACGTGACCTATGCGGAACGAGTGACGGCGTTGGCGGCGTGCTGGGATCGGTGGGCCGACCTCGGCGCCGGGTTGACCGAGGCGGACTGGGGGCGGCCGACCCGCTGTGACGGCTGGGACGTCAACGCCCTGTACGCGCACCACGCCGGCTATCCGCTGGGGCTGCGGAACCGGCCCGGCCAGGACCCGCGTGGGGACCTGGTGACGGCGGCCGATCTGCTCCGCGGCTTCAACGCGCCGGACTCGCCGCAGGTCGAGGCGACCGCCGCCGCGGTGGCCGACGGAGCCCGGCAGCAGGCGACCGCGCTCGGCCGGGACCGGCTGGTGGCGGCGTTCACCGAGGACGCCCGGGAGGCGCTCGGCTGGATGCGCGAGACGCCCGGCGAGACCGTCTTTCCATGGCTGGGTGGCCCGGCGTCAATCACCCTCACCGAGGCGCTGCGGATCGCGCTGATGGAGGCGACCATTCACCTGTACGACCTCCAGCACGCCCTGGGGCTGGACCCCGACGCACCGGCCGTGGCCGCGGCGGAGACGGCCCGGCTGCTGGCGGAGCTTCCGGACCCGGCGGCGTTCATCGAGGCGGCCAGCGGCCGGTCCGAGACCCCCGTCCTGCCGGTGCTCCGCTAACCCGTCGCGCGGGAGAGGGCGGCGAGCAGGTCGGCGGTGGCCCGGTCGGCCGGGAAGAACGTCTCGATCGCGATCTCGTCCAGCGTCACGTCGCGCGGCGAGCCGAACACCGTGGTGGCATAGAGCAGGGCCAGCTCGCCGTGATCGGTGATCATCCGCAGCGGCAGCACAAGATCAACTTCCGGGCCCGGTTCGGCCGGCGTCGGCTGGTCCGGGACCGGATAGCCGGCCAACTCGTCGTACAGCTCGGCCAGGCCGGGATCGGCGGTGCGCTCCAACTGTCGCCGGACCCGGCGCAGCACCTGGGCGTGCCACTCGGCGAGGTTCCGGATCCGCGGCGCCAGGCCGTCCGGATGCAGGGTCGCCCGGAGGACGTTCAGCGGTGGACCGGCCAGATGATCGGGAAGCTCACCGAGGAAGGCCCGCATGGCCTGGTTCGCGTCCAGCAACTCCCACCGGACGTTGATCGCCAGCGCCGGATTGGGCTCGTGCCCGGCGAGGACGGCCCGGACCGCCGACCGGGCCTGGCCAAGATCATCGAACGGCCGCTCGGCGTGCGGCGGCGCGAACCCGGCCGCGAGATGCAGCGTGTTCCGTTCCCGGAGCGGCACCTCGAGCTCCTCGCAGAGGCGTTCGATCATGGTCCGGCTCGGCCGGGACCGGCCGGTCTCGATGTAGCTCAGGTGCCGGGTGGACAGTTCGGCCGCGATCGCGACGTCGAGTTGTGACCGGCGCCGCCGCTCCCGCCAGCGCCGGACCAGGGTGCCGACCGGTTCTGTGGTCACCGTCATGGCGCCAGCGTGCCCGGATCCTGAGTCCGTACGCAATGACCTCGGAGGTAATCGACCGGGCGCACTCGGCGACGCAGGATCGAATCCATGATCACCAACGAAGCAGTACGGGAATCCGTCGCCACCTATCTCGCCTTCCTGAACGCCGCCGCTCCGGCGGAGCAGGCCCTCACCGACGAGGTCGAGTACGCCGCCCCGGTCGGCGTGCTCACCGGGCCGGCCGCCTTGATCGACTTCCGGGACCAGTTCCGGGATCACTTCGACGCGGTCGCCGTCCGGGCCCTCGAGGACCCGGAGACGCACCACGACCGGGCCCGGCTGCGCTGGGAGCTCACCGTCGGCGGCAACCGGTTCGCCGCCGGCACCGACGTGATCACCGTCGCCGGGGACGGGCGGGTCGCCGCCGTGACCACGTTCCTGGACCAGGCGCCCGAGGGCTTCGACCCGGACGCCCATCACTGACCGGGAGGAGTTGATCATGAATCTGATCGAGATCACCAGCCCGCGCGGCGGGCTGACCGAGGCGGACCGGGCCGCGCTGGCCGAGACGATCGTGTCGGGGCTGCTGACGACCGGCGACGAGGACGTACCGGAGGAGACGATGCGCCGGGCCCGGGCGATGACCCATCTCGGCTTCCGCGAACTTGACGACTGGACCACCGGCGACGGTCCCTGGCGGCCGCCCGCCGCGCCACCCCTCTGGCTGACGATCACGGTCCCGGATACCTGGCGGGAGGAGCTGGCGCGGCACGTGATCGGCTGGATCCGCCGCGCGGTCAGGGAACTGGACCGACGGCACGGCTGGCAGCGCGACCCGGCATCGCTGTGGATCAACCTGACCGGCATCGCCGACGGCAGCATCGGTCTCGGCGGCCGGCCCAGCACCGCCGACGAGGTGCTGGACCACCTGACCGAGGAGTTCCGGGCCAATCTCGATCATGGTCGGGAGATCCCCGAGGGCCGGGTCGTCGACCCGATCTGCGGGATGCTGGTCCGGCTCGGCCCGCGGGCGATCACTCTTGATCATGAAGGAGTGACGTACGGCTTCTGCGCCGAGACCTGTCGCGACGCCTACGCCCGCCGGAACTCGATCGCCGCCGCGTCCTGAGCCTGTCGAAGGGTCCTAGGCTGTCGGCATGACCGAGGAACGGACCGAGCCGCCGAACGACCTGACCGACCCCGGTGACCTGGTGCGGCAGTATCTCGACTACTACCGCGACACCGTCTGGGCCAAGGTCGACGGGCTGTCCGAGCAGGACCTGCGCCGGGCGGTGCTGCCGTCCGGCTGGTCCCTGCTGGAACTGCTGCACCATCTGCTCTTCGTCGAACGCCGCTGGCTTCAGTGGGGCTTCCTCGGCCTCGGCGACGAACTGCCGCGCGGCGACTGGGACCTGGCGGCGGGCCGCTGGGCGGTCCCGGACGGGACCAGCGTCGAGGACGTCCGGACCGCGTTCTGGCAGGAGGTGGAGCGGAGCCGGCGGCTGGTCGCCGAGCACGAGCTGGCGGAACCGTCGGCCCGGGGCCGGGACGGAGACGAGCCGCCGACCCTGGCCTGGGTCCTGTTCCACCTGCTCCAGGAGTACGCCCGCCATGCCGGCCAGCTCGACGTCGTCCGCGAGCTGATCGACGACGCCACCGGCGAATAGGGCCAGGTCAGCGCCGGAGGACGCGGGACGCGATCACGATCCCGACGCAGAACACCGGCAGGACGCCGAGGGCGAGCGGCAGCGACGTGACGTGGGCCAGGCCGCCGATCAGGGTCGGCCCGAGCAGGAAGCCGGTCCGGCCGGTGCCGTCGGCCAGCGCCAGCGCGGGTCCGGCCGGGGACCCGGTCCGGCCGGCCTCGGCCGCGGCGGCGCTGAGGCAGACCGGCACGATGCAAGCGATCCCGAGGCCGTACAGGGCGAGCCCACCGAGCACCACCGCCGACTGTCCGGAGAGCAGGCCGATCGTCAGCCCGACGCCGCCGATCGCGGCCAGCACGGCGACCACCCGGGCCCCGCCGAACCGGGCCACCCAGCGGTCGCCGAAGGCCCGGCCGACGAACATCGCCAGCGCGAACGCGGTGTAGGCCAGCCCGGCCAGCTCCTCCGGCGCGTGCACATGATCACGCAGATAGAGCGGTGCCCAATCCGCGGCCGCGCCCTCGCAGAGCAGGGCCGCGAACATGATCGCGGCGATCATGATCAGCCGCGGGCTGAGCCAGCTCAGCCGCCGTCCGGTGTCGGCCCGGCCCGGCTCCGCCTCGGGTACGTGATCGTCGGCGTACAGCCACCGGCCGAGCACGATCATGCCGATCACCATGATCAACCCGAGGCCGGCCTGCTGCAGCGCCAGCGGTGCGTCGACCGCCAAGGCCAGCGAGCCGAGGCCGGCACCGACGGCCGCCCCGATCGCCCAGATCGCATGGAAACTTGACATGATCGGCCGGCCGTACCGGTGCTCGATGGTCACCGCCTGGGTGTTCATCGACACGTCCATCGACCCCTGGAAGGCGCCGAAGATCACCAACGCGCCGAACAGGGCCGGCAGCGAGTCGGCCAGTCCGACCAGCGGCGCGGCCGCCGCGAAACCGACCATGGTGATCCGGACGATCTTGACGCTGCCCCAGCGGGCCAGGGCCGGCCCGGTGACGATCACCGCGATCAGCGCGCCGACCGGTGCGCCGAGCAGAGCCAGCCCGAGGGTGCCCTCGTGCAGCCCCAGCCGGTCCTTGATCGCGGGGATGTGCGGGGTCCAGGCCGCGTACAGCAGGGCGTTCAGGGCGAAGATCATCGAGTCGGCCCGGCGGGCCTTCCGCGCCACCAGCGGCGCGACGGCGGCGACGGCGCTAGACACGCTGCACCTCGATCCCGCGCGCGGCGAGCCGGTCGGTCTGGTCGGTCGGCGCCGCGTCGTCGGTGATCACGGTGGTGACCCGGGACAGGTCCTGGAACCGGGCGAACGCACCGGCGCCCCACTTCGACGCGTCGGCGACGACGACGGTACGCCGGGCCGCGGCGATCGCGGCCGCCTTCACGGCCGACTCGTCCAGGTCGTGCCCGGTCAGGCCGTCCTCGGCGTCGATCCCGCAGCAGCCGATCACCGCCGTGTCGAACCGCAGCACGTCCAGGGCATGCACGGTGAGCGGCCCGACGAAGGACTGCTCGACCGGCCGGACATCGCCGCCGGGCATGATCAACCGGATCCCGCCGGCCCGGCCGAGTTCGGTCGCGACCTGCAGGCTCAGCGGGGTGACGGTCAGCCGATGATCATGAAGCCGCCGGGCCACCTCGAGTGCCGTCGTGCCGCCGTCGATCAGGACCGTCTCGCCGTCGCTGATCATGGCCGCCGCGGCCGCGGCGATCCGCCGCTTGGCGTCGACGGCGGTGCTCGACCGGACCGGGTACGGCGTCTCCTCGGCGGTCGACCCGGTGACGGCTCCGCCGTGCACCCGGCGGAGCAGGCCGAGCCCGGCCAGCCGGTCCAGGTCGCGCCGTACGGTCATCGCCGAGCAGTCCAGTTCCTGCGCCAGGTCGTCCACCGCGACCCGCCCCCGGTCCCGCAGGCTGCGCAGGATCACCTCCTGCCGATTCGCACTCTCCACCTGTTCATTCAAACATCTTGCCTGTGCGAATGTCCACGAGGGCTCCGCGCTCGGGGCTAGCCTGACGCCGTGACCGTGCACGAGCTGTCCCGGCAGGACGCCCGCCGGATCGCGGTCCGGGCCCAGCTGCTCGATGCCGCCGCGGCCGACGGCACCCGGCCGGACGAGCTGCTCGGGACCGTACGCCACCTGACCCTGCTCCAGGACGACCCGACCAAGGCGGTCGCGCCGAACGCGGGGCTGGTCGTGTGGAGCCGGCTCGGCTCGGCCTTCCCTCGGGCCGCGGTGCCGGAGGCGGTCGACGAGCTGGCGCTGATCGACCTGCACGGGATGCTCCGGCCGCCCGAGGACCTCGCCCTCTACCGCGCCGAGCTGGCCGAGTGGCCGGGCGCCGAGGCCTGGCCCCGGCAGGTGGAATGGCTGCGGGTCAACGACGGGTTCCGGCACGTCCTGCTCGCCGAGCTGCGCCGGGACGGCCCGCTGACCAGGCACGAGCTGCCGGACAGCTGCGTCGTGCCCTGGCAGTCGTCCGGCTGGAACGACAACCGCAACCTGGCCATGATGCTCGACCTGCTGGTGCGGCGCGGCGAGGTGGCCGCGGCCGGCCGCCGGGGCCGGGACCGGCTGTGGGATCTCGCGGAACGCGTCTATCCCGACGAACCGCCGATCCCGGCCGAGCAGGCCCGCCGGATCCGCGACGAGCGGCGGCTGCGGGCGCTGGGTCTCGCGCGTGCCCGAAGCAGCCAG
Organism: Microlunatus sp. GCM10028923; assembly: GCF_042666975.1. Lineage (NCBI taxonomy): Bacteria > Bacillati > Actinomycetota > Actinomycetes > Propionibacteriales > Propionibacteriaceae > Microlunatus > Microlunatus sp. GCM10028923. The sequence continues at coordinate 141,931 of NZ_JBHTFF010000008.1, read as the reverse complement.
ACCATGATCGAACCGGACGACGTCGGCGAGGCCGGCGAACCCGCCGTGATCGAGGGCGTACGCGGCCACTGGCGGGTCGACCCGGCCTACCTCGGCGGCGAGTTCCACGGCCGGGTCGCGATCCTGTCACCGCTGGACCGGTTGATCTTCGACCGGAAGCGGATGGCCGACCTGTTCGAGTTCGACTACCAGCTGGAGATGTACAAGCCGGCGGTGAAGCGGCGCTGGGGCTACTGGGCGATGCCGATCCTGTACGGCGACCGGCTGGTCGGCAAGATCGACGCGACCACGGACCGCAAGCTCGGCGTGCTCCGGGTTGACGCGATCCACCAGGACGCCCGGTTCGGCCGCCTGATGACCGCCAACGTCTATCGCGAACTGGCCGATCTCGCGGACTGGCTCGAGGTCGATCTCACCCTGCCCGACTGAGCCCGGAAGATCAGAGCGCGTCCAAGATCAACTTCAGGTCGCGCTGCTCGGCGGCGAAGTCGCGCTCCCGCGGCCGGTCGGGGTTGGTGTCCAGGACGACGTCGGCGGCACCCAGCTCGGCCAGCGCCCGGACATCGCCGACCACCTGGTCGAGCGTGCCCACGCCGAGCGGCCGATCGGCCGGCGCCGGGTCCGGTTGCAGCCTGGCCTTGATCCGTACGGCGAGCGACGGCACGTCACGCCCGGTCGCGGCGGCCTCGGCGACCAGCGCCGGCAGGCCGGTGTCGCGGAGCCAGTCCAGCTCGGGATTGATCGGGTGCCAGGCGCTGCCGTACCGAACCGCGCGCCGGATCGCCGCCCGGGACTGGCCGCCGACCCAGAGCGGCAGCGCACCGCCCGGCGGGTTCGGAGCCGTCGCGACGTCGGTGAAGTCGAGCCCCTCCGCATGGGCGCTGATCAGCGGCTCGGCCCAGGCCCGGGTGATCACGTCGAGCGCCGCATCCGTGGCTCGTCCCCGTACCGCGGAGTCGAGACCGAGCGCGGCGAACTCGGTCCGGGCCCAGCCGGTGCCGACACCGAGCACGAACCGGCCGTCGCTGTAGTCGTGCAGCATCGCGCTCATCCGCGCCGTGTGCAGCGGATGCCGGTACGGCAGCACGACGACCGAGGTGCCGAGCCGGACGGTCGAGGTCTGCCCGGCCAGCCAGCCCAGCAGCACGAACGGATCGTGGAACGGCGCCGGATAGGTCGCGGCCACCTCGGGGGTCGGTGCGACGTGGTCGGAGACGACGACCAGGTCGAAGCCCTCCTGCTCGGCGAACCGGGCCCAGCCGAGCATCGCCGCTGGCTCGGCCTCGAGCCCGAAGTTCGGCAGGTTGAGCCCGAGCCTGACCGCGGTCATCCCAGCGCCCGCAGGTACGCCGCGAACGGTGCGGCCAGCTGCTCCGGCGGGAGGCCGGCCTGGCCGGCCCGGGCGATCCCGGGCACCAGCTCGGCGACGGCGTCCATCAGCGCGCCGGTCCGTTCCGGGTTCGCGTCGATCTCGGCCGGCACCAGCTCCCGCCCGGCCGCGTACACGATCTCCGTCACGCCGGCCGCCGCCGCGACGGTCCGGCAGATCGCGCACGGCTCGCAGCTGGAGATCACGACGGCCCCGGTCAGCGCCGCCAGCCCGGCCCTCCGGCCGGCGTCGCGGATCGCCTCCACCTCGCCGTGCGCCGCGGGATCGGCGTCGATCAGGATCCGGTTGGCGCCGACCCCGATCACCCGCCCGTCCCGGACCACGGCGGCGACGAACGGCGGCTGGCCGGCGGCGCCGTACTCCTCGGCCAGCCGTACGGTGCGCGCCAGCAGGTCGGCCTCGGGCAGGGTCGCGTCGAGCAGTTCGGTCAGGCCGGCGGTGATCGGATCGTGGGTCATGCCGGGAAGATAGAGCCTGACGCCGATGTCAGGGTCAAGGGGAGGTTGGCGATGCGAATCGGTGAGCTGGCGATGCGGACCGGGGTGAGCGTGCGATCGATCCGGTACTACGAGAGCCAGGGGCTGCTCGAGTCGGACCGGACCACGAGCGGGCAGCGCGTGTTCGACCCCGACGCCGTGGACCGGGTGGCCCTGATCCGCCGGTTGCTGGACGCGGGCCTGAGCAGCCGGACGATCCTGGACGTGCTGCCGTGCCTGACCGACCCGACGTTGCGGACTCCGTACCTGGCCCGTCGGCTCGGTGCGGAGCGGGCCCGGATCCTCGCCGAGGCCGACCAGCTGACCCGGACCGCCGCCGCCCTGGACCGGGTGATCGTCGAACTGGCTGCCGTACCCGGGGAAATCCCCTCGGACCGGCGGGGGATCGGACCGTAGGCTCGGCCGGGTGAGCAACGTGGTGTCGATCAACGTCGGGCGGGCGGCGCCGAATCCGTACAAGGACGAGATGTCGACCGGGATCGACAAGCGCCCGGTGGACGGGCCGGTGCAGGTCCGCGCACCGGGGCCGAAGCACGGCGGGCTGGGCAGCGGCCTGGTCGGCGACTTCATCGGCGACCAGAAGAACCACGGCGGCGACGACCAGGCCCTCTATGTGTTCCAGCAGGAGGATCTGGCCGAATGGTCGGAACGGCTCGGCCGGGAACTCGGCAACGGCTACTTCGGCGAGAACCTGACCACCAGCGGGATCGACGTGAACGAGGCCCGGATCGGGGAGCGCTGGCGGATCGGCACCGGGGTCGTCGTCCAGGTGACCTCGCCGCGGATCCCGTGCTCGACGTTCCGCGGCTGGACCGGCGAACGCGGCTGGCTGAAGCAGTTCGTCCGGGCCCGGCGGCCGGGGACGTACCTGAAGATCCTCGAGGCCGGCGAGCTGAGTGCGGGCGACCCGATCGAGGTCATCCACCGGCCGGAGCACGACGTGACGATCGCGTACGCCTTCGCGGCGCTGATCGACGCGCCCGAACTGCTGCCCGGGATGCTCGCCGCGGGGCTCGACGACCTGGGCTCGGAGCTGCACGGGATGGCCTCCCGGGGCGAGACCTTCTCCCTCGGCTGATGGCTCGCCGAACCCCCGTCGCGCCTGCCGGACGGGGTTGGTCCGCGCGCCTATTCTGGAGTTCGGAAAGCCCCTGGTCACGGCGCCACATCGCGCGCTTTGACCGGCGAGGACTGACCGGATAACCTTGTCCACTGTGTTCGGGCTTGCCCGAATCTTGGTGCGTGCCCGGCTTTGATCCCCGTGATCCTGCGTGTTCGCACAGCTGTCCGGCCGGGTCTCCCTGGCAGGGCGCACCCTCAGATCCGGTGACAGAAAGAGATATTCAGCGGTGCCCACAATTCAGCAGTTGGTCCGGAAGGGCCGCGCAGACAAGGTGAGCAAGTCGAAGACGCCTGCGCTCAAGGGTTCGCCCCAGCGGCGCGGCGTGTGCACGCGTGTGTACACCACCACACCGAAGAAGCCGAACTCGGCTCTGCGCAAGGTCGCCCGGGTCAAGCTGTCCTCGGGGGTCGAGGTCACCGCCTACATCCCCGGCGTCGGCCACAACCTGCAGGAGCACTCGATGGTGCTCGTCCGCGGCGGCCGCGTGCGTGACCTGCCGGGTGTCCGCTACAAGGTCATCCGCGGTTCACTGGACGCGCAGGGTGTCAAGAACCGCAAGCAGGCTCGCAGCCGGTACGGCGCGAAGAAGGAGAAGTAATGCCCCGCAATGGCCCCGCCCCGCGGCGCCCGGTGATGGTCGACCCCGTGTACGGCTCGCCGCTGGTCAGTCAGCTGGTCAGCAAGGTGCTCGTCGACGGCAAGAAGACCATCGCGCAGAACATCGTGTACTCGGCCCTGGAGGGCACCCGGGCCAAGACCGGTGTCGATCCGGTGCAGACGCTGAAGCGCGCGCTGGACAACGTCCGCCCCGCCCTCGAGGTGAAGAGCCGCCGGGTCGGTGGCGCCACCTACCAGGTGCCGGTCGACGTGAAGCCGGGTCGGTCGACGACCCTGGCGCTGCGCTGGCTGATCTCCTTCTCCCGGCAGCGTCGTGAGAAGACGATGTCCGAGCGGCTGATGAACGAGCTGCTGGACGCCTCGAACGGCCTTGGCGCTGCGGTCAAGCGTCGCGAGGACACGCACAAGATGGCTGAGGCCAACCGCGCCTTCGCCCACTACCGCTGGTAACAGCGGCACCCCCACCGCCCCGGTGCCGGATCCGTTCCGGCATCTGGGGCACCGCAATTTTCGTACAAAGAAGAGGTTGAACGCGTCCTCATGGCCGTCGAGATCAAGACTGACCTGGGCAAGGTCCGCAACATCGGGATCATGGCCCATATCGATGCGGGCAAGACCACGACCACCGAGCGGATCTTGTTCTACACCGGGATCAACTACAAGATCGGTGAGGTCCACGACGGCGCGGCCACGATGGACTGGATGGAGCAGGAACAGGAGCGCGGCATCACGATCACGTCCGCCGCGACGACCTGTCACTGGAAAGACCACCAGATCAACATCATCGACACTCCGGGACACGTCGACTTCACCATTGAGGTGGAGCGCAACCTCCGGGTGCTCGACGGTGCGGTCGCCGTGTTCGATGGTGTTGCCGGTGTCGAGCCGCAGAGCCAGACGGTGTGGCGCCAGGCCGACCGGTACGGCGTGCCGCGGATCTGCTTCATCAACAAGCTGGACCGGACCGGCGCCAGCTTCGACTTCTGCGTGAAGACGATCAAGGAACGGCTGAACGCCATTCCGGCCGTCATGCAGCTGCCGATCGGGGCCGAGTCCGACTTCATCGGCGTCGTGGACCTGGTCCAGATGAAGGCCCTCACCTGGCGCGGCGAGACCGCGATCGGTGAGGACTACGAGGTCGAGGACATCCCGGCCGACATGAAGGAACTGGCCGATCAGGCGCACGCCGACCTGATCGAACTGGTCGCCGAGCACGACGACGAGCTGATGGAGCAGTACCTGGAGGGCGAAGAGCCCACCGCGGAGCAGCTGCAGCACGCCGTCCGTCGCGCGGTGCTGTCCAGCGCGATCACGGCCGTCTTCTGTGGCTCCGCCTTCAAGAACAAGGGTGTGCAGCCGCTGCTGGACGCGGTCATCGCGTACCTGCCGGCGCCGCTGGACATCCCGGCGATCATCGGCTTCAAGCCGGGCGACGAGTCGGTGGAGATCGAGCGTCACCCGAGCGACAGCGACCCGTTCGCCGCGCTGGCGTTCAAGATCGCGGCCGACCCGCACCTCGGCAAGCTGACCTACGTCCGGGTCTACTCCGGGCGGCTCGAGGCCGGCACCCAGGTCACGAACAGCACGAAGCAGCGCAAGGAACGGATCGGCAAGATCTACCAGATGCACGCGAACAAGCGTGAGGAGATCGCGTCGGTCGGTGCCGGGCAGATCGTCGCCGTGATGGGTCTGAAGGACACCACCACCGGCGAGACGCTGTGCGACCCGAACAACCTGGTGGTGCTGGAGTCGATGGACTTCCCGGCGCCGGTGATCGAGCAGGCCATCGAGCCGAAGACCAAGTCGGACCAGGAGAAGCTGGGCGTTGCGATCCAGCGGCTGGCCGAGGAGGACCCGACCTTCCGCGTCCACACGGACGAGGAGACCGGCCAGACGATCATCGCGGGCATGGGCGAGCTTCACCTCGAGGTGATGATCGACCGGATGAAGCGCGAGTTCAAGGTCGAGGCCAACATCGGTAAGCCGCAGGTGGCCTACCGGGAGACCCTGCGCCGCAAGGTGGAGAAGGTCGAATACCTGCACAAGAAGCAGTCCGGTGGTTCGGGCCAGTACGCGAAGGTGCTGGTCGACCTCGAACCGCAGGAAGCCGGCTCGGGCTACGAGTTCGTCAACGGGATCACCGGTGGCCGGATCCCGCGGGAATACATCCCGTCGGTGGATCAGGGCATTCAGGAGGCCATGCAGTTCGGCGTCCTGGCGGGTTACCCGGTGGAGGACATCAAGGTCACGCTGACCGACGGTGCGTACCACGACGTCGACTCGTCCGAACTGGCGTTCAAGATCGCCGGCTCGATGGTCTTCAAGGAGGCCGCACGCCGGGCCGATCCGGCGCTGCTGGAGCCGATGATGGCGGTCGAGGTGACGACGCCGGAGGATTACCTCGGTACGGTGATCGGCGACCTGAACGCCCGTCGCGGCCAGGTGCAGCAGATGGAGGAGCGGCACGGGAACAAGGTCGTCGACGCTCTTGTTCCGCTCTCGGAGATGTTCGGCTACGTCGGCGATCTCCGCTCCAAGACCTCCGGGCAGGCCAGCTACACGATGGAGTTCCACTCCTACGCCGAGGTGCCGAAGACGATCTCCGACGAGATCGTTCAGAAGTCCCGCGGCGAGTGAATTCCTGACGGTTTGACCTGAACGAGGACAACCACAACACTTAGGCCGGGCTGTGTCCGATCAAGCAGGGTCCGACCTAGCAGAACCGATAGAAATATGCGCCCCGCTACCGCGTGGCGACAAACCCAGAAGGAGCCCAAGTGGCAAAGGCCAAGTTCGAGCGGACTAAGCCGCACGTCAACATCGGCACCATCGGGCATATCGACCACGGCAAGACCACGTTGACCGCGGCGATCTCGAAGGTGCTCCACGACCACGATCCCGTCGGCAACCCGAACACCGAAGCTTTCGAGAACATCGACAAGGCGCCGGAAGAGCGGCAGCGGGGCATCACCATCTCGATTACCCACATCGAGTACCAGACCGAGGCGCGGCACTACGCACACGTCGACTGCCCGGGTCACGCCGACTACATCAAGAACATGATCACCGGTGCGGCCCAGATGGACGGCGCGATCCTCGTGGTCGCGGCGACCGACGGCCCGATGCCGCAGACCCGCGAGCACGTGCTGCTCGCCCGTCAGGTCGGCGTTCCGGCGATCGTCGTCGCGCTCAACAAGTGCGACATGGTCGACGACGAGGAGATCCTGGAGCTGGTGGAGCTCGAGGTTCGCGAGCTGCTGTCCACCCAGGAGTTCGACGGCGACAACGCTCCGATCGTCAAGGTCGCGGCCTTCCCGGCGCTGAACGGCGACGAGAAGTGGGCCGGGTCGATCCTCGAGCTGATGAAGGCCGTGGACGATTACATCCCGCAGCCCGAGCGTGACGTCGACAAGCCGTTCCTGATGCCCGTCGAGGATGTCTTCACGATCACCGGTCGTGGCACCGTGGTGACTGGCCGGATCGAGCGCGGGATCGTCAAGGTCAACGAGACCGTCGACATCATCGGCATCCGCGACACCAAGCAGACCACCACGGTCACCGGTGTCGAGATGTTCCGCAAGCTGCTCGACGAGGGCCAGGCCGGCGAGAACGTCGGGCTGCTGCTCCGTGGCACCAAGCGCGAGGACGTCGAGCGCGGCATGGTGATCATCAAGCCGGGCACCACGACCCCGCACACGGAGTTCGAGGCGCGCGTCTACATCCTGAGCAAGGAGGAGGGCGGCCGTCACACGCCGTTCTTCAACAACTACCGCCCGCAGTTCTACTTCCGGACGACCGACGTCACCGGCGTCGTTCAGCTCCCGGAGGGCACCGACATGGTGATGCCGGGCGACAACACCGACATGACGGTTCAGCTGATCCAGCCGATCGCCATGGAGGAAGAGCTCAAGTTCGCGATCCGTGAGGGTGGCCGCACCGTCGGCGCCGGCCGGGTCACGAAGATCATCAAGTGATCAACTGATCATCCGGCAGAGCCCCGGTCCGCAACAGCGGACCGGGGCTCTTCCTATTCCCCCCACCCCCCACCCGATTTCGCCGACTCGGCACTAAAGCAGCGCTTTGGGCGGCGTGTCGCTGCAGGACTGCCCAGTCGGCGGGAACTCGGTCGGGAACGTGCCCGGTTCCCAGCTTCGTGAAGCGACCGGATAACCTCTCGAGAAAGCGATTTCTCAAACCCGAGGGGGCACGGTGGACGGCAGCATCGATCGGCAGGCGGTGGTGCGGCGGCACGAGGTGGTGTTGCGGGAGGCGGATCCGCGGTCGGCGCTGACGGTCGGCAACGGCGAGTTCTGCTTCACGGCCGACCTGACCGGCCTGCAGACGTTCCCCGAGCACTATCCGGTCGGGCCGCGGGATCCGGAGGCGGTGGACGGGACCCTGCTCGGCACGATGAGCCAGTGGGGCTGGCACAGCCTGCCGCCCGCGGAGCCGTACGCGATCACCGACTCCATGATCACGTACGAGAGCCCGCGCGGCCCGGTCCGCTACGTCGACCAGACCGGCGCCGTCAAGGGCGGCACCGAGCAGGGCACCAATGATCGTGATCTCTGGCTGCGGGCCAACCCGCACCGGCTGGACCTCGGCCGGATCGGCTTCGTCCGGACCGACCGCGGGCCGGCCGGCGAGGCGATCGGCCCGGCGGATCTGGAACATCCCGAGCAGCGGCTGGACGCCTGGAACGGCGCCCTGCACAGCGCCTTCGGCCTGGCCGGTCACCAGGTCCGGGTGATCACCGTGGCCGATCCGGACCGGGATCTGGTGGCGCTCCGGATCGCGTCGCCGGCCCTCGAGTCCGGCCTGTTGGCGATCCGGCTCGACTTCCCGTACGGCAGCGAGGACTGGCACCGCTCGGCCGACTGGACCGCACCCGAGCGGCACCACACGGAGATCGACACAACCCCCGGCGGGTGGACGATCCGGCGCCAGGTGGACGGCACCCGCTACGAGCTCCGGCTGGCGGCCGGCCCCGGCGCGAGCCTGCGCCGGGTCGGCCCGCACGCGTTCCGGCTGGCCCCGGGCGGTGCGGGGGAGTTCGAGCTCCGGGCGTGGTTCGGGCCCGATCGGCTGCCCGAGCAGCCGCTACCGGAGTTCACGGACGTGCAGCGGCGGGCGGCCGGCTGGTGGTCCGGCTACTGGTCCGGCGGCGGTGCCGTCGACCTGTCCGGCACCGACGATCCGCGGGCGGCCGAGGTGGAGCGTCGGACCGTGTTGTCGCAGTATCTGACCGCGCTCAGCGCCGGCTCCACCCCGCCGGCCGAGACCGGGCTGATCTGCAACTCCTGGCGCGGCAAGTTCCATCTGGAGATGCACTGGTGGCACAGCGCCCACTTCGCGCTCTGGGGCCGGCCGGAACTGCTGCTGCGAAGCCTGCGCTGGTATCACGGCGCCCTGCCGGCGGCCCGGGCGATGGCCGCCGAGCAGGGCTATCGCGGCGCCCGCTGGCCCAAGCAGGTCGGACCGGACGCCCGCGAGGCGCCCAGCTCGATCGGCCCGTTCCTGGTCTGGCAGCAGCCGCACCCGATCTTCCTGGCCGAGCTGGCCTACCGGGCCGTTGTCGATCATGATCCGGGGGCGGCCCGCGCGGTGCTCGAGGAGTTCGCCGACATCGTCTTCGCCAGCGCCGACCTGATGGCCGACCTGGCGGTGCCCACCGGTCGCGGGTACGAGCTCGGCCCGCCGCTGATCCCGGCCCAGGAGAGCTACGGCGGGATCCGGGCCAGGCTGTGGAACCCGACGTACGAACTCGTCTACTGGCACTGGGCCCTCGACCTCGCCTGCCGCTGGCGGGAGCGGCTCGGCCGGACTGCCGACCCGGCCTGGCGGGAGGTCTCCGACAAGATCATTGCGCCGGTGCCGCGGGACGGTCGCTACCCGGCGATCGACGTGGATCCGTACACGATCCGGACCGATCACCCGTCCATGCTGTGCGCCCTCGGCGTGCTGCCGCAGACGACCAAGATCAACTCCGCGGTGATGGCGGCGACCCTGGACGACGTCCTCGGCGACTGGGACTGGTCCAGCACCTGGGGCTGGGACTACCCGGTGATCGCGATGTGCGCGGCGCGGCTCGGCCGGCCGGAGGCGGCCGTCGACGCCCTGCTGGCCGACCGGCACAAGAACGTGGCGCTGCCCAACGGGCACAACCGGCAGACCGATTCGCTGCCGCTCTATCTGCCGGGCAACGGCGGCCTGCTGGCCGCGGTCGCGTTGATGGCGGCCGGCTGGGCCGAGGGACCCGGGCGCTCCGCGCCGGGCTTCCCGGCGGACTGGGCGGTGCGCTCGGAGGGGCTGATTCCCTCTCCCTGACCGCCGAGGGGAAAGACCGTGGCCGGCGGCCGCACGCTCGTGGGTGCTGGAGCGGTGGCATCCCGGCCACGGCCGGACCCCGGACACTACCGGTGTGGCAGTCCGGCCGGGGGCCCGATCGACGTGACGCACGTCGCATCACCCGGCGTCATAACCACTCTGCCTGTAGTACTATGCTTGAAGTACTTCAAGGAGAGGACACAGGATGCGAAAGCTCGTCTACTACGTCGGGGTGTCGCTCGACGGCTACATCGCAGGCCCGGGCCAGGAGGTCGACTTCTATCCGGTGTCGGAGCGGATGATGAACTGGATCAACGAGCGCTACCCGGAGACGCTGCCGACCCATATCCGCCAGGCCCTCGGCTTCGACGGCGCCGAGAACAAGGCGTTCGACACGCTGGTGATGGGGCGGGGCACGTTCGAGCCGGCCCTGGCGATCCCGTCGACGCACCCGTACGCCCATCTTCGGGAGTACGTCGTCTCCAGCACGCTGCAGGTCGACGACCCGAGCGTCGAGGTGGTCGACGACCCGGTGTCGCTGGTGCGCCGGCTGAAGGCCGAGGACTCGGGCCTGGACATCTGGCTCTGTGGTGGCGGGAAGCTGGCCGCCTCGCTGTTGCCGGAGATCGACGAACTGATCATCAAGAGCTATCCGGTCGTCGCCGGGTCCGGGATTCCGGTGTTCGCCGGGGAGTTCGACCCGACCCTGTTCCGGCCGACTCGGCGGGAGGAGTTCGACAGCGGCGCGTTGGTGACCTGGTTCACCAGAGCATGATCAATTCACGATCTTCACAAATCTGTGAATCGGACGTAGAGTGAAGATCGTGACTCAAACCATCGAGATCGCCGGCCTGCGCAAGGCGTACGGCGCGAACCTCGCCCTCGACGGGCTCGACCTCGGCGTCGGGCCCGGCGAGGTGCACGGCTTCCTCGGCCCGAACGGCGCCGGGAAGTCCACCGCCATCCGGATCCTGCTCGGCCTGATCCGGGCCGACGGGGGAGTGGTCCGACTGTTCGGCGGCGACCCCTGGCAGGAGGCGACCGAACTGCACCGCCGGCTGGCCTACGTGCCCGGCGACGTGGCCCTCTGGCCGAACCTCACCGGCGGTGAGGTGATCGACCTGCTCGGCCGGCTGCGGGGCGGGCTCGAGCCGGCCCGGCGCGCCGAACTGATCGAGCGGTACGACCTCGACCCGCGGAAGCGGTGCCGGACCTATTCCAAGGGCAATCGGCAGAAGGTGGCGCTGATCGCGGCGCTGGCGGCGCGGGTGGACCTGCTGATCCTGGACGAGCCGACCTCCGGGCTCGATCCGCTGATGGAGGCGGTCTTCACCGACTGCATCCGGGAGGAACGGGCCGCGGGCCGGACCGTGCTGCTGTCCTCGCACATCCTGTCCGAGGTCGAGGCGCTGTGCGACCGGGTGACGATCATCCGGTCCGGCCGCACGGTGGAGTCCGGCACCCTCGCGAGCCTGCGCCACCTGACCCGCACCTCGGTCGCCGCCGAACTGACCGGGCCCGTACCCGACCTGTCCGGGCTGGCCGGCGTGCACGATGTCCGGCTGACCGGTTCCATGATCAATTGTCAGGTCGGTGCGAGTGCGCTGAGCGAGCTGCTCGGCCTGCTGGCTCGGGCCGGGGTGGGCAGCCTGGTCAGCCGGCCGCCGAGCCTGGAGGACCTGTTCCTCCGGCACTACCAGGTCGAGGAACCGGTCGGAGCGGTCCGATGAGCGGCGGGAATCCCTTCCAGGGAACGGGCTTCGCGGTTCGGCTCGGGCTGCGCCGGAATCGGGTGGCGCTGATCGGGGTCGTTGCGTTCCTGATCTTGCTCGGCATCGGTACGGCCCTGCAGTATGCCCGGACGTTCCCGACCGCCGCGGACCGGCAGGCCTTCGCCGGCGAGGTCGGCGGCAACACCGCGCTGACGGCCTTCACCGGCCAGCTGGGCGGCGACACGCTCGGCGCCCTGGTGGTGTGGAAGATCGGCGACATCCTGTACACCCTGCTGGCGCTGGTCGCGATCATGATCGTGATCCGGCAGACCCGGGCGGAGGAGGAGTCCGGCCGGCTCGAGCTGGTCCGTTCCAGCGAGGTCGGTCGACACGCCTCCTGGCTGTCCGCGCTGATCATCGCACTGGGCGTCGTGATCATCACCGCCGGGCTGATCGGGATCGGCCTGATCGTGCTCGGCACCGGGATTGCCGGGAGCCTCGCGTTCGCCGCGGCGCTGGCGGCGGCCGGTGCGGTGGCCGCGGTGATCGGAGTGCTCGCGGCCCAACTGACCGAACGGGCCCGCGGTGCCACCGTGCTGGCCGCGGTCGCGCTCGGGCTGGCGTACCTGATCCGGTTCGTGGCCGACGGCAGCGGACTGCTCGGCCTGCGCTGGCTGTCCTTCACCGGGTGGAGCCACCTGGTCGCGCCGTACGGCGGCGAACACTGGGTGGTCCTGCTGGTGCCGGCCGCGGCCGTCGCCGTCGGGGTCGTGATCACGGGCCGGCTAGCCGACCGCCGCGATCTCGGCTCCGGGGTGATCGCTCCGCGGCCGGGTCCGGACTCGGCTGCGCCGGGCCTCTCCGGCGCGCTCGGTCTGGCCTGGCGGCTGCAGCGCGGCTTCCTGCTCGGCTGGCTCGCCGCCTGTGCCGGGATCTCGCTGGCCACGGCCGGAGTCGCGGCCGGGATGCCGGAGATCGCCGACCGCGGCGGGCCGCAGATCCGGGAGTTCCTGGGGCGCTACGCGGCTCGGCCCGACGCGGCGATCGCGGACACGTTCATCTGGATGATCTTGGTCTCGATCGCGGGTACGGTCGCGCTCTACCCGGTGCTGGTGATGGCGCGACTCCGCGCCGAGGAGGCCGGCGGGCTGGCCGAGGTGGCCCTGTCCACCACGATCGGCCGCCACGCCTGGGCCGGGTCGCAGCTCCTGATCGCGCTCGGCGGCAGTCTGGCGATCATGGTCGCCAGCGGGCTCGCCGCCGGGCTGAGCTACGGGATCACTTCCGGCACCGGGCTGGCCCAGGTCGGCCGGGTGCTCGCGGCCGCGGTGGTGCAGGTGCCGGCGATCTGGGTGCTCGCCGGGGTGATCACCGCGTTGGTCGGACTGGCCCCGCGGATCGCGGTGGCCGGCGGCTGGCTGGCCTGGATCTTCGTCAACGTGTTCGGCGAGAGCCTCGGCCCGATCCTCGGACTGCGTTACGCCGCGGCGAATCTGGTGATCCCGTTCGCGTACGTGAGCAAGATCATCACCGGCGCCGCGCTGCAGGTCCTGCCGCTGATCGTGCTGACCGGGATCACCGCGGCGTTGGCCGTGATCGGCCTGCAGGCGCTGCGGCACCGGGACCTCCGGACCGGCTGATCACGCCCGGTACAGTGACCCGGGGACGGGAGGGATCATGGTCGAGGCGCGGGCCGAATTCATCGAGGGGCTGGCCCTGGTGCTGGCCGGATCGGGCCTGCAGCGGATGGCCGCCCGGGTGCTGGGTGCCGTCCTGTCCTCGGAGACCGGCAGCCTGACCGTTCCGGAACTGACCGAGACCTTGGCCGTGAGCCCCGCCGCGATCAGTGGCGCCGGGCGGTCGCTGATCCAGGCCGGGTTCCTGATCAAGTCCCGCAATCCCGGTGACCGGCTGGACTCGTACTCGCTCGGCAGTGATCACTGGTACGAGGCGGTGATCTCCCGGAACCCGGTCTACCCGCGGCTGGCCGCCGAGTTCGACCGCGGTGTCGGGGCGGTCGGCGCGGAGACGGCGGCCGGCCGGCGGCTGGCCGAGACCCGCGACTTCTTCAGCTTCGTGGCCGAACGGACTCCGGCACTGGTCGAGGAGTGGCAGGCGCTCCGAGCCGCCCGCGCCGAAGGATCATGATCAACCGGACCCGACTGGGTCAGCAGCCGGCCGGCGTCAGCAGGGCGACCGGGTAGTCGGCCAGCAGAGTCGCCAGCTCGGTCCGGCCGCCCGGGACGTCGCGGCCGCTGAGCTGGTCGCTGAGTCCGGCGGGCAGGTCGACGGTGGTGCCGGACCAGCCGGTCGCCGCGAGTGCCACGGGCAGCCGGGTGGCCAGGGTGATCGCACCGCCGCGATCGAAGCCGATCAGGTGCTCGGCCGCCGGGCCGGTCGCCGGCAGCGGCCGGTACCCGGTGAACAGCTCCGGCGCCGTCCGGCGCAACCGGAGTGCGGTCCGGGTCACCCAGAGCTTCGCCGCACCGCTGTCGTCGATCGGCGGAGCTTGATCAAGTCCGGCCAGCAGCCGAGTCCGGTGGTCGAAGTCGACCGGCCGACGGTTGTCCGGGTCGACCAGCGAGTCGGTCCACAGTTCCGTTCCCTGATAGACATCCGGGACGCCGGGCCCGGTCAGCTGGAGCAGCTTCGCGGCCAGCGCGTTGGACCGGCCCGGGCCGGTGATCACCGCGTCCAGGCGATCCCAGGCCGCGCGCAGGTCGGGGTCGTCGTAGGCCAGCTCGATGGCCGCCCGCAGCGCCTTCTCGTACTCGGCGTCGACCCGGGTCCAGCCGGTCTCCTCGGCCCCTTCCCGGGCCGCCTTCTCCGCGTACGCCAGCAGCCGGTCCCGTTCGATCGGGCCGGTGCCGGCCAGCGTCTGCGCCAGCAGATAGCCGAACCGGCGGTTGGGCAGCCCGGTCCGGTCCAGGAAGGCCGCCGCGAATCCGGCCCAATGATCATGGAGCTCGGGCAGGACGGCGAGCCGGGCCCGGACGTCCTCGCCGCGCTTCGTGTCGTGGGTGGACAGCGAGGTCATCGCGTCCGGGCTGCGGTCCAGCCGCCGTCGCTGCGCGGCGTGGAACTCCGCCACCGTGCCGCCGACCCGGGCCGGATCGCCGCCCACCTCGTTGCCGCCGACGAACCGGCTGTAGCGGTAGTACGCGGTGTCCTCGACGCCCTTCGCCATCACGGCGCCGGCCAGCTGCTGCAGCCGTACCGCCAAGGAGTCGGCCGGGTCGCGGAGCCGAGGTCCCAACGCAGCCAGGGATTCCTCCAGGTCCGGCCGGCGCCGGCCGGCCTCCGCCAGCGCCCGGTCCAGCCGGTCGGCGCCGAGCGGCAGGTAGGACCGGTAGACCTCGTAGGCGACGGCGACCTCGGCCAGCGCCTCGCCGGTCCGCTCGACCTCCGGGGCGAGCCGGGCCAGTCGCCGCCGTTCGGCCTCGAACAGGGTCTCGGCGGCCATCCGCTTGCCCCGCTCGACGTGATCGTGGAAGGTGGCGCGGTCGCCGGTCAGTTCCTGGTACAGCGCGGTCAGCGGGCCGTCCTGAGCCTGGTCGCGGAGCACCCGGTCGACCTCGGCCAGGGCGTCGTACCCGGTGCTGCCGGCGATCGGCCACTCGGCCGGCAACTCCTCGCCGGCCTCCAGGATCTTCTCGGCGACGATCCAGGCCTCCGGCGCCAGCCGGCGCAGCCGGTCCAGGTAGCCGGTAGGGTCGGCGAGCCCGTCCGGGTGATCGATCCGCAGCCCGTCGATGCCGTCGGCGACGAGGTCGGCGATCTTGGCGTGGGTGGCCGCGAAGACCTGCTCGTCCTCGACCCGTACCCCGGCCAGGGTGGTGATCGAGAAGAACCGGCGGTAGTTCAGTTCATGATCACCGCGGGACCAGTGCACCAGCCGGTAGTGCTGACGATCATGAACCGTCGCGGCGTCGTCGCCGTCGGTCCAGCTCCCCGGCGCCAGCGGAAACCGGTGCTCGAAGTAGCGCAGCTCGCCGTCGACGAGCTCCGGCGCACCCTCGTCGCCGAGCACCGGCAGGATGATCGGCCCGGCCGACCAGTCCACGTCGAACCAGTCCGCGTAGCGGGACTCCCGGCCGTGGGTCAGCACATCCCACCAGGCCGGATTCTCGTGCGGCACGGCGATCCCGAGGTGGTTCGGCACGATGTCGACCACCACTCCGAGCCCGTGCTCACGGGCCGCCGCGAGCAGTTCCCGCCAGCCCTGGTCGCCGCCGCGGTCGGGGTCGATCACCGTCGGGTCCGTGGTGTCGTACCCGTGATCGGAGCCGCTGGTCGCCCGCAGCAGCGGCGACAGGTAGACCGCGCCGACGCCGAGCTCGGCCAGATAGCCGGTCAGCGCGGCCGCATCGGACAGGGTGAAGCCGGGTCGGATCTGCAGCCGGTACGTCGAGCTCGGAGTCACGCGGCGAGCCTAACGGGAGGCGGCGGAGGGAATAGCCCGCGGCCGCACCTGGTTATCGCTATGCGTGACTGATACCACTGCGCGCGATCGCGCCGACTTCTGGTTCGACCCGCTCTGCCCGTTCTGCTGGATCACGTCCCGCTGGATCCTCGAGGTGGAGAAGGTCCGCGACATCGAGACCAAGTTCCATGTGATGAGCCTCGCCGTCCTCAACGAGAAGCAGGACATCCCCGACGACTACCGGTCCGGCGTGGCCCGCGGCTGGGCGCTGCAGCGGGTCGCCATCGCGGCCGCGCGGCTGAAGGGCGACGAGATCCTGAGCCCGCTCTACACCGCGTACGGCACCCGGATCCACAACCAGGGCAACAAGGACTTCGCCGTGGTGATCAAGGAGTCGCTGGATGAGCTGGGGCTGCCGCCCGAGCTGGCCGAGGCCGCCGAGTCGAGCGAGTACGACGAGGAGATCCGGACCAGCCACCACGAGGGCATGGACAAGGTCGGCAAGGACGTCGGCACGCCGACGATCCACGTCAACGGCGTCGCCTTCTTCGGCCCGGTGATCACCCGGATCCCGCGCGGCGAGGAGGCCGGCAAGCTCTGGGACGCGACGGTCACGCTGGCCTCGTTCCCGTACTTCTTCGAGATCAAGCGCGAGCGGACCGACTCGCTGCACTTCGACTGATCGCTACGCTCCCTGAGCTTGTCGAAGGGCAGGCCCGATTCTGCTGGCCCTTCGACAGGCTCAGGACACGTCAGGGCGCGCTGGTGGCGAGCCCGACCAGCGTGTCGTAGACGTCCTCGAACTCCTGGTTCGGCGTGGCCAGTGACGGATCGGCATCATAGGCGGCGACGATCCGCCGGGCCCCTTCGGCATAGGGCACCCGGCAGACGTACCACGGCACCACGGACTTGATCTTGGAGTTGTCGAAGACGACCGAGTGCGCCTTGTCGCCGAGCAGGCCCGGCCCGTGGCTGGGCGCGTAGCGGGCGATCGTCTCCGACGAGACGTGCACCAGGTCCGGTTCGGCCCCGGCGGCGGCGCCGATCGCGCGGTAGACCTGGTCCCAGGTGAGGGCCTCGTCGGAGGTGATCGTGAAGGCGTCGCCGACGGTGCGCCGGTCGCCGAGCAGCCCGGTGAAGGCGACCGCGAAGTCGGAGCTGTGGGTCAGCGTCCAGAGCGAGGTGCCGTCGCCGTGCACCAGCACCGGCCGGCCGGCCCGCATCCGGTCG
The DNA here is from genome assembly GCF_042666975.1 of Microlunatus sp. GCM10028923. Classification (NCBI taxonomy): domain Bacteria; kingdom Bacillati; phylum Actinomycetota; class Actinomycetes; order Propionibacteriales; family Propionibacteriaceae; genus Microlunatus; species Microlunatus sp. GCM10028923. The sequence continues at coordinate 124,611 of NZ_JBHTFF010000008.1, read as the reverse complement.
ATGTCCGCGTGACCGCCGAGCAGCGGCGTGCGCAGGTCGTCGTAGGTGTGCGACGGGCGGACGATGGTGGCCGGGAAGCCTTCGTTCCGGTAGGCCTCGATCAGCAGGTCCTCGCAGGCGATCTTGTCCCGGGAGTACTTCCAGAACGGGTTGTGCAGCGGCGTCGACTCGGTGATCGGCAGCCGGCTGACCGGCTTCTGGTACGCCGACGCCGAGCTGATGAAGATGAACTGGCCGGTCCGGCCGCGGAACACCTCGATGTCGGCGGCGACGTGCTCGGGCAGGAACGCGACGAAGTCGACCACCACGTCGAAGCGGCGGTCGCCGATCGCGGCGCGGACCGATTCGGGGTCGCGGGCGTCGCCGCGGAGTTCCTCGACTCCGTCGGGCAATGGACGCCGGGTGGTGGTGCCGCGGTTGAGTACGGTCAGCGCGATGCCGGCGTCGACCGCGCGCCGGGCACACCAGCTGCTGATCGTGCCGGTCCCGCCGAGGAAGAGTACGGAGAGCGTCATGCTGGCCATTCTTGGCGACAATCCCGTACGCGAGCACTGTCGGTAACCGGATTCCGAAACGTGGCGCAACGATTGCGAAACGTGGAAAACGGGCGGATACTACGACCTGGTCCTGAGTGCGCGCCACGCCGGCGTTCGACCCCACCAGGATCACCATCTCGGGCGGAGGAACGGACATGTTGCGTCCCGCTGATCAGTCCGGCGACCCGTCGGCACGGTCCTCGCTGCTGCGCGGCCTGGCGCTGCTCGACCTGTTCTCCGAGCACGACGTCGAGCTCAGCATCAGCGAGATGGCCCGGCGGTCCGGCATCCCGAAGTCGACCACGCATCGGCTGGTCGGCGACCTGGAGAGCTGGGGTGCGCTGGAACGGGGGCCGCGCGGGATGCGGCTCGGCGTCCGGCTGTTCGAGCTCGGCCACCTGGTGCCCGACCACGCCAAGCTGCGCGAGCTGACGATTCCGTACGCGCACACGCTGAACGAGATCACCCGGCTGACCTGCAACGTCGCGGTACCGAAGGGTTCGGAGATCATCTACATCGAGAAGATCTCGCCGGCGGCGCACCGGGTGAACCACTACCGGCCCGGCGGCCGGGCCCCGATGCACGCGACCGGGCTGGGCAAGGCGATCCTCGCGTTCAGCTCGCCGGCGCTGGTGGAGTCGGTGCTGTCCGGCCCGCTGGAGGCCCGGACCGGGCGGACGATCACCCGGCCGGACCAGCTGCGCCGCGAGCTGGCCCGGATCCGCGAGTCCCGGATTGCCTACGACGTCGAGGAATCGCGGCCCGGGCTGTTCTGCGTCGCGGCGCCGGTGTTCGCTCGCCGGCGGACCGTGGTCGGCGCGATCTCGGTCACCGGCGCGACCGAACTGGCCCAGGCGCGGCAGTTCGCGCCGGTGGTCCGGTCTACCGCCATGGCGATCTCCCGGGCTCTGGACGCCGGTGGTCGGCACCGGGCTGCGAGCTGAACCCTGCGACGGGCCCGAAGGTCCGGGTCTCCGGGTCGAACCGTGCGGCCGGGGTCTCGAACACCCCGGCGATCGCGCCGGAGGTGATCAACTCCTCCGGCGTGCCGGACCGGACCGTCCCGTCGTCGATCAACCACGTCGCATCGGCGGTCCGCAGAGCCAGCTCGACCTCGTGCGTCGAGACGACGATGATCAGCCCCTGCTCGGCGGCCAGTTCCCGGAGCAGGATCATCAACTCGACCCGGGCGCCCACGTCGAGGAACGAGGTCGGCTCGTCCAAGATCAACAACTCCGGCTCGGTGATCAGGGCGCGGGCCAGCAGCACCCGCTGTCGCTGACCGTCGGACAGCTCGGCGAACCGGCGGTCGGCCCACGGGTGGGCGTGCAGCCGGTGCAGGACGCCGTCGACCAGGTCGCGTTCCCGGGCGGTCAGCCGGCCGGTCAGCCGGGCGTACGGATGCCGGCCGAGCTGTGCCACCTCGCGGGCGGTGAGCAGTCCGGCGTCCACCCGGTCGGTCAGCACCACGGCGAGCCGGCGAGCCCGTACCGGAGGGGGCAGGTGGTCGATCGGCTGCCCGTCCAGGGTGGCCCGGCCGGCCAGCAGTGGCTGCAGCCCGACGATCGAGCGGAGCAGGGTCGACTTGCCGGCGCCGTTCGGCCCGAGCAGCGCGGTCACGGTGCCGGCGGCGGCGTCGACGTCGATGCCGTCGGCGATCACCGTGGTGCCGGTCCCGGGGCGGTGCCGCCGGTAGCCGACCGCCACGCCGGTCAGGCTGAGCCGGGGGTCCATCAGACCGCTCCCGCCGCGAGCCGGCGCGACCGGACCAGGACTACCAGCACCACCGGCACGCCGACCAACGCCGACACGACGTTCACCGGCAGCACCAGGTCGCCGGGCGGCAGCTGGGTGATCATGGAACAGGCGACCGCGACGATCACCCCGAGCAGCAGCGTCGCCGGCAGCAGGATCCGGTGGTCCGAGGTGCCGATCAACAGCCGGGCCAGGTGCGGCACGGCGATGCCGAGGAAGGCGATCGGGCCGCAGTAGGCGGTGACCGCGCCGGCGATGATCGCGGTCGCCGTGATCGCGGTGTAGCGGATCAGCCGGACCCGGACCCCCATCGTCAGCGCGTACCGCTCGCCGAGCAGCATCGCGTTCAGGCTCTGGCTCACGGCGAACAGGATGATCGCGGCGACCCCGATGATGGTCATGAGCAGCACCAGGTCGCCGCGCGGCACGCCGCTGAAGGAGCCGAGACCCCAGGAGATGAACTGCTGCAGCCGGGCCGGCTCGGCGAACGCCAGCAGCAGCGAGGTGACCGCGCCGACCGCCGACGACACCATCACACCGATGATCAACAACGTGATCACCGAGGAGATCCATCGGCCGAACAGCAAGATCACCAGCAGTACGGCGAGCGCGCCGGCCGCCGCCGCGACGACCACGCCGCCCCGCCCGGCGCCGGTGATCGCCACGAACCCGGCACCGACCGTCCCGCCGCCGAGGGTGATCAGGGCGACGCCGAGGCTGGCCCCGGACGAGATGCCGAGCACGTACGGGTCGGCGAGCGGGTTCGCGAACAGGGTCTGCATGACCAGCCCGGCGACGGCGAGCCCGGCCCCCGCCGTCGCTGCCGTACCGACGCGGGGGAGTCGGACCCGGTCCAGCAGCGTCGTCCAGGAAGGATCCCCGGCGTCGCCCGTGAAGAGGAACCGCAGCACCGAGGGCACCGGGATGTTCACCGTGCCGACCGCCGAGGCGACCGCGACCACCGCCAGCGCGACCACCGCCAACCCGACCAGCACCAGCCCGAGCCGTACCGGCCGACCCCCCACCCCGGAACCCGGCGATCCGGGACCTGGTGCTCCGGGACCTGGTGTTTCGGGACCTGGCGTTCCGGCACCTGGCGTTCCGGGACCTGGTGCTTCGGAATCTGGTGCTCCGGGACCTGGTGTTCCGGGACCTGGTGCTCCGGAGCCCTGTGCTTCGGAATCTGGTGTTCCGGGACCTGGCGATCCGGAGCCCGGCGCCCCGGAACCTGGCGCCGCGGAACCCGACATCCCGGAACCCGACATCCCGGAACCCGACATCCCGGAACCCGACATCCCGGAACCCGACATCCCCGAACCCCGCACCCCCCAACCACGCCGACCGGGCACAACAGCAGTGACACGCCGCCGAAACGGCTGCTTTTGTGCCCGGTCGGCGGGGTCGGCGGGGTCGGCGGGGTCGGCGGGGTCGGCGGGGTTGGGAGGGGTGGTCACGGCTGGGTGGTCAGGAGAGGGGCTGGTAGAAGGTGAAGGTGTGGTCGGGCAGCAGGTCGGGGTGGGTGATCGCGACGAGGTCGGCCAGCGTCAGGTCCGGCCGCAACGCGCCCAGCTCGAAGTAGTTGTTGCCGCCCGCGTCGTTGAGCTGCTTGCTCGGCGCCCAGAGCTTGCCCGACTTGTACGCGGTGAACTCGGCCAGCCGCGGCTCCTCGGCGGTCGCCTCCTTCTTGGTCCGCCAGTTGGAGGTGGTGATCCACGTCTTGGCCGATCCCGACTTGCCGAGGACGGCCTCCAGGTCGGTGTTGATCGAACCGGTCGACGGATCGTCCTGCCAGGGCCAGCTGCCGCCGGAGTCCTTGATCATCTTCCCCTGGAAGCTGCCGCCGGCCGGTACCGACCAGACGCCCTGATAGGGCTGGCTGAGCACCAGCTCGACCGGCTCCGCGTCGGCGACCAGCTGCTGGGTCTTGGTGTAGTCGTCGCGGATCTTGTCGAAGACCGGGCCGGCCTGGGCCTCGGTGCCGGTCAGCGCCGCGAACAGCTTGATCCACTCGGCCCGGCCGAGCGGATCGTGCTCCAGGAACTCGGCGCCGCCGAGCACGCCGATCCCGGCGTCCCGGACCGTCGCGTAGGCCGGCGAGTCGGTGCCGTCGGTGATCAGCACGTCCGGCTTCGCGGCCACGATCGCCTCGGCGTCGGGCGTCCCGGCGGCGGCGTACTCGGTCACCTCGGCGCCGGCCGCCCGCTTCTTGGCTGCCTCCGAGGAGATGTACGCCTTCGCGGCGACTCCGGTCACCGCATCCAGCCGGCCGAGCGCCTCGAGCGCGGGCAGGTGCGTGGTGGAGCCGGAGAAGAGGCTCTGTACCGGCGTCGTGATCACCTGCGCCTTGGTGAGTTCACCGGTCAGCTCGGGCTTCGGCGCCCCGCAGCGGACCAGTACGTAGCTCTCCGGCTTGCCGCCGAAGACCGGCTGCTTCACCGTGACCACCTGATACGACCCGTGGTAACTGATCGTGAAATTGTCGGCGAATTCGAGCTTCTGCTTGTCGGGGTAGTAGTCGGCGCCGGGATCGAAGCTCTGAACGCAGCCGGCGCTGTCGACGCCCGCGGGCGCCGAGGACGAGGTCTGGGCCGGGGGCGCTGTCGTACCGCAGCCGGCCAGGGCGATCGTCGTCGCGGTGATCAACAACGCGAGCAGTCGCCCGCGGATGCCGTGAATTCTCAACTCTGCAAGGCCTTCCGGACCTCGGCCGCGGTGCGGCCGGATGGGGATCCGGCGGACCGTCCCTCGCGGCGCCGGACGTCCGGATCGGCGACCCGGACACCAGCGGCAGGTTTTCGGACTCGTGGGTTCCGGCCGTTCCCGGCCTGCCGGCGGCCGCCGCTTCCCGGGCCCGGCCTCACGGCTCGGCCCAGTGCGTTCGGCGCGGTCGCCGTCCCCACTCACCGCTGCGGGGCAGTTCCGGGCTTGCACCGGATTCCCTCCCCGCTGGCGGCGGTAAGTCTAATCGCGATCCGCGAGCAGAGCGTTGCCGCGGCCCAGGCCCACCGCTGGGAGTCGGGCTCGGTCGACGGGGCGGTCCGACGCTGGGCGCGGTCGGTCGACGGCCGGCCTGGGTGCCGCCGCTCCGAAGCCGCCCCGGGCCGCTCAGCGTCTGACGTTCCCGCGGGAACGTCGCGCGCGGGCATGCAGGGTCGAGACCCCTGGCTGGTTGCTGTCCGGCCCTCGACGCGGGCGCGCGCCGAGGAGGGCGTACGGCACCTGCTCGGCACCTGTCCTCGAGGACGGAGCTGGTTGATCCGAACGAGTCGACCGGCACTCCCGCAGCGACGGGCGGGGCGGGGCCGCGACCGAGTGGACCGATGCCGGCGTGGCGCGTACGCCGAGGACAACCCGGCGCTCGACTCGCAACACCGGGCCCCCTGCTCCGGGTCAGAGATTCATGGCGTCGCCGAGCGGAACGTTGGACCTGCGCACGATCCAGAGTCCGAGCAGCCCGACGAGGGTCGTGATCGCGACCGAGACCGCCAGCCACGGCCAGGCCACCGGCGAGCGCTGCACGGTGAGCACGATCGCGACGATCACCTGCAGCGCGGCCAGCCCGAAGCCGCCCCACACCAAGATGCCACCGACGATCGCGAGCAGCACCCGTTCGCGCTTCTTACCCTCTGCCATGGCACTGACGCTAGCCTGCGCGCCCCGATGGGCGACCACCGCGGCCCCGGTCGGAGCCGTCGTGAGCATGGGATCCCCAGACGTTCCCGCGGGAACGCCTCCCGCCGGGTGCAGCGGCGGTGTCAGCGGAAGGAGTAGCGGCGCCGCACCGAAGATCCTGCGGTACGGCACCGGGCGCACGGATCGGGCCCACACCGAGTGGACGCTTTGACCGCTCAGCCCTCAGACACGGCCCTTTCCGTCCACTCGGCGAGCCGAGGTCGCGGCCCACGGGAAGATCTTGTGGCCGCGCCGAGCGCCGACTGCGGACTGTGCCCGGGTGATCATTCCGCCCAGGGGCCGTAGCCGCTGACCCGCTCCACGGCGTAGCGGACCACGTACCCGCGCGTCCGCGGCTCGGGGAACTCGAGCTGCGGGTCGACGTACACCTTGGTCCAGCGGTTCAGCAGGTCCCAGGCGTCGTCGGTCTCGACGACGGTCGCCCGCGCCCTGAGCGTCACGTACGGTCTGGCCAGTTCACCGGGCGTGCCGGGCGCCAGGAACGACAGCACGGCACGCGGATCACGTTCCAGGTTACGCAGCTTGCGGATCCGGCCCAGATGGGCCGTCACCAGGTCGTCCCCGTCCAGCCCGGCCCAGACGACGGACACCTGGGGACTGCCGTCCGGGTTGATCGTGGTCAGGTGGACCAGCGGACCGGCGGTGATCAGATCGCGGACCCCGTCCGGAAGCGTCACAGTGCTCACGTAGCTCGACAACCGCGACGGGCCGACCCGTTATTCCGAACGCGCCGCGGCTCAGGCAGGATGTGGCGATGCCCAACGGAAAGCCCGGTGATCATCCCCTGACCGACATCCTGGTGCACGGGTTCACGGTCTTCGGCTCAGAACTGGACGGACTGATCCGCGAGATCGACGACCTCGGCGGCTCGGCGGACCTGGCCCGCGAGGTGAACCTGCTGGACTACGATCCGCGACTCGGCGGCGAGGCAGCCGACCGGGCGCAGCTCCGGGAGCGCTTGATCAGCCTGCGCAACCGGCTCCGGGCCGACTAGCGAGTCGGCTCACCAGCCGCCGCCACCGCCGCCACCGACCCCGCCGCCGACGCTGCCACCGCTGAAGCCGCTGCCGCCGCTGGAGCCCGCGGACGCGGCCGTCATGGCGGCACTGCTCGCACTGGAGAAGGCGTCCAGGCTGCTGCTGAAACCGCCGGAGCCGTAGAACGCCGCGGCCCCCAGGTACGGCCCGACGTACCAGTCCGGCTGCGGCACGTCGTGACCCCGGGCGGCCAGGTCGGCGAAGATCCTGGCCCACCGGTCGGCGACCCCGAAGACGATCGCGTACGGGAGGTAGCGGGAGAACAGGTCCTCGCCCTCCTCGAACTTCAACTGGTCCGCCTCTGCCGTCTCCAGGTAGAGCCGGAACCCCTTCGCCTGATCGAGCATCGCGGTCCCGGTGGCGGTCCGGGCCGGCATCCGGCCGGCGAAGCCGAAGGTCACCAGGCCGGCCAGGACGATGCCGAGGCCGATGATGCCCCAGCCCATCGTCACGGCCATCACGGCGGTGGCGATCGCGCCGACCACGACGAGCGCGCAGCCGGCCAGGATCCAGAGGCCGCGTACGGTGCCCGGGTTGGCCTTGAACCAGCCGCGTTCGTCGGTCACGTCGGTGAGCAGCTTGGCCGGCACCGCGGCGGCGGTCAGCCCGGTCATCGCCTCGGTCATCCGGATCGGGTTGCCCTTGTCGAACAGCCCGTTCAGCGCCGCGGACTCGTACCCGCGGAACTGGTCGGATCCGTCCAGCCGGGTCAGTTCCCAGTCCTTGCCGCCGGGCAGCTTCGAGCCGGGCTCGGGGTCCACCTCGGCGATCCGCAGATGCCCGCGGACGGCGAGGTCGATCACGGTGGCCGTGACGTCGCGCTGCTGCGCCTTCTCGTCGATCAGCGTGCCCACCTCACCCGGCCGGGCGTCGTCCGGTGGCGTGAACCGGACCGCGACCGGTCCGCTGCTGCCGCCGACGGTGGTCGCCGCACCGTCCGCGCCGGCCGTCGGCGCCAGGCCCGGGGTCAGGCCGGTGAAGCGCTCGTCCCGGCCGCGGCGACGGGCGATCGCGGCCAGCCCGCCGGTGCCGAGGGCCGCGATCAGGGCGCCAGCGCCGACGGTGATCGGGTTGGCGGTGAAGGTGTTGCCGAGGTGGAGCCGCTTGGTCAGGATCGGCTCGGCGCCGACGAAGGTACCGCCGGGCCAGCCGGCGACGATGGTCATGCCCTGGCCCTCCGGCACCTCCGGCACCGAGAACTGGGCACCGACGCCGGAACCGGACGCCTGGCACTGCTGCTGGCTGCCGGCCTCGCCGGCGAAACACTGGGTGGCCGAGAGGTCGGCCGGGCCGTTGACGATGATCGACACGTTCCGCAGCGGCACTTCCCAGTTGCTGATCACGTTCCAGTTCAGCTCGTCCAGGCCGGAGCCGCCGCCGGCGCGGGGATTGACCAGCCCGCGGATCGTGTACTCGACGTGGTACGACTGCAGACCCTTGACCTCCTTGTTCTCGTCGCCGATCTTGACCGCGAGGAGGCCGTTCTTGGTCTCGGTGTCGGTGTCCGTCGGGGCGCCGGTGCTGCTGGTGACGGCGCCGAGCTCGATCGGGAAGCTGCGCCAGTGCTCCGGGTCGCCGTCGATGGCCTGCCGGGACGGCAACACGAGGTACGGACCGTGGCCTTCCTCGGTGCCGAAGTCGAAGTCGAAGTCGAGGCTGATCTTGGCGGTGCCGTCCTCGGCCAGCTGAACCGCCATCGCGTACTTGGTGATCGCCCAGCCGTCCCCCTCCGCGGCGGCTGCCGGCGCGAAGGCCAGCAATCCGGTGAGGGCCAGACCGACGGCTGCGATCAGGCGGGCGAGGCGGGTGCCGGGTGAACGTTTCACCTCCCCCACGATAGGACACCCCGTGTCGCCCGGCGGGAATGACAGATGTCATGGGTAACCGCTGACAATGCGGCCGGGCCGAGTCGTCCGTACGCCAGCACACTGAGATCCGTGAACACTGATCGTGCCGAACCTGCACTGACCCTGACCGGGGTCCGCAAGTCCTACGGCCCGGTGACCGCGGTCCGCGACGTCGACCTGCGGATCGAACCGGGCGAGATCGTCGCGCTGCTGGGGCCGAACGGCGCCGGCAAGTCGACGCTGAACGAAATGATCTTGGGCCTGATCCAGCCGGACGCCGGCCGGGTCCGGGTCTTCGGCAGTGACCCGCTGATCGCGGTCCGGGACGGCCGGGTCGGCGCCATGCTGCAGGCCGGCGCGCTGCTCACCGAGTGCACCGTACGTGAGCTGCTGGCGCTGATGCACGGCCTGCACGCACACCCGCTGCCGCTCGACGAGGTGATCGAACGGGCCGAGCTGGCGGACTTCCTGAAGACCAGGACCGAACGGCTGTCCGGCGGCCAGGCGCAGCGGGTGCGGTACGCGCTCGCCCTGCTGCCCGACCCCGAGCTGATGATCTTGGACGAGCCGACGGTGGCGATGGACGTCGAGCTGCGGCGCCGGTTCTGGACCTCGATGCGGGACTTCACGGCCGACGGCCGGACCGTCCTGTTCGCCACCCACTACCTGGAGGAGGCCGATCAGGCGGCCGACCGGATCGTGGTGCTGGCCGCCGGTTCGGTGGTCGCCGACGGTTCCGGCGACGTGATCAAGTCGCGAGTCAGCGGCAAGATCATCGGCCTCGCCGCCGACCCCGCGCTGGACCTGGACGTGCTCGCCGGCCTGCCCGGCGTGGTCCGGGTGGCCCGGGTCGGCGCCCGGCTGGAACTCACCTGCGACGACTCCGACCTGGCCCTCCGGGCGCTACTCGCCAGCGAGCCCGCGGCCCGCGAGATCGAGGTCACGGCCGCCAGCCTGGAGGACGCGTTCCTGGCCCTGACCCGGACGGAGGTCTCGGCATGAGCACGATCTCCAGCACCGCGAGCAGGACCCGGGCCGGCGCCGCGACGCGACGGTCCGGCCTCCGTCCGATGCTCCACTACACCTGGCACAGCACGTACCTGACGGCGAAGAACGTCGGGTACGTGATCTTCACCTTCACCCTGCCGCTGATGATGTACATCCTCTTCTCGCAGCTGTTCGGCGGGGCACCGTCGGAGGCCGGGGTGAACTACTCGGCGCTGATCATGGTGTCGATGGGCAGCTACGGCGCGCTCGGCGCGGCGATGAGCGGCGGCGCCTACCTGGCCGTGGAACGGAAGTCCGGCTGGTTCCGGCAATTGGGGCTGACCGCCTTGCCGCCGCAGTCGTTCCTCTGGGCCCGCGCCGCGGTGACGATGATCTTGCTGCTGCCGTCGGTGCTGGTGGTCGACCTGGCCGGCTTCCTGATCGGCGGCGTCCGGGCCCCGCTCGGCGTCTGGCTGGCCTCGATCGGCCTGATCTGGTTGTCCCTGATCCCGATGATCGTGCTCGGGCTGGTGATCGGGCTCTGGGTGAAGACCGAGGCGGTCGGCGGGCTGACCACGCTGCTGCTGATGGCGCTCGCCCTGCTCGGCGGATTGTGGATGCCGATGGAGTTCATGCCGCCCACCCTCCAGCTGATCGGCCAGGCCCTGCCGTCGTACTGGATCGGCCAACTGGGCCAGTTCCCGTTCCTGCCCGCCGACACCGCGTTCCCCTGGACGGGGATCGCCGTTCTCGCCGGCTGGGGAGGGCTGCTGACCCTGATGGGCGTGCTGGGCTATCGTCGAGCCATCGCCAGCAGCAAACGGTGATGTCGACCTGTGGCTGCTGAAAGCCTCGTGGGGTGGGCGGGCGACGGTTGGAGGAGTTCGGTGGCGAAGTTGCGGAAACGGGCGCGGCCGTTCGGGATCGGTGAGGATCCCCGGGCCGCCCCGGGGGCTCGAACCGACGTCGAGCGAGCCCGGCCGCTGACCCTGCGCAGGGCCTGGCAGAACGGGCTCTGGATGTATCTGCTGGGCCTGGCCTTCCTGGCATTGCCGCTGTCCAGCCAGGTGCAGCAGGGCGGCCCGTCGCTGTTCTGGATGGGCCTGCTGATCGCCGCGGTCGGAGTGCTCTACCTGGTGGCACCGTGGGTCTGCGACGCCCCGATCTGGGGCCGGGTGATCTACCTCGTCGTGTTCACCATCGTGCTGCTGGCGATGATCCCGTTCATCGAGTTCCAGCTCGTCTACTTCGGCGTCTATCTGGCGATCTTGCTGGCCACCCAGCTGCCGTGGCGGATCTCCCGGATCGCGATCCCGGTGCTGGTGCTGTTGATCCTGGGCACCGGCGCGCTGTTCCGGGACTGGGTCTCGGTGATCATCGCCGCGATGTCGCTGGTGATCGGCCTGTCCATCGCGATGGGGATCGAGAACTCGCGGATCGACCGCCGGCTACGGGTCGCCGAGAAGCGGGTGGCCGGGCTCGCGGTGGTCGCCGAACGGGAACGGATCAGCCGCGACCTGCACGACATCCTCGGCCACTCGCTGACCGCGATCTCGATCAAGGCGGGGCTGGCCCGGCGGCTGCTGACCGCCGACCCGGCGGCCGCCGGACCGCAGATCGCCGAGGTGGAGCAACTGGCCCGGCAGGTGCTGTCCGACCTGCGGATCACCGTGTCCGGCATCCGCGAGGTACGGCTGGCGACCGAGCTGGCCAGTTCCCGGTCGGTGCTCAGCGCCGCCGGGATCCGGCCCGAGCTGCCGATCGCCGTACCGCTGCTGCCGGACCCGATCAGTGAACTCTTCGGGTACGTCGTCCGCGAGGCGGTCACCAACGTGGTCCGGCACAGCGAAGGCACCCGGTGCACCATCGTGCTGCAGTCCGACCGGGTCCAGGTGATCGACGACGGCGTCGGTCACGGCGGAGGTCGCTTCGGCTCCGGACTGACCGGCCTGACCGAGCGGCTCAAGGAGGCCGGCGGGACCCTCGATCTGCTGCCCGCGCCGGGCGGTGGGACGATGCTGGTGGCGGACCTGCGCTCGCCCGAGTTCCGGGAGTTCGAACGGACCCGACGGGGGAACCTCGAGGTCGGTTCATGATCAAAGTCCTGGTGGCCGACGACCAGGCGCTGATCCGGCAGGCCTTCACGGCCCTGCTCGGGCTGGAGTCCGATCTTGAGGTGATCGGCCAGGCGGCCGACAGTGCCGAGGTGCTGCAGGCCGTGGAACGCCGGCCGCCGGACGTGATCTTGATGGACGTGCAGATGCCCGGGCCGGACGGCCGGGGCGAGGACGGCATCGCCGCGACGGCCAAGATCACCGCCTCGTTCCCCGACACCAAGGTGATCATCCTGACCACCTTCGGCCGGCCGGGTTACCTACGCCGGGCGATGGAGGCGGGCGCCGTCGGCTTCATGATCAAGGACGCGCCGGCCGAGCAGCTGCTGGACGGGATCCGCCGGGTGATGCGCGGGCTCCGGGTGGTGGATCCGACGCTCGCCGTGGACAGCCTGCGGATCGGTGCGTCGCCGTTGACCGAGCGGGAGGTCGAGGTCCTGGCCGCTGCGGCGGAGGGCGGCTCGACGACCGCGATCGCCAAGGCGGTCCATCTGTCCGAGGGAACCGTCCGCAATCACCTGTCCGCGGCGATCGGCAAACTCGGCGCCGGGAACCGGGCCGAGGCGGTCCGGATCGCCACCGACTCCGGGTGGCTGGACTGACCGGGTGGATGGAGTGAGGGGGTGCCGCTAAGGTACCTCGGGGCGAGCGAACCGCACGCTCTCGTTTCTCGGTTCTCGCTGCATCCTTCTGATGGGGGTTTGACGTGGTCAATCGCAGGCGGGCGGCGACGAAGGCTGCCGTACTCATCGTCTCGGCCCTGATGCTCTCAGCCCTGGCGGCCTGCGGCACGAGCGTTCGGGTGAACGGTGCCGAGGTGGACAACAAGGTGCCGTTCCTGACCGTGATCGAGTCCGCGTGGCGGGACGGGTCGGCCACCGACCAGCACGCCCAGCAAGCGTCGGAGACGCACTGCTGGCTGCTCCGCGAACCGGACTCCGGGACGCTGCAGCCGCGGGCCCTGTGCGGGCCGATCCGGCACCTGCGGGACCAGGGCAAGCCGGGCGTCTTCGACGAGGTCGGCTTCCAGCCGCAGGCGGTCGGCAACAAGGAGGTGACCGTCGATCCCGGCTCGATCGGGATGATGGCGACCGGGGTCGAGGTGCCGGAAGGCGTGGAGCTGTACCGGCCCGACGGCAAGAAGCCGGTCCCGGCCGATCAGGTGCCGGAGCCGCAGGCGCCCAAGGCGGAGCCGGGCATCGTCGCACTCGGCGACCCTGCCCAGATCGTGAATGCCGGTTCGCCCAAGGCCGGCGTGATCATCGCCCCGGCGAACCAGCTGGAGGTGACCCGGTTCGGCCCGGTCGACCGGCTCCCCGCCGAGGGCGAGGTCCCGTTCTACGTGCCGGCCGAGGGCGAGGAGTTCCTGGCTGTCACGGCCACCATCGAACCGCGCGAGCACAGCACCCTGGCGAAGGGCACCGAGGCGGCCTTCTCGATCCGGGCCGAGGGCAAGACGACCGACCTGAAGGGCTTCTTCGAGCTCGACGGCGGCTACGGCACCGAGAAGGCGGACACCAAGACGATCATCGTCTCGGTGCCGAAGGGCAAGGACGCCGAGCTCGTCGTCGGTGTCTCGGGCGTCGACCAGACGATCTCGGTCCGGACCGGCGAGCGCACCTCGAAGACGGCCCCCGCCTACTACCTGCCCAAGACCGAGTTCGGGGTGAACAAGCAGTTCGCCACCCAGACGACCAGCAACGGGTCCTTCGCCTTCCAGCACGGGGTGACCTTCACCAAGGCCGTGCTGACCTCGTTCGACAACGACAACGGTTGGGCGGCCGAGGGGCAGATCTGGCTCGAGCTGCACTGGGACAACGCGACCGCGCAGAAGGCGGGCGATCACACCACCGCCTTCGAGGACCCGACGTTCGACGTGGAGAAGACGATCCAGGTGACGGCGGACGGCAAGGCGGGCAAGGTGATCGAAGGACTGCCCGTGTATTCCAACTACAGCGATGCCCCGCACGTCCTGGTCCAGATCCCGGAGGGGACCAAGTCGATCAAGGTGTCGTACGCGCCGCAGGGAACCTTCGCGACCGACGACTACGGGTCGTCCGTCTCGACCATCCAGCCGAAGAGCGGCTCGTTCGGGTTCACCAAGCCGCTGGTCTTCGACCTCACCCTCTCCTGAGGTGACCGGTATGGGGCGAGTGATCGTTTTCGGTTCGTTGAGCCAGGATCTGCACCTGGCGATGGACCGTCACCCCGGGCCGGGGGAGACCGTGATGTCGGGCGACATCGAGTACCGCTTCGGCGGCAAGGGTGCGAACCAGGCCGTGGCCGCGGCCCGGGCCGGCGCTCCGTCGTGGTTCATCGGCCGGGTCGGCGAGGATCCGCACGGCCGGGAGTACGTCGAGCGGCTGGGCCGGTACGGCGTCGACACCAGCCGGCTCGCGATCGATCCGACCGCACCGACCGGGACCGCGATCATCTACCTCAATCACGAGGGCGAGAACATGATCGTCGTCGCGCCCGGCGCCAACGCCCGGGTCAGCGAGGACGATCTTGCGCTGCTCGACGACTGCGGACCCGGCGACGTCCTGATGGTGCAGCTCGAACTCGATCTCGACGTCGTGGCCGCCGCGGTCCGCAAGGCCGCCGGTCAGGGGGCCCGGGTGATCATCAACACGGCACCCTATGCGGCGTTGCCGGCCGATGTGCTCGACCTCGCCGACCCGGTGATCGCCAACGAGCACGAGGCTCGGCTGCTGGCCGAGTCCGGCGCCGAGCCGCGTTCGCTGTTGATCACCCTGGGCACCGAGGGATCCCGTTGGGGCGAGCTCACCGCGCCGGCCGAACGGGTCGAGGTGGTCGACACGACCGGCGCCGGCGACGCGTACTGCGGCACGCTGGCCGCCCGGCTCTGTCTCGGCGACGATCCGGCGACGGCGATGCGCGCGGCGAGTGCCGCGGCCAGCCGCAACGTCACCCATCCGGGCGCCCAGCCGCCGCTGCCGGAAGCCTGACCCCGTCTCGCCGATCGACTACTGGTAGAGCACCTTGGCGATCTTGGGATCGTCCAGGTTGGTCTTGTCGTACCAGTAGGAGCCGGTGTCGATCACCTTCTCCGGGGTCTTCCCCTCGATCGCCTGCACCGCCGACTCGACCGTGGAGCGGCCGATTCCGATCGGGTCCTGGGTGATCGCGCCGGCCATCACGCCGCTCTTGATCGCGTCGATCTGGGCCTTGCCGGAGTCGAAGCCGACGATGGTGAGTTTGCCCTGCTCCAGGTTGAGTTCGCCGACGGCGTTGACGATGCCGATCGCCGAGCCCTCGTTGGTGCCGTACAGCCCCTTCAGGTCGGGATGCGCGGCGATCATGGACTTCGCGATGTCGGACGACTTCAGATGATCACCGTCGCCGTACTGGGTGTCGACGATCTCGATCTCGGCGTACTTCTCCTTCATCCGGTTGACGAAGCCGTCCCGGCGCTCGACCGCGGTCGAGTTGACCTGGCTGTGCGCGACGATCCCGATCTTGCCCGCCCCGCCGATCAGCTCGGCCATGTGGTCGGCGGCCAGGGCCCCGGCGGCCTCGCTGTCGGTCTTGGAGATGTTCAGCGGCACCTCGGAATCGCAGCCGGCGTCGAACTCGACCACCGGGATGTTCGCCTGCTTGGCCTGGTCCATCAGCGGGATGCACGCCTTCGGGTCGAGCGCCGCGAAGCCGATCGCACCCGGCTTGCGGTCGATCGCCGCCTGGAACATCTGCAGTTGCGCGTCGACCTCGGTCTCGGACGCCGGACCCTCGAACGTCAACTGGTAGCCGAGCTCGTCCGCCTTCTCCTGCGCGCCCTGCTTCACCGCCTGCCAGAACTGGTGCTGGAAGCCCTTCGAGATCAGGGCGATCGACTTCTTGTCGCCGCCGCCGGCGCCGGGATCGCCGCCCTCGGTCACGGTCGTCCCGCTGGTGCAACCGGCCACCGACGCCAGCAGTACGGCCAGCCCCGCCACGATGGTTCGTCGCAGATTCATCGCCAACTCCTTTGTTTGGTACGTACTCTCGTCAACCCGTGCTGCTGCGCCGCTGCCGGAGCGAGTCGGTGAACACGGCGACCAGGATCACCAGCCCGACCACGACGTTCTGCCACTCCGGCTGGATGGCCAGGATCCGCAGTCCGTTGATCAGCACCGACATGATCAGCGCCCCGATCAGCGTACCGACGATCGACCCGCGGCCGCCGAGCAGCGAGGTGCCGCCGATGATCACGGCGGCGATCGCCTGCAGCTCGTAGCCCACACCGAGCTGCGGCTGGGCCGAGTTGAGCCGGGCCGCGATCACCACGCCGGCGACGCCGGTGAACAGTCCGGCCAGGCTGTAGATCATGATCTTCCAGGCCCGGGTGTTGATGCCGGACAGCCGGGTGGCCTCCTCGTTGCTCCCGATCGCGTACGTGTAGCGGCCGAGAATCGTCTGGCTCAGGATCACCCAGGCCACCGCCGCCATCGCGAACAGGATCACCACCGCCATCGGCAGCGCGACGCCCGGGATGGCCACCGCCAGCGCGATCTCGCGGAACCCGGGCACCCCGCTGAAGTAGATCGGCCGGACGCCCGAGACGACCAGCGCGAGGCCCTGGGCCACCAGCATCATGGCCAGGGTGGCGATGAACGGCGGCAACCGGAGCACCGTGATGTTGACCCCGTTCAGGAACCCCATCAGCGCGCCGGTCAGGATGCCACCCAGAACGCCCAACGGCAGCGGCAGCCCGGCGTTGACGATCAGGATCCCGGTCACCACCGAGCACAGCGTCATTCCGGTGCCGATGGACAGGTCGATCCCGCCGGTGATGATCACGAACGTGGTGCCGAGGGCGAGGATCCCGATCACCGCCGTGGACAGCAGGATGCCGACGACGTTGCTGACCGTGAAGAAGTTGCCGCTGGCGATCGAGAAGAAGATCACCAGCACGATCAGCGTGCCGAAGGCCAGCAGCTGCTGCAGCCCGCGCCGGAGCAGTCCGGGGAAGGGGGTTCGCCGGCCGGCCTCGAGAGCGGTGGTGTCGGCGTCGACAGGGGTGCTCACCGGTAGTCCTCCTTCGGCTGCGCGGTTTCGGTGGGTACGGGTTCGACGGCCTCGATCGTGGTCGGCCCGTGGAACCGGGTGGCCAGCTCCATGATCGACTCCGAGTCGGCCTCGGCGCTGTCCAGCACACCGGTGATCCGGCCGCCGGCCATCACCACGATCCGGTGTGACAGGCGCAGCACCTCGGGCAGCTCGGAGGAGATGACGATGATCGACTTGCCCTGGCCGGCGAGCTCGTTGAGCAGGCCGTAGATCTCCTCCTTGGCCCCGACGTCGATGCCCCGGGTCGGCTCGTCGAAGATCAACACGTCGCAGTCGCGGGCCAGCCACTTGGCGATCACGATCTTCTGCTGGTTGCCGCCGGACAGGTTGAGGGCCGCCGTGTCGATCGACGGGGTCTTGATCCGGAGCAGGTCGACGTAGCGGCGCGAGGTGCGCCGGCCCTTGCCGGCGGCGACGAAGCCGAGGGCGTTCGTGTAGTCGCGCAGCGAGGCGAGCAGCACGTTGGAGTTCACGGTCCGCTCCAGCAGCAGTCCGTACTGCTTGCGGTCCTCCGACAGGTAGCCGATGCCGTGCCGGACCGCGTCGGCCGGGTGGCTGATCCGGACCGGCCGACCGCGGACCAGGATCCGGCCGCCGCTGTGCCGGTCGGCGCCGATGATCGCCCGCGCGGTCTCGGTGCGGCCCGCGCCGACCAGCCCGGCGAAGCCGAGGATCTCGCCCCGCCGGATCGAGAAGGACACGTCGCGGAGCAGCCGCGGGGTGGACAGCCCGATCACCTCGAGCGCAATCTCGTCCTCGGCCGGCGGCGCCCCGACGTCGTCCGGCCCGCCCGCGTCGCCGCCGCGAGCCGCGCCGCGCGGTCCCCGCTCGGTGATCTCCCGCCCGACCATCTCCGAGATGATCATGGAATCGTCGACCTCGTCCATCCGGTGGTCGGCGACGTGCCGGCCGTCGCGGAGGATGGTCACCCGGTCGGCGATCCGGCGGAGTTCCTCCATCCGGTGCGAGATGTAGATGATCCCGACGCCGCTGTCGGCCAGGGTCCGGATCAGGCCGAACAGGACGTCGGTCTCCGCGTCGGACAGGGCCGAGGTCGGCTCGTCCATGATCAGCACCCGGGTGGCCGGGAACGACATCGCCTTGGCGATCTCCACCATCTGCTGCTGGGCGACGGTGAGCGATCCGACCGGCGCCCGCGGATCGAGCACGATCCCGGTCCGGTGCAGCAGCCGGCTGGTCTCGGCGATCAGTCTCCGCTCGCTGGTGAAGATGCCGCCGGCCCGCGGTTCCCGGCCGATGTAGATGTTCTGCGCCACGGTGAGATGCGGCATCAGATTCATCTCCTGATGAATGATGCTGATCCCCAGGTGCTGCGCCGCCCGCGGGTTGTTGATCATGACCGCCCGGCCGTCGAGCATGATCGCCCCGGCGTCGGCGGTGTAGCCGCCGGACAGGATCTTCATCAGGGTCGACTTGCCGGCGCCGTTCTCGCCGACCAGGGCCAGCACCTCGCCGGCGTCGAGCCGGAACGACACGTCGGCCAGCGCCTGGACACCGGGGAAACTCTTCGAGATCGACGTGACCTCGAGCAGTCGACTCACGGAATCACTCCCACCTGCGGCTCCGGGGCGGTCTGACGTATGTCAACGTATCAACGAACGTCGGAATCTCGTAGAGGAGTGGACATGCTGAAAAACATCGATCCGTTGCTGACCGGGCGGCTGCTGAAGCACCTCGACCAGCTCGGGCACGGCGACGTGTTCGGCCTGGTGGATCGCAACTTCCCGGCCTACCGGTACGACCGGCCGGTGATCGATCTGCGGGCCGCGACGACCGCGACGGCCACGGCGGCGCTGTTCAGCGTGTTCCCCTTGGACTCCTACGTCGATCACCCGGTCCGCCGGATGGAGATCGATGATCAGCCGGACGTGATCAACGAGGCCGCCGCCGCCCTGCAGCAGGCCGCGGACGCCGCGGAGGGGACCGCGATCTCGGTCCAGGGCGTGGAGCGGTTCGAGTTCTACCGCCAGGCGGCCGAGGCACGCTTCTTCGTCCAGACCGGCGAGACGATCTCGTACGCCTGCTACCTGCTGAAGAAGGGCGTCGTCTAGCCCGCCGGAAGGGCCGGCCGTTCCCGAGGCCGGCCCGGTGTTGATCATGGCCGGTCTTGATCTTGCTGTCGGTGCCGGTCCGGATCCGTACCCGTCGAATTTGTAGGGCCGGCTCAGCCGTCCGCCGCGGGCAGCTTCCCCTCGGGTACGCCGAGCGTGCGGAGCATGAGGCGTACGGCGGCGTCGGCGTCGCCGTCCCAGAGCCCGTCGTTGATCGAGTCGAGCAGGCTGATCGCCTGGTCCCGCAGCACCCGGGCGAGCGCGGCGGCCGGCACGTCGGTGGCGAAGTGCCCACTGGCCTGGCCGGCGGCGACGATCCCGCGGACGGTGGCGTCGACCGGATCGAGGGAATCCTGGACCGCGCCCGGCCCGAGGTTGAGGCGGGCGGCGGCGAGCAGGACCCGGTATTCGTCGGCGGCGTTCCAGAGCCGGGCCGTGAAGGCGGCCAGGGCGGCGGGCGGTGTCGCGTCCTCGGCGATGCTCTCGGTCAGGATCGCGTGGATCCCCGCGGCCGCTTCCCGGGCGACCTCCTGGACCAGGTCCTCGCGGCGCCGGAAGTGGCCGTACACGGTCCGCCGGGCCAGCCCCGCCGCGGCAGCCAGGTCGTCCATGCTGGCGTGCGGATCCCGGGCCAGCAGCCTCCGGGCGACGTCGAGGATACGGCGCCGGTTGTCCGTGGCGTCCTGCCGCCGGGGCGGTGCCGCATCGGTCCGCGAACTCACCATCAGTGGTGTCCTCTCCGTCACGGCCAACCTAGCTAACTTGCACACTGCTGTGCAAGTTGCGCTACGCTCGATCCCGACGGACGACACCGCGCAGCACCCGCCGGGAGGCAGTCATGACCGAGACCCCGATTCCGCAGCCGCGACCTCGACCCGGACTGGGCAATCTGCCCGACCTCGACCCCGAGCGGGGGATCTTCGGCTTCGTCGACCTGGCCCAGCGGTACGGGCCGATCTTCCGGCTCGACCTGCCGGGCGGCCGGCTGGTGGTGCTGACCTCGCAGGAACTGGTCGACGAGGTGTGCGACGAGCAGCGCTTCGACAAGCAGCTGCACGCGCCGCTGCGCCAGGTCCGCGACTTCGCCGGCGACGGCCTCTTCACGGCCCGGACCGACGAGGAGAACTGGCAGAAGGGCCACCGGATCCTGATGCCCGCGTTCGGCCCGACGGCGCTCCGGTCGATGTTCGACGGCATGGTCGACGTGGCCGAGCAGCTGCTGCTGATGTGGGAACGGCAGGGCCCGGCGCACCGGATCGACGTCGCCGACAACACCACCCGGCTGACCCTGGACACGATCGCGCTGTGCTCGTTCTCGTACCGCTTCAACAGCTTCTATTCCGAGAACCAGCACCCGTTCGTCGGCTCGATGGTCCGGGCCCTGGTCGAGGCCGGCGCCCGGGCCCAGCGGTTGCCGCTGCAGAACCGGCTGATGCTGCGCCGCCGGCATCAGTACGACGAGGACAAGCGGCTGATGTACGAGGTCGCCGATCAGCTGATCGCCGACCGGCGCCGGCATCCTCATCCCGAGTCACCGGCGGGGGAGCGGGACATCCTCGACACGATGCTGACCGCGACCGACCCGAAGACCGGCGAGACGCTGTCGGACGAGAACATCCGCTACCAGCTGGTCACCTTCCTGATCGCCGGCCACGAGACCACCAGCGGCCTGCTCACCTTCACCCTGTACGAGCTGCTGCGCCACCCCGACGTGCTCCGGCAGGCCCGCGAACAGGTGGACGAGGTGCTCGGTCAGGAGGCGCCGCGCTACGAGCACCTGGCCCGGCTCGACCTGATCGACCGGATCCTGAAGGAGTCACTGCGGCTGTGGCCGACCGCGCCGGCCTTCGCCATGGTGCCGTACCAGGAGACCGAGATCGGCGGCCGATACAAGGTCGGTCCGGAGGACACGCTGCTGGTGGTGGCGCCGCAGTTGCACCGCGACCCGGCGGTCTGGGGGCCGGAGCCGGACCGGTTCGACCCGGACAACTTCCTGTTCGACCGGGTCGAGGCCCGGGCGTCGAATGCCTGGAAGCCGTTCGGCAACGGGCAGCGGTCCTGCATCGGGCGGGCCTTCGCGATGCAGGAGGCCACGCTCTTTCTGGCGATGCTGCTGCAGCGGTTCGACCTGACCGCCGCCGATCCCGACTACGAGATGAAGATCAAACAGACGCTGACGATCAAGCCGGAGGGGCTCAACGTCACGGCCCGCCGGCGGGACACGGTGATCGCGCCGGCCACCGCGGGCACCGGTCCGGCGACCGAGGCCAAGCCGGCCGCCCGCGCGGCGTCGAACGGCATCCCGATCCGCGTCCTCTACGGCTCCAACGCCGGCACCTCGGAGGCGTTCGCGCAGCGGATCGGCAACGACGCCGACCTGCGCGGCTACCGGGCCACGGTCGAGCCGCTGGACTCCGCGGCCGGGCATCTGCCGACCGAGGGGCTGGTGATCATCGTCTGCTCCTCGTACGAGGGACAGCCGCCGGACAACGCGCGCGCTTTCGTCGACTGGGTCAAGGGGCTGCCGGACGGGGCGCTGGACGGCGTCCGGACCGTGGTCTTCGGCTGCGGCAACACCGACTGGGCCCGGACCTATCAGGCCGTACCCAAGTTGATCGACGGCCAGCTCGAGCGGTGCGGCGCCCGCCGGCTGGCCGGCCGCGGTGAGGCCAACGCCGGCGGCGACTTCTTCGGCGACTTCGAGGACTGGTACGCCGAGCTGTGGCCCGCCATCGACGGCGAGTTCGAGGTGGCCAGCACGGAACCGGCGGCGGCCCCGGCGCTCGAGGTCGAGTTCGGGCCGGCCGTCCGGGAGCCGTTGATCCGGCAGAACCAACTGCAGCTGGGCACGATCGTCGCCAACCGGGAGCTGGTCGACCTGAGCCGGCCCGGCGCCCGGTCGAAGCGGCACATCGAGATCGCGCTGCCGGAGGGGATGACGTATCGGGCCGGCGACTACCTGGCCGTGCTGCCGCTCAACCCGGCCCCGGCGGTGGATCGGGCCCTTGATCAATTCGGGCTCGGGTACGACACCCAGGTCGTGCTCCGGCTCGGCGACGGCAGCCGTACGTTCCTGCCGACCGGCACCCCGATCACGGCCGGCGAGCTGCTGGCCAGCTACGTCGAGCTGTCCAACCCGGCCACCCGCAAGCAGCTCGGCCAGCTCGCCGACGCCAATCCCTGCCCGCCGGAGCGGGACCGGCTCCGCCGGCTGGCCACCGACGTCGACGCGTACAGCGAGACCGTACTGGGCCGTCGGCTGTCGCTGCTGGACGTCGTCGCGGAGCACCCGGCGACCCAGCTGCCGTTCGCGTCCTTCCTGCAGCTGCTGGCGCCGCTGACGCCGCGGCAGTATTCGATCTCCTCCTCGCCGCGATGGAGTGCCGATCACGTCACCCTCACCGTCGCGGTGCTGGAGGCTCCCGCCCGGTCCGGCCAAGGCACCTATCTCGGTGCCGGGTCCACCTATCTGGCGCAGGCGAGGCCGGGCACCCGGGTGCCGGTGGTCGTCCGTCCGTCCAACGTCGCGTTCCATCCGCCGGAGTCGCTCGCCGTCCCGGTGATCATGGCCTGTGCCGGTAGTGGCATCGCGCCGTTCCGCGGCTTCCTGCAGGACCGCGCGCTGGCCGCGGAGGAGCGTGGCGTCACCCCGGCGCCGGCCCTGCTGTTCTTCGGCTGCGACGATCCCGACACCGACTATCTCTACCGCGACGAGCTCGCCGCGCTGGCCGAGCAGGGCGTCGTCGACGTCCGGCCGGCCTTCTCGGAACAGCCGCGGGACGGGGTCACCTTCGTCCAAGATCGACTCTGGGCCGACCGCGCCGACGTGATCGACCTGGTCAAGCAGGGAGCGACCTTCTTCGTCTGCGGCGACGGCCGCCGGATGGCGCCTGCGGTGCACGACACCTGTGTCCGGATCTACGCCGAGGCGACCCGGGCGAGCCGGGACGAGGCGGAGGCCTGGATGTCGGAGATCGAGCAGCAGCACGGCCGCTACGTCGCCGACGTCTTCGTCTGAGTTTCCGAAAGGGGTACCGGTGTTACCCGGACCGGCAGGGGCTTCCCCGGCCGGGCGGAGCCGACTTGACTGGGGTCACGGATTCCGACGAAGGGAACACCACGCATGTCCACCTGGCTCATCACCGGCTGCTCCACCGGGCTCGGCCGCGCGCTCGCCGAGGCCACGCTCGCGGCCGGCCACCGGGTCGTCGTCACGGCACGGGACCGGGCGGCGGTCGCCGACCTGGCCGAGGCCCATCCCGACACGGCGCTGGCTCTCGACGTGACCGACCCGGTCCAGGTCGCCGAGGCGGTACGGCAGGCCGAGGAGCGGTTCGGCGGCGTCGACGTCCTGGTCAACAACGCCGGCTACGGACTCCGGGCCGCCGTCGAGGAGGCCGCCGAGGCCGACGTCGAGCGGCTGTTCGCCACCCACGTGTACGGTCCCGTCGCGTTGATCAAGGCCGTCCTGCCCGGGATGCGGGACCGCCGCAGCGGCACGATCGTCAACGTGTCCTCGATCGGCGCCCGGATCTCCCCGGTCGGCTCCGGCTACTACTCGGCCGCCAAGTCCGCGCTGGAGGGGATCACCCGGTCGCTGCGCGGCGAGGTCGGCCCGCTCGGCATCACCGCGATGGTCGTCGAACCCGGCGGCTTCCGGACCGACTTCGCCGGCCGGTCGCTGACCCAGTCCGACGAACCGATCGCCGACTACGCCGACACGGCAGGCCGCCGGCGCAAGGAGAACGACACGGCGCACGGGAACCAGCCCGGCGATCCGGCGAAGGCAGCGCAGGCGATCATGACCGCGGTGGCGGCGCCCGAACCGCCCGGCCTGCTGCTGCTCGGCACCGACGCGCTGACCGCGATCCGCGGCGTGCTGCAGGCCGAGCTGGCCGAGATCGACCGTTGGCAGGACCTGAGTGCCGGCACCGACTACTGAGCCTGCTGCGGCGGCACCGGTCGGCCGCTCGTTGATCATCGTGCTCGGGCTGCTGACCGTGTTCGGCCCGATCTCGATGGACCTCTACCTGCCGGTGCTGCCCGCGCTCGGTGGCGAACTGGGCGCCTCGACCTCGCTGGCCCAGGTGACGATCACCGCCTGCGTGGCCGGGCTGGCGTCCGGTCAGCTGCTGGTCGGCCCGCTGTCGGACCGGTTCGGCCGGCGCCGTCCGCTGTTGATCGGGGTCGGCGTCTACGTGCTCGCCTCGGTGCTCTGCGCGATCAGCCCGACGGTCGAGGTGTTGATCATGGCCCGGCTGCTGCAGGGCCTGGCCGGCTCGACCGGGATGGTGATCGCGCAGGCGACCGGGCGTGATCATTTCGAGGGCCCGCGACTGGTCCGCTACTACGGCAACCTGGCCGTGCTGACCGGCGTGGCCGCGATCATCGGGCCGCTGCTCGGCGGCCTGCTGTCCGTGATCACCGGCTGGCGCGGGATCTTCACCGTGCTGGCCGGGCTCGGCGGCGCGATCTGGCTCGCCGCCATGATCAGCTTCACCGAGTCGCTGCCGCCGGAACGCCGGACGGCCGGCGGCCGGGAGCTGCGGGCCGGGCTGCGCCGGTTGATCACCGACCCCGGTTTCGTCGGGCCGGCGCTGATCGTCGGGCTGATCACCGGCACCCTGTTCGCGTACCTCGGCGGCGCGACATTCGTGCTGCAGGACGGCTACCGGCTGACCCCGCAGCAGTTCTCGTACGTCTTCGCGGCCGGCTCGGTCGCCCTGGTGATCGGCGGTTTCCTGTCCGGCCGGCTGAGTGCGCGGCACGGCCCCCGGGCCCTGCTGCCGTACGGGCTGGGGCTGGCCGCCGTGGGCGGCACCGGGATCCTGGGCACGGCGCTGCTCGGGCTGCCGCTGCCGATCATGATCGTTTCCATCGTGGCCCTGACCGGCGGCGCCGGCGTGACCGGCCCGCCGGCGACGGCGCTCGCCCTGTCCGGCCATCCCGAGATCGCCGGCACCGCGGCGTCGCTGCTCGGCCTCACCCGGTACGCGATCGCCGCGATCACCGCGCCGCTGGCCGGAGTGGCCGGCGGCACCTCGGCCGTACCGCTCGGCGTGATCGTTCTCAGTTGCGTCGCCCTCGCCGGTCTGTCGGCCCTGCTGCTGCGCGGGACCGTAGAGTCGGCCGGGTGAGTGCAGGGAGCAGCCCCGAGCCGGTGAGCATCCCGGCCTCGGAACGGGTGTTTTCGTTGATCCTCGCCGAGGGCCCGATCTCCCGGGTGGCGATCGCGCGCCGGACCGGCCTGTCCCAGGCCGCGGTGACGAAGCTGGCCAAGCCGCTGCTGGCGGCGGGTTACCTGGACGAGACGGCCGACCGGGAGCGCACCGGTCCTGGCGCCGGCCGCCCGGCCAGCCCGCTGCAGATCCGGGCCGATCGCGAGTTCTTCGTCGGGATCAAGCTCACCGAGTACCACCTGATCGGCGTCCTCGCCGATCTCCGGGCCGACGTGCGGGCCCGGCTGACCTGGAACCTGAACCGGCGCGACCCGGCCGGCACGGTCGAACAACTGGCGGCCATGGTCGACTGGCTCCGCCAGGCCGAACCGTCGTTCCGTGAACGCAGCAGCAGCCTGGCCGTCGCGGTGTCCGGCGATGTCGACCGGCGCCGTGGGCTGGTCGGCTATTCGCCGTTCCTGGACTGGCACGACGTGCCCCTGGCCGTCATGGTCGGCGAAGCGACCGGGATGACGGTCACGATCGAGAACGACGTGAAGGCGCTGACCGTCGGCGAGCAGTGGTACGGGGCCGGGGCCGGAGTCTCCGACTTCGCGGTCGTCACCCTCGGCCAGGGGATCGGCAGTGGACTGGTGCTCGGGGACCGGCTGCACAGCGGTGCGTACGGCGTCGCGGGCGAACTCGGCCACACTCCGGTCGGTGGCGACGGGCCGCCCTGCCGATGCGGCGGGCGCGGCTGTGTCGAGGCGATGGCGTCCTCGGAGGTGCTGACCGCGGAGGTACGGCGGGCGACCGGCAGTTCCAGCCTCGGTTTCCCGAACGCAGTCCGGCTGGCCGAGTCCGGCGACCCGATCGTGAAGCCGATCTTCGACCGGGCCGCGGCTGCCGTCGGCCGGGCGATCGCGACGCTGGCCAACCTGACCGGCCCGGAGCGGATCGTCGTCGCCGCCGACAATCCTGACCTGGCCGGCTATCTGGCCTTCCACGATGAGGTACGACGGTCCTACGCCGAGCAGGCCTTCGGCTCCGCCGGCCACAGCGACCTCGTCTTCGTCCACCGGCCACTGGACGCCTGGGCCCGAGCCGCCGCGGTGATCGCCCTCCAGGCCCGACTCGCTCGCTGACCGCTGAGCCTCTACCTGGCAAATACTTGACCAGGTTCATTAATTGCTCTTAGCATGGACAGCACCAGACGGGTAAGCGCTCTCCCTTTCCTTTGTCGAAGCCCGAGGTCCCAACGATGAGACATCCCGAATCCCCGTTCTCGCCCCTGGCCACAGGCCTGTCCCGGCGCCACCTGCTCGGTCTGACCGCTGCCGTGCCCCTGCTCGGAGCGTGTGCTGCCGAGACCATCGAGCCGCTGCCGACGCCGCCGGAGAATGCGGCCTATCCGTTGGCGGAGGCCGAGAAGTTCTTCAAGAGCCTGGACTGGCCGAAGACCGACGTCGCCGAGCCGACCCAGCCGACCACCGTGACGCTGGCGATCACCGCCTCCGAGGACGCCGAGATCAGGCACCAGCAGTTCGCGTACTTCTTCCGCGAGCTGCACCCGAACATCCAGATCAAGCGCGAGGTGACGTCCTTCGGCGACTACCTGACCAAGTACCTGACCGCGGCCGCCGGCGGCTCGCTGCCGGACCTGCTCTACTGCCATTACTCGTGGGCGCAGAACCTGATCAGCAACAACGTTCTGGCGCCGATCGACGAGTACGTCGCGGCGACGCCCGACTTCGGCCTGGACGACTTCACCGAGGCCGCCTACAGCTACTGGGTCCGCGACGGGAAGCACTACGGAATCCCGTCCGACTCGGCGCCGAAGATGCTGTTCTTCAACCGGGACCTGTTCTCCGCCGCCGGGCTCGACGAGCCGGACGAGAGCTGGACCTGGGACAAGCTGTTCGAGGTCGCGGTCGAGCTCACCTCCGGCAGCGGCGTCAACAAGGTGTACGGCTACACGGCGATGCCGCAGATGAAGGCCGACCTGACCCCGGTCCACCTGCTGCCGTACGGTGCCCGGTTCCTCAGTCCGGACGAGAAGACCGTCCAGCTACAGGAACAGGCTGCCCTGGACGCCCTGACGCCGTGGGTCGACCTGCAGGTGAAGCATCAGGCGGTGCCGAGCATCGCCGAGATGCAGGCCCTGGAGGACGCCGACCCGTTCCGGACCAACCACGCAGCGATGTCGGTGAACGGGCTCTGGATCATCCCCGCCCTGCAACGCCTGGAGGGGAAGGACAAGTTCGACTGGGGTCTCACCCAGATGCCGAAGGGCCCGGCCGGCCGGTTCTCGCCGCAGGTCGGCAGTGCCTACGGGCTGAGCACCAAGGCCAAGAACCCGGAGGCCTCCTGGATCGTGCTGAACGCCCTGATGTCGACGGCCGGGCAGCGCTACTTCAACCTGACCCCGCCGTCCCGGCTGTCGACGTTCGACCAGAACCTGGCCGACCTGAAGCTGCCGCCGGCGGTGGCCAAGGCCGGCCGGGAGGCGATCACCGGCTACGCCGGCTCGGACGGGGTGCTCCGCGGGGTCAACACGAAGAAGATCGAGGACACCGCCAAGGTCACCTGGGACCAGGTCCGGGCCGGGGCGATGCCGCTGGCCGACGGCCTGGCCAAGATCACCGCCGACGTGACGCCGATCCTGCAGGAGGGTTGATGTCCGTCGCGGTCGCCGATCCTGGCCGCCGCTCGGCGCCGCGCCGTTCGGTGCGCCACGGCCGGTCCCGGCTGGCCCGTCGCGAGAGCCGCCGGTTCCACCTGTTCGCGTTGCCGTGGCTGATCGGATTCGTCTTCTTCAGCGGCGGGCCGATCGTCGCCTCGCTGGTGATCAGCTTCACCGACTGGGAACTGCTCGGGACGCCGAAGTTCGTCGGCGTGGCCAACTACACCAAGCTGCTGGCCGATCCGAACTTCGGCATCGCGGTGCGCAACACGGCCTACTTCGGAGCCGGTTCGGCGCTCTGCGGCGTGATCTTCAACTTCGTGCTGGCCCTGATGCTGAATCTCAGGGTGGCCGGGCAGTCGATCTTCCGGACGATCATCTACCTGCCGTCGGTGCTGTCCGGGATCGCGACCGCGCTGCTCTGGGTCAACCTGCTGCATCCCGACTACGGCCTGGTGAACCGGCTGCTCGGACTCGTCGGGCTGGTCGGTCCCGGCTGGCTGTTGGACCCGAACTGGGCCATCCCAGGCTTGATCATCATGTCCGTCTGGACCACCGGCAACGCGATGGTGATCTTCCTGGCCGGGCTGCAGGGCATCCCGGATCACCTGTACGAGGTCGCCCAGCTGGACGGGGCCGGCTGGTGGAGCAGGTTCCGCCACGTCACGGTGCCGATGATGTCGCCGATCATCTTCTTCAACCTGATTGTCGGCTTCATCGGCAGTCTGCAGGCGTACTCGCTGATCTTGTTCATGACCGACGGCGGGCCCAACAACGCGACCCTGGTGCTCGGGCTGTACGTCTTCCGCTACGCCTTTCAGTACTTCGAGATGGGGTACGCCTCGACGATCGCCTGGGCGCTGTTCTTCCTGATCATGGTCTTCACCGCGATCCAGTTCGTGCTCGCCCGCCGCTGGGTGCACTACGAGCACAAGTAAAGGGGGTCGAGATGACATCGCACAGCCTTGAGGCGCCCTGGACGCCGGTACGGGAGCGGGCCCGCAGCCGGGCGCGGATCGCACGGGTCGAGCGAGCAGGCGCGTACCTGGTGCTGATTCTGACCAGCGCGGCGTTTCTGCTGCCGCTGCTCTGGATGGTGTCCACGTCGCTCAAGTCGGAGAGTGCCGTGATCCGTACCCCGCCGGAGTTCTTCCCGGACACGGTGCACCCGGAGAACTACCCGCGGGCCTGGACCGCGATGCCGTTCAACCAGTTCCTGGTCAACAGCATTCTGGTCACCGCGTTGTCCATGATCGGGAACCTGGTCTCCTGCATCCTGCCCGCGTACGCGTTCGCCCGGCTCCGGGCCAGGCTGCGCGGGCCGATGTTCCTGGCTCTGCTGGCGACGATGATGATCCCGGCCCAGGTCACGCTGGTGCCGAAGTACCTGCTGTTCGCCAAGCTGGGCTGGGTGGACACGTACCTGCCGCTGGTGCTGCCCAACTTCTTCGGCACCGCGTTGTTGATCTTCCTGCTGCGCCAGTTCTTCACCACGATCCCGGAGGAACTGGTCGACTCGGCCCGGATGGACGGGGCCGGCGAGGTGCGGATCCTCTGGTCGATCATGCTGCCGCTGTCCCGGCCGGCGATCGCCACGGTCACCCTGCTCTCGTTCATCGGCACTTGGCCGGAATACCTGGACCCGCTGATCTATCTGCGCAGTACCGAGAAGTTCACCATTCCGCTCGGCATCGCGATGTTCCGCGGACAGTACGACACCCAGTACCACCTGATGATGGCGGTATCGGTGATCGCGTTGATCCCGATCCTGATCACCTTCCTGGCCGCAGAGAAGTACTTCATCCGCGGCATCACCCTGACCGGCCTCGGTGGCCGCTGACCTGGGAGCAGCATGCAACTGACCGTATGGAACGAGTACCACCAGGAACGCTCCGACCCGAGGATCGCAGCCGTCTATCCGGACGGGATCCACGCCTCCGTGGCCGCCGGCCTGGCCGAGTACTTCGGTGCGAATGCCGGCATCGGTACCGCGACCCTTGATCAACCGGAGCACGGGCTCACCGAGGAGGTGCTGGCCGGCACCGACGTCCTGTTCTGGTGGGCGCACCTGCGGCACGACCGGGTGGCCGACGAGGTCGTCGAACGGGTCCGTCGGCACGTGCTGGCCGGGATGGGCCTGGTCCTGCTGCACTCGGCGATCAACGCCAGGATCGCCGAGGCGCTGCTCGGCACCAGCTGCCGGATGAGCTGCTGGCGACACGGCGACCGGGAACTGATCTGGACCGTCGAACCGGGTCACGAGATCGCCGACGGGCTGCCGAATCCGATCGAGCTGCCGGCCGGCGAGATGTACGGCGAGCCGCTGGACGTGCCGGCTCCGGACGAGCTGATCTTCATCACCGGTTACTCCGGCGGTGAGGTGTTGCGCAGCGGTTGCGGCTGGCGGCGAGGCCGGGGCCGGGTGTTCTTCCTGGCCGCCGGACACGAGGAATACCCGATCTACGACCATCCGGACATCCGGCGGGCCCTCGGCAACATCGCCCGCTGGGCCGCCCCCGCGACACCGCATCGAGTCATCGAAGCCCGAGTTCCGAATTCGCCCGAGGGTTGGTGGCGCGACGCCCCATCGGTCCCTGAGCCTGTCGAAGGGCAGGCCCGATGATCACCCAAGGCCCTTCGGCAGGCTCAGGGCACGTATCAGGCCCGTACAAGATCATCCAGGTCGGTCTGGGACAGTGGGGAGTCAGCTGGGGGACCAAGGTCGTCCCGTCCCTCGGTGACGTGGAGGTGGTCGGCTGGGTGGACCGCTCCGAGCAGGCACGGACGGCTTTCCGTGATCTGACCGGCGTCGCCGAGAGCTCGCTGCACGGCACCCTGACGGAAGCCCTGGCCGCCAACCCGGACTGCCGGATCGTGCTGGCCCCGGTGGCCTGGCCGGCGCACTACGCCGTCGCGCAGGAGGCACTGGCGGCCGGGTGCCATCTGCTGCTGGAGAAGCCGCTGACCGTGGACGCCGGTCAGGCCGCCGAACTGGCCGAGCTCGCCGAGGCCAGGGGCGTGGTCTTCGCGATCGACCAGAACTACCGCTGGGGAGCGGCGGTCCCGGTGGTCCGGGAGTCGATCCGGAGCGGCCGGCTCGGCCGGCTCCGGTCGGTGTCGGTTCGCTGGCACCGTGATCACGGCGGGGTCCGCAGCCACGCCCTGATCGAACTGGCGATCCACCATCTGGACCTGGCCCGGCACCTCTTCGACGCCAACGGGCGTTCGGTGACCTGCGTCCCGCACACGCCGCTCGCCGACCGGCTCGACCCGACCACCGGCGCGGACGCGCTGATCACGCTGGAGTCGGGCCTGGTGATCAACTACCGGTTGTCGACCGACGGCACCGGGCCGACGACCGGCTGGCCCGGTCGGTGGACGATCAGCGGCGACGGCGCGCTGCTGACCTGGGGCGAGGACACCTTCGACGGTGAGCCGGACGCGCAGTGCGTGACGCTCACCGCTCCGGACGGGATGATCACCAGGCTGCCGGTGCCGGAGCGGACCGGACCGGGAGATCGGGCCGGCGTGCTGCGCGAATTCCTCGACGCCGCGGACGGCCGGGGCACACCGACGTCACCGGCCGCCGACAACCGGCACAGCGTGGCCCTGCTCGACGCCCTGCTCACCTCCGCCGCCTCCGGCCGCACCGAGTCGGTGGCCGGAAGCCGTTCATGATCGTTCCGTCAATCGAGGAGACCCGATGCCCAGCTGGAAACTGACCTACGGCGCGCAGGAAGCCGTCGTCGAGCTGACCGAGGCGGGTGAACTCCGGTTCGAGGCCAGGCACGCCGGGCAGCCGGTGATCGCGCCGTCGCCGCTCGGCCTGCGGACCGCCCACGCCGACCTGGCGACCGGGCTCGCGTTCGAAACGATCACGGAGCGAGCCGTCGACGAGACGTACCGGACCATGATCGGCAAGCGGCGTGATCACCACCACCGCGCCACCGAATGGTCGCTCTCCTTCACCAAGGGCGACGACCGGCTCGAGCTGCAGGTCCAGGTGAGCGCTCAAGGAATCGGCTACCGCTACCGGGTGCCGTGGACCGGACCGGTGACCGTCTGTGAGGAACTGTCCGGCTACCGGATCGCGCCCGAGGCCCGAGCCGTCCTGCTGCCGTACGACAACGGCCGGTGCGACTACGAGGAGATCCAGCACCAGACCACGGTGGCCGCGGCCGACCGGATCCGGTACGGCTACCCGGCGCTGTTCGGCCTGGACGGACTCTGGGTCATGATCACCGAGTCGGGGCTGGACGGCGGGTACGCCGGGTCGCGGCTGAGCTACGACGGCGAGCGGTTCGCGGTGGACCTGCCCGGACCGTACGTGACCTCGGCCAGTCCGCTGACCACGCCCTGGCGGACCATGATCATCGGCGGCCTGGACGCGATCGTCGCCAGTGACCTGGTGACCAGCCTGGCACCGGCGTCCCGGATCGCCGACCCGTCCTGGGTGGTGCCGGGCGTCGCGGCCTGGTCCTGGTGGTCCGACGGCCCCTCCTGCCGGGATCCCGAGGCGCAGCGGGCCTGGATCGACTTCGCGGTGTCCGTCGGCTGGCCGTACGTACTGCTCGACTCGGGCTGGCACCGGGACTGGGCGCCGGAGGTGATCGCGTACGCTCGTGAGCGGGGGATCGGTGTCTTTCTGTGGTCGCACTGGCAGCATCTGGACACCGAGCTGGAGCACCGGGAGAAGCTGGAACTCTGGAAGGACTGGGGCGCCGTCGGCGTCAAGATCGACTTCACCGAGTCCGACGGACAGGAACGGATCCGCTGGTTCGACGAGATCCTGGCCGCGACCGCCCGCACCGGCCTGATGGTGGTGTTCCACGGCGGCACCATCCCGCGCGGAACCGAGCGCACCTGGCCGCAGTTCCTGTCTGCCGAGGCGGTCAAGGGCGCCGAGTGGATCAAGCCGAAGCCGGGCAAGGAGCCGCTCTACCCGCCGACCCACTATCTGGCCCTCGCGTTCACCAGGAACGTGCAGGGTCCGATGGACTTCACGCCCTGCACCTTCAGCGCCGTCCGCACCATCTCGACGGGCTTCGAACTGGCGCTCTCGGTGATCTTCGAGTCCGGCCTCCAGCACTTCGCCGACTCGATGGACGTCTACCGGTCGATGCCGGAGGCGATGCGCCTGCTCAGCCGGGTGCCGGTGGTCTGGGACGAGACGCGGCTGTTGTCCGGCGATCCGGCCGATCATGTGGTGCTGGCCCGGCGGCACGGTGACGACTGGTACGTCGGTGCCGGCAGCTCCGGCCCGGCCCGCACCCTCTCGGTACCGCTGGACTTCCTTGATCACGGCGTCTGGGCCGCCGAGGCGTATCTGGACGCCGACGGAGATCGGATCGTCGTGCAGACCTCCGAGGTCGAGGCTGGGGCGACGCTCGAACTGCCGGTCGCGACCAACGGCGGCTGCACCGTCCGGATCACCCGGTGAGGAGTCGATCATGAAACGATCACGATGCTCGACCGCCCTGTTGATCATGCTCGGCCTGGTCCTGACCGGCTCGGTCACGGTGTCTCCGGCGGCGGCCCAGCCGGACGGCGCCGGCCCGGACCGCTGGGAGCTGCGCTGGCAACCGCGCCCCGACACCGACGGGGTCGGCGCGTTCGAAGCACTGGAGGACGATCGGCGCGGCTCCCACCCGGAAGGCAGCCCGCACGTCTACGTCGACGATGACGCGTACCGGTTCGATGCGCACCTGGTCGACCGGGACGGCTCGGACCGGATGCGCAACGAGGTCCGCGGAATGCGCACCCGCGAAGGCGTGCCGCTGGAGATCAGGAAGGACGAGCTCTGGCGGCTCAGCTGGCGGATGTTCATCCCGGACACCCTCGACGCGACGAGCTCGTTCAGCCACATCTGGCAGGTGAAGACCTCCGACATCGGCACTCCGTTGCTCCAGCTCAGCCTGCCGATCAAGAACGGGGTGCCGAAGATCGAGGCGCGCTACTGGACCCGCGACGACGCGGTCCACCCGATCGCCACCCACGATCTGGCGCCCCTGCAGAACCGCTGGGTGACCACGACGGTCGAATGGCGGTCCGCCGACGACGGCTACGTCCGCTGGACGCTGCGCGACGATCGCGACCGGCCGCTGGTCGACCAGCGGGTCGGCGACGTCGACCTCTTCTGGTCCGCGGAGCAGTACAACCGGCCGAAGTGGGGCATCTACCGCAGCATCAAGAGCGCCGGACTGCAGGACACCCACCTGTTGATCAAGGACCTGAAGGCGTGGCAGCACGGACCGGCGACCCCTCCGGTGCAGCTGCCGCCGCCCGACACCTCACCCGGGGCGTACGAGGCGGAGCGGGTCGGCAACCTCTACGAGGGTGCTGTCGAGCCGGTCTACTGCCGGCTCTGCTCCGGCGGCAGGAAGCTGATCAACATCGGCGGCAACGTCTACGACTTCGCCACCGTGAAGGGGATCCTGTCCACCGAGACCGCGACCAGGCAGCTGACCGTGCACGCGATCGTCGACGGCACGCAGGCGTACCGGATCAGTGTCAACGGAGCCGACTCGATCGAACTGATCATGATCGGGACCCCGGACCGGGTGAGCACCGCGATCGTGCCGGTGCCGTTGATCAACGGCATCAACACGATCCGGTTCTACAACCACCAGGCCCGGGCGCCGGAGCTCGACAAGATCGTGATCAGCTGACCGGTTCCAGCCGGAGCAGGCCGCCGACCGGAACCTCGATCATGGTCCCGCCGGGCGTGATCCGGACCTCGGCCCGGCTGACCTCACGACCGCCGCAGTCCAGCACCGTGGCGGTGGCGGCAACCGGCGCGGCAGCGGTCAGCGCCACCGCGGTCGAGGCGTCGGCGTTGGCGACCAGCAGGGTCCGGTCGGCCGGAGCGGTGATCGGGAACGGCGCGTAGCGGCCGACGATCCGCAGCTGGTCGCCGTCGGCGATCACCAGCGGATAGCCGAGATCCGGCCGGACCGGGGTGAGCCGGCCGTGCTGCAGCACCTCGGCGTTCGCGACGCCGAAGTCCAGCCAGAATCTCAACGTGGCCAGCTGATCCGGGGTCTGCCGGGTCAGGTCGACCGAGATCTGCGGCACCGAGAACAGGACGTTGATCAACTGCGCGGCGACCTGTTCCGGCTTCTCGTCCGGATGCCACATCAGCATGTCGGCGTGCACCGCCAGCGGGCCCGCGATCAGGCGCAGGTCGACCGTGCTCTGCCGGTTCTGGACGGCGCTGAGCGGGCAGTCGCCGGCCCTGATCATGGTCGCGTGCCGCCACAGTCCCGGGCTCACGTACGGCTGCCGCAACTCGATCAACGGCTGCTTCCCCGCCGCCTCGAAACGATCATGAAGCTCGCCGAGCAACCGGTCGACGCCCTCGGTCACGTCCGCGCAGTCCGCCTCCGGACCGGCCGCCGGCGGGTCCTCGACCGCGAACTGGTCCACGAAGTCGATCTTGAGCCCGTCCATGCCCCACTCGGTCACCGCGCGGCTGAGCCGGTCGACGATCAAGGTCCGGATCGCCGGATAACGCGGGTCCAGCACGCCGGCGTCCAGGTCCTCGCGGACCACCAGGGTGTACGGCTCGACGCGGGACCACAGCTCCGTCTTCCTGCCGACGAAGGGGATCGCGTACCAGAGCAGGTAGGTGAGCCCGGTCTCGTGCACGGTGGCGACGTGGCCGGTCAGGTCCGGGAACGCCGCCGGTGACGGGTCCCATTCGCCGACGTACCCGTACCCTCGATTGCGGTCGGTGCTGTGCCAGCCGTCGTCGACGATGATCATCGTGCAGCCGAGCTCGGCCGCCGGCCCGGCCTGCCGCTCGACGTCTGCAGCGCTGACGTACTGATGCATTGCGTACCAGGTCGAGTAGACCGGCGTCCGGGCCGCCAGCGGGGCGGGCTCGGCGGGATAGTGCTCCGCCCACCAGGCGGCGACGCCGGCCAGCGTGTCGGCGAACGGCCGGCCGCTCAGGTCCAGCCGGAGCAGCAGCGGCCGGTCCGGCGCGGCCGTCTGCTCGACCCAGCAGGCGAACTCCCCGGTCTCCTCGACCACGCCGGTCCGGATCCGTACCGGGCGGACGCCCTCCGCCACCGCGAACGTGCACAATGCGCGGTCCCCGGTGCCGATCAACGACGCGACCGGCGCACCCTTCTCCAGGCTCGAGGTGCGCGGCCGGTGCCAGAACGCCGGCAGCCCGCGGTGACCACCGCTCGGCGTCCAGGTGGTGACCACGTCGGTGGCCGGCAGCTGCCAGGCGGCCCTGATCACCGTCGTCCGTCGCGGCGTGAGCCGGAGCTCGGCCACGCCGGGACCGACCGGAGTGATCACGGCCTCGACCTCCGACCGGCTGGTGACCTCGAGGTCGAGGGCGGGGCCGGGACCGTCGAGGTCGACCGGGATCCGCCGGTGCTGTTCCGCACCGTCCTCGTCCGTCCCGCCGGCCGGGCGATCATGCGGTTGCCAAAGCTGGGTGGTGGTCATCGAGTCCTTCGTCCTGTCCGGGCTGGCGTCGTCGACATACTTTCCAAGGTTAGGAAACCTGTGGGTGGCCCGGAAGACTTATGGTCGAGGGGAGAGATCAACCGGCAGCACCCACTCCGACCACGGCGAGGTGGATTCCGTGAATGATCATGTCGCGCAGCACCAGCCGGCCGACCTGACCGGGTTGGCCACCGAACTGCTGACCCAGGCCGGGTCGGCAACGGCCCGACGAGCGTCTCGTACCTTGATCTCGGGCGCCGCCCAGCGAGCGACGTTGACCGCCCTGCTCAAGGACGCCGAACTGGGCGAGCACTTCGCGCCGCCGGCCGCGTCCCTCCAGGTGATCAGCGGGGAGGTGGAGTTGAGCGTCGGCGAGCGGCGGCAGCCGGTCCGGACCGGCGAACTGGTCGCCGTGCCGCGGCAACGACACGGCCTGCGCGCGATCACCGACGCGGCGATCCTGCTCACCGTCGCGGTCGACTGAGCCCGGTCGGCGCCGCTCAGCCGGCGGCGGAGACCACGATCAGGACGACGGCCGCGACGACGAACGCCAGGGTCACGCAACCGGCGACGATCGGTCCGGTCCAGCGCGACGCGAACCGGTCGATCACGGCCCGGCCGGGATCGGCCGGCGGCACCAGCACCGTCACGTCGCCGAGGGTCGGCGGGGTGCTGGTCCTCCATGACGAGGTCACCCGGTGCTCCTGGCCGTCGGGACCGAGGAAGGTGAAGACCGGGCTGTAGAGTCGGGTCCGGCGGCCGGAGCTGCGGTTGCGGGACGTCCGGGTTTCGGACCCGACGATCTGCCCCGGCACTCGGACCGCCTCCGACAGGAACTGCCGGGTGCGGACGAACAGCACGATCGTCACGACGAGCAGGACGACGGCGCACAAGGTCATCGCGAGGGTGGCGATCAGGAGTCCGGACACGGCCACTGACACTATCGGCGGCCCGGCACTCTCGAGTCGGCGGTGCTGGTTCCCGGCCGGATTTGCCCTCGATGGTCGTGTCTGCCAAGATTGTCGGGTTGCTCCGACGGGGTCGCCGGGGTGTATTGCGCTGCCAGGGGGAGCGTAAGCACCGAACCGCGAGACCTCAAGGCCCGATCCGATTGGGTCGGCGCGTCGACAATCCCGGCAAGGCAGGGCCTAGCCATGCTGTGCCGGGTGCGCACGACACGCCCGACCTCGGGGGTCGGAGCACGGTGGCAGAACCCAAGCCGGTTAGTACGACAGTAAGGACGATGACGTGGCGGGACAGAAGATCCGCATCAGGCTCAAGGCCTATGACCACGAGGTGATCGACTCCTCGGCGCGCAAGATCGTCGACACGGTGACCCGTACGGGGGCCAAGGTTGCCGGCCCGGTGCCGCTGCCGACCGAGAAGAACGTGTTCTGCGTGATCCGTTCTCCGCACAAGTACAAGGACAGCCGGGAGCACTTCGAGATGCGCACCCACAAGCGGCTGATCGACATCATCGATCCCACCCCGAAGACGGTCGATTCGCTGATGCGCCTCGATCTCCCGGCCGGTGTCGACATCGAGATCAAGCTCTAAGGACTGCAACCGATGACCGCCATGAATGCAGAACGCAAGGTGAAGGGCCTGCTGGGCACCAAGCTCGGCATGACCCAGCTCTGGGACGAGAACAACCGTGTCGTACCGGTCACCGTGATCCAGGCCGGACCCTGTGTCGTCACCCAGGTCCGCACCGCTGACTCCGACGGCTACTCCGCCGTCCAGATGGGCTTCGGCGCCGTCAAGGCCAAGCAGGTCACCAAGCCGTCCGCCGGTCACTTCGACCGCGCCGGCGTGACCCCGCGCAAGCACCTGGTCGAGATCCGCACCACCGACGCCGGCGAGTACACCCTCGGTCAGGAACTGACCGCCGAGGTGTTCGCCAGCGGCGAGGTGCTGGACGTGACCGGCGTCAGCAAGGGCAAGGGCACCGCCGGTGTCATGAAGCGTCACGGCTTCCACGGTCTCCGGGCCAGCCACGGTGTGCACCGCAAGCACCGCGCCCCCGGCTCCATCGGTGGCTGCGCGACCCCCGGTCGTGTGTTCAAGGGCCTGCGGATGGCCGGCCGGATGGGTGCCGAGCAGGTCACCGTGCAGAACCTCACCGTCCATTCGATCGACACCGAGCGCGGCCTGATCCTCATCGAGGGCGCGATTCCGGGCGCCAAGGGCGGCCTCGTCGTCCTGCGCACCGCTGCCAAGAAGGCCGGCAAGGAAGGTGGTGCGGCATGACCGCCGTTCAGAACGAGACCAAGACGATCGACGTGCTCGACGCGTCGGGCGCCAAGGCCGGTTCGGCCGAGCTGCCCGCGGAGCTGTTCGACGTCACCGCCAACATCCCGCTGATCCACCAGGTCGTCACCGCCCAGCTGGCGGCGGCCCGGCAGGGCACCCACGCGACCAAGGGTCGCGGCGAGGTTCGCGGTGGCGGTGCGAAGCCGTACCGGCAGAAGGGCACCGGCCGCGCCCGGCAGGGCTCGATCCGGGCTCCGCAGTACACGGGTGGCGGCGTCGTGCACGGCCCGCAGCCGCGTAACTACTCCCAGCGGACCCCGAAGAAGATGATCGCCGCCGCCCTGCGCGGGGCGCTCTCCGACCGGGCCCGCGGCGGCCGCGTCCACGTGGTCAGCTCGCTGGTCACCGGCGAGACCCCGTCCACCAAGACGGCCCTCGCCGCGCTGGCCGCGATCACCGAGTCCGACCGGGTCCTCGTGGTGCTGCACCGCGACGACGACCTGTCCTGGCTGAGCCTGCGCAACGCGCCGGCGGTGCACGCCCTCGCGGTCGATCAGCTGAACGCCTACGACGTGCTGGTCAACGACGCGGTCGTGTTCACCTCGGCCGCGCTGGCCGCCTACGTCGGCCGCACCTCCGGTGCCGCCGAGGCCGCCGAAAGCCAGCCGTACGGTGACGGGTCCTACGTCGGTGAGAACCCGCCGGCCGGGTACGACATCAAGGGCAACGAGGACTCCAAGAAGTTCCACACGCCCGAGTCGTCGCACTACGAGCGCACGATCGCCGAGGTGTGGTTCAACAGCGTCGAGGCCGCTGAGGCCGCAGGCTTCGCTCCGACCAAGGGCGATGCCGGAGCCAAGGAGAAGTCCGAATGAGCAACCCAGTGAAGTACCGCGATCATCGCGACATCCTGCTCGCTCCTGTGGTGAGCGAGAAGAGCTACGGCCTGCTGGACGAGAACAAGTACACGTTCCAGGTCGCGACCGACGCCAACAAGACGGAGATCAAGATCGCCGTCGAGACGGTGTTCAAGGTCAACGTGATCGGCGTGAACACGATCAACCGCAAGGGAAAGCGTCGCCGCACCCGCTTCGGCTGGGGCCGTCGTCCGGACACCAAGCGCGCGATCGTCACCGTCGCCGACGGTGAGCACATCGACATCTTCTCCAGCGCGGTCTGAGCGAGAGGACGAGACGAGACATGGGAATCCGCAAGTACAAGCCGACGACGCCCGGCCGCCGTGGCGGTAGCGTCGCCGACTTCGTCGAGCTGACTCGCTCCACCCCGGAGAAGTCGCTGCTCGTGCCCAGCCCGAAGACCGGAGGCCGGAACAACACCGGCCGGATCACCACCCGGCACATCGGCGGCGGCCACAAGCAGTCCTACCGGCTGGTCGACTTCCGGCGGTACGACAAGGACGGTGTCCCGGCCAAGGTCGCTCACATCGAGTACGACCCGAACCGCACCGCCCGGATCGCGCTGCTGCACTACGCCGACGGCGAGAAGCGCTACATCATCGCCCCGCTGGGCCTGAACCAGGGTGCTGCGGTCGAGGCCGGTGAAGGCGCCGACATCAAGCCCGGCAACAACCTGCCGCTGCGCAACATCCCGGTCGGCACCACGATCCACGCGGTCGAACTGCGGCCGGGTGGCGGGGCCAAGCTGGGCCGGTCCGCCGGCGCCAGCATCCAGCTGGTCGCCCGCGAGGGCAAGAACGCCACGCTGCGGATGCCGTCCGGCGAGATGCGGATGGTGGATGTCCGCTGCCGCGCCACGGTGGGCGAGGTCGGCAACGCCGAGCAGTCCAACATCAACTGGAGCAAGGCGGGTCGCTCCCGGTGGAAGGGCAAGCGCCCGTCGGTCCGTGGTGTCGCCATGAACCCGGTCGACCACCCGCACGGTGGTGGCGAGGGCAAGACCTCCGGTGGTCGTCACCCGGTTTCCCCGTGGGGCAAGCCGGAAGGCCGGACCCGGAACAAGAACAAGGCGAGCAATCGCCAGATC
The DNA here is from genome assembly GCF_042666975.1 of Microlunatus sp. GCM10028923. Lineage (NCBI taxonomy): Bacteria > Bacillati > Actinomycetota > Actinomycetes > Propionibacteriales > Propionibacteriaceae > Microlunatus > Microlunatus sp. GCM10028923. The sequence goes on along the minus strand of NZ_JBHTFF010000008.1, from coordinate 83,939 downwards.
GTCCGCCGTCGTCGCACCGGCAAGAAGCGCTGATCAGGAGTTTGTGAACAATGCCACGCAGCCTGAAGAAGGGTCCCTTCGTGGACGAGCACTTGGCCAAGAAGGTCGAGGCTCAGAACGCCAAGGGCAGCAAGACCGTGATCAGGACCTGGTCCCGGCGCTCGATGATCGTGCCCGACATGATCGGCCACACCATCGCTGTGCATGACGGACGCAAGCACGTTCCGGTCTTCGTCAGCGACTCGATGGTGGGTCACAAGCTGGGCGAGTTCGCGCCGACCCGGACCTTCCGGGGCCACGAGAAGGACGACCGGAAGTCCCGGCGGCGGTAAGAGGAGAAGGAATCAATGAGCAACGCAGAGAAGGCCCGGCCGAGCCGCCGCGCCACCCTCCTCGGTGACCGCCCGGGTTCGTACGCGATCGCGAAGCAGGTCCGGATCTCGGCCAGCAAGGTGCGCCGGGTCGTCGACCTGGTCCGCGGGCTGCCTGTCAGCGAGGCCCTGGCCACGCTGCAGTTCGCCCCGCAGGCCGCGAGCGAGCCGGTGTACAAGGTGGTGGCCAGCGCCGCCGCCAACGCCGAGCAGACCGACAACCTCCGCCGTGACGACCTCTACATCTCGCAGGCGTTCGTGGACGAGGGCATGACGATGCGACGCATCCGGGCCCGCGCCAAGGGCAGCGCGAGCCGGATCCTCAAGCGGTCCAGCCACATCACCGTGGTAGTCGAGCCCAAGGAAAGCAAGGAGGCCTGAGGACATGGGTCAGAAGATCAATCCGCACGGCTTCCGGCTGGGCATCTCGACCGACCACAAGAGCCGGTGGTACGCCGACAAGCAGTACGCCGACTACGTGGGCGAGGACGTCAAGATCCGCGAGGCGCTGACCAAGGGCCTCGAGCGGGCCGGCATCTCCTCGGTGGAGATCGAGCGGACCCGGGACCGGGTCCGGGTCGACATCTACACCGCGCGGCCGGGCATCGTCATCGGCCGTAACGGCGCCGAGGCGGAGCGGGTCCGTGGCCAGCTGGAGAAGCTGACCGGCAAGCAGGTGCAGCTGAACATCCTCGAGGTGAAGAACACCGAGACCGACGCGCAGCTGGTCGCCCAGGGCGTTGCGGAGCAGCTGGCCTCCCGGGTCGCGTTCCGTCGGGCCATGCGCAAGGCGCAGCAGTCCGCGATGCGGGCCGGCGCCAAGGGCATCCGGATCCAGTGCTCGGGTCGTCTCGGCGGCGCCGAGATGAGCCGGTCCGAGTTCTACCGCGAGGGCCAGGTGCCCCTGCACACGCTGCGGGCCGACATCGACTACGGGTTCTTCGAGGCCCGGACGACCTTCGGCCGGATCGGCGTGAAGGTCTGGATCTACAAGGGCGACGTGGCCGGCACCCGTGCCGAGCGCGCCGCGCAGAAGGCCGCTCGTTCCGCAGCCGGTGGCAACCGCCGCCCGGGCCGCGGTCGTGGCGACCGTCCGTCGCGCGCCGATCGCGTCGAGCGGGGCGGCCGTCGCCGGTCCGACGCCGCCACCGAGTCTGCCCCGAGCGCCGCACCGGCCGAAGCCGCGGCGACCGCGACGACCACCGCAGGACAGGAGGCGTGAGCCATGCTGGTGCCCCGTAAGACCAAGTTCCGCAAGCAGCACCACCCGAAGCGTGGCGGCCAGGCCAAGGGCGGCACGTCCCTGGCGTTCGGCGACTACGGCATCCAGGCTCTGGAAGGCCACTACGTCACCAACCGGCAGATCGAGTCCGCGCGTATCGCGATGACCCGGCACATGAAGCGTGGCGGCAAGGTGTGGATCAACATCTTCCCGGACCGCCCGCTGACCAAGAAGCCGGCCGAGACCCGGATGGGTTCCGGCAAGGGTTCCCCGGAATGGTGGATCGCGAACGTCAAGGCCGGCCGGGTCATGTTCGAGCTGTCGGGCGTGACCGAGGATGTGGCCCGCGAGGCCATGCGGCTGGCGATCCACAAGCTGCCGATGAAGGCGCGTTTCATCAAGCGTGAGGGTGGTGACAACTGATGGCGAAGACCACCACCGCAGCTGAGCTGCGCGGCCTGAGCCGCGGTGACCTCGATCAGAAGGTCAAGGAGCTGAAGGAGGAGCTGTTCACGCTCCGCTTCCAGGCCGCGACCGGACAGCTGGAGTCGCACGGGCGGCTGCGTGCGGTCCGCAAGGACATCGCACGGGTCTACACCGTGCTGCAGGAGCGGGTGCTCGGCATCGTCGATGACCCGGACCTGGTGGACGAGGACGATTCGGCCGTGGCCGAGGAGACGGTGAAGGCCTGAGATGAGTGACGTGAACACCGAGAACACCACGGCCGAGGCTCCCGAGCGGGGCCGGCGCAAGGTCCGCGACGGGTACGTCGTCAGCGACAAGATGGACAAGACCGTCGTCGTCGCCGTCGAGGATCGGGTGAAGCACCGGCTGTACGGCAAGGTGCTCCGCCAGACCGCCCGACTGAAGGCTCATGACGAGGAGAACAGCGCCGGCGTCGGCGACCGCGTGCGGATCATGGAGACCCGCCCGCTGTCCGCCACGAAGCGCTGGCGGCTGGTCGCCATCCTCGAAAAGGCCAAGTGATTCGTCCCGCGTTGCGGATGTCTGAAAGAAGGAACGGATGATTCAGCAGGAGTCGCGACTTAAGGTCGCCGACAACACCGGTGCCAAGGAGATCTTGTGCATCCGGGTTCTCGGTGGATCCGGTCGCCGCTACGCCGGGATCGGGGACACCATCGTCGCCACGGTGAAGGACGCGATCCCGGGTGGCAACGTGAAGAAGGGCGAGGTCGTCAAGGCGGTCATCGTCCGTACCGTCAAGCAGCGGCGGCGGGCCGACGGCTCCTACATCCGGTTCGACGAGAACGCCGCCGTGATCTTGAAGGCCGACGGAGACCCGCGGGGCACCCGCATCTTCGGTCCGGTCGGCCGCGAACTCCGCGAGAAGCGCTTCATGCGCATCATCTCGCTCGCGCCTGAGGTGATCTGAGAATGGCTGAGAAGAAGACGACGACCCGCGCGCAGACCAAGCTGCACGTCATCAAGGGTGACCGGGTGAAGGTCATCGCGGGCAAGGACAAGGGTGCCGTCGGCGAGATCATCGCCGTCGACCCGAACCGGCAGCGGGTGACCGTCTCCGGCGTGAACATCGTCAAGCGGCACCTGCGCGACACGTCCGCGCAGCCGCAGGGCCGGCAGACCACGAAGGGCGGGATCGTCTCCTCGGAGGCTCCGATCCACGCGTCCAACGTGCAGCTGCTGGTCAAGAACGCCGATGGCGACGAGGTCGTCACCCGGGTTGCGTACGAGCGCCAAGAGGTGACCAAGCGTCGCCCGAACGGCGAGGAATACAAGGGCTACCGCAGCGTACGCATCGCGCGGAAGACCGGGGAGGAAATCTGATGAGCGCGACCGCGACCGAGGCCGCCAACCCGCGGCTGAAGCTGCGCTACCGCGAAGAGATCACCAAGGCGCTGCAGGAGGAGTTCGGTTACGCGAACCCGATGCAGCTGCCCCGGCTGCTCAAGATCGTGGTGAACATGGGCGTCGGCGAGGCGGCCCGTGACTCGAAGCTGATCGACGGTGCGACCCGCGACCTGACCACCATCACCGGCCAGAAGCCGCAGGTGACCCGGGCCCGCAAGTCCATCGCCCAGTTCAAGCTTCGCGAGGGCATGCCGATCGGTGTCCACGTGACGCTGCGTGGCGACCGGATGTGGGAGTTCGCCGACCGGCTGCTCACCCTGGCGCTGCCCCGGATCCGTGACTTCCGCGGCCTGTCGCCGAAGCAGTTCGACGGCAACGGGAACTACACCTTCGGTCTCACGGAGCAGGTCATGTTCCACGAGATCGACCAGGACAAGATCGACCGGGTCCGCGGCATGGACATCACCTTCGTGACCTCGGCCAAGACCGACGACGAGGGGCGGGCGCTGCTGCGGCAGCTCGGGTTCCCGTTCCGGCAGAACTGAAGGAGACCCTGATGGCGAAGACCGCGCTGCGCGTCAAGCAGGCCCGGAAGCCGAAGTTCGGCGTCCGTGCATACACCCGCTGCCAGAAGTGCGGCCGGCCCAAGGCCGTGCTCCGCAAGTTCGGGCTGTGCCGGGTGTGCCTGCGTTCGATGGCGCACAAGGGCGAGCTGCCGGGCATCACGAAGTCGTCCTGGTAAGCCGTACCCCTCAACTGACCAACAGCGAAGGTCCCCGGCGGTCGCCGCGGGAAACCACGTTGAGAAAGAAAAGATGACGTTATGACGATGACAGATCCGATCGCGGACATGTTGACCCGGTTGCGCAACGCCAACCAGGCCTACCTGGACGCGGCGACGATGCCGCACAGCAAGATCAAGGTGGGAATCGCGGAGATCCTGGTCAGTGAGGGCTACATCGCCTCGTACGAGGTCGAGGACCCGGCGGAGGGCGAGGTGGGCAAGAAGCTCACCCTGACCCTGAAGTACGGCCAGAACCGGGAGCGGTCCATCGCCGGCGTGCGGCGGATCTCCAAGCCTGGTCTGCGGGTGTACGCCAAGTCGACCGGGCTGCCCAAGGTGCTCGGCGGGCTGGGCATCGCCATCATTTCCACCTCCGGCGGGCTGATGACCGACCGGCAGGCACACAGGGCGAGCGTTGGCGGGGAAGTCCTCGCCTACGTCTGGTAACCGGACGAGATCAGGAAGGAATCGCCATGTCACGCATTGGCAAGCTGCCGATCACTGTTCCGTCCGGCGTCGAGGTGAGCATCGACGGCCAGCAGGTGCAGGTGAAGGGCCCGAAGGGTTCGCTGCAGCACCGGGTCGCCGAGCCGATCAAGGTCGTACGGAACGACGACGGCCAGCTCGAGGTGTCCCGGCCGAACGACGAGCGAGTGAGCAAGTCGCTGCACGGACTGACCCGGACGTTGGTCAACAACATGGTCACCGGAGTGACCGAAGGCTATGAGAAGAAGCTCGAGATCGTCGGTGTCGGTTACCGGGTGATCTCCAAGGGCCCGGCCGAGCTCGAGTTCGCGCTCGGGTTCAGCCACCCGGTGCACGTGAAGGCGCCGGAGGGCATCACCTTCACCGTCGAGTCGGCGACCAAGTTCGCGGTGCAGGGGATCGACAAGCAGCGGGTCGGCGAGGTCGCAGCCAACATTCGTAAGATCCGCAAGCCGGAGCCCTACAAGGGCAAGGGCGTGCGGTACGCGGGCGAGCACGTCCGCCGCAAGGCTGGAAAGGCTGGTAAGTGACATGGCTGTTTCGCTGACTCACCGGAAGCACACGGCGAGCAAGACCGCCTCCCGGTTGCGGCGCCAGCTGCGCGTGCGGAAGAAGATCTTCGGCGACCCGTCCCGGCCGCGGCTGGTCGTGACGAAGTCCGCCCGGCACATCTCCGCACAGGTGATCGACGACACGGTAGGCCGTACGCTCGCGTCGGCCTCGACCATGGAGTCGACGCTGCGGGTTGCCGACGGCGACAAGTCCGACAAGGCCAAGGAGGTCGGCAAGGCCATCGCCGACCGCGCCAAGGCCGCCGGCGTGACCCAGGTCGTCTTCGACCGGGCCGGGCACAAGTATCACGGGCGCATCGCGGCGTTGGCCGACGGTGCCCGGGATGGCGGGCTGGGCTTCTGATGGCAGTCTGGGTTTCTGTCGGACACGACGAGAGTAAGGAAGAGCGATGAGTGCACAGCAGCGCCGCGGTGGCGGTGGCGGTGAGCGTCGCGGTCGGGACGATCGTCGTGGCCAGGCGCAGGACAAGAGCAATTACATCGAGAAGGTCGTAGCGATCAACCGGGTCGCCAAGGTCGTCCAGGGCGGTCGCCGGTTCAGCTTCACCGCACTGGTGGTCGTCGGCGACGGCGACGGCACGGTGGGGGTCGGCTACGGCAAGGCGAAGGAGGTGCCCGCCGCGATCGCGAAGGGTGTCGAGAACGCCAAGAAGCACTTCTTCAAGGTTCCGCGGATCCAGGGCACCATCCCGCACCCCGTGCAGGGCGAGAAGGCGGCCGGCGTGGTCATGCTGCGTCCGGCTTCGCCCGGTACCGGCGTCATCGCCGGTGGCTCGGCCCGCGCGGTGCTGGAGTGCGCCGGCGTCCACGACGTGCTGGCGAAGTCGCTCGGCTCGGCCAACGCGATCAACGTCGTGCACGCCACCGTCGAGGCCCTCCAGTCGCTGGAGGAGCCGGAGCAGGTGGCGAAGCGGCGCGGCAAGTCGGTCGAGCACGTGACCCCGGCCGCCATCCTGAAGGCCCGGGCTGAGGTGCACGCGTGATGCCGCGGCTCAAGGTGACGCAGGAGAAGTCCGGCATCGGACGTGCGAAGAATCAGCGCGACACGCTCCGTTCGCTGGGGCTGAAGCGCATCGGTGATGTCGCCGTGAAGGAAGACCGCCCGGAGATCCGGGGCATGCTCTCCACGGTGACCCATCTGATCAAGGTCGAGGAGGTCGACTGATCATGGCCGAAAAGACTGCAGACAAGAAGGCTGCAGCTGAGGAGGCCCAGGTGCAGAGTGGTTCGGGTCTGCGGATCCACCACCTGCGTCCGGCTCCCGGCGCCAAGACGGCCAAGACGCGGGTCGGCCGCGGTGAGGGCTCGAAGGGCAAGACCGCCGGTCGCGGCACCAAGGGCTCCAAGGCTCGCAACAACATCCGGCCGGGCTTCGAGGGCGGCAACCTGCCGCTGCATCGCAAGATGCCGAAGCTGCGCGGGTTCGTGAACCCGTTCCGGACCGAATACCAGGTGGTCAACCTGGACCGGCTCAACGCGCTGTTCCCCGAGGGCGGCACGATCGGTGTCGACGAGCTCGTCGCCGCCGGTGCGGTCCGTCCGGACCGTCCGGTCAAGGTGCTCGGCACCGGTGAGATCTCGGTCGCAATCCAGGTGAGCGCGCACGCGTTCTCCGGCTCCGCGAAGGACAAGATCGCGGCCGCCGGAGGCTCGGTCACCGAGCTGTAGTAGGCGCTTGTACGTGTGACTTCGGTGCCGGCCGACCCCTTGATAGGGTCGTCCGGTGCCGTTGCCCGTTGGCAGCGAAGTCGGCGCTGAACAGGCGGCGGTGGACAGAGATTGGGAGGGCGAGGAGTGCTCAAAGCGTTCGCGAACGCATTCCGGAGTCCGGATCTGCGGAAGAAGATCTTCTTCACGCTGGGCATCCTGGCGTTGTTCCGGTTGGGTTCGATCATTCCGGTGCCGAACGTCAACGTCGGCCGCGTCGAGTTCTGCAACAACCAGGCGCAGAGCGGCGACCAGGCGGGCATCTACTCGCTGATCAACCTGTTCTCCGGTGGAGCACTGCTCCAGCTGGCGATCTTCGCCCTCGGCATCATGCCGTACATCACGGCCAGCATCATTCTGCAGCTGCTCACGGTGGTCATTCCCCGGCTCGAGGCGCTGAAGAAGGAGGGCCAGGCCGGCCAGACCAAGATCACCCAGTACACCCGGTACCTGACCCTGGTGCTGGCGCTGCTGAACTCCACCGCCTTCGTCACGCTGGCGGCGAACGACCAGCTGTTCCCGGGCTGTACCGGCATTCTGTACTCGACGCCGGCCAGCGATCCGGACGGCTACATCTTCCCGATCGTCGTGATGATCCTGACCATGACGGCGGGCACCTCGATCATCATGTGGATGGGCGAGCTGATCACCGAGCGGGGTGTCGGCAACGGCATGTCGGTGATGATCTTCACCCAGGTCGCTGCCGTGATCCCGACCGCCCTGTGGGGCCTCCAGGTGACCAAGGGCTGGCCCACGTTCCTCGGCGTCATCGCCATCGGCCTGGTGATCATGGCGGGCGTCGTCTTCATCGAGCAGTCGCAGCGCCGGATCCCGGTGCAGTACGCGAAGCGGATGGTCGGCACCCGGGTATTCGGCGGTACGTCCACGTACATCCCGATCAAGGTCAACCAGGCCGGCATCATCCCGGTCATCTTCGCGTCGTCGCTGCTCTACCTGCCGACGCTGTACGCGCAGTTCCGGCCCAATACGCCGGAGTCGGAGTGGATCACGGCCAACTTCGTCCGTGGCGACCACCCGGTCTATCTGCTGACGTTCTTCTTCCTGATCATCTTCTTCGCCTACTTCTACGTGTCCATCACCTTCAATCCCGAAGAGGTGTCGGACAACATGAAGAAGTACGGCGGGTTCATCCCGGGCATCCGGGCCGGCAAGCCGACGGAGAACTACCTGCGGCATGTCCTGTCCCGGCTGATGTTCCCCGGATCCCTCTATCTGGGCCTGATCGCCCTCATCCCTTCTGCGGCGTTTATCCTCTTCGAGGCCAACCAGAACTTCCCGTTCGGTGGGACCTCGCTTCTGATCATCGTCGGCGTTGGACTGGACACGGTGAAGCAGATCGAGAGCCAGCTCCAGCAACGCAATTATGAAGGGTTCCTACGCTGATGCGTCTGTTGATCATGGGCCCGCCCGGCGCGGGCAAGGGGACTCAGGCGAAACGCATCGCCGAGCACTACGGGATCCCGGCGATCTCGACCGGCGACGCCTTCCGCGCCGAGGTACAGGCCGAGACGGAGCTCGGCCTCAGGGTGAAGCCGATCCTGGATTCCGGCGGCTACGTCGACGACGAGTTGACCAACCAGATCGTGGCGCACCGGCTCGAGCAGCCCGACGTCGATCCCGGCTTCCTGCTGGACGGCTACCCGCGCACGATGCCCCAGGTGGCCGCGCTGGACCAGATGCTGACCGATCACGGCCGTGCCCTGGACGCCGTCCTGGCCCTCGAGGCCGAGCTGAACGAGGTCGTCGCCCGGCTGTCCAAGCGGGCCGAGATCGAGGGCCGCTCGGACGACTCCACGGAAGCCATCCGGATCCGGCAGCAGAAGTACATCGACGAGACCGCCCCCCTCCTCGAGGGCTACGCCGAACGCGGCCTGCTGGTCACCGTGAACGGCCTGGGCAGCGTCGACGAGGTCTCCGAGCGCATCTTCAAGGCCCTCGCCGACCGCGGCTGAGCCCGCGCGGCCGCGGGCCGTCAGCCGAGTTCCGCTGAGTGGACGCAAAGGGCACTTCCGAACGCCGGTAGTTGCCCGAAGCGTCCACTCGGCGTCGGTCCTGGCGCCCGCGACAGCCGGCTAGCCCTTCAGGGCTCCGCTGGTCAGGCCCTTCATGATCTGGCGGTTCAAGATCACGAACAGGACCAGCAGGCCGAAGACGTTGATGCAGATGCCGGCGAAGAGCGGGCCGTAGTTGACCTGGCCGTACTCGCCGCTGAAGTTGAGCAGGCCGGCCTGGATCGGGCGGAGGTCCGGGTTGGTGGTGAAGGTCAGGGCGATCAGCAGGTCGTTCCAGATCCGGAGGAACTGCACCAGGCCGATGGTGAACAGCGAGTTGCGGACCATCGGCAGCCCGATCGCGAAGAACGAGCGGAGCATGCTGGCGCCGTCGATGGTCGCGGCCTCGAAGACCTCGCGCGGGATCGCCCGGAAGTAGGCGGCCATCAGGAACACGGTGAGCGGCATGCCCAGCCCGGTGTAGGTGATGATCATCGGCCAGTAGGTGCCGCTGATGCCGAGTTTGAAGTACGCCATGAAGAGCGGGATCAAGATCATCTGGCCGGGGATCATGATGCCGGACACGAACAGCAGCAGGGTCAGGTTGCGGCCGCGCCAGCGCATGATCTCGATCGCGAACGCGGCGCCCACGCCGAACAGCAGGGTCAGCGTCAGCGACGGTGCGGTGACGATCGCCGAGTTGAGGAAGTTGCGGGCGATGTTGCCGGTGGTCCAGGCCTGGACGTAGTTGTCGACGTTGAACGACTCCGGCAGCGCGAACGTCGACTCCTGGATGAACTCGCGCTGGGTCTTGAACGAGCTGAGGAACAGCCAGAGCACCGGGTAGATGCCGATGATCATCAGGACGGCGATCCCGATCCAGGCCGGGATCGCGGTCCGGAGTCGGCGGGCGGTGAGCCGGCGGCGGCGCCGGGCCGGCGGTCGGCGGGGCGCCACCGTGGCGGCCGGACGGTCGAGGTCAAGGGTGGTCATGATCAGGCCTCCGTCCGGTCCCGGCGGGCCGGGCCGAAGATCACCAGCGTGACGACCAGGCAGATCACGGTCAGCACCACGGCCAGCGTGGAGCCGTACCCGTAGTCCTGGAAGCTGAAGGTCGTCTTGTACATGTAGAGCGTCAGCGGCTGGGTCGACGTCCCGGGACCGCCGTTGGTCAGGGCGAACACCGAGTCGAACACCTTCAGGGTGCCGTTGAAGCTGAAGATCACGGCCGACAGCAGCACCGGCGCCGACAGCGGCAGGATGATCCGCCGAACCAGCTGCAGGCCGTTCGCGCCGTCGATCCGGGCCGACTCGAGGAGCTCCTCCGGGATGTCCAGCAGCCCGGCGTAGAGCAGCACCGCGAAGAAGCCCATCGAACCCCAGAGTTCCATGATCACGATCACCAGGAACGAGGTGTCCGGCTGGCTGAGCCAGTCGATCGAGGACATCCCGAACAGGTTCAGGCCGGCGTTGATCGGACCGGTCTGGGGCGCCACCTCGAACAGCCGGGTGAACAGCAGCGCGACGGCGACTGTCGGCAACACGGTGGGGAAGAAGATGATCGCCCGGACGAAGGCGGATGATCTTCTGAGGATGAAGACGTAGAACAGCGCCAGCAGGTAGCCGAGCAGCACCTGGCCGACGGTCATCACCACCGAGTACTTCAGGCTGAACAAGATCGCGGCGCCGAGCTCGGCGTCACTGAACAGGGCGGCGAAGTTGCCCAGCCCGACGAAGTCGAAGCCGCGCATATTGCCCTCGAAGAAGGACAATCCGAACGACCAGACCACCGGCACCAGCTTGACCAGGGTGTAGCAGAGCAGCGCCGGTCCGAGCAGGATCAGCACCGTCTTCTTGTCGGCGAGGACAGAGTTCATCTTCAGCGCTTCTTCGCCAGGTCCTCGTCCACGGCAGCCTGTACGGTCTCGGCGAACTGGGCCGCCGTCATGCCGCCGGTGACCAACGGCACCGCGTTCTCGCCGGCCGCCGCGCCGGCGCGCTGGCCGAGCGGCTGTTCGAACCAGGTCAGGGTCTCGGTGGTGCTGCTGATGATCTTCTGGACGTCCTGGGTCAGCGCCGGTACGTCCTCGACCGGCTGGTTGGTCCTGAACCCGGAGATCACGCCCTGGTTGTTCATCGCGCTGGAGCCGAAGTTCTCCGCGATGCAGGTGAGCCAGCCGCCGACCTCGTCGTTGTAGAGCTTGGTCGACAGCGCGGTCGGTGCGCCGGTGTTGGCCGGGTACTGCTCGATGCTGCCGGCGCCGCCCTCGACCGCGGGGAACGGCATGAACCCGAAGGCCTCCGGGCCGAGCTTGTTCAGCTCCGGATCGTTGATGCTGGCCAGCATCCAGCTGCCGTTGTACATCATGCCGGCCTCGCCGGTGAGCAGCTGATTGGTCGCGGTCTGGATGTCCATCGTCGCGGTGCCCGGGCCGAGATACTTCTGCAGTGCGGCGACCTGCTCGATGCCCTCGACGTACTGCGGATCGGTGAGCTTCGCCTTGCCCTCGCCGACGTCCTTCATCGCGTTCGGGCCGAGCGAGCGGAACAGGTAGTTGCCGACCCAGCGCAGGATCGTCCAGGCCTGGTCGCCGGACACCACGATGGCCTGCTTGCCCGAGCCCTTGATCTTGTCCGACGCGGTGATCAGATCGCCCCAGGTCTTCGGCTCCTCGATGCCGAGGTCGGCGAACATCTTCTTGTTGTAGAAGACTCCCTCGATGTTGAACTGGTACGGCAGCGACGCGAACCGGCCGCCGTAGATGTTCTTCACCGTGGACGCGGCGGCCGGCAGCACGTCGTCGATCACACCGAGCTCGGTGAGCTTCTTCTCCAGGTCGAGCGTCACCTCGTCGTCGCCGATGGCACCGCCGGGCTTGAGCTCGGAGGTGGACCCGATGAACATCTCCGGCAGCGCGTCCTGGCTGGCCAGCAAGGTGATCCGCTGGTTCACGTCGCCCTGCGGCAGGGTTTCGATCTTGAGCGGCATCGCCTCCTGCTGGGCGGCGCACTCCTTCTCCGACAGCCGGGTGATCTCGTCGCGGATCTGCGAGCCCTCGTTGGCCGCCAGGTAGTCGAACGTCTCGCCGCCGCTCGCCGTACCTCCTCCGCCGCCACAGGCGACCAGCGAGAAGATCGCCGCCCCCGTCGCGACCGCGAGTCCGACTCTTCGCGGGCGCGTCGCCATCAACGTTGAAGACACAGTTCCTCCTTGAATGGTGTGCGTCGGCGAGGATGAATATATACGCGGCAACGCATTTTCATGCCCTCTCACGGTATGGCGGTGGTGCTCGCTGTGTCAAGGACGGTTCCGGCCCACCGGCGGTTAGCTGGGCTAAGGGACTGGCGACCGCGTCCCAGGAATCTCGTGCGGGTTGGGATTCGGAGTGGCGGCGCGGCACTATGCTCCCGGGATGAGTGCGTCGATCGCGAGGCAGGGGACCGAGGTCCGGCTGGCGGTGTTCCGGCTGTCCAGGCGGCTCCGGCTGGAGAAGTCCGACGGTGAACTGAGCGACACCCAGTTCGGGGTGCTCGCCGTCCTCAATCGGTTCGGGCCGCACACCCTGTCGGCGCTGGCCGAACGGGAGCGGGTCACGGCGCCGTCCATGAACCGGACCGTCAACTACCTGCAGGAGCGGGGCTATCTGCGCCGCGACGCCGACGCCGAGGATCGCCGGCGCTCCAACATCGTGATCACCGACGCCGGCTCCGCGGTGGTCCGGGAGACGATCGCCAAGCGCGACGCCTGGCTCACCTCGCGGATCCGCAAGCTCCCCGCCGATCAACGCGCCGTCCTGGTCGAGGCGGCCGAGATCCTCGGTCGGTTGGCGACCGAGTGATCCGCGCCCTGGGCCCGGTGGCTACGGCTGCGTGATCACGTGGAGCACCCAGTCCTCGTCGTCGGGGGCGCTGAACTCCTGCCTTCCGCCGGAGAGTTCGACGGTGGAGTGTGAATCGCCGGTACGCGGGTTGAACCACTCGGCGCGGCCGGCCGGGGTGGTCAGCGTGGCCGTACCGCCGCAGGGGAAGTAGAGCAGGTACTCCTCGTCCTCGGCGGCCAGGCAGTAGACAAGATCATCGGCGGTGTCGACCAGGCGGTCGTTCGGTCGCATCCGCCAGAACCTGACACCCCGTGACTCCACGAACTCGGCCTGCCGCCGGATGTCGGCATAGATCGGCGGCACCCCGGCCAGGCCGAACTTGACCGTCTCGCCCAGCTGCCCGTCGACCACGGTCGGGTAGTGCCGGTCGCAGCGTCCCATCGCGTAACCGGCGGTGAGAGCGATCCAGTAGAGCCGTCGTTCCGCGTCGTAGCGGCCGTTGTTGCCGGCGGTCATCTCCCCGATCACGACCGGCCGGCCGAACTTCCACATCAGTTCGCCGAACGCGTTCATGGCCCGGTACCAGTCCCGTTGATCATCTTTCGGGTAATTGCGCGGGTCCTGGGTGACGATGAAGTTGTTGTACGCCGTCGTCACCATCAGCTCCTGCCGGCCCGCGTCGCCGAACGACTTGAGCCGCCCGTACGGGTCGCGCCGGTTCAGGTAGTCGGCCCAGTAGGAGTACCAGGCCGCGGGGATCGCCGGATCGATGAAGGCCTGCGGCAGCCGCTCGTCGTTGATCTTGGCCAGGTTGCCGTTCTCCGAGCCGAGCGACCAGATCACGTTCCAGAAGGCGCCGTAGCGGGCCCAGGTGTAGCGGACGTAGCGCCGGGTGTGCTCGACGTGGGTCGCGTTGTCCAGGTCGAACATCGCGTTCCAGCCGACACCGGCCTCGTTGCCCTGCAGCCAGCCGCCGTTGGCGACGTTGACCGGATGGTGGTCCCACTCCCGCGGCCGGACCACCGAGTTGTCGTAGAGCAGTTCCAGGGCGAAGAAAATCCCCTTCTCCTTCGCGTACCGGAGCTGTCGATCATGGCGCTGGTAGAAGTCGAGGTTGAACCGGTCCTTGTCGATCTTGTTCGTGGCCGGGTCGATCACCTTCCACGGCCAGCGGAACGAGGTGTCCGTGATCGTCGACTGGCGGGCGTACAGCTGGCCGATGTCGATGATCAGATTGATCTTGTGCTCGGCCAGGATGTCCAGGTAGGTCAGCCAGTCGGTCTCGCTGGGCTGTTGGAAGTCGACGTCCTCGAAGGCCAGCTCGCCGTCCCGCTTCCCGGGCGGTGGCCGGTAGGTCGTGGTCGGCGCGACGTCGGCCTTGCGGGAGCGGTTGGCGACGTGCGGATACCAGCCGTCGTTGGCGATGAACGGGAAACTGCCGTCCTGGCGCTGGAACCAGTTGCCGAAGGTGCCGCTCACCTGTAGCGCACCGCCGGAGATCGCCGGCGTGCAGGTGAACTCGCCGCTGGTGATCAACTCCGGATCGTCTGCTTCGGTGCGGTACGTCCAGCGGCCCTCCGCGGTCGGCGCGAACCGGACCCGCCAGACGTGCCGGCCGTCCTCGACGCCGTCGTAGAAGCCGTCCACCCGGTGTTCCTCGCCCGCGCCGGCGAACACGGCCCGGACGTCCACCTCGAGGAACGGGTTCTGATACTCGGCCGAGGTCGACAGCGTCGCCTCGAACACCTCCCACTTGGCGATCTTCGACACCGAAGTCATCCTTCCCCAGGAAATCAGTTAGCACTGCTAATGAATCAGTCTAACTGACTATCCATGCGAGTGTGCATAGATCCTGTCGGGTGGGCTCAGGGCGCGGGGGAGTCGGTGCCTTGAGTCGCCTCGAGGTAGCGCTGGTTGAGGTAGCGCTGTTCGGGGAGACTGGTGGTCAGCTGAGCCGCCCGGCGGTAGGCCTCGGCGGCTGCGGGAAGATCACCGGCGCGCTCCAGCAGGTGGGCGCGGACGGCGTGGGCGCGATGGTGGCGCTGCATGGCCTTGTCCCGCAGCAGTTCGTCGATGATCATCAGGCCCTGTTCGGGTCCGAGGGACTCGCCGACCGCGACCGCCCGGTTCAGCGTGACGGCCGGGCTCGGTGCGACCCGGTCCAGCATCCCGTACAGCAGGCTGATCTCCAGCCAGTCGACGTCGGCGGCCGTCGGCGCCTCGGCGTGCACGGCGGCGATCGCGGCGGACAGCTGGTAGCGGCCGACCGGGCCGCGCGGCAGCACGCGCTCCAAGATCGCCACGCCCTCGGTGATCAATGCCCGGTCCCACAGTCCGCGGTCCTGGTCGGCCAGCGGGATCAGATCGCCCGCGGCATCCGTACGCGCTCCGGCCCGGGCCTCGGTGAGCAGCATCAGCGCGAGTGCTCCGGCGACCTCGTCATGATCGGGAAGCGCCTCCCGGAGCTGCCGGGTCAGCCGGATCGCCTCGCTGGTCAGCGTGATGTCCAGCAACGCGTCGCCGCCGCTGCGGGTGTAGCCCTCGTTGAACATCAGGTGGCAGACGTCGAGCACGGCGGCGATCCGCTCCGGCCACTCGTCGGGTCCGGGCAGTTCGAACCGGGCGCCGGCCTCGCGCAGGGTCGCCCGGGCCCGGGTCAGCCGCTGCGCCATGGTGCGGGCCGGCACCAGGTAGGCGGCGGCGATCTGCTCGGTGGACAGGCCCGCCATTGCTTGCAGCGTGAGCGCGACCTGGGATGGCCGGCTCAGGCACGGATGGCAGCAGAGCATGATCAACCGGAGGGTGTCGTCGGCGTCGGTGCCGGGCGGTACGTCGGCGGCCGGAGCCAGGTCGGCGTCGCTCGGCCTTGCGGTGCCGACGGCGGTCTCCCGGCCGGCCCGGGCCTGGTCGGACCGGAACCGGTCGATCAGGCGCCGGGACGCGACCCGGATCAGCCAGGCCCGCGGCCGGTCCGGTACGCCCTCGACGGGCCACTGGGCGGCCGCGGCCTCGGCGGCCTCCTGCGCGGCGTCCTCGCAGTCGCCCAGGTCCCCGTACCGACGGAGCAGGGCGGCCAGGACGTGCGGCGACTCGCGCCGCCACACGTCACCGATGCCGCCGTCGCCGGTCATGATCAGTCGTCGCCGCCCGGGCCCATCAGCGGCCGCAGTTCGACGGTCTCGCCGGGCCCGGAGAACCGGCTGGTGATCTCCTCGGCGCGGGCCTGGGTCTCGACGTCGATCAGGAAGAACCCGGCCAGGTGCTCCTTCGCCTCCGAGTACGGGCCGTCGGTGACGAGCGGCTTGCCGTCGGCCCAGCGGAAGAGCCGGGAGGTGGTCGGGTCGCCGAGCGCCTGGCCGCTGACCAGTTCGCCGTTGGTGTGCAGCTCGGTCAGCAGCTGGTCGAAGTCGGCGTTCAGGGTGTCCCGCTGCTCGGCGGTCAGCTCCTGGTACTCGGGCAGGAAGTTGGGCGTCGGGTGGCCCCACGGCTGCGGGTTGGAGTGGATCAGGATGAGGTACTTCATGGTTTCTCCTCGATGGTCACGGCGCCGGCTGGCGGCCTCTTCGTCTGCGACGTCGGTGCCGATCCCCGCTCGTCGACATCATCGACGAGATTCAACAGAAGATTTCCGGCGGCGGCCCAGGCCCGGGCGCCCTCGGCCAGCGGCGCCCCGTTCAGGGTGGCCCGGTTCTCGGCGACCGCCTCCAGCAGCGCGGGTACGGTCCAGCCGAGTTTGACCGCGACCGTGATGATCATGGCCTGCCGGATCGCGGCCGCGTCCAGCAGCCCGCCGGCCTGCCGGTAGCCGGTGGCGTAACCGTCCACGACCAGGTCGAACAGCTCGGGCAGCAGGTCCGGGTCGAGGTGGTGGTCGTAGATCGCCTCGAGCGCCAGGCAGGCGGGGTCGAGGCCGACCGGCCCGACGCCTGCGTACGCCCAGTCGATCACCACCGACTCGCCGTCGGCGTCGAACAGGTTGCCGGGATGGAAATCGAAGTGGGTCAGCGTCCGGGGCAGTGCCTCGACCCGGTCCAGCCAGGCCGGCAGCTCGGCCCAGAGGGCGTTCATCCGGTCCGGGACGTCCGGTCCGAACAGCCCGGCGGCCAGCGCCGGCTGCCAGATTTCGGGCCGGGCCAGGGCCTCCTCGTCCCGGTGCAGGGCGACGTGCTCCCGCAGCCAGGTCCGGGACAGTTCGGGCGCCGCCAGCAGCGCGGACTCGGTGAGCGCGGCCTGGGTGCGGCCGAGCTGGGCGGCGACGGTCCGGTAGCGGGCCGGGGCCCAGCGAGCGCCGTACTCCCCGGTGAGATGTTCCAGCCAGAGCGCCACCGTGTCGTCCGGCCGGTCGAAGACGCCGTGGCAGCGGACCGGCCGGATCCCGCCTGGCACCCCGTCCAGCGCCGCCCGGAGCGCACTGTCGGGGGCGAGCAGGTCGGCCTCGCGACGCCAGTAGTAGTTGCTCGCCGGGTCCGCGCTGGTCGGCCAGCGCTGGTCGCCGGAGGAGCCGCAGTGGATCCGCTTGAGCACCATCGAACCGCCGGGCACGTCGACCCGCCAGACCCCGACGGTGGCGCCGGCGATCGGTTCGTAGAGGACTTCGGAGGGGTACGCCACGCGACCATCCTGCAGCGTCGTCCGTCGCACGGATTAACCAGGCTGAAATCATGCCCTAACCACCACGACACCGGACCCGCTGACGATGGCATTGACGACGGCAGCGGGCTCGTCGGGGAGGAGGGCGGACCATGATGTCCGATTGGACGACCGACCTGGACTGGTCGAAGAGTGCACTACTCGTGGTGGACCTGCAGAACGACTACTGCCACTGGCAGGGGGCCGAGGTCCGTAACGGCGGTGACGTCACCCGGCGGACGGCGATCCTGCCGGCCGTACAGCGGCTGATCGACGCCGCCCACCAGGCTTCGACTCCGGTGATCTTCGTCCGGACCGAGCACGACCACACCACCACCTCGCCGGCCTGGGCCTACCGGCGGCGGGACGTCCGGAACCCGTTCTGTGTGACCGGGACCTGGGGCGCCGAGTACTTCGGGGTGGAGCCGGGACCGGAAGACCTCGAGGTGACCAAGCACCGGTTCAGCGCCTTCGTCGGCACCGACCTGGAGTTGCGGCTCCGGGCGCTCGGCCGGGAGACCCTGATCATCGCCGGGGTGGACACGAACGTCTGCGTCGAGTCGACGATGCGCGACGGCTACATGCGCGACTTCTCCTGCGTGCTGGTCACCGACGCCACGGCCGCCGGGTCGCAGGAGGAGCACGACGCCGCCTGCGCGACCCTGGGCCGCTACTTCGGCTGGGCTTCGAAGTCGGCGACCGTGGTGGCGATGCTGGAGACGGTCGCTCCTTGGAAGCCCGGCCTGGCCGAGGCCCTGGCCGCCTGCTGATCGCGCGCAGATTCCGGAAGTCGTTCGTCCGGGTGCGGTTCTACCGTGCCCGGCATGGACACCAACTCGACTTCACCGCCACCGCCGGCGAGCGCACCGGGGTTCGTTCCCGGGCGACCGCCGGCGTGGGACGTCGCGATCTTCCTGGCCGGTGACGAACTCCAGACCGCGCTGATCACCCTGGAGCGCAACCGCCGTACGTTCGCCTGGAAGTGCTGGGGCGTGGACGCGGACGGCCTGCGGTTACGGCTGGGCCCGTCCGCGATCACGCTCGGCGGCCTGCTCAAGCACCTGGCGCTCTGCGAGGAGCGGGCGTTCCAGGCCGGGCTGGCCGGCGCGGACCTGCTGCCCGAGTTCCGCGGCATCGACCACGACTCCACCTGGGAGTCCTGGGCCTGGGATTCGGCGCAGCAGGACGACCCCGAGGCGCTCCGCGATCTCTGGGTACGGGCGGTACATCGCTCGCGCGAATCGGTCGCCGGCGCCCTCGCGGCGTCCGGTCTGGACACCACCGCCGAGGGCGGGATGAGCCTGCGGCGGAGGTTCAGCGACACCATCGAGGAGTACGCCCGGCACACCGGCCACGCCGACCTGTTGCGCGAGGCTGTCGACGGCGCCACCGGTGAGGGCCCGCCGGCCGAGTTCCCGGTGCCCTGACGCCCGGGACGAAGAAGAAGGGATGTGGAGGATCGCGGCGCGCTGCGGGTCACGCCGGATCAACTCCACACCCCTTGCAGTTTCAACTGTACGTGCTCCGGAGAAGGTCGTCAGGCGATCCGCGAAATTCGTCGAGAATTTCTGGCGGCCGGTGGTCAGGGCCGGCGAGGCCGGCTACGTCGACGGATTGCCGTACGCAATGAGGACATTGGCATTTGCCGCCGTCGATCGGTGGCCGGGTCGGACGGTCGGTTCCTAGGGTGCTGGCAGAACCACATCCGCGGGCGCGAAGCTGATCAAGGAAATGGTGGGCATGGCCAGGACCTTCGACACGGGCCCGTTGCGGGAGCCGGTGGGCGCGGTGGAGGTTCGGCGGTTTCGCCATCAGCTGGCGGAGTCGGGCGCCCTGGGCGAGGCCGACCGGGTCCCCGTGCGCCGGTTCGTCACCTGGTTCGGTGCGGCCGTCCTGCTCCCGATCCTGGCGGGGCAGGTGGCGACGGCGGGATTCGGAGCGCCGCTCGGAGTGGCAGTAGCGGTCGGCGGCGCGGCCTTGCTGCTCGTGGTGGCCGTCGGGATCGTCCTGCTCCGCGACGGCGGTGCCATCGGCCTCGCGCCCTGGCGGGAACTGTTGCGGTGCGAGCGGTTCGCCGCCGCCAACCAGCTCGAGTACGCGCCGCGGAGCCAGCCCGCGGACTTCCCGGGCATCATCTTCAAGGCCGGCCTCGGCCGGGACACGACGCATCGGATCGCGTCGCCCTCCGGCTTGTACTTCGACTGCGGGACGCACAGCTACCTCACCGGCGCCGGCGAGGACCAGCAGCTGCACACCTGGCGGTACCTGGCGTTCTCGCTGCCCGGCGTGCTGCCGCACCTGCTGCTGAACTCGCGGATCGACGAGACGGAGCCCGGTGATCTCGGCGAGTTCGGCGCGGCGGACCGGATCCAGACCCTCGACGGCGTGATGGACGAGTCCTTCACCCTCTACTGCCGGCCGCAGCACCGGGCCGACGCGTTCTACGTCTTCACGCCCGACGTGATGGCGCTGCTGATCGATCATGCGAGCGATCTCGATGTCGAGGTCGCCGCCGACTGGCTGTTCTTCTACTCGCGGTTCCGGCTGCAGGTCTCGGACCCGGAGACGTGGGCCCGGGTCGCCGTCCTCGCGGACAAGATCGTGCCCCTGATCAGCGCCCGGGCCCGGAGCTACCGGTATCGGGAACTCCGATGATCATCCGGACGCGTACGGCGCACCGTCGTCAGCAGATGCTGTCGTTCGGCTTCGGGTTGCCCAGGCCGAACAGCGGCCGGAGCCGGAGCCCGACCCAGGTGCCGCCGAGGGCGAAGACGGCCCAGAGCCAGCCGTGCAGGCTGCCGCGGCTGATCCCGCCGAGGTACGCGCCGATGTTGCAGCCGCCGGCCAGCCGGGCGCCGATGCCCATCAGGATCCCGCCGAGCAGGGCGGCCACGGCCGTCCGCCAGGGGATCCGGGTGTGCAGCTTCCAGGCGCCGGCCGCGGCGGCGGCGATGCCGGCGCCGATCATGATGCCGACGTCGGTCAGGGTCGTCTTGTCCTGCCAGGCCGACGCGGCGAGCGCCTTCGCGTTGGCCGGCTGCTGCCAGAAGGTCCACAGCTCGGGCTGGAAACCGAACAGCTGCAGGAACTTCGCGCCCCACAGGCCGAAGGCGTAGGTGACGCCCCAGGTGCCGCCGGAGACCAGGAAGACCGCACCGGCCAGCACACCGAGCACCACCGCGCCGGCCAGGATCGGCCAGGAGCCCCGGACGATCCGGCTCAGCCCGTGCGCCGTCGGTACGACATCGGTGGGCGGCGGGTTGCGGCGACGCTGGACCAGCCGGGTGACGACGACGATGATCACCAGCGCCGCGATCGTGATCGCCCAGGCGCCGAACCAGCCGACATGATCGGAGAGGGCGACGCCGGGGACCTGCGGCCAGCCGGTGAAGGCCGGGTAGCCGGCCGTGTAGATCACCGAGCCGACGATGAAGCCGAACAGCGTGATCACGATCGAGGTCTGGCCGGAGCCGACCGCGAACAGGGTGCCCGAGGCGCAGGCCCCGCCGAGCTGCATGCCGATCGCGAAGACCGCGGCACCGACGAACAGCGGCAGCCCGATCTGGCCGGGGTTGGCGCTCGGCGTGCTGCCGAACAGGGTCCAGCCGTTCGCGGCGATCAACATCACCAGCGTCGCGGCCGTACCCAGCAGCAGGGCGTGCGCCCGCAGGCCCTGGCCGTTGCCGACCGCGATCAGCTGCCGCCAGGCCGACGTGAAGCCGAACCGGGAGTGGAACAGGGCGAACCCGAGCCCGATCCCGATGATCAACAGCAGCCCCTGCGGCAGGCCGTGCACCGCCGTCACGTACGCGGCGACGCCGACCGCGAGCAGGCCGAAGATCACCAGCGGCACCCGGCGGACCGGCTGCTGCGGCTCGGGGACCGGGGCGGCGCAGGAGGTGGCCGCCGGCGTGATCACCGTACGCAGCCGGGGCAGTTCGAGGGACGAGGTCATGGCTCGCATTTCCTAGTGGCGGGACGGGAATAGCTCGACACGACAGTAGGCGAGTCGCCGGCGGGGAAACCGGCTTCTCGGACCGTGAGACGTACCCTGTGGCGATGGCAGGACTGATCCAGGTCGCCGGCGTGATCGACGCCACGGAGGCCGAGTTGCTCGTCGATTGCGGGGTCGACTGGCTGGGTTTCCCGCTGCGCCTCCCGGTGAATCAGGAGGATCTCTCGGAGGACGAGGCGGCCGAGGTGATGGCCGGGATCCGGCCACCGGGGCGCGGCGTGCTGATCACCTACGAGGTGGAGGCCGGCGAGATCAGCGCGTTCTGCCGCAAGCTCGGCACCCGGACCGTGCAGCTGCACGCGGAGGTGGCGCCGGGCGAGCTCCGTACGTTGAAGCGGAACGATCCCGAACTGACCGTGCTCAAGAGCCTTGTCGTCCGCGGCGACAACGACGCCGCCCTGGCCCGGACCGTCGAGCAGACCGCGGAGTGGGTCGACCTGTACATCACGGACACGTTCAATCCGGCCACCGGTGCGGAGGGGGCGACCGGGCTGGTCCATGACTGGGCGGTCAGCGCCGAGCTGGTCCGCAGTTCGCCGCGCCCGGTGATGCTGGCCGGCGGGCTGACGCCCGACAACGTCGCGGCCGCGATCGACCAGGTCGGGCCCGCGGCCGTCGACGCCCACACCGGGCTGGAGGACGCCACGGGCCGGAAGGACCGGGAGCTGGTCCGGCGGTTCGTCGAGCGGGCCCGGGCCGCCTTCGCCCGGCTCGGGCCGGGCACCGATCAGTCGTCGGGTTAGCCTTCCGTCGTGGACTATCCGACGACGCGGCGCGATGACCTGATCGAGACCCTGCACGGACGGCCGATCGCCGATCCGTATCGCTGGCTGGAGGATCCCGACTCGGCCGAGACGGTCGACTGGGTGTCCCGGCAGAACGAGGTCACCGAGGCGTTCCTGTCCGGGCTGCCCGGCCGGGACTGGTTCCGCGGGGCGATGGGCCGGATCCTGGAACGGCCGCGGGCCGGCACCCCGGCGAAGCGCGGCGGCCACTACCTGGTCGGCCGCAACGACGGTGCCCAGAACCAGGACGTGATCTTCGTCGCCGACTCACTGCCCGAGTTGCTCGAGGGCGGCCGGGTGATCATGGACCCGAACCTGCTGGCCGCCGACGGCACCACGGCCGTGACCGGCTACACGGTGTCCCCGGACGGCGGCACGATCGGCTTCTCGATCAGCGAGGGCGGCAGTGACTGGCGGACGTTCCTGCTCCGCGACCTGGCCACCGGCGAGGACCTCGCGGACGACGTGCAGCAGGCCAAGTTCAGTGTGCCGGAATGGTTGCCGGACAACCGTTCCTACCTGTACGTGCACTTCCCCGGCGGTGGCCGGGCCGACGGCACCGAGACCGCGGCCCAGGGCGGCGGCCAGCTGAAGCTGCACCGGGTCGGCGCGCCCCAGGACCAAGATCAACTGATCCTGGAGTTCCCGGACAATGATCAACTGATGTTCTGGGTCGAGGCGTCCCATGATCATCGGTGGATGATCATGCACCTGGTGCAGGGCACCGAGAACCGGAACCGGCTCTGGGCCTATCCGATCACCGACACCGACGGGGTGAGCGGACTCGGCGAGCCGATCAAGCTGATCGACCGGCCGGACGCGATGTTCGCCTTCGTCCGGGTCGACGGCGACGAGATCCTGCTGCACACCGACCTGGACGCGCCGCGCGGCCGGGTGGTCCGGTGCCCGATCACCGCCCCGGAGCCGGACGCGCTGCCGGCGTTCACCGAGGTGGTGCCGGAACGCGACACGACGCTGTCCACGGTCGTCGCGGCCGGCGACGGGCTGCTGGTCGAGGTGCTCCAGGACGCCCAGCCGGTGGTGCTCCGGTTCGGCCTCGACGGCGCCGAGCTCGGCCCGCTGGACCTGGCCGGCGGTGCCCTGAACGCGCTCAACGGCGAGGCCGGCGAGCGGGAGGCGTTCGCCGGGCTGTCCACCGTCGTCTCGCCCAACCGGGCGTACGCGATCGACGCCGAGACCGGCGGCACCGAAGCGCTGGACGGCCTGGTGATCAACACCGGCGAGACCTGGACGCCGCCCGAGTTCACCGTCGCCCGGCACCGTGCGGTCAGTGCGGACGGCACCGAGGTGCCGTACTTCCTGATCACGCCCGGCGCCGAGCCGGCGGCCGACGGCCCGCGGCCGACCCTGCTCTACGGCTACGGCGGTTTCAAGATCCCGATCTTCGCGTCCTACCGGGCGATCTGGCCGGCCTGGCTGGCCGCCGGCGGCGCGCTGGCGATCGCGAACCTGCGCGGCGGTGGCGAGTTCGGCACCGACTGGTACGACGCCGGCCGCCTGGACGCCAAGCAGAACGTGTTCGACGACTTCATCGCCGTCGGCGAGGACCTGATCAAGACCGGCAGGACGAGCAGCGACCGGCTGGCGCTGCACGGCGGCAGCAACGGCGGCCTGCTCGTCGGTGCGGTGCTGACCCAGCGGCCGGACCTGGCCGCCGCTGCGCTGCCCGCGGTCGGCGTGCTGGACCTGCTCCGGTTCCACAAGTTCACCGTCGGCGCCGCCTGGGTCTCCGACTTCGGCAACCCGGACGATGCGGACGACTTCGCCACCGCGCTGGCGTACTCGCCGCTGCACAACGTGCGGCCCGGGACCAGCTATCCGGCGACACTGGTGATCACCGGTGATCATGACGACCGGGTGGTGCCGCTGCACAGCCACAAGTTCACCGCGACTCTGCAGCAGGCCCAGGCCGGCGACGCCCCGATCCTCACCCGGATCGAGACCAACGCCGGCCACGGGATGGGCAAGCCGACCGCGAAGATCGCCGAGGAGAGCGCCGACCTGCTCGCCTTCGCCGCCCACTTCACCGGCCTGAATCCCTGATCGTCGACGCCATCTCGACGCAGGTCGGCCCGAGCTGACTCTCTGGAGTGATCCCGTGACGCTGTGGTACGACGAGCCGGCGACCATGATCAACGGCCCCGGATTGTCCATGATCATCGTGCCCGGGCGGGGCGGCAAGATCGTCAGCCTGCGCGACGGCGACGGCGTGGAGTGGCTGCTCGGCCCGCCCGACCCGCTGCCGCCGCCGGCCCGGCCGGGGGACGCCTTCGAGGCGGCCGAGATGTGCGGCTGGGACGAGTGCGCGCCGACCATCGACGCCGGCCGGCTGGCCGACGGCACCGAGGTTCCTGATCATGGTGACCTCTGGACGGCGACCTGGTCGGTGGGCGACGGAACGATCATGGAAGCGGCCGGATCCTCGCTGCCGTACGGATTCCGGCGGGCGGTGCTGTCGACGGCGACCGGGCTGGAGCTGCGCTACCGGGTGACCGCGGATCGCGAACTGCCGTTCCTCTGGGCCGCCCACCCGCAGTTCCTGGCACCGCCCGGGACCATGATCGAATTGCCGGCCGGGATCGAGCGGGTGATCGACGTCTACCCGGAACAGGGGACGGAGCGGCGCTGGACCGCGGCGGCGGCCATGATCGACTCCGTGCCGCCCGGCACCGGCCGCAAGGTCTATCTGTCGCCGGCGGACGCGGTCGGCACGGTCGCGTTGCAGCGGCCGGACGGGCGCGGGCTGCGGCTGTCCTGGGATCCGGCCCGGCTGCCGTACCTCGGGCTCTGGTACGACCGGCACGCCGTCGCCCGGGCCGACGTGATCGCCCCGGAGCCGTGCACCGGCTACTACGACTCGCTGGCCGCGGCGGTCGAGCGCGGCCAAGTGGCCACGGTGGCGCCGGACCGGCCACTGGAGTGGAGCCTTTTCCTCGAGTCCGGGCGAGGATAGCCAGCTGGCGACGGAGGCGCTGCTCGGGTTCGCCGGGCCGGCGCTGGTGGTCTGGGCGGCCGCCGCGATCCGTACCTTCGTCGCGGATCAGTCGCAGGACAGGTGCAGCAACTCCCAGACGTGACCGTCCGGATCGGCGAAGCTGCGGCCGTACACCCCGTCCTGGTCGACCTTGTCCCGCCACGGACGGCCGCCGCCGGTGACCGCCCGGACCGCGATCCGGTCCACCTCGTCGCGGCAGGTCGCGGACAGGCAGTTCAGCACCTGGGTGGTCCGCCCGGGGTCGGCCACCTCGCCGACCACGAACTCGGCGAACCGGTCCCGGACCAGCAGCATCACGCAGATCCTCGGTGAGACCACCACGCAGGCGCTGCGGTCGTCGCTGAACCGTGGATCGACGCCGAAGCCGAGGCCGGCGTAGAACGCGCGGGAACGCGCCAGGTCGGCCACGGGAAGGTTGATGAAGATCAACCGGTCGGTCGGCGGGCCCTCCGCAACGGATGTCATGTCTAAGCTGACTTCGGCTCGGCCCGGAAATCGTCGGTGCCAGCAGGTACGTTCTCGACTATGACCACGATTGCCTCCGAAACGTTCGACGAGACCTTCCGGGAACAGGTCGAGCCGCTGCGTCGGGAGATCATGGCGCACTGCTACCGGATGATGGGCTCGGTGCACGACGCCGAGGACCTGGTGCAGGAGGCCTACATCCGCGCCTGGCGGGCGTTCCGGGGCTTCGAGGGCCGTTCCTCGGTGCGCACCTGGATGTACCAGATCGCCACCAATGTCTGCCTGACCGCGCTGGAGAGCAAGAAGCGCCGGCCGCTGCCGACCGGGCTCGGCCAGCCCAGCGCGGACCCGAACGCGGCCCTGGACCAGCGGACCGAGGTGCCGTGGCTGGAGCCGGTGCCGGACGACCTGGTCTGGAGCCGCGGCGCCGCCGCCGACCCCTCGGACGACGTCGTCTCCCGCGACTCGGTCCGGCTCGCCTTCGTCGCCGCCCTGCAGCACCTCAACCCGCAGCAGCGGGCCGTGTTGATCTTGCGCGACGTGCTGGCCTGGCAGGCCAGCGAGGTCGCCGAGCTGCTCGAGCTGACCACCGCCGGCGTCAACTCGACGCTGCAGCGGGCCCGGGCCAACATGGCCAAGCTCGATCCGGAGGCCGAGCCCGAGCTGCCCGACGACGAGCGGCGCCGGACGCTGCTGAAGGACTACGTCACCGCGTTCGAGAACTACGACGTGACCAAGATCGTTTCGCTGCTCAGCCAGGACGCGGTCTGGGAGATGCCGCCGTTCGCCGGTTGGTACCAGGGCCGCACCGACATCGGGGCCCTGATGAAGAACCACTGCCCGGCGGACGGCCCGGAGTCGCAGCGGATGCTGGCCACCTGGGCCAACGGTCAGCCGGCGTTCGGGCTCTACATGCGCGACGACGAGGGCGTCCACCGCCCGTTCCAGCTGCACCAGCTGTCGATCACCGAGGCGGGCGTCAGTCACGTCGTCTGCTACTTCGACACCAACCTCTTCGCGACCTTCGGACTGCCCGAAGTGTGGACGCCGGAGTCCGCCGCGGCCTCCTGACCAGGGCTTGCGCCGACGCGGGTCTGGCACCATCATGATGCCGGTGTTGACCCCCACGACGAATCCTCGGTGATCACTGCTGGTCTCGGGGGAGACCACCGCGGCGTACGACTGCCGCGCCGGACCGTGCTGGCCGGTTCGATCGGTGCTGTCCTGCTGGCCGCGGCCGGCTGTGCCGCGAAGCCCGCCGAACCGCGCATGCTGACCATGGCCGAGGCCGAGCGGTTCGCGGTCGCCCGGTTCAACAACTACGACCGGCACTACGTCCCGTTCACGATGCAACTGACGGTGCGCGGGCAGCGGTTCTTCCTGTCCGGCCGGGCCGACTTCCGTGATCATCTCGGCTACGCCAACTTCCTCACCGACGGCCGGCCGCCGCGGAACTTCCTGCTGCAGTGGACGTTGCGGCAGAAGGCGGCCCTGCAGGTGAACGGGGACGTGCTGCCGGCCCGGCCGCCGTCCGGACCGTGGCAGGTCGAGGCGATGGACCCGGAGCGGTCCGGGCTGGATGTCGCCCTGGCGTTGTTGCTCAACCTGGCCGACGACCGGCCGGAGAACCCGCTGCTGCTGCGCCAGAACGGCGCGCAGTGGATCGGTGAGGACAACCTCGACGGCGTCCGGGTGGACCGCTTCACCGGGCCCGGCAGCGATCACCGGCCCAGCGACCGGCTGACGTACCTGGTCGACGATCTGGGCCGGCTGCACCGGCTGGTCGCCAAGGTCGCCGCCGATCCGGATCCGGTGGTGATCAACCTGTCCCGCGAGCCGGGGACCAAGATCGACCTGATCTCGCAGCTGACCGACTGAGCCGCAGGGGGTGTCGCCACTCCGGCCGGCGGCGATAGTCTGTGGCCCGCTCGGTGGCCGCCGCTGTGGGGACGGCGCCACCCGCTACGGGGGACCAGTCGGAAATTCCGGTTCGAGCGGAGTGCCAGGGTGTCCCAGCGCGACGAGGTGACGGCGGAGGTCGAGGCCCACCTCCGGTCACCGCTGCCCGGGATCGTCATGATCACCGGCCCCCGGGGAGTCGGCCGGACCACCTTCCTGGAAACGGTGCACCGCCGGCTGGCCGACGAGGTCGATGCCGTCCTGGTGCCGGCCCGGCCCGGCCGCGAGCCCTATCAGTCCGCCCGGGCGATGGTCGGCGCGCTCGGCCCGGACCCGGTCCTGGACCCGCTGCGGGCCGCTCTGGCGCCCGCCGTGCCGCTCCGGCCGGGACGCTCCGGAGTGCCGCCGAACGAGTTCGAGCGACGGACCGGGCGTACCCCGTTGTTGATCATGGACGATCTGCAGATCCTGGACCCGGCCTCCCGGTCGCTGGTCCGGCGGACCCTGGACCGGGCCAGCGCCGCCGGGTGGCGGGTGCTCGCCGCCGAGGCCGATCCGTTGCTGCCCGCACCTGCCGCCGGCGTGCCCGACGACGAGGTGCCGGCGGACGAGGTGCGGCCGGCCCGGACCGTCCGGCTGGAGCCGTGGACCCCGGCCGAGGCGCGGACGGCGTTGCGCCGGCGCACCGGGGTCGACCTGCCGCGGCGCCAGGTCGACTGGCTGTACCGGCTGAGCGGTGGCCTGCCCGGCCTGCTGTTCGGGTTCGCCGCCGAGCTGGACCGGGCCGCGCTGCAGGGTGCCGCACCGCCGCCGGTCGTCCCGGCCGGCCGGGATCCGTACCTGGCCGAGGTGCTCGGCCCCGGGCTGTACGGGCTCGGCCCGCGGCACCGCCGGTCGCTGGCGCTGTTCGCCCATCACGACGCCGTGCCGCTGGAATTCCGGTTCGACCGGCCGGACTGGCCGGAGCCGCCCGAACTGGCCGACGCCGGCCTGGTCACGCTGACCGACGCCGGCTGGTCGCCTGCCCTGCCCGCCGCGGCCGTTCTGGCCTGGCAACTGCTCCGGTACGGGGAGCGCGCCGAACTCTGCCGGGTCGCCCACGCCGGCTGGCTCGAGCTCGACCCGGGCGAGGCGCTCTACTACGGCTGTCAGCTGACCGATCCGGCGGCCGCCGACCCGAAGGCCGTGCTGGACGAGGTCGAGGCCATGGTCGGGCGCGGACAGTACGAGGCCGGCTACCGACTGGCGTCGACCTGGTGGGCGTCCGGCCACGGCGGCGACACCGGCGAGCTGGTGGTCCTGCTCGCCGAACTGGCCCTGCAGCTCGGCTACCCCGACCTCGCCGCGCCGCTGATCGAGCGGCGGCACGGCATCGCCGATCACGCGGTACGGAGCTCGCTCGCCGCGGTCGGGGTCGAGGCCGTGGTGGTCCGGGACCGGACCTGGGACGGACTGCTGGCCGACCTGCGGCCGTCCCACGGCGGTGAGCCCGACGATCCGGGGATCCGGCTGCGGACGATCCGGGCGGCGCACTCGCTGGCAGACCGCGGCGCGACCGACGAGGCCCGGTCGATCCTGCACGGGATGGACCAGGCCGGGCTGCCGGAGCCGTACCGCCTGCTGTTGGAGCTCACCCGGACCCGGCTGGCGGTGCTCGCCGACGAGGAGGGGGCGGCTGAGCGGCTGCACGCGCTGCTGGTGCGCTGGGTCGACCGGGGAGCGCCCGGTCCGTGGTCGTTCTCGGCCACCGGGGTGACCGATCTGCTCGCGCTCGGCGATCCGCGGACCGCGCGGACGCTGGCCGATCTGGCCCTTGCCGATCCGGCCCGGCAGTCCCCGATCAGCCGGAACGCCCATGCGGTCGCCCTGGTCAGCGTCGAGCTGGCCGAGGGCGCCCACCTGCGGGCGGCCGAGCGGCTGACCGAGCTGCGCACCGAGATCAGCTCGGACCGGCCGTGGGTCACCGTGTCCGCGCTGGACCAGGTGATCGGCGCCGCCCTCGGCCTGGAGGCTTCGCCGGGACTGCCGGTGCATCCGCGGCTGCTCCGGACCACCGCCGCCGAGTCGTCCGGCTATGACGCCGACATCGGGCGGGCGACGCTGATCCGGGGCCGGCCGGCGGCGGCCGCGGCCCGGCTGGCTGCGGCGCTGCGGCACGGCCGGCTGCTCCGGCAGGGCCCGGCGTCGGTGCTGGCCGATCTGGTCGAGGCCCAGGTCGGCGCCGGCGACCTGTCCGCGGCGCGACGGTCGCTGGTCCAGTTCCGGTCCCGGCTGTACGACGCCGGAACGGACACCGGCCGGGCGGTGCTCGCCCGGGCCGACGCCCTGGTCGCCGAGGATGCGGTCGCGGACGCCCGGTTCCGGGACGCGCTCGATGCCTGCGGCGAGGACGTACCGGAGCTCGAACTGGCCCGGACGATGATCGCGTACGGCAGCCGGCTGGCCCGGACCGACCGGTCGTGGGAGGCCGAGACCCTGCACGACCAGGCCGCGGAGCTGTTGCGGGCCGGCTCCTTCGCCGGTTGGCTCGCTCACCTGGACCGGCTGCGCGGCCAGGCCGTCCCGAGCCACTGGTCGCAGACCCTGTCCCGGACCCAGCGCACCCTGGTCACGCTGATCGCCGACGGCGGCACCTACGGCGAACTCGCCGAGCGGCTGTTCGTGTCCCGGCGGACCGCGGCCCGGCGGGTGAACGAGCTGTACCAGGACCTCGGCGTCGCCGGCCGGTCCGAACTCGTGGCCCTGGTCCGCTCCGACCCGCCGGACTGGCTGACCGGGTGACGAGCCGGCCGAGAGTGCCAGGAGTGCCGTTTTCCGGGTCCTGATCTGGCACCGCGCAGCCCGGCTGCGCTTGGCTGGCACTCGGTTGGGCACGCCGGTGACTGGGGCGCCGGAGACTTCCCTCTCCCGGCCGTGGTGCGGACGGTCCGTGTGGCTGGTGGCTCGGGGGAGAAGGGATGTCCCTGTTCTATGGCGCCTCGACTGATCACGGGAGCTCTGGTGGTACGGGGCCCCGAGTTGGCCACGATCGAAGACTTCCTCGGGTCCCGCAGGCGCGGTCTGCTGATCACCGGCGACCGCGGGATGGGCAAGTCCCGCCTGCTGCGTTCGGCCCTGGCCGACTCGGAACGCGACGCCGTGATGATCCGCGGAGCGGGCCGGGACGGAGCGCCGTTCAGTTCCCTGGCCGGCCGCCAGCTGTACGGTTCCGGCGAGCTGCTGCACCGACTTGATCAACTTCTGGAGGAGGTCGCCGCCGGCACCGCCGACGAGGTGCCGGCCGCGCTGCGCCGGCTCGAGGAACTGTCCCGCCGCCACGGCTCGGCCGGGATCGTGGTCGCCATCGACGACCTGGAGGCGCTGGACGAGGCGTCGGCCCGGCTGCTCGGCGAAGGGTTGCGGCGGGACCACTGGCGCTATCTGATCACCAGCGACGGCCGGCCGGGCGAACCGGTGGATGCGCTGGACTCGCTGTCGATCAAGGCGCTCAGCGACGACGAGGCCCGGGAACTGCTGCTCGACCACGCCGACGGCGACGTCTGCTGGCAGGCCGTCCAGACGCTGAACCGGATCGCCCGGGGCAACCCCGGCCTGGTCCTCGACCTGGCCGACCAGGTGCCGCCGGAGGCGTTGTCCGGGCTGGAACCGATGCCGCTCCCATTGCCGACCGGCGCCGGCTGCGCCCGGATCCTCGGCGACCGGTCGGCCGGGCTCGGTGATCGGGAGCTGGCCGCGCTGGCCGTCTTCGCCTTCCATGATCAACTGCCGCGGACCATGATCGAGACCTCCTTCGGTGCCGGGACCGTGGACACCCTGCTCCGCCGGGACGTGATCATGGTCGACGAAGATCGGGTCCGGCCGCACCCGGTGACCGCCCTGCTGGCCTGGTCGAGGCTGTCGGCCGGCCAGCGGCGCCGGCTGCACGCCGACCTCTGCTTCGCCTTCACCGACGTCGAACCGACCTGGGCCGCCTATCACCGCAGGCTGGCCGGCGGGAGCGCCGAGGCTCGGCCGGACCGGCTGGTCGGCGGACTGCTCGCCGAAGGCCGGGTCGAGGAGGCGCACCGGATCGTCCAGGCGGTCGCCGCCGATCCGGCCGAGGCCGTGGTCGAGCTGTGCCGTGCGGAACTGGAGCTGGCGCTCGGGTACGTCGAGCGGGCGCTGGCCGCGGTCCGCCGCGGACTGGCCCGGCAGCCCGAGCCGGCCCAGGACCTGGCGCTGCGGCTGATCGGGTTGTTCGCGGCCCAGGTCGCGGACGTCGACTGCGCCGACCTGGCCCCGGACACCGCCCGCTGGAACGAACTCGACGCCGGCGTCCGGTCCGGCCTGGCACCGCTGCTGATCCACCACCTGGTCCGGGTCGACCTCACCGACAGCGCCGCGGAGGCGATCGACGCCCTGGCCGCGGCCGCGCGGACGGCGGAGGACCGGGCCGCCCTGGCCGCGGTCCGGACCGACTGGGCGTTGGACCGCGAAGCGCCGGCCTCGGAGTCTCTGCGGTCGGCCCTGCACCGGCTCGCCGACGCCGTCCGCACCGTGCCGGGACTGGGTCCGATCTGGCTGGCGACGGAACTGATGGCGGTCGGCGACCTGGCCCTCTGCCGCCGCCTGATCGATGCCGCGCGGGCGAACCGGGCCCAGGCCCAGCCGCAGACCCGGGTCATTCTCGACCTGCTGCTGGCCCGGCTGGAACTGACCGACGGCCGCTACTCGAGGGCTCTGCCGCTGCTGGTCGAGGTGGCCCGCCGGCAACCGGCGCTGCGGTCCGTCGCTGCCCTCGGCAGCCGGATCAGGGCCGAAGCCGGGCTGGGCATCCTGACCGAGGATCCGCAGGCGCTGCTGGCCCGGACCCAGTTCGCCCCGGAGCGGATCCGGGCCACCGTCGAGGCCGACCTCGGCCACGCCCTGCTGGTCGCCGGGCGGTGGACCGAGGCCGCGTACAGCCTCGCGTCGGCGCTCACCCGGAGCCGGATGATCGACCACGGCGGGACCGCGGCGCTGGCCGACCTGGTCGAGGCCTACCAGCTGGCCGGGATGACCGACCTTGCCGCCCGGGCCGCCGACGAACACCGGGACCGGGTGCTCGATGCCGGGACGGACCAGACGTTGCCGATCATGGTCCGGATCGACGCGCTGCTGGCCGACCCGGGCGACGCGGAGCGGCTGTTCGGGGTCGCGCTCGGCGCCACCGGACTGCGGCCCCGTGATCTTGACCGGGCGCGGACCTTGATCAGCTTCGGCCGTTGGCTGCTCTCCGCCGGCCGCGGCGAGGAGGGCCGGACCGTGCTCGGGCAAGCGACCCACCTGATGCGTTCGCTCGGCCTGGACGGCTGGGTCGACCACATCGAGCGGATCTCCCGCACCGCTCCGGTACGCCGGCCCGCCGGTCTCCATGATCAACTGCTGGAGATCACCGACGATGATCGGGAACTGGTCGGCCATCTGATGTCCGGCCACACCTACGACCAGATCGCCGCGCGGATGTATCTGTCCCGGCGGACCGTCGCGTCGCGGCTGAAGTCCGTCTACCACCGACTCGGTGTGGCGAACCGGGCCGAACTCGTCGGCCTGATCTCGGTCAGCAGCCCCGGCTGGGTCCGCTCCGCCTCCTGATCTTGGACGTGGAGCGCCGCGTCCCGAAGTCGATCATGAAACCCCTTGGCAATTCGCCACGCCGACGTGCGCCCGGATTCGGGAACTCTGCACTGCGCTGCACCGGCTGCACCGGAGTGCAGGACGTGATCATCGAGTGCACTCCTGGCGCGTAGCTCTGGTTGCCCGGGAACCCCTTGCGCTTGGGTGAATCTGCGGCTTCGGCATTTGCCGTGCTGTCGCCGTGCACTCGGGGTTTTCCATTCGCACAACGAAGAGGGGACCACATGTTGGGCAGATCTCCGACGCGACCTCGGTCGAGTTCGGGCTCCCGGTCCAGGCAGGGGAAGGCCCTGGCCGCCAAGTTCCTGGTCGGTCTGACGAGCCTCGCCCTCGGCGCCGGGATGTGGATGAGTGGCGCCGCAACGGCGTCCGCCGCAGAAGGTTCGGTGTCCGGGACCGTGTTCCGGGACTACAACCTCAACGGTGTGATCGACACTGAAGGTTCAGCCGAGAATCCCGCCATTGATGTCGGCTACGCCGGTGTCGCGGTGACCGCCTATGACGCCGCGGGTGACGAGGTCGGTACGGCCACCACGGCCGCCGACGGCACGTACACGCTGAGCTACGACACCGGCGACGACAGCACCGACGTACGGCTGGAGTTCGCCGTACCGTCCGGGTTCACCTCGACCCAGTCCGGCGTCGACGGCTCGACGTCGGGGACCTCGGTGCAGTTCGTCTCCGCCGGTGACACCGCTGATCTTGGCATCCACGCACCGGGCGACTACTCGGCCGGCGGCGACGCGTTGATCATCACGCCGGTGGAACGCGGCGCAATCCAGACCAATGGCGACGCAGCTCCGGGCGAACCGACCGATCCGAACTCGCCGGCGCTGGTCTCGACGCCGCAGAACACTCAGGAGTCGGAGGAGCCGCCACTGACCGTGGAGGCGACCCAGGCGCAGATCGGCACGACCTTCGGTACCGCCAGCCTGCCCAATGCCACCAACGTGAACGGCTATGTGTTCACGTCCGCGCTGGTCAAGCGGCATTCGAAGCTGGGCCCGGGCGGTGCTGGGGCGATCTACTTGACCAACATCGACGGTGACGCCAACGGAGAGATCTTCGCTTCCATCCCGAATGCCGGTGATCCGCGGCCGAGCAACGACGACGCCGGCTACGACTGGTTCCACGACCCCGAGGTCAACGAAGAGGTCTTCACGACTGGTCTCGGTGGCCTGGTGGCCGCCGGCGACGGCTCCGCTCTGTACGTGACGAACCTGAGCGACGGGCAGATCTACCGGGTCCCGATCACCTCGCCGCTGGGCTCGGCGCCGGTGGCTGGAGAGCCGGAATCGATCGGCTCCGTGACCGATCTGCCCGGTGCCGAGCAGGCGTGCGACGCCGATGCGGCCAGGCCCTTCGGCCTGGGCATCGACGGCGGCACTCTTTACGCCGGTGTCACCTGCACCGGCCCGGACACGGCCGCCCTGCGCTCCTATGTCTACAGCTATGACACGGTGACCGAGCAGTTCTCCGAGGCTCCGGTGCAGGAGTTCTCGCTCGACTTCTCGCGCGGCTGTGGTCAGCTACCCGGCGAAGGCGGCTGCACCAACAACAGCGACCAGCCGTCGATCTTCGACGGTGGTCACCCGCAGGCTGCGGCCTGGAACCCTTGGACCGATGACGTGTGGTCCACCGGAGGCGGCCGGGTTCAATACCCGCAGCCGATCCTGTCCGACGTCACGGTTGATCGAACCGGCTCGCTCAGCATGACCTTCCGAGACCGGACCGGCGATCTCGTCGGCTGGAACACGGGAACGCCGGATGAGGCCAGCGACGACACCTTCGGCACCCACGTCAGCGGTGACCTGCTGAAGGCCTGCGGAAACGCAGCGGACGGCTGGACACTCGAGGACAACGGCTCCTGTGGCGGCCAGGCCGGCGCAGCGCCGAACTCGAATCGCGGCCCGGGTGGCGGCGAGTTCTATGACGGCGTCTTCGACCAGCAGGGGTCTGGTGACCCGACCAGTTCGGTGATCCACCAGAACACCTGGATGGGCGGTAGCGCTCTGGTGCCAGGGTTCACGTCCATCCGCTCGGCCGTCTTCGACCCGACCAGCACGGTCTTCTCCGGTGGGGTGAAGCGGTCCAGCATCTCCGACGGCTCGTTCAGCGCCGGCCTGAAGATCTACGAACGTCTCGCTGACGGCAGCACGCCGTCCTCCGAGGATGTCGGCACGATGGGCAAGGGCAACGGTCTGGGCGACCTGACCACCCTGGCCGAGCAGGGTCCGGTGGAGATCGGTAACCGGGTCTGGATCGACACCGACCAGGACGGCATCCAGGATCCGGGCGAGGACCCGGTCGAGGGTGTCAAGGTCGATGCCGAGTGTGAGGGTGGCGCCACCGGCACCACCAACACCGACGCCGACGGCGAGTACTACTTCAACGACAGCAACGTCGAGGGCGGCCTGCCGTCGTCGACCGAGTGCACGCTGACGTTCGACACCGCCGGTACGACGGCCGAGGGTTACGACCTGACCGAGGCCGATCAGGGCGATGTTGATCTTCGTGATTCGGACGGCCAGCCGGCTGACGAGTTCGCGACGATCGCGGCGACCACCCCGGCCGCCGGTGCCGATCACAGCTTCGACGTCGGTTACGTACCGGCCGACGAGCTCTGCACGCTCGGTGACTTCGTCTGGAACGACGAGGACGGCGACGGGGTGCAGGACGAGGGCGAGCCGGGTGTCCCTGGCGTCACGGTGACCTTGATCGATCCGGAGACCGGTGAACCGGTCGAGGGCATCGATCCGGTGACCACCAACGACGAGGGCCAGTACGAGTTCCCGTCGATCCCGTGTGGCGAGTACATCGTCCGCTTCTCCGACATTCCGGAGGGCACCACGTACACGCCGCCGAACGGTGGGGACGACGACACCACCGACTCCGATCCGACTCCGGACCCCGACGACCCGACGGTCGCCGAGACCGAGCCGGTCGTGGTGGGCGAGGACCCGGAGGATCCGGCCGACAACGAGGACCCGACGATCGACGCGGGCATCATCGTTCCGGACGGGACCTGTGCGGTCGGTGACTATGTCTTCTACGACAGCAACAACAACGGTGTGCAGGACGACGGCGAAGAGCCGGTCGCCCAGGTGACCGTCGAGTTGATCAACGCCGAGGGCGAGGTCGTGGCCACCACGACGACTGATGATCAAGGTCTGTACGCCTTCGATCTGCAGGTCTGTGGCGACTACACGGTCAAGTTCTCGGACCTGCCGGAGGGCTACACCTTCACCACCCAGGAGACCGGTGACGATCAGGCGACTGATTCGAACCCGAACGCCGAGGGCGTGACGCCGACCTTCACCCTGGGTGAGGGAGAGCCGAACAACGCGCCGTCGACCGAGGACGACGAGTACCAGGCCGACGTGGTCAACCCGACCATCGACGCCGGCATCGTCGAGGTCTGCTCGATCGGTGACTACGTGTGGAACGACACCGATGGTGACGGCGTGCAGGACGAGGGTGAGCCCGGCGTGCCGGGTGTCACGGTGACCTTGATCGATCCGGAGACCGGCGAGCCGGTCGAGGGCATCGATCCGGTGACCACCGACGAGGACGGCAAGTACGAGTTCCCGTCGATCCCGTGCGGTGAGTACGTCGTCCGCTTCTCCGACATCCCGGAGGGCAGCGAGTTCACCGAACCGACCCAGGGCGAGGATCCGGCGACGGATTCGAACCCGACGCCGACGCCGGACGATCCGACCGTCGGTGAGACCGAGCCGGTGACCGTCGGTGAGGATCCGGAGGATCCGGCCGACAACGAGAACCCGACCATCGACGCGGGCATCATCGCGCCGACCTGCGCCGTGGGCGACTACGTGTGGATCGACGCGAACAACAACGGTGTCCAGGACGACGGCGAGAAGCCGGTCAAGGGCGTCACGGTCGAGTTGATCAACGCCGACGGCAAGGTCGTGGCCACCACGACCACTGATGATCAAGGTCTGTACGCCTTCGATCTGCAGGCCTGTGGCGACTACACGGTCAAGTTCTCCGATCTGCCGGAGGGCTACACCTTCACCTCGCAGGAGTCCGGTGACGGTCAGGCGACTGATTCGAACCCGAACGCCGAGGGCGTGACGCCGACCTTCACCCTGGGTGAGGGAGAGCCGAACAACGCGGCCTCGACCGACGGCGACGAGTACCAGGCCGAGGTGGTCAACCCGACCATCGACGCCGGCCTCGTCAAGCCGGTCTGCACCGTGGGTGACCGGGTCTGGGAGGACACCAACGGCAACGGCGTTCAGGATGAGGGCGAGCCCGGCGTCGAGGGTGTCACGGTGACGGTGATCGATCCGGAGACCGGTGAGCCGGTCGAGGGTGTCGATCCGGTCAAGACCGACGAGAACGGCGAGTACTCGATCGAGGTCGAGTGCAACGAGCCGATTCAGGTCCAGTTCACCGAGGTGCCGGACGAGTTCCGGGTGACCAAGCCGAATGTCGGTGACGACGACTCGACCGATTCCGATCCGACGCCGTCCTCGGACGATCCGTCGGTCGTGATCACGGAGCCGCTCCGGCCGCTGCCGGACGGCGATCCGAATGTCGATCTCGGCCTGGTGCCCCCGATGACCTGCACCATCGGCGACTACGTCTGGTACGACGACGACGCCGACGGTATGCAGGACGAGGGCGAGGATCCGGTGCCGGGCGCCAAGGTGGAGTTGATCAACGCCGACGGCGAGGTGGTCGAGACCACCGAGACCGACGGTGACGGTCGGTACCTGTTCGAGGGAGTGGAGTGCGGCACCTACCAGGTGAAGTTCACCGAACTGCCCGACGGGTACGTGATCACCAAGCCGACGGCCGGGGACCGGTGCGAGGATTCGAACCCGGATCCGTCCACGGGTCTGACCGGTGAGGTGAAGCTCACCAAGGACGATCCGAAGGATCTGTGCCTGGACGCCGGCATCTACAGCCCCTCCGGTGAACTGCCGGAGACGGGTTCGAGCGCCCTGCTCGGTTGGGGTCTGGGCGGCGGTATCGCCCTGGCCGTGATCGGTGGCGCGCTGTTGATCACTCGGCGCCGGAAGTCACTGTCGAGCTGATCATGAAGAGGTGAGTCCCGGGGCCGAGCCGTCGGCCCGGCCCCGGAACCCGCCGTTACCCTGACCGTTCCGCCTGCGACGACCGCCCAACTCGTCGCAGGCGGAACTTTTCGCGTGTCTCGCCGCTCGGCGTAAATTGTCAGCGATGCTGCAGGCCGTAGCCTGCGGAAGTGAGCCCCGCAACCGGCCGGAATGACCGGTAGGCGGGGCTTCGCGCTTGTCAGAACCGGATCGTGCTCGTGTGGTCGGCAATGGCGGATTGCCAGGCGGCGTCGGTTCAGGTACGGGGGCGGATGCCGGCCAGGACGATGTCCAGTTGGGCCTCGATGTCGACGCCGCCGGGGACCTGCTCGTGGACCATGCCGATGCCGCTGAGCAGCTGGGACACCATCCGGAAGGTGATCTCGGGCCGGACCAGCCCGGCCGCCTTGGCCCGGTCGAGGATGCCCTCGGCTGCCTCGCCCAGCACCGTCTTGCAGGAGAACAGCACCGACCGGTCGTCCTCGTCGGGTTCGGCGACCAGGCGCGCATGCAGGCCGCGGAAGAACGACTTGTGCTCGTAGTGGTTGTGGGCCCATTCGAGCAGGGCCCGCTCCGGATCCTCCTCGGCCAGCCGGAGCAGCCGCTCGCCGTCGGCCCGGACGTCCTCCTGCCAGTCCTCGAGCACCGCGCGATACAGGTGATCCCGGGTCGGGAAGTGCCGGTAGAGCGTGCCCGGCCCGACGCCGGCCCGCTTCGCGATGTCGTCCAGGGATGCCTCGGCACCGCGCTCGCCGAACGCCTCCCGGGCCACCGCGACCAGGGCGTCGTAGTTGCGCTGCGCGTCGGCGCGGAGCTTCCGCGGCTTGTCGGCGGCGGTCTGATGGGTCACGTCAACAATCCCTCTTGCAAACCGGAGACACTCTCCGTAATATAACCGGAGGCAGTCTCCGGAACTAGCCCTTACGGACCGATCCGAAATCGGAGTCCGTCTCCAGTTCAGTCTAGTCCTCTTCCATCGGTCGCCGCAGACCGCTCTTCCCAGCATCTCAACGGGCAAGGAACTCATGTCTTCTGTCTCCACGTCGGCACCGCCGGCAGCACGCGGATCCGAGGCGGGCTCGGTGGCCGGGTCCGGCCGGTCGCGGCCCGGCCTCACCCTCGCCGTCATCCTCACCGTCCAGCTGATGCTCGTGCTGGACGCGACCATCGTCAACGTCGCGCTGCCGATCATCCACACCACGTTCGGCTTCACGGCGGCCGACCTGTCCTGGGTCCTGAATGCGTACACGCTGGCCTTCGGCGGTCTGCTGCTGCTCGGCGGCCGGCTCGGCGACGTGCTCGGCTACCGCCGCACCTTCGTCATCGGTCTGGTGATCTTCATCGCCGGCTCGATCCTCGGCGGCGCCGCCCTGTCCGGCGCCTGGCTGATCGGCTCCCGGGCCGTCCAGGGGATCGGTGCCGCGGTCGCGGCCCCGGCCGCGCTGGCCCTGCTCACCCGGTCCCAGCCGGAGGGCCCGGCGCGCAACCGTGCGCTCGGCCTGTTCACCGCGGTCAGCTCCGGTGGCGGCTCGGTCGGTCTGCTGCTCGGCGGCCTGCTCACCTCCTGGGCGTCCTGGCGCTGGTCGTTCCTGATCAACGTCCCGATCGGCGTCGCGGCGCTCGTCCTCGGGCTGCGGTTGCTGCCGACCACCGAGCGGCGCCGGGAGCCGTTCGACGTGCCGGGCGCTCTGGCGGCCAGCGTGGGCATGATCTCCCTGGTGGCCGGCTTCGTCTGGCTGCCCGAGGAGGGCCTGTCGCTGCGGGTCGTCGCCGCGTTCGCGCTGGCGGTGCTCGGCCTGGCCTCGCTTGGCCTGATCGAACGCCGGGCCAGCCATCCGCTGTTCGCGTTCCGGCTGCTGAAGGACCCGCAGCGGATCACGGCCTTGATCAGCTTCATGCTCATCGTGGGTCCGCAGATGGCGGCCTTCTTCTTCCTGGTCCAGTATCTGCAGGTCGCGCACGGCTACGGGGCGTTCGCGTCCGGGCTGGCCTTCCTGCCGCTCACCCTGGGCATCTTCGGGATGTCCCGGCTGACGCCGCGGCTGGTCAACCGCTTCGGCCCGGCCGCGGTCTCGATCGCCGGCGCGGTGCTGTTGATCATCGGACACCTGAGCTTCAGCCGGCTGGACGCCCAGACCGACTACTGGACCGGGGTGCTGCTGCCGATGATCTTGCTCGGTGTCGGCGGCGGCCTGTCCTTCATGCCCTTCTCGGCGCGGATCCTGGCCGGGGTACCGGCTCGCGACTCGGGTTCGGCGGCGGGGCTGATGCAGACCGCTCAGCAGGCCGGGGGAGTGGCTCTCGGGCTGGCCGGCCTGATCGCGATCTCCGGGATCAGTTCCGGGTCCGGCGCGGCCGTACCGGTGCCGGAGTTGATCACCGGGATGGACCGGGCCTTCACGGCCGGCGCGATCTTCGTCGGGCTGAGCCTGGTGATCACGGTCGTCTCGATGATCTTGACCCGGCCGGTACGGACTCCGGTCGAACCCGAGGCCGAGGTCGTCGCCGAGCCCTGATTGCCCGGGCGCCGGGTCAGTGCCGGGAACGGATGCTGGCCCGGCGCACGATCGAGTACGGCACCGTGACGCTCTGGATCGGGCGCGCGGTGTCGTCGATCCGCGCCGACAACAACTCCAGCGCGAGCCGGGCCAGCCGGCGCTTGTCGAAGTCGACGGTGGTCAGCGGCGGATGGGCGAACCGGGCCTCCCACACGTTGTCGTACCCGGCGATCGAAACGTCGTCCGGCACCCGCAGCCCGGCCGCGGTGAGTGCGCTGATCGCGCCGATGGCCATCGAGTCGGTCATGCAGTAGATCGCGTCCGGCGGCTCGTGTTCGGCGAGGAACGCGGTGACGGACCGGTGGCCGCCGGTGCCGTCCCAGTTGACGCAGGGAATCTCCAGTTCGGGCGGGATCGAGAGCCCGGCCGCGGCGTGCGCCTCCCGGAACCCCTGCAGCCGCTGCCGGGCACTCTCCGCCTCGGTGGCGCCGAGGGCCGCGATCCGCCGGTGGCCCTCGTTGATCAACAGCGTCACCAGGTCGCGGCTGGCGCCGACGTTGTCGACCCAGACGTGGTCGGCGATCGGCTGGTGCACCTCGCCGATCAGGACCACCGGCGGCAGCACGATGCCGCGTTGCACCGCCGAGGTCTCCAGTCGGACCGGGTTGAGGATCAGCCCGTCCACGAGGTGTGCCTTGGCCCGGGACAGCAACTGGATCTCCCGGTCCGCCTTGCCGTACGTCTCCTCGAGCTGGACGCCGAGCCCGTCCTCGCCGGCCAGGGTGATGAAGTGGTGCGCCATCTCGGCCGAGTACGCCGACGCGATATCGGGCAGCGCGACCGCGATCAGGTCGCTGCGGCCGTTCCGCAGTCCGCGGGCGGAGAGATTCGGTACGTAATCGAGTTCCACCAGCGCCCGGTCCACCCGGATCCGGGTCTCCTCGCTGACCGGCGCCGTCCGGTTGATCACGTTGGAGACGGTCTTGGCCGAGACGCCCGCCCGTAAGGCGACGTCGCGCAATGTCGGACGCGGCCGGGAGCTGCCCGCATCCCCCTGCCCGTTCGTCCCGGGCCCCTTCCGCATGGACGGAGTCTAAGCCTGGACCTGGGGGGACGGCTCGCGAGTAGGCTGGCCGGGTGAGTGAACTCCCCATCTCGTCTCCGTACCGGAGCAAGCCGGCCGAACCGGTCTCCGACGACGAACGGGACCGACTGAGCCGCCGGCTCAACGCGGCGTTCACCGACGGCGCGCTGAACCAGGAGGAGTACCAGTCCCGGCTGGACCGGCTGTTCGCGGCCCAGAAACTCGGTGAGCTGGTCCCCGTCGTCGAGGGACTGCCCCCGCTGCAGACGTACGACAGCCCGGCGATCGTCGACACCGGGTCGGGTCGCCCGGGCGAACTGACCGAGGCGCGGTCCAGCAACCGGATCGCCCTGATCGTGGTCGGCGCGGTGATCGGCGTCGTCGCCCTGATCGCGATCCTGCTGGTCCTGATCATCGCCGTCTGACCTGTGTCCGAGGACACAGGCCGGGCTTTGGTTGCCCTAATTTCTGAGAGTTAGACTCCAACCGTGCCTCGCCAGAAAGTCACCCAGCAGAAGATCGCTGAACACGTTCAGCGACTCGGCGAGCTCTACCCACCGATCTCCCTCGATTCGGTCGACCGGACCGTGAAGCGGCCCGACCTCGTGACCTCCAAGTACGGTCACGTGATCGACTACCTGGCCCGGGTCGAGCTGGAGGTCGATCGCAACGTCCTGGAGCTGCTGGTGCTGCTGCCGGACGTCGACGACACCAACCGCACGTTCTACGCGGATGTCTGGCAACCGCAGGAGATCCAGCACGGTCTGATCCTGGACCGGTTGCAGCAGGACCTCGGCCGGAAGCCGGCCGACCCGCATCTGGACGTCTCGTTCAAGATCAAGATCCTCGGCGCGCTGGCCAACCTGAAGCCGATCCAGGAAGTGGCGAAGCTGCTCTACTTCCTGACCGGTGCGAGCACCGAGCGGCAGGCCGTGCTGGCGTACAACCAGATCAACTCGGGGATGCGCGAGATGGGCGAGGACGCGATCGCCGAAACGATCATCACGCCGATCAAGCAGCAGGAGCCGGGCCACTTCGCCTTCTACCGGATGTCCGCCGAGCGAATGGTGCAGGA
This sequence comes from Microlunatus sp. GCM10028923, assembly GCF_042666975.1. Classification (NCBI taxonomy): domain Bacteria; kingdom Bacillati; phylum Actinomycetota; class Actinomycetes; order Propionibacteriales; family Propionibacteriaceae; genus Microlunatus; species Microlunatus sp. GCM10028923. Next base: position 40,929 of record NZ_JBHTFF010000008.1, on the reverse strand, counting down.
CAACGAGTTGAAGCCTTGGCAGATGTTCCTGACCCGGGTGCTGCGGGAGAAGTCGTACAACCTGGTCGGCACCAACGCGATGGACCGCTTCAAGGCCGACATGGGCGGCGTCGTGGTCGACCTCGGCCTCGACGATGATCTTGCCGGGTACGCCCGCGAGGTCGGCCGGGTCGAGCAGCGCCTGCTCTGGGCGCACCGGCAGGGGATGGAGTTCCCGCCGTACATCCTGAAGGCCCTCAAGGAGAGCGTCGAGCTCTACCTCGAGCGCGGCGGACTGACCGCCCCCGCGCCCGCCTGAACCACCGCGATCACCACGCAGCCCAGCACGACCGCCGCCAGCACCGGATAGGCGCCGGCGAGGCCCAGTCCGACCGCCAACGGGCCGACCGCGAGTTCGCCGGCCGGGATCCCGCCGACCGCGGCGACGGTGAGGTACGAGGACACCCGGCCCAGCCGGTCGTCCGGCACCCCGCGCTGCACGGCCAGCCCAGTGAACGTGCTGGCAAGGCTCATCAGGACCCCGGCACCGAACATCGAGATCGCGGCCGTGATCAGCAGCAGCGGTCCGGTGATCAGCCCGGCTGCACCGGCTCCGAGGACCAACAGCGGTGCGGCGAGTCCCGCCTCCCAACTGATCGCGATCGGTAGCCGGACCCGGTCCTTGATCAGGACTGCCGCGGCGGTGCCGGTCAGGCCGCCGATCAGTTGCGCCGTGCCGATCAGTCCGTACCCGGCCCGGCCGAAGGTCTGGTCCGCGACCAGCGGAGCCAGCACCTGCAGGCCGCCGGCGAAGCCGGCCATCGTCACGAAGTTGATCATCGTGCAGGAGCGCAGCCAGGGGCTCCGGACCACGAAGCTGAAGCCGTCCCGAAGATCAGCGACCAGCGACCGGCGCTCCGCTCGGGCCGCGATGATCCGCGGCAGTCCGAGGTAGCAGAGGCCCGCCACCAGGAAGGTGGCGGCGTCGATCGCCAGCCCGGCGGCCGGACTGACGGTCGCCACCAGCAAGCCACCGGCGGAGGTGCCGACGAGCAGTGCGGTCTGCATCCCCAGCTGGGTGACCGCGTTCGCGTCGCGGAGCTGGTCGTCGGCGACGAGTTGCTTGATCAGGACGGCGGAGGCCGGGCCGGACAGGGCCGCGGCGGCGCCGTTGATCACGCCGAGCAGCATCAGGGCCGGCACCGGAGCGGACTCGCCGGCCACCAGGACTGCGGTCGCTCCCTGGCTGGCGGCGGCGACGAAGGCCGAACCGACCAGGATCCGGTTCCGGGCCGCCCGGTCGGCCAGCGCGCCGCCGATCAGCACCAGGACCGCGTGGGTGATCGAGCGGGCGCCGACGACCAGGCCGAGCGTCGCCGCCGATCCGCCAAGATCAAGGACGGCGAACGCGAGCGCGATCGGGGCGATCGCGTTGCCGAACCAGGACACGGTTCGGCCGGTCCAGGTCAGGCCGAACGCCCGGTTGCTGAGCAACAGGCTCCATCGTGCGCGCATCGCCGTACCTCTCGTTCCGGATCGAGTCCGGATGAGCCTCGGTCGGGCCGTCGCGCCGCACCATGCTTTCGTGGAGGGGCGTAAGGTCAGGTCATGCTCCGACTGCGGCTCGGGCCCGCCGACCTGGCCGGCGCGCGGTTCGCGGTCGCGCCGCTGTTCGAGCTGAACTCCCTGCTCCGCAAGCTCGTCGCGGGTCGGCGCAGCGGACTGCCGCGCGGTTGGGCGGAGCGGCTGGTGCCCGCGTTCCGGGAACTCCGCCAGGACACCGACCTCGACCTGATCCTCTCCCTGCAGACCGCCGGCAGCGGGCCGTCGGTCCTGGCGCCGGCGCCGCTGCGCGGTCTTGATCAACAGGTCGGAGATGATCTTGAGGCGATCCGGGCGATGGACCCCGATCAGGTCCGGCGGGAGGTGCGCCAGGTGCTCGGCCGGTCGCTGCCGCCGGACACCGAACGGCTGCTCGCCGACCCCGGGTTCACCCATCGGATCGCCGAAACCCTCGAACTGGCCTGGGGCCGGCTGCTGGCGGCGGACTGGCCGGCGCTGCGCGCGGTCTGCGAACGCGACGTCTTCCATCGGGCGGACCAGATCACCCGGTCCGGCTGGCGATCGGCGACCCGGGACCTGCATCCCGGGCTGGCCTGGGTGGACGACGGCGCCGCCGCAGACCAGGCCGTCGATGCGCCCGGCGAGGGCGTACTGCTGATCCCGTCGGTGTTCGTCTGGCCGAGCGCCGCAGCCCATCAGGCGCCCGGCTGGCCGAGAACGATCATCTATCCGGCGCGCGGCATCCGGGTGCTCTGGTCGGAGCCCGAGCAGGCGGTTCCGGGTTCACTGGGCCGGCTGATCGGCCGCAGCCGGGCGGCCCTGCTGGCGGCCCTCGCCGAACCGTCGTCGACCAGCCAACTCGCCCGCACGCTCGGCCTGGCGACGGGCGCGGTCGGTGATCACCTCGCGGTGCTGCGCGACGCCGGGCTGGTCGATCGGGCCCGGGTCGGGCGCAGCGTTCAGTACCGCCGGACGCCGATCGGGGACGCCCTGGTCGAGAGTGCCGGCTGACTCAGAGCAGGGACTCGTAGCCGATCTTGACCAGGTGGGCGCGGGAGTCGGCCAGGCAGTCGAAGATGTCGCGGCCGTACTGTTGATCTTGCTCGATCAGCAGGTGCGCGGCGCCGGCGGACGTGGCGGCCTCGATGATCCCGGGGAAGTCGAGGTTGCCGGAGCCGACCTCGGCGAACTGGACGATGTTGTTGGCGTACTCCGTCCAGGCTTCCCGGTTGCCGGAGGCCAGGCCCTCGATCGCCTCGGCGGGCGGCAGCCCGATCCGGTAGTCCTTCAGGTGGATCAGGTCGGCGACGCCGGCGTAGTTGTTGATCACCCGGACCGGATCCATGCCGCCCCGGTGCACCCAGTGCACGTCGATCTCGAACAGCAGCCGCGGCGCCTCGGCCCGGATCAGGTCCAGGACGTGCCGCTCGCCGATCCGGGCGAACTCGTAATGGTGGTTGTGATAGCTGAGCTTGATTCCCTCGTCGGCCAGCCGGCCGGCGTACTCGTCCATGGTGTGGGCGGCCTCGACCAGCGTCTGCTCGGAGGCGAACGCGGTCAGCGGCATCATGCCGATCCGTACCCGCTCCGTACCCAGGGCCTTGCAGTCGGCGACGATCTTGTCGAACGACTCGACCAGCGAGTCGTTGCCGCCGCCACCGGACGGCCCGATTCCGCCGGAGATCGCGGCCACGCCCATCCCGAACTCGCCGTTGGCGCGGACGATCTCGTCCCGGGTCTCGGGGGTCAGCGCGATCTGGGAGACCTCGACCGAGGAGAAACCGGAATCGGCCAGCCGCTTCCAGATCTGGTACGCACCCTGGTCGGCTACGTGCTGTTTGAGCATCATCGCTTGGACGCCGATCTTCACCATGATCCGAACCTATGCGGGCTGGCAAAGACTTGGGAAGCGGTTGCCAGGATTTTGCCGCGCGCCAGGTGTCGATTCCGTCGACACCCGTTCGTCCGAGGGGCGAGAGTGTGTCCAGAGCCAAGGGGGCGCCTGTCCGTTCGCGGAGCGGAGCGGGGGGGTCCCGAGGGGGTCGTCCCCCTTGCTGATGAAGAGAAGGGAGCGAACCGAGATGCCGAGCTACATGTTGTTGCTGTACGGAGATCCGACCGGCTGGGAGGACAAGGGGCAGGAGGAGATCGCCGCGGCGATGGCGCTGCACGGCCAGTTCACCGAGCAGATCCTGGCGTCCGGGGCCAAGATCATCTCCAGCGAGGCGCTGGAACTCGGAAGCACCGCGACGACGATCCGGACCCGCGACGGCGGCGAGCAGCTGGTCACCGACGGCCCGTTCGCGGAGACCAAGGAGGAGCTGGGCGGCTTCTACCTGATCGAGGCGCGCGATCTCGATCACGCGCTGGGCCTGGCCAAGCTGTGCCCGGAGCCCAACGTCGAAGTACGTCCGGTGATGCCGACTGAGTGATCGGGACCCGGCTGATCACGGCGACGCAGTCGGCGCGGCCGTCGCGGAGGCGCACCGGGCCGGCTGGTCGACCGTCGTCGCGGCGGTCGCCCGGTCGGCCGCGGGCGACCTCGGCCTGGCCGAACAGGCCGCCGCGGATGCGTACCTGCGCGCGTTGGAGACCTGGCCGGCGGACGGGGTGCCGGAGCAGCCGGTCCGCTGGCTGGTCGCGACCGCCCGGCGCAAGCTGATCGACACCATCCGCCGGGATCAGAACCTGCGCCGCAAACTGCCGCTGCTGGCCACCGTCCATGATCAGCCGGTACGGGAGCCCGCCGGACTGCTCGACTACGACGACCGGCTGCGGCTGATCTTCACCTGCTGCCACCCGGCGCTCGCGATGCCGGCCCGGGTGGCGCTGACCCTGCGGATGGTCGGCGGGCTGACCACGACCGAGATCGCGAACGCGTTCCTGGTGCCGGAGGCGACGATGGCGGCCCGGCTGACCCGGGCCAAGAAGAAGATCACGGCCGCGTCGATCGCGTACCGGGTGCCGGCCGACGACGAACTCCCGGAACGCCTGACCGGCGTGCTGACCGTGCTCTATCTGATCTTCAACGAGGGCTACGCCCCGACGGCCGGGCCGGCGGCGGTCCGGCCGGAACTGATCGATCCCGCGATCGACCTGGGCCGGGTGCTGGTCGCCCTGCTGCCGGACGAGGCCGAGGTCGCCGGCCTGCTGGCCCTGATGCTGCTCACCGACGCCCGCCGTGACGCGCGGCTCGACCCGGCGGGCCGGCTCGTGCTGCTGCCGGACCAGGACCGGACCCGCTGGGACCGGACCAAGATCACCGAAGGGCTCGCCCTGCTGGACCGGCTCGCCGCATGGCCCGCCGCGCAGGCGCCGGGCCGGTACGTGTTGCAGGCTGCGATCGCCGGCGTTCACGCGTCGGCGCCGACCGCCGAGCAGACCGACTGGCCGGCGGTGGTCGCCGGCTACGACCGGCTGTACCGGCGCTGGCCCAGCCCCATCGTCGCCCTCAACCGCGCGGTCGCGCTGTCCCACACCGCCGGACCCGGCGTAGCCCTGGAACTGATCGAGGAACTGGCCGCCGAGCCCGAGCTGTCCCGCTACCACTACCTGCCCGCCGCCCGGGCCGACCTGCTGCGCCAACTGGGCCGCGTCGACGAGGCCCGCGCCGCCTACGCCGACGCCCTCCGCCTCGGCCCCAGCGACCCCGAACGCGCCTTCCTGGAGTCCCGCCTCTCCTCCCTCTAACCCGCCCCCGCCCCTCTCCAACTCCGCCGACCGGGCACAAAAGCAGGCGTTCTGGCGGCGTGTCGCTGCGGTTGTGCCCAGTCGGCGGGGGAATGGCGTCGGACGGGACGGGTCGGGTCGTGGGGCGGGCCGGTGTGTGACTGGAGGGGTGTGGCGCGGGGTCGGGGTGTGGTTGCGAATGGGCGGGCTCGGCTACCTCGGTCGCGGTGGAGGCAAAAGCTCGAGGGGCGGCGCCGGATCCTGGCTGTCGCGGATGTCCCTCGCTCTGGCCGGAACCGGGCGAGATCGGGCCGTAATGCTCACAGCGGGGGACGTTTGCGACACCGGGCCCGGTCGACCGTTGGCCCGGCCCCGGCTCAGGTCTGGGTGAGCTCGGCCGAGGCTCGGACCACGGCGGCGAGGTCGCCGGTACGTTCCAGCACGGCGCGCTGACGAGACGCCCCGTTGCCGTCGGCCTGCACCCGCCGCACCTCGGTGTGGACGGTGTCGCGGTCTCCGTTCGCGCCGAGCGCCGCGTCGACGTGCTCAAGCAGGCGATCGATCACCTGGGCCGCCGGCTGCGGCCGGCCGCTGACCGGATCGATCAGGTCGCCGGCGAGGCCGGACCGGCCGGCCCGCCAGGTCGCCAGCCGGAGTCGTTCGGGATCGGTCGCGGGTGCCGGCTCGCCCGCGCGCCAGGCCGCGGCCGCGGTGTCGACCAGGGCCCGGACCAGGCCGGCGATCAGCACCGTGTCGACGGTACGGGCGCAGACGTCGGCGATCCGGATCTCGACGGTCGGGTAGTGCCGGGACAGCCGCGCGTAGAAATAGATCATGTCGCCGTCGAGCGGGACCCCGGTGGCGACCAGGTCGTCGACGTAGCCGCGATAGTCCGCACCGGACCGGAACGCGCGGGTCGGCCCGGTGGTCGGGAACCTCATCCCGGCCTGGGACCGGTAGCTGGCGTACCCGCTGTCGCGGCCGTCCCAGAACGGCGAATTGGCCGACAGGGCCAGCAGCACCGGCAGCCACGGCTGGACCCGGTTGATCACCCCGGCGCCCTCGTCGTCGGACTCGATGCCGACGTGTACGTGGCAGCCGCAGGTCAGCTGCTCCAGGGTGGTCAGGCCGAACTGCCCGATCATCGCCTGATAGCGGGACTTGACGGTGGTCCGCGGATCGACCGGCAGCGGCGAGGTGGCCAGCGCGACGGCCCGGGCGCCCGAGGCACGGCCCAGTTCGTCGGCCCGCCGGCGCCAGTCCCGGACCTGGGTGCCGAGGTCGGCCAGCGACGTCGTCGGGGTGGTCTCGACCTCGATCTGTTGTTGCTGCAGTTCGGCCTCGATCTCGCCGTCCGGGTGGCCGGCGGCCCGCGAGGCGGCGCGCGCGAGGACGCTCCCGGCGACCGCGACGGGTGCCCCCGATCCCGGATCGACGAGCAGCAACTCCTCTTCGACGCCGACCGTACGCACAGACTCAGTGTGGCAGTCGGATCCCGCCGCGTACCGTGATTTGGGTCCACGGGCGAACTGGCGTAAAGTTTCGGGTCGGCCACCTTTGCCGGTGGTTCGTTGTTCCCTGTCAGGCGATCGTAAGAGAGTTTATGGCGAAGAAGGAAGGCGCGCTCGAGCTGGAAGGCACAGTGGTCGAGGCCCTGCCCAACGCGATGTTTCGCGTGGAGCTGTCCAATGGACACAAGGTGTTGGCCACGATCAGCGGCAAGATGCGGCAGAACTACATCCGCATCCTCCCCACCGACCGCGTCGTCGTCGAACTCTCTGCGTACGACCTGAACCGGGGCCGCATCGTCTACCGGCACAAGTAGTCAACTCTTCCCGGGGCTCGCCCCCGGGATAACCGCAAACCATCCACCACATGCCTGTGGCTTGCCATGGGCTGATCAAGAAAGCAGCTCGATGAAGGTTCAGCCGAGCGTTAAGAAGATCTGCGACAAGTGCAAGGTGATTCGCCGGCACGGTCGCGTGATGGTGATTTGCGAGAACCCCCGACACAAGCAGCGTCAGGGCTGAGCTCGGGACTCTCGTAGGTCCCCGCAGCAACAACTCAAGAAAAAGTGTGACCGCACCTCCGGAACCTGAAACTCCGGAGACCACCCTCGGACGAAGGCCGAGGCCCTGCGGCAGCCGGGATTCCGGAAGCCAGTGGGGACGCGTCACGCCAGACACCTTCGCGGTCCGGACGATCTCCGCTGGAAACGGGATCCGGATCGAAACCGAGAGGTAGACCGCCTGATGGCACGCCTGATTGGTGTCGACCTGCCGCGTGACAAGCGGCTCGAGGTCGCACTGACCTACATCTTCGGCGTCGGCAAGACGCGCGCCGCCGAGACCCTGGAGGCCACGAAGATCAGTGGTGATCTTCGGGTACATCAACTCAACGACGACCAGCTGGTCGCGCTGCGGGACTGGATCGAAGCGAATTACCAGACCGAAGGTGATCTTCGCCGGGAGGTTTCGGCGGATATCCGGCGCAAGGTGGAGATCGGCTCGTACCAGGGCCGTCGTCACCGCAGCGGCCTGCCGGTACGTGGTCAGCGGACCCGTACCAACGCCCGGGGCCGTAAGGGCGCCCGGAAGCCCGTCGCCGGTAAGAAGAAGGCCAAGTAACGCGTCCGCGTGCTTGGTGAGAAACCTCCAGGAGAACCACACACATGGCAATCGCAGGACGCGGCGCCGCCAAGAAGGTCCGGCGCAAAGAGAAGAAGAACGTGGTCGCGGGCCACGCCCACATCAAGAGCACCTTCAACAACACCGTCATCTCGATCACGGACCCGACCGGCGCGGTGATCGCGTGGGCCTCGGCCGGGACGGTCGGCTTCAAGGGCTCCCGCAAGTCCACTCCGTACGCCGCGCAGATGGCCGCTGAGGCGGCCGGTCGGCGCGCGATGGAGCACGGCATGAAGCGGGTCGACGTCTTCGTCAAGGGCCCGGGCTCGGGCCGGGAGACCGCGATCCGTTCGCTCGGCGCCGTCGGCCTCGAGGTCGGCGCGATCGCTGATGTCACCCCTGTTCCGCACAACGGCTGCCGCCCGCCCAAGCGGCGCCGGGTCTGACCCAGAAAGGACGACTGAATCATGGCTCGCTATACCGGTCCCATGACCAAGAAGTCGCGTCGGCTGGGTGTTGACCTGGTCGGTGGCGACAAGGCGTTCGAGCGCCGCCCCTACCCGCCCGGTGTGCACGGCCGCGGCCGCACCAAGGACACCGAGTACGCGCTGCAGCTGCGCGAGAAGCAGAAGGCGCGCTTCTCGTACGGCGTGCTGGAGAAGCAGTTCGCCCGTTACTTCGAAGAGGCCAGCAAGCAGTCCGGCAAGACCGGTACCACGCTGCTGCAGATCCTCGAGTCGCGGCTGGACAACGTCGTGTACCGGGCCGGCTTCGCCCGGACCCGCCGGCAGGCCCGCCAGCTGGTCGTGCACGGCCACTTCCTGGTCAACGGCCAGAAGGTGGACATCCCGTCGTACCGGGTCAGCCCGCACGACGTGATCGACGTCAAGGTGAAGTCGCACGAGCTGTTGCCGCTGGTGATCGCTCGCGAGACCCACGGCGAGCGGGACGTGCCCGGCTGGATGGACGCGCTGCCGAACAAGATGCGCATCCTGATCCACCAGCTGCCCACCCGTGAGCAGATCGTGATCGACGTTCAGGAACAGTTGATCGTCGAGCTCTACTCCAAGTAGTAGTTGATCTTGGAGATCTAGCAGGAACCCGCCGGCGTTGGATGCGCCGGCGGTTTCCGTACCGTCAAATAGCGGTCGGTACGGGGAAGGACGAAACACCATGTTGATCGCACAGCGCCCGACGCTGTCGGAGGAGACCGTCTCCGACTATCGTTCCCGGTTCGTCATCGAGCCGCTGGAGCCCGGATTCGGTTACACGCTTGGCAACTCGCTGCGGCGCACGCTGCTGTCCTCGATCCCGGGGGCGGCCGTCACCAGCATCAAGATCGACGGCAACCAGCACGAATTCGACACGCTCGAGGGCGTCGTCGAGGACGTCACCGAGATCATCCTGAACCTCAAGGGCCTGGTCGTCTCCTCCGAGGAGGACGAGCCGGTCACCATGTACCTGCGCAAGGCGGGCCCGGGCGCGGTCACCGCGGCCGACATCGCCCCGCCGGCCGGCGTCGAGGTGCACAACCCGGACCTGCACCTGGCCACCCTGGCTGAGAACGGCCGGCTGGAGATGGAGCTCGTCGTCGAGCGTGGCCGCGGCTACGTCTCCGCGGTGCAGAACAAGACCGCCGACGCCGAGATCGGCCGGATCCCGGTCGACTCGATCTACTCGCCGGTGCTCAAGGTCACCTACAAGGTCGAGGCCACCCGGGTCGAGCAGCGGACCGACTTCGACCGGCTGATCCTGGACGTCGAGACCAAGACGGCGATCCGCCCGCGGGACGCGGTGGCTTCGGCCGGCCGCACCCTGGTCGAGTTGTTCGGCCTGGCCCGTGAGCTGAACCTCGAGGCCGAGGGCATCGAGATCGGCCCGTCGCCGATCGACGAGCAGCTGGCCGCCGATCTGGCGCTGCCGGTGGAGGACCTGAACCTCACCGTGCGTTCGTACAACTGCCTGAAGCGGGAAGGCATCCACACGGTGAGCGAGCTGGTGTCCCGCAGCGAGCAGGACCTGCTGGACATCCGGAACTTCGGCTCCAAGTCGATCGACGAGGTCAAGCTGAAGCTGCACGAGATGGGCCTGTCCCTGAAGGACAGCTCGCCGGGCTTCGATCCGCTGACGGTGGGCCGGAACTACGACGACGACGAGTCCGAGGACGAGGTCGACTTCAGCGAGACCGAGCAGTACTGAGTCGAGAGTCATGACGAGGAAGAACTGAAACCATGCCAACACCCACCAAGGGCAACCGGCTCGGCGGCAGCCCGGCCCATGAGCGCCTGATCCTGTCCAACCTGGCCAGCCAGCTGTTCGAGCACGGCCGGATCGTGACCACGGAGGCGAAGGCGAAGCGGGTCCAGCCGCTCGCCGAGAAGTTGATCACCAAGGCCAAGCGCGGCGACCTGCACGCGCGCCGGCTGGTGCTCTCGACCATCCGGGACAAGGGTGTCGTGCACACCCTGTTCGCCGACATCGCGCCGACGTTCGCCGAGCGCGACGGCGGCTACACCCGGATCACCAAGGTCGGTCCGCGCAAGGGCGACAACGCCCCGATGGCCGTGATCGAACTGGTCACCGAGTCGGTCGAGGAGTCGAAGGCCGCGAACGGCAAGGCCACCGCGAAGAAGGCTGCGGCCAAGCCGGCCAAGGCCGAGGAGCCGGAGGTCGTCGAGACCGAGGCCGAGGACACCGCCGAGCCGACCAACGCCGAGCTGACCGCCGACACCGCGGAGGACACCGCGGAGCCGACGAACGCCGAGCTCGCGGCCGAGGGGTCCACGTCGGAGGGCACGTACCGGGGCACCGAGCCGCCGGCGGGCTTCACGATCAAGGGCAACGAGGACTCGATGAAGTACCACACCGAGGCCTCGCAGTGGTACGACCAGACCGAGGCTGAGGTCTGGTTCGACACCGAAGAGGCGGCCAAGGCTGCCGGCTTCACCAAGGCCGGCTGACCTTCCAGCCAGCACCGAAACGGCGCCCGTCCCCACCTGGGGAGGGGCGCCGTTTCTGTTTCTCAACGGGCCTGTTCGGCCTCGAACGAGGTGTCCCGGGCCAACGGTTCCCACTGGTCCAGCTCGGCGCCGACCTGGTTCAGGTGGCCGCGGATGGCGTCGACCGCGTCCCCGCCGAGCGGCAACCGGAGCGGGGTCCGTTCGGCGGCGAGGGCGGTCAAGATCGCGGCGGCGGCCTTCGCCGGGTCGCCGGCCTGGGTTCCGTCGCCGGCCTCCACCATCCGCCGGGTCTCACCGACCGACGCCTGGTACGCCTCCAGCGGCCGGCTGAACAGGGCCGCGCCCTTGCCGAACAGTCCGGTACGGAAGGCGCCCGGCTCGACGACCAGAACCTTGATCCCGTACGGCGACACCTCGTCGGCCAGCGCCTCGGCGAATCCCTCGATGGCGAACTTCGTCGCGCTGTAGGCGGAGAAGCCGGCGAACGAGAGCTGGCCGCCCATGCTGCTGAGCATGACGATCGCCCCGCTCCGCCGCTCCCGGAAGTGGGGCAGGACGGCCCGGGTCAGTGCCGCCGGACCGAAGAAGTGCAGCTCGAACAGGGAGCGCAGTTCGGCGTCGGTCGTCTCCTCGACCGCGCCGATCTGGGTCCGGCCGGCGTTGTTGACCAGGACGTCGATCCGGCCGTAGCGCCGGACCAGGTCGTCGACCAGCCGGGAGGTCGCGGCGGGATCGGTCACGTCGAGCTTGATCGCCTCGAGTTGATCTTGGTGGGCCGCGACCAGGTCGTCGAGCCGTTCCGGGCTGCGGGCTGCGCCGATCACGATGTCGCCGGCGGCGATCGCCGCCTCGGTCAGCGCGCGGCCGAAGCCACTGGTGGCGCCGGTGATCAGCCAGACCCGCTGCGTCGTGGTGGTCATGGTTCTCCTTCGCATTCTGCTGCGTCGGTCACCACCGTTCCGTACCGCGAAGCCGGCGTCCAAGACCTGCTGTGATAACCATCGGGCATGGACGTGCACCTGCGTGACCTGCGCTACTTCGTCGCGGTTGCCGATCACCTGCACTTCGGTCGGGCGGCCGAGGCCCTGTTCGTCAGTCAGCCCGCGCTGTCCAAGCAGATCCGCGCGCTGGAGGGCCAGCTGCGGGTCCGACTGTTCGAGCGGGACCGCCGTACGGTCAGGCTGACGGCACCCGGCGCGGCGCTGCTGCCGAGGGCGCGGGAACTGCTGGCGGCCTGGGCGGCAACCGAGGCTGAACTGGCCGCCTCCGCCACCGAGACTGCGGCCACCCTGGTGGTCGGGATCAGCACCGGCCTGGGCCGCGGCCTGCTGCCGGCGATCCGGGCCCGGTTCGCCGATGCCGCGCCGGCGGCCCGGTTGCAGCTGCGCCAGATCGGCTGGGCCGACGCGGCGGGCGGGCTGACCGGGCCGCCCGAGGACCGCTGCGACGCGGCGTTCATCTGGCTGCCGCTGGCTGATCCGGAGCGCTATGACTGGATCACGGTGGCGGCCGAGGAACGCCTGGTGCTGCTCCCGGCCGGCCACCGGCTGGCGGGCACGGACCCGATTCCCTTCGAGAGCCTGCTCGACGAGCCCTTCCTTGCGCTGCCCGCGGCGGCCGGCGTGAACCGCGACTTCTGGCTCGCGGCGGAGAGCCGGGGCGGCCGGCCGCCGGTGATCGGCGCCGAGATCGCCTCGACCGACGAGACCCGCGAGGCCTTGGCCGCGGGACTGGGCGTCTGCCTGGTCGCGGCCGGCAACGTGCCCCTGTTCCGCGGCGACGAGGCCATTGCGGTCCGGCCGGTCACCGGCGTGCCGCCGTCGGAGCTCGTCCTCGCTTGGCGCCGCGGCGACCGGCGCCCCCTGTTGCGGATCCTGATCGAAGCGACCGCGGCCGGGGTCGGTCCGACGGAGGTGTGGAAGGAATGACCAGCTCCGGCAGGCTCTTCCTTTACAGCACGTCTCCGGCTCCGCACGAGGCCGCGATCCTCGCTGCGGTGCCGCGGGCCGGCAGCGCCCACGACCCGATCCGCGCCGTCGCGCTGCGCACCGCCCAGGAGGATCCGAGTCATCATGATCTTGAAACCCTGGTCGCCCATTTCGCCACCCAGCCGGGGTTTCCGGTCGTGCTGGTGGACTCGGGCCTGAGGTCGCGTCGGGACGCCTTCGACCCGGCCGTGGTGGGCCGGTTGGCGACGGCGGAGTTGATCTTGGTCGGCGGAGGGTCGCCGACTCGGCTGGTCACGATGCTCGGCGGGACCCCGGCGCTCGCCGCCCTGCACCGGGTCCATCGTGCTGGCCCCGTCGTCGCCGGTTGCAGCGCCGGCGCGGCCGTCCTCGGCGCGGGCATGATCGACTTCGGGCGGCCGTTGCGGACCTGGGGTTGGCTGCCCGGAACACTGGTGGCGCCGCACTTCGGCCAGTTCGATCACCGCGCCTGGCTGCGGGCATACCCGGGCCGGTCCATGATCGGCATTCCCGACGGTGCCATGGCGCGGGTTGCGGAGACCGGCGAGATCACCGGGCTCGGTTCGACCCCGCTCGTCCACCTTCCCGGGCGTTGACCGATTCGCAGTGAAATTCCGCCGGTCAGTCACGGCGAGAATTCACTCTCGGTCGGCCAGACCCCGAACCCTTGACGTGGAATGGCCCGGTCCCTAGATTGCACAGAATTAGCGGCAGGGCGTTAAAGCCTCGTTCGGGTGTCCGAAATTGATGCCGCAATAGAGGGGGCGGACGCAATGGGTCGCTGGGTCGTCGGTGCGGTGTTGTTGATCATGGTCGCGGCGGGCCTGGCCCGGCCGCCGGTCGCGGCGGCGGAGATCCCGCCGAGCACGCCACAGTGGTGGAACCGCGGGCAGATCCCGCTCTATTCGACGAGCTCGGCGAGCGGCGAGACCGCCCGGATGCCGGACGGGTCGGTGCGGACGTACCGGGTGTTCAGCGGGGCGCCGGCCTACCTGGCGGAGATCGACACGTTCTCCGCGAAGGTGCTGCGGATGATCACGCTGCACGTACCGAATCCTGACTCGACCGAGGTGCCGGCCGACAAGGGTGCCCAGGGTGCCTGGGGCGTCTCCGTCGATCGGCACGGGAACGTCTTCGCCTCGACGTACGGCTATGGCCACGTCTACCGGCTGCCCTGGGGCGCGACCGAGATCGAGGACCTTGGCCGGCCGACGCAACACGCCAGCTTCACCTGGGAGGGCGACGTCGACGCCAAGGGCAACTTCTACATCGGCACCACCGAGGGCTTCGCGCCGCCGCCGCTGCCGGGCGGCCGGTTGATCTCCTGGAACGCCGAGACCCGGACCTATCGCGACTACGGCGACTTCGGCGGGAAGTTCGGCTACGTCCGGTCCGTCGAATACGCGGAGGACAAGATCTACGCGGGCCTAGGCCAGAGCGCCGGGCTTTGGCAGGTCGATCCGGTGTCCGGCAAGCGGGTCGAGATCCCGCTGCCGAAGGGCATGCCGACCGACAAGTACGCGTACCAGATGGAGGACGAGGCCGGCTTCCTGTACGTGATGTTCGCCGGCGGCACCACCGCCTCGACCGGCTGGGTGCTGAACCTGCGCACCCTGACCTGGGCGTACGAGATCCCGGGCTACGCCGGCCAGACGATCACCTCCGCCGACGCCCGCGGCCGGGTCTACCTGATCGATTCCGGCGAGCTGAAGCTGTTCGACCCGCGGACCGGCACGCTGACCGGCACCGGCTACAAGGGCGGCGACGAGCAGGCGGACAAGGGCGGCCTGGGCGCGGGCAAGGGCCTGGGCCGGTTCCCTGATCCCGTCACCGGGCACGAGACCATCGTCGGCGGCGGCGCCACCGGCGACCTCTGGCGCTACGACACGGTGGCCAAGACCGGCGTCCTGTCCCCGATCGACGGGCTGGTCGGCACGCCGACGCCGCCGCGCTCGCTGGCCAAGGGGCCGGACGGCCGGATCTACGGCGGCGGCTACTTCCAGGGCGGCTTCGTCGCGTACGACCCGGCGACGACCAAGTGGACGGAGTACAAGTTCCCGCACCAGATCGAGGGCATGGGCACCCACAACGGCAAGCTCTATCTCGGCATCTACGCCAACGCCGAACTCTGGGAGTACGACCCCGCGAAGCCGTTCGCCGACGGCACCAACCCGAAGAAGCTGTTCGATCTCAAGGCCGAGGGCCAGGAGCGGCCGTGGACCGTGGTCAGCGCCGGCAAGTACGTCGCCGTCGGCACCTCGCCCAAGAACACCCAACTCAACGGAGCCGTGACGCTCTACGACCCGGAGACGGGGGAGCGGCGGACCTGGAACTCCGGCCTGGTCAGCGGCGCCAACCAGATCTCGGCCCTGACCTATCGGGACGGGATCCTCTACGGCGGCTCGCTCGGCTGCTGCAACCCGGCCGACGGGTCGAAGCACCGCGGCCAGGTGTTCGCCATGGACGCGGCCACCGGCGCGGTGAAGTGGCGGTCGACGCCGCTGGCCGACGAGGACGGCGTGGCCGGGCTGACCTTCGACGGCCAGGGTCGCCTGTTCGGCCAGTCGTACGGAACCGTCTTCGAGATCGATCCGGCGAACGGCAGCTTGCTCCGCTCCAAGAAGTACTTCGACTATCCCTGGCCCACCATCACGGGCTTCCAGCCGAGGGCGGTCAACATGTCCTGGGATCCCGGCGACGGCGCGATCTACACCACCAGCGGCACCACCCGCCGGATCGACCCGGACACGCTGGATGATCATGGTCCGAACTACCGCTGCGGCTTCGCCGACACGTCGCCCGGTGGCAGCAAGTTCTACGTGCAGGGCAACCTGCTGCTCGAGGTGAAGTGGTATTGACCCGACCAGGGTTTCCCCAAAGTCCTTACGCTAGGCGATCCGGCGCGCCGCGGTACGGAAGCTGCTCGGGGTCTGGCCGAGCCCGCGCCGGAACTCGCGGTTGAAGTGGGCCAGGTTGGCGAAGCCGCTCAGCCGGGCCACGGTCGCGATCGGGGCGTCGGACTCCGCGAGGGCGTGACAGGCGTCGGCGATCCGGGCCCGGTTGAGGTACGCGGTGATCGTCATCCCGGTCTGCCTCCGGAAGAACCGGCTGGTCGCCGTCGGCGTCAGGGCGGCCACCGCCGCGATCTCGGCCAGGGTGATCGGCTCGGCCAGGTGATCGGTCAGGTGGCCGACGATCCGGTCCAGCCGGTCGCGGGACCGGGCCGAGCGGTCCGGCAGGTAGCGGGAGCTGGCGATCCGCTGGTGATCGGGCCGGTCGGCCAGATCGACCAGGAGCCCGAGCAGGTTGATCGTCCGTCGGCCGGCGCTCGGCGCGGCCAGCCCGAGCCAGTCCTGCTCCGCGCAGCGCGGATAGTGCAGCCCGGTGACCGAGGCGCCGAGCAGGCGGCGCAGGCAGGTGAACTCGGGCCGGTGCCGCAGCTCCGGCCCGATCAGGGTCTCCGGGAACTGACAGACCAGCGACCGGCTCGGCGTCTCCGAGACATAGGCGTGCGGGAGTTGCGGGCCGAGCAGGAACAGGTCGCCGGGCGCGTAGGGCAGCACCCGGTCGCCGACGAAGATCGATCCGGTGCCGTCGGTGATCAAGATCAGCTCGAGTTCGGCGTGGTTGTGCCAGAGGTACGTGTACAGGCCGGTGGCCTCGAACCACCGCCAGGACTGACCGGGCTCCGGCACGGTCCGCTCGTACAGCGGCTGGCGCATGCCGAGATCGTACGCAATCGGGTAACGGGGTATCAGGATCGGGCAATCCGGGTACTGGTCAGCCGCACCCGCCGGAGGCACGCTGAGGGGCATGACCACGACGACGGAAACCGTCACGAGTTCCTACCGGCTCACCGATGCCGAGCGGCTGGCCTTCGAACGGCAGGGCTGCATCAAGCTGCGTGGCGTGCTCGATCCCGATCAGCTGGCTCCGTTCGGCGAGGTGATCACCGAGAAGGTGATCGAGCTGAACACGCAGCACCTGCCGATGGAGGAGCGTGACACGTACAGCAAGGCGTTCCTCCAGGTCGGACACCTGTGGAAGCAGAGCCCGGTGGTCGACCGGTTCGTCCGTTCGCCCGACCTGGCCCGGCTGGCCGCCGAGCTGCTGGGCGTGCGGTCGGTACGGCTCTATCATGATCAAGCCCTGTACAAGGAGCCGAGCGGCGGGATCACGCCGTGGCACGCCGACCAGTACTACTGGCCGCTGTCCACCGACCGGGCGATCACGGTCTGGATTCCGTTGCAGGACACGCCTTCCGAGCTCGGGCCGCTGACCTTCGCCGTCGGCAGTCACCGGTTCGGGATGGGCCGGGACCTGCCGATCAGCGACGAGTCCGAGGCCAAGATCGCCGACTACATGCTGCGGCAGGGCTACCCGGTCGACGACAGCCCGTTCGCTCTCGGCGACGTGAGCTACCACCTCGGCTGGACGTTCCACCGGGCCGGGCCGAACACGTCCACGGTGCCGCGCCGGGTGATGACGATCATCTACCTGGACGCCGACATGATCATCGGCGAGCCGACCAACGACGCGCAGCGGGCCGATCTGAAGACGTGCGCCCCGGGCCGGCAGCCGGGCGATCGGTTCGACACCGAACTCAATCCGGTGCTCTATCCCGTGCCGTAGGCTGCCCGGCGTGGAACGGGTGCGACTGTCGGACGGAGTGGAGCTGGCGACCTGGCGGACCGGCACCGCGACGGGCCGGCCGCCGGTGGTGTTGCTGCACGGCGGTCCGGGGCTCTGGGACTACCTCGAGCCGGTCGCGTCCATGATCGACACGCTGGCCCCGATCTTCCGGTACGACCAGCGCGGCTGCGGCCGCTCCGACCCGTCCGACGATCAGTCGACGGCGACCTACATCGCCGACCTGGAACAGCTCCGGCAGGCCTGG
Organism: Microlunatus sp. GCM10028923; assembly: GCF_042666975.1. Taxonomy (NCBI): domain Bacteria; kingdom Bacillati; phylum Actinomycetota; class Actinomycetes; order Propionibacteriales; family Propionibacteriaceae; genus Microlunatus; species Microlunatus sp. GCM10028923. The sequence goes on along the minus strand of NZ_JBHTFF010000008.1, from coordinate 23,267 downwards.
GACGTACCGGAGCTGATCTTGATCGGGCATTCGTTCGGGGCGACACTCGCCCTCGCCTATGCGGCCGAGTTCCCGTCCCGGGCGGCGGCGGTCGGCTACCTGGCCGGGCTCGGCACCGGGGACTGGCGAACCCCGTACCGGGCGGAACGGGAGCGCCGCCGGCGACCGTACGCCGACCGACTGGCCCAGCTCACCGGCAAGGACCGCACCCGGGCCGAGGAGGTCGAGTGGCGCCGGCTCAGCTGGGCCCACGACTACGCGGACCATGATCACGGCTACGACCTGGCCCGCGCGATGGCCGAGTCGGAGAACGCGATCAACGTCACCGCCAACCGGGAGGTTCGGTTCGACGAGGCCGACCTGGTCCGCTGGGCCGGCGCCGTGCGCTGCCCGGTCACCTTCCTGCACGGTGATCAGGACCCGCGCCCGGTCGCCAACGTGGTCGAGCTGGCCGGTCTGGTCCGGCGGTCCCGGAAGCGGATCATCGCCGACGCCGGTCACCTGCCGTGGCTCGAGCGCCCGGACGAGACCAGCGAACTGCTGCACGAGTTGATCACCCAGGCCGGCTGAGCCGGCTCGATCCGGCAGCGAGGCTCAGGGGTCGACGGGCCAGCGGGCAGCATGATCACGGAGCCGGTCGCGGCGGACCTGGGGGCGTTGCCCGGCCAGCAGGAGACCGATCACCACCCGGGCCTGGCTCGCCGGCACTCCGGGCAGCAGGATCCCGCCGGCGGCGACCAGGTCGAAGCCGCCGCCGTTTCCGTACACGGGCTTCAGGGGACCACGCCAGACCCGGCTCGAGATGCCGACCGGAACATCGCGGCCGACGGCTCGGGCGACTGCGGCGCAGAGTGCCGGGTTCCCGTTACCGAGTCCTGTCCCGATCAGGACGATCCCGGCCGCGCCACGCTCGACGGCGGCATCGATCAGCCAACCGTCAGCACCGACGTGCGCCGAGACCATCGGAACGTCAACCGTGTCGAAGGCCTCGTCCGGCGGCGGCAGCCGGGGTGGTGCGAACGCCGTCCGCGGCGCGGTGAACGTTGAGGCGAAGGCGTGCGGGGCCGTCGTGTGGGCCTTCGCCAGCCCCCAGGCAGGCAACACCTGGCCGCCCATCGCCACCAACACCCCGCGTTCCCGGGCTCCCGGATCGGCGGCCAGAGCGAGGGCTGCCTCGAGATTGGCCGGGCCGTCGGGCGCAGGGTCGTCGGCGGCTCGCTGGGCTCCGGTCAGGACGACTGGACGGGGGTCGTCGTGGGTCACCGCGAGCAGAGCCGCGGTCTCCTCGAGCGTGTCGGTGCCGTGGGTGATCACGACACCGGCCACCGTCGCGTTCTCCAACGCGTCCCGGACGGCGGCAACCACGGTGCGCAGCTCGGCGTGCCCGAGGGCGAACGAACTGGCCCGCAGGAGCGAGACCTGTTCGACGGTGAACCCCGGGCGCTGCAGGCCGGCGAGCAACTGGGTCGCGTCGTCGGCGGGGCGGTGCCCGCCTCCGGGAGCGCTCCGGGAGGCGATGGTGCCGCCGGTGCTGATCAGGACGACGGTCATCCGGACCGCCGGTTCAGCACCCGGAACGCGGACCGGGCCAGTACCTCCACCGCCACGGACAGTGACTCCTCGGCGAGGTCGAATCGCGGATGGTGGTGCGCCACCGGACCGGTCGCCGGTGCCGCGCCGACGCGGAAGTAGCAACCAGGGGCGGCCTCGAGATAGCGCGCGAAGTCGTCGCACCCGGTGGTCGGGATCCCCGCTCGGACTTCGGCGACCCGGGTGCTCTCGGCCGCCGCTGCCCGGACCTCCTCGCTGATCGCAGGGTCGCAGCGCAGCGCCGGGCAACTTGGCCCCCAGCTGACGCCGATCGTCGCCCCGCGCCGGGTTCCGATCGCCGCGAACTCCTGCTCGACGGCAGCGGCCTGACCCGCATAGGAATCCGGGCGCAGCGTGCGCAACGTGCCCTGCAGGGTCACCCGTTCCGGGGTGACATTGGGCGCCTCGGCGGCCCGGACGACGGTGACCGAGGCGTGGTCGCCGGGCGGCCAGTCCCGGGCCAGCCGCTCGATGGTCAGTACGCACTCGGCGGCAACCGCGACCGCGTCCACCGCGGTGCCGAAGCCGGCATGCCCGGCTTCGCCGCCGACCTCAATCTGGAACTGTTCACAGCGGGCCCATTGCACCCCGGCGCTGACACCGACCACGCCCGTCGGCAGGGTGGTGTCGAGATGTAGGCCGAGGGCTGCGTCGGCACCGGCGGTGAGCCCGGTCGCGATCACCGCGGCGGCACCCTCATCGGTCTCCTCGGCGGGCTGGAACACCCCGATCACGCGGCCCGGCCAGGACGTCGTGGCCAGCACCCGGAGGACGCCGAGCAGCACCGCGACGTGCCCGTCGTGGCCACAGGCATGCATCACCCCCGGCACCTCGGAACGCACCGCCCGCCCGTCGTCGGCCTCCTGGACCGGCAGCGCGTCGAGGTCGGCCCGGAGCAGCAGTGTCGGCCCCGGCCGGTCCCCGTCCAGCCGCGCGACCACGCCAGTTCCGGCCACCCCGGACTGATGATCAACGGCGAGGTCGCTGAGCTCTGCCGCGATCAGCGCAGCGGTGGCATGCTCGGCGAAGGCGAGCTCCGGCCGGCGGTGCAGCTGTCGCCGGAGCTCTCGTACCCTCGGCTCGAATCGGCCGACGAGTTCGGCGATCTCGTCCCGGCTCACAGCTGGATGATCCCTGGCGGTGCCGCCGGGGAGATCGGGGTCAGCCCGACGTCGGTGACCTGGTACGTCTCCTCCACCACGTAGTTGATCCCGCCGTGCTGGACGGTGGGCTCGACGCAGAGTGTGCTGCCCAGGACGAACTCGGTCGGGTCGTCCGGATGGAGTGACGGCGGTTCCGGGACGTGCAGCCCGATTCCGTGCCCGAACCGGCCGAACCCAACCTCGGCCGGGTCGGTGCGCATGGCCGACTGGATCGCCGCCCCGACCCCCGATGCCGCGACCCCCGCCTTGATCATGGGTACGGCAGCCTCCAGCCCGGCCCTGGCCCGCGCGTAACCGGCCCGCTCGGTCGGCGTCACCGGCCGCGCAGCATAGGTCCGGCAGAAGTCGGCCCAGTAGCCATCCACGATCGGGGCCCCGTCCAGGTAGAGGAGGTCGTCCCGCTGCCAGACCGCGTCGGTCGGGCCGCCGAAGAGCCCATGGTGCATGCGCCCCACCGAGCCGTGCGGGCCGACCTCGTGGGCTCCGAACTCGAGTTGCGCGATCGAGAAGGCCCGGGAGATCTCCCGTTCGGTCATGCCGGGCCGGATCCGGTCCGGCATCACGTCGAACACCTGCCGGAGGATCTCCGCCGAGTGCTGCATCCGGTCCAACTCCCAGGCCGACTTGTACGTCCGGCACTGCCAGACCAGCTCCGACGCGTCGACGGTCTCGGCGGCCAGCCGCGGCATCAGCCGGGTCAGCTGACCGACCGGCGGCCAGGCGGCGTCGAGCCCGTCGACGCCGACCCGGCCGGGCGTGCCGTTGATCAACTCGGCGATCACCCGGGCGGCGTGCGGCGCGAACTGCAGGTGGCCGTCCGGCAGTCCGTCGACGGGTGGATCCATCTCGACGTACGAGTGCGCCACCACCCCTGGCACCCGCAGCCGGACCGAGTCCACCTCGGTCTCGGCGGCGATCACGTGCAGGGCGTCGGGGCCGAGCAGGGCGACCACCGGCCGGCTGTGCATCCGGAACGTCGTGCTGACGTACCCGCTGAGATAGCTGACGCTCTCGTCCCGTACGGCCAGCAGCCAGGTCAGGTCGCGAGCCGCGAGCCCTTCCCGCAGCCGGGCGTGGCGGCCGGGGAGATCGCCGGCCAGGCCGGGTGGGGCGAGACTGCCGGCAGCATGATCAATCACGGCCGGGCTCCTTTCGATGATCGGGATCGGGCCGGCCGTCGCTGAGGATCAGTAACACCGACGGCCGTTCGCCGAGTCCGAGTAGCGTGCGGTGGGCCGCACCGTCGGGTCCGCCGAGCAGAAGGTGAGCGGCGGCCAGGACCCCGCCCGAGCAGGGCCCGACCCGGAGGCCCTCTCGTTCGGCGATCTTGGCCCCGTGGCCGGCCTCGGTGTCGTCGAGCGTGACGGTGCCGGCGAGACCGCCGCGCAGGGCCGGCCAGGCGATCAGCGACGGGGTGCCGCAATTGAGCCCGGACAGGGACGATGCCAGCGGACCAGGCACCGAGATCGGCCGGTCGGCCGCGAGCGAGGCCGTCACGCATGCGGCGGCGCAGGGTTCGACGCCGACGATCTGCGGCCGAGGGGCGGATCGGGCCGCGAAATGATCAACGACGGCCGAAGCGAGGGCGCCGACTCCGACCGGCACGATGACCAGGTCCGGATCCGGACGGGTGGTCTCAGCCAGCTGGGTCTGAACCTCGCGCAGGATCGTGGAGTAGCCGTGGGCGACCGCCCGCGGGATGCGCTCGTAGCCCGGCCAGGACGTGTCCGATACCAGGATCGCTTCGGCTGAGGCAGCGGCCGAGGAGGCGGCAACGGCGTCGTCATAGGTTCCGGCGACGTGTGCGATGTCCGCTTGCTGGGCACGGATCCTGGCCACCACACCGTCGGCGACCTCGCCCGAGACGTAGATCCGGCAGGGCAATCCGAGCAGCCGGGCGACGAACGCCAGCGCCTCGCCGTGGTTGCCCTCGCTGGCGGCGATCAGCGTCACCCGGGGGAGCCGTCCGCGCAGCCCGGCCAGCCCGGCGGCCGGAGTCCAGTCGGCCGGCAGCAGGTTCCGCAACGCCTCGACGACCGCCCAGGTGGTGCCGACCACCTTGAACGACGGCAGGCCCCAGCGATCGGTCTCGAGTTTCGCCACCAGCTGACCGGCGCCCCATGCGTCGGCCAACGCGGGCAGTGACACCAGCGGGGTGCTCCGATAGCCGGCGATCGCCCGATGCAACTCCAGTACGCCCTCGGGCACCTGGTCCGGTCGCGGCGCCCCGGTGGCCCCGGTGATCAAGGTACGCATCACGCCGCCGCCGCGTCGGCCGGCTGATGATCATCGACCCAGACACCGTCGTCCGGCGACCAGCAGACCTGGACCCGCGCGCCCCGGGGCCGGGCGGGATCGACCCACGCATTCTCCCGCACCAGCAGCGGCCGGCCGCCGGTGCGTTCCAGGGTGACCAGCCTGGTCGCACCGAGGTAACGCTCGGCGGCGACGGTCGCCTCCAGCACGTTCGCTCCGGCGATCGGGGCCGTCCCGTCGGCGTCGATGACCCGCATCCGCTCTGGTCGGACGATCATGGTCGCGGATCCGGTCCCGCTGGGGCTGCTGGTCGCCCGGACCTCCCGGCCACACGCGAGAGTGATCGAATTCCGGCCTGTCACCGGGCCGTCGAACACGTTGGAGTCACCAACGAACCCGGCGACGAACGACGTCCGCGGGCGCTCGTACACGTCGTCCGGCGTCCCGACCTGATCGATCCGTCCGTTCCGGAACACCGCGATCCGGTCGGACAGACAGAGCGCCTCATCCTGGTCGTGGGTCACGTAGATCACCGTGGTGCCGATCTGCCGGTGGATCCGGGCGATCTCGGTCTGCAGCGAGTCCCGCAGCCTCCGGTCGAGGGCGCCCAGCGGCTCGTCCATCAGCAGCAGCGGCGGCCGGTGAACGAGGGCGCGGGCGAGCGCCACGCGCTGCTGCTGCCCGCCGCTGAGCTCTGCGGGCCGGCGCTCGGCCAGCTGCTCCAACTCGACCATCGCCAACGCGGCGTCCACCTCGGTCCGGCGGGCGGCGCCGCGGATCCGGCGCTGCCGCAACGGATAGCCGACGTTGTCGCGGACGGACATGGTCGGGAAGAGGGCGTAGTTCTGGAACACCATGCCGATGTTGCGGCGGTTGGCCGGTATCCGGCTGACATCGCGGCCGTCGAAGTCGATCGTGCCGCGATCGGGTTGCAGGAAGCCGGCGATCATGTTCAGCGTGGTTGTCTTGCCGGACCCGGAGGGGCCGAGGAGGGTCATGAACTCGCCCGGACGCACCAGGAGGTCGATGCCGTCGACCGCCGTGAACGTACCGAAGCGACGGGTGATTCCGGTCAGTCCGAGCTCGACGCCGGCCGGGGGCGCGACGGTCGTTGATTCAGCCACGAGAGGCTCCTTTCCGTGACACCGCGAGGGCCAGGGCGACCACGAGCGTGCTGCCGGTGAGGACCAGCACCGCCGCGGCTGCCACCGTCGGGTCGACGTTCTGAGTGACGGAGTTGAACATCAGTACGGGGAGCGTCTGGAGTCGCGGTGAGGTCAGGAAGACGGCCATCACCACCTCGTCGAACGACCAGACGAACGCGAACAAGGCACCGGCGAGCACCCCGGGGGCGATCACCGGCAGCGTCACCTGGACAACCCGGGCGGGCAGTGACGCGCCGAGGCTTTCCGCGGCCCGGTCCAGGTTGCGGTCGTGCCGACTGAGCGCGGCCGAAACCGGCTGCGCGACCAGCGGGATCGCGGTCACGGCGTGGGCGAGCACCAGTCCGGCCGTGGTGCCGGCGAGACCCCAACGCAGGAAGGAGAAGTAGACACCGATGCCGAGCAGGATGACCGGAATGATCACCGGGGCCGTGAGCAGGCCGTCGACCAGGCGTCGAGACAGTCCGCGCAGCCGCTGCAGGGCGAACGCCGCCGCGGTGCCGAGGACCGTCGCCAGCACGGACGCCTGACCGGCGATGATCAGCGAGTTGATCAAGGCCTGCAGCCAGCGCGGATCGGTGAAGAACTCCCGGAACCACTGCGGTGACCAGTCGGACAGGGACACGGCGAGGCTGCGCCGCGGATTGAACGCGACGGGGACGATCACCAGGGTGGGCAGAAAGAGCCACAGACCGACCAGCAGGCCGAAGACGAGCAGCGGCCACCGAGTACGGGTCACAGGACACCGCCGATCCGGCTGCCACTGCGGGAGAGGACCCGGGCCAGCAGTCCGAACATGATCATGAGGACGAGAGTGATGCCGAGCAGGACCATGCCGAGCGCCGCTGCGGTCGTGGTGTCGCCCAGCCGGGTGACGTTGGTGTAGATCAGCTGCGACAGCAGGGCGTTGCGCGACGAGCCGAGGAGCTGCGGGGTGATGAAGAAGCCGAGGGACAGGATGAACACCAGCACCGCGGCGGCGGCGACGCCGGGCAGTGACAGCGGCAGATAGACCTGGAACCAGGCGGCGCGCCGGGAGGCCCCGCAGCTCGACGCCGCGTCGACCAGCCGCCGGTCGATCCGCTGCATGACCGCGTAGAGCGGCAGCACCGCGTACGGGAGGAGGACGTGGGCCATCCCGATCACCACGCCCGTGGTGTTGCGGATCAGCGGCAGCCGGGGCAGTCCGACCGCGGCCAGGGCGTCGTTGATCAAGCCCTGATCCTGGAGCAGGACGACCCAGGCCAGCGTGCGGATGGTGAAGCTGGTCCAGAACGGCAGCAAGATCAACACGAGCAGCAGGGCCCGCAGTCCCTTGCCGGCAAGCGTCATCAGGTAGGCGTACGGATAGCCGAGGAGCAGACAGACCAGGCTGACCAGGGCCGCCGTGGTCAGGGTCCGGCCGAGGACGGCCCGCACGACGTCGGACCGGGCCAGCTCGACGTACACGCTCCAGCCGGACGGACCGGCGACACTCTGCCGCAGCAGGTCGACCAACGGGAATCCGACGATCAGCACCAGCAGGGTGACCGGCGCCGCGAGCAGCAGCAGGACGGTGCCGCGGCGGCGGGTCGGCGCGCCGCCGGCGATCGCGGCCGCGGTCATCCCACCAGCTCGGACTGCCAGCGCTCGGCGACGGCGTCCGCGTTCTCGGCCCACCACTGTTGATCTTGGACGATCGAGCCGGCAGCCATCTCCGGATTCGTCTGCGGCAGGAACGGCTTCAGGTCTTCCGGAACGTCGGACAGCTCGGCGTTCCCGACCGACGGCGAGTAGGGGATCAGGGTGGTCAGGGTGGCCTGGTGCTCCGGCTTCATCATGAAGTTGATCAACTTCATCACCTCGTCCGGATTCGCCACGCCGACCGGCACCACCAGCGCGTCGTAGATCAACAACGACTCCCCGCCTCCGCCGGCGAAGGGCGCATCCTGATCGGCAACGGCCGCGTAGGCGCGGCCGTTCCAGGCCATGATCAGGTCGACCTCGCCGCTGGCCATCTGGGTCTCCGAGTCCGAACCTGCCTCCCAGAAGACCAGATCGTCCTTGATCGTCGCGATCTTGGCGAACGCCCGGTCCAGATCGATCGGATAGAGCTTGTCCGGCGCGACGCCGTCCGCCAGCAGTGCGCATTCGATCAGCGGGTTGGGTAGTGCCGAAGACCGCACCGAACGCTTCCCGGGATAGGTCTTCGTATCGAAGAACGCGGCGCAGGTGTCCGGACCGTCCTCGCCGTAGGTCTTCGTGTTGTAGTAGATCGCCGTCGAGTACGTGAGCAGCGGGGCCCCGCATTCGTCCTGGATCAGCTTGGGATCGACTCCGCTGAGATCGACCAGCTCGGTGTTCAGTGGTTGGAGCAGCTTGCCGCACTGCTGCACGGACCAGTAACCCTCGGCCGGCACGACATCGGTGCTGACCTGCTTGGCCTCGACCTGGGTCTGGATCTTGGCGTAGCTGAGGTTCGGGTCATCGACGATGGTGACCCCCGACTCCTGCTGGTACGGATCCAGGAACGCCTCGCCGAGTGCGTCGCCGTAGGCGCCGCCACCGGACATGAAGGTGATCGTGGGGCCGGAGGTGGTCCCGGCGCTGCACGCGAACAGGCTGAGCAGGAGCGAGGCGCCGAGGAGGGTGGCGAGACGTCGATGAGGCATGGTTCACCTGGCTGAGTCGGGCAGGCGTTCCCCCGAGGGACGGGCTGCGAATGGCTGCGACCCGGACAACAGTATAGTAATATATTGGTATGTCAATGGCCTCACTTCCGTCTCTGGACCAGCTACCGACACCGCCGTCCCGGTCGGCCCACCTGCTCCGGGAGGCGGTGTACGACGTCCTGAAGGGCGCGATCATCGGCGGCACCCTGCCGCCCGGCGAGCGGCTCCGAGACGGCGAGATCGCCGACCAACTCGAGGTCAGCAAGATGCCGGTGCGCGAGGCGTTGCGGCGGCTCGCGGACGAGGGACTGGTGATCGCGGAGGCGAATCGGTGGACCAAGGTCGCCCCGATCGACATGGGTGCGGCAACGCGGATCTACCCGATCATCTGGACGCTGGAATGCCTGGCGCTCCGCCTGGTGCCCAGCTGGACCGAGGCCCGGCTGGATCGGCTTCGGGCCGCCAACCGCGACCTCGAGCGGGCGCTTGCCGACGCCGACCCGGTCGCTGCCGCGGCGGCCGACGACACCTTCCACGGCGTCATCCTGGAAGCGGCCGACAATCAGGAACTGACCGCGACCGTGCTCGATCTGAAGGTACGGGTCCGGCGGATCGAGGTGGCCTACTTCGGTGGCTCGATGACCGGCGAGAAGTCCTGCCGGGAGCACGACTCGGTCGTTGCCGCGCTGGCCGCCGGTGAGATCGACGTGGCCGCGGCCGCCCTGGAACAGAACTGGTCCGGGACCCTCGACCGGATCCGCGGCCACGACGACCTGCGAACGACTGACGAAGGAGCACCTCAGTGAGCTACACGGTTGGTATCACCGGCGTCACCGGCAAGACCGGCCGACGGGTGGCCGAGGGAGCAGCGGCTCGCGGCTGGCAGGTCCGCAGCCTGACCCGGCGGGAGCCCGGCCTCGGCACCTGGTGTCGGCTCGACTGGGACGACGAGGCGACCTGGGTTCCTGGCTTCACCGGCTGCGACGCGGCGTACGTGCTGATCCCGTTCAACCATCCCGGCGCGGCCGAACGGACCCCGGACCTGCTCCGAGCCGCAGCGACCGCCGGAGTTCCGCGGATCGTGCTGCTCTCGTCGCTCGACGCCGAGGGCGCGCCGGCCGACGACCCGTTGGCCGCGGCGGAAGCGGCGCTGGCCGCGCTCGAGGTCGACTGGGCGATTCTCCGCCCGACCTGGTTCCTGGAGAACTTCTCGGTCGGGTCCTTCGGCGGGATGGTCCGCGATGGCGAACTGCGGCTGCCGGCCGGCGACGGGCGGATCCCGTTCGTCGCCGTCCAGGACATCGCCGAGGTCGCGCTGGCTGCGCTGGCGCCGGACGGTCCGCAGGGCAGGCTGCCGCTGACCGGTCCGGCAGCGGTCACGCACGCCGAGGTGTGCGAGGCACTGACGGCGGCGCTCGGTCACCCGGTCCTGTTCGCCGACGCCGACGACGAGGAATTCATTGCCTTGATGGCGCAGCGCGGCTTCTCCCGCGACTATTGCTCCTTCCTGATCGAGGCGTTGGATCAGGTGCGCAGTGGCCGGTTGATCATTCCCGTCACCGACACGGTCAGCCGGGTCACCGGCCGGCCGGCCACGTCGGTGGCCCAGTTCGCCGAGGCGCTCGGCTGAGCGCACGTCGGCAAGATCAACTTCCCGCCCGGCGCAGGGGCAGGTCCGCTGGGCCGGCTACTCCTCGGACGACTCCTTGGCCGACGGCCAGCGGTCGCAGCCGCCTTCCTTGTCCGGGCGGGACAGCGGCCGGTTGACCTCGGTGATCCCCTTGTAGGCGTACGGATCCTCGCCGGCCACCAGCAGCACGTCGCGGAAGTCGGCGGTAGCCATGCTCTCGCCGGCGACCGGCGGCCGCCAGGGCAGCAGCGACTCGGCGCTCATGTAGTGGTTCGCCAGCGCCCGCCGGTAGCCGTGCTTGCCCGAGTTCTCCAGCGACCGGTGCAGCAGGTAGCCGTTGAAGATCAACGCGGTGCCGGCCGGGATCTCCACCGGGACCGCGTCCTCGTCGGAGTACGGGAAGGCGTAGGCCTCGCCGGTGCAGTCGAACCGCGGGTCGTTCTGCTCCTTGGACGGGTAGATCACGCCGCGCCGGTGCGAGCCGGGCAGCACCCAGAGACAGCCGTTCTCGATCGTGGCGTCGTCGAGGGCGATCCAGGCCGCGGTCAGCGAACGGTCCCGGGTCGGGATGAAGAACTCGTCCTGGTGCCAGGCCTGGCCGGGCTTGCCCTCGGACTTCACGAACAGCATCGACTGCATCGCCTTGACGTTCGGCCCGATCACCGAGACCAGCGCGTCCACGATCCGCGGCGCGGTGAGCGCGGCCAGGGCGGCCGGCGACGCCTTGTGCGGGTAGTGGATGCAGAGGAACGCCCGCAGCACGTCCTCGTCGCTCATCGCGGCGAACTCGGGCGGTGCGCTGTTCGGGTCGTCGCTGTCGCGCCAGCCGCCGAGGATCTCGCCGAAGTCGCCCCGGCAGAGCCGCAGCGTGTCGTCGTTCACCGCGGCGACCTCGTCGCGGGACAGACCGTCGGCCAGCAGGGCGAAGCCGTTCTCGGCGAAGTGGGCGGCGAACTCGGCATCCGCCGTGTCGAACAGCCGCAGCTCCGGCCTGCGGGTGCTGATCAAGGCGGTGTTGGTCAAGGTGGACATGATCAACAGGGTGCCCGGACCAACCCCGTCCGGCCAATGGCGGATTGCCACGAACTAATATCTGATCGTGACATCCGGAGCGATCGGGCTGGAGCCGGCGACGGCCGTGCTGGTCGCCGACTATCTGCCGGGAGACCAGTTCGGGCCCCGAACCCTGATCAGCTACGAGTTCGTCTGGCTGCTCGCAGGGTCGGCCCGGCATATCTGGACCCGACCTCGGCCGGACGGCTCGATCGAGTCCGGCAGTACGCCGCTGCGGCCCGGTCAGCTGGTGCTCGTCACGCCCGGCACCCGGGACGCGCTGCACTGGGACCGGCATCGCATGTCCCGGCACGCGTACGTCCACTTCATGATCACCGACCCCGGGCCGCTGCCGCCGATCGGCCAGTGGCCGATGGTGCGGGACCTGCTCGCCGCCCCGATCCTCGGCGGGATCTGCGACTACCTGCTCGAGCTGGCCGGGCTCGGCACGGAGGCGGCGCAGCGGCGCAGCGACGAGTTGATCACCCTGCTGGTCGACCTGTACGTCACCGGGCCGATGGCCGACGCCGGTCCGGCGCCGCCGGCCCCCGTGGCCGCGGCCGTCGATCACGTCCGGGAGGTGTGGGCCACCGACGGGATGCGGATCGTGCCGATCGAGGAGCTGGCCGCGGCGGTGAGGATCTCCGCCGGCCACCTGCACCGGGTCTTCCGGGACAGCTACGGCACCGGCCCGGCCCGCGCCTTCGAACTGATCCGGTTGGCCCGCGGTGCCGTCGCGCTGCAGCGCAGCAATGCCGGGCTCGCCGAGATCGCCCGGCTGGTCGGCTACACGAACCCGTACCACTTCTCGCGCCGGTTCCGGGAGGCGTATGGCCTGCCGCCGGGCGGCTACCGGACCGCCGTCGATGCGGCCGATCCGTTGGCCCCGCTCCGCGGCTCCGGGCTGCTGCCGCTGGCGGGTCCGCTGCTCAATCTGTGACGCCGGCGACTCCACGCGGCGATGCCCCGGGAACCCAGTCTGTGAAACCGGTATCCGGGGTGTTCTCCCTAACAGGCTAGGAAATTCCAAAACGTTTGACAAACTCGGTGCAAACGGTTGCCAGAGGTTGCACCGGTGTTGCAGGCTGTGCGGCGGAAAAGTAGTCGACGAGGATGCGGGGAGCTGCGCGTGGCCCGAACCGACCGGACGATCCCCCCGGGATCCGGCGGAACCGACACCATCGAGGTCGGGGACGCCGGAGCCGTGGCCCGATCCTCCCCGACACCGAAACGCTCGCCCGAGCGGCGGCTCTCCTGGTGGGAGCGGGCCCGCCGGGACAAGGTCCTGCTGTTGATGGCGATCCCGGGACTCGGCCTGCTGCTGGCCTTCCACTACCTGCCGCTGTTCGGCAATCTGATCGCGTTCCAGGAGTACCTGCCGTTCGTCCCGCTCGGGCGCAGCCCGTGGGTGGGCCTGGACAACTTCTCGGTGATCTTCAACGGCGATCTCGAGTTCCTCAATGCGCTGCGGAACACGCTCGTGATCACCCTGGTCCAGGTGGCGTTCGTCTTCCCGGCGCCGATCGCGCTGGCCCTGCTGCTGAACAGCCTGCTCTCGGAGCGGATCAAGCGGATCGTCCAGTCGGTGCTCTACCTGCCGCACTTCCTGTCCTGGGTGATCGTGATCGCGATCTTCCAGCAGATCCTCGGCGGCAGTGGCCTGATCAACAACATCTTCCGGTCCCAGGGGCTGGAGACGATCGACTTCCTGGGCAACCCGGACACCTTCATCGCCCTGCTCACCAGCCAGGTGATCTGGAAGGACACCGGGTGGGGGACGATCTTGTTCCTGGCCGCGCTGACTCAGATCGATCCCGCCCTGTACGAGGCGGCCCGGGTCGACGGGGCGTCGCGCTGGCGCCAGTTGTGGCACGTCACGCTGCCCGGGATCCGCGGTCTGATCATCCTGCTGTTGATCTTGCGGCTCGGTGACTCCCTGACCGTGGGCTTCGAGCAGATCGTCCTGCAACAGGGTTTCGTCGGCAGACCGGCGAGTGAGGTGTTGGACACGTACGTCTACAACAACGGCGTCCTGGCCGGCCAGTGGGGAGTGTCGGCCGCGGTCGGCCTGGTCAAGGGCCTGGTCGGGGTCGCGCTGGTGCTCGGCGCCAACAAGATCGCGCACGTGTTCGGCGAGGCAGGGGTGTACCAGAAGTCATGACGACCACACAGACCACACCCGCCCCGCCGCGATCGAAGCGCCGGCCCCGACAGCTCGACGCACCGGGCGTCCCGGTCCGGGTGATCAAGGGCATCGTGCTGGTGCTCGCCTGCCTGCTGGTGATCATTCCGTTCATCGGGGTGATCTCCACCAGCATCGCCAGCCAGGAGCACGTGACCAACTCCGGCGGCTTCGTGCTGTGGCCGGACGGCGTCCACCTCGACGCGTACCGGACGATCTTCAACGGCGGCGTGGTGCTGCAGGCGCTGCTGGTCAGCTTCTTGATCACCGTCGGCGGCACGCTGATCAGCCTGGCCGGCTCGACCATGCTGGCGTACGCGCTCAGCCGGCCGGGTTCCTTCGGTCAGCGGCCGATCCTGATGATCGTCCTGTTCAGCCTGCTGTTCAGCCCCGGGCTGATCCCGAACTATCTGGTGGTGAAGCAGTTCGGCCTGCTGGACTCGCTCTGGGCGCTGATCCTGCCGACCGCGATCAGCGGCTTCAACGTGATCATCCTGCGCTCGTTCTTCATGGGCATCCCGGACGAGGTCGTCGACTCGGCCCGGATCGACGGGGCCGGTGACTTCCGGATCTTCTGGTCGATCATCCTGCCGCTGTCCCGGGCGGTGCTCGCGGTGATCGGCCTGTTCTACGCGGTCGGCTACTGGAACGCCTTCTTCAGCGCGCTGCTCTACATCAGTGACACCGCGAAGTGGCCGCTGCAGTTGGTGCTGCGGACGTACGTGATCAACAACACCGAGCTCAGCAGTGGCGATCTCGGCGGAGCGGCGGCGGACCAGCTGCCGCCCCAGGAGTCGATCCAGATGGCGATCCTGGTGATCTCCCTGGTGCCGATCTTGATCGTTTATCCGTTCCTGCAGCGACACTTCGCCAAGGGCATGCTGACCGGGGCGGTGAAGGGATGACCATGATCAGCAGACGAGCTCTTCTCGGCGGCTCGGCCGCCGCGGCGGCCGGTCTGGCCGGATTGAGCGGCTGCGCGACCGTGACGAGGTCGACCGACATCGCGGCTCTCAACCGTCCGGTCGCGTTGCCGACCTTCCAGCGTTTCGACGGGCCGAAGCCGGACCTGCCGCTCACCCACGAACTGATGCCGGACTGCTTCTACCGCTTCCCGGCGGACCCGGTGCAGGTGACGCAGGGCGTCCCGGGCGACGGCAGCGAGATCACCGGCACCGTGCAGACGTCCAACCCGATCCCGCCGACGGCCGACCGCAACCCGTACTGGCAGGAGCTCAACAAACGGCTCGGATCGCCGCTGCGGTTGAGCATCACGTCGGCGAGCGACTGGGGCAGCAAGTTCGCCACCGCGGTGGCCGGCGACACGCTGGGCGACATGTTCAACGTCGACGGTGGGTTCGCGTACCTGCCGCAGTTCCTCGAGGCGCGGGCCCAGGATCTGACCGAGCACCTGTCCGGTGACGCGATCCTCGAGTATCCGTTCCTGGCCAACCTGTCCACGGAGTCCTGGCGCGGCTGCGTCTATTCCGGCGGCATCCGGGCCGTGCCGATCCAGCGCGGGGTGATGTCGTCCAACCTGTTGCTGGCCCGGCAGGATCTGCTGGACCAGTTCGGCGTCGACCTCACCTCGCCCGACCTGGACGAGTTGATCAAGGCCGCCGTCGCGGTCACCGACGAGCGGAAGAACCGCTGGGCCTTCGCCGTCCCGCCGACCGCCGCCCTGAGCTCGATGCTCGGACTGCCCAACGACTGGGAGGTCCGCGACGGCCGCCTGGTGCACAGCCGGGAAACCGAAGAACACAAGGAGATGCTCGGCATCACGGCCAAGCTGCAGGCCGACGGGCTGATCCATCCCGACGGGATCTCCAAGCAGAATCAGAAGGTCTGGTTCAGCCAGGGCTCGGCGGTGATGACCCAGGACACGTACTCCTCGATCCAGAGCTTCTATCGGCGCAACACGGTCGAGGGCTTCGCGATCACCCTGCCCCTGGTCCGCGACCGCGCCGGCAAGATCGGCCGGTTCCTGCTCGGCTCGCCGAACAACTCGATCGCGACGATCAAGCCCGGCTCACCGGAGCGGACCAAGCTGATGCTTCGGGTGCTCAACTGGATGGCGGCACCGTTCGGCACCCAGGAATACCTGTTCCGCAAGTTCGGCCTGCCCGAGCGTCACTACACCTTGAACGGAACGGATCCGGTGCTGACCGAGGCCGGCGGCAGTGAGGTCTGCCTGGGCGAGTTCCCGATCCAGTACCTCGCTGACGGCGGCTATCCGGTCTACTTCCCGGGCCACCCCGAGGCGGTCGACGTGGCGTACAACCATCTCAAGGCCATCCTGCCGACGGCCGCGACGAAGCCGGTGTACGGGACCTACTCGCCGACCCAGTCGACCAAGGGAAAGATCTTGGACTCGCGGATGGACGCGACCACGAAGGACATCCAGCTCGGCCGCGCCGACCTCTCCAGCTGGGACCAGGCCGTCGCCGACTGGCGCAAGTCCGGCGGCGACGCGATCCGGCACGAGTACGAAGAGGCGCTGGCGATCCAGGGTCGCCGCTGAGCGTCGGGAACCTTCGAGCCCGCGCCGGACACTAGTCTCGCGGGAGACGTTCGTCGGAACTCGAAGGAGAGCTCGTGATGGTGTGGCAGAGGGTGTCCGGGCGCGGGATCCTGCTCGCGATCGCTGCGGTGATCATGGTCGGACTGGTGATCACCCAGTCCGCCGGCCCGTCGACGGCCGAGCCGGGGACGCCGTTGTCGGAACGCCTGGACGCGTTGCTGGCCGATCCGGTCTACGACGGGTCGCAGGTCGCGCTGCTGGTCCGGGACGCGGCGACCGGCGAGACCCTGTACGACCGGAACGGGGGACAGCGGATGCTGCCCGCGTCGAACACGAAGCTGTTCACCTCCACCGCGGCGATGGAGGTCCTCGGCCCGGACTTCCGCTTCCACACCGACGTGCTGGCCACCGCGCCGCTGCGCGGCGGAACGCTGCGCGGTGATCTTTACCTCAAGGGGTACGGCGACCCGACGGCCCGCGAGGCCGACTACCAGGCGCTCGCCGAGCAGCTCCGGGCGGCCGGCGTCCGCCACGTCGACGGTGATCTTGTCGCCGACGACTCGTACTTCGATCAGGTACGGCTCGGCGACAGTTGGGCCTGGGACGACGAACAGGCCTACTACGCCGCCCAGATCTCCGCACTGACCCTGGCCCCGAACGACGACTACGACACCGGGACCGCGATCGTCGAGAGCCGGCCCGGTGCCTCGGCCGGAGCACCGGTCCGGGTCGGGCTGGTCCCGGCCAACCGGCTGATCAAGATCGTCAACACCGCGACCACCGGTGCGGCCGGATCCGAGTCCACGCTGAACGTCGAGCGGGAGCACGGCGGCAACGTCGTCCGGGTGTCCGGCTCGCTGCCGCTGGACGCCGGGACCGATCAGTCCTTGATCACGGTCTGGGAGCCGGAATTCTATGCGGCGGACGTGTTCCGGCTGGCCCTCGAAGCCGAGGGGATCGAGGTCGACGGCAAGATCACGGCCGCGACCACGCCGGCGAAGGCGCGGCGACTGGCCGAGGACAAGTCGATGACGGTCGGCGAACTGATGACGCCGTTCCTCAAGCTCTCGAACAACATCCACGCCGAGACGTTGATCAAGACGATGGGCGCGGTCGCCGAGGCCGACGGCAGTTGGCCGGCCGGGTTGGGCGTCGTCTCCAGCTACGCCCAAGTCGTCGGCGTGGAGGTCGACCGGCTCCGGATCTCGGACGGCTCCGGCCTCACCCGCAAGACGAACCTGACCGCCGACGCGATCACCGACGTGCTGATCGCCGCGCAGCGGGAGCCCTGGTGGCCGCAGTGGTACGACGGCCTGCCGATCGCGGGGAAACCGGAACGCCTGATCGGCGGCACTCTGCGTACCCGGATGCTGGATACCCCGGCCGCCGGCAACCTGCGCGGCAAGACCGGAACGCTCACCGGGGTCTCGGCCCTGTCCGGCTACGTGACCACCAAGGACGGCCGCAAGCTGGTCTTCTCCATGATCAGCAACAACCAGCTCTCCAGCGTGCGCGCGATCGAGGACGCGGTGGGGGTGACCCTCGCCTCGTGGACCGACCAGGCACCGGTCGCGGCGACCCGGGTCAAGGCGCCGGTCAAGCAGTCCTGCGAGTCGGAGTGGGAGAAGGCCTGCTGAGTTCCGGCTCGGTGGCCAAGATCAACAGGCAGCTCCGGTCCGTGGCGTCGCGGTGATCGGTGACGATCTCGCAGCCGACACTCTCCGCAGCCATGATCAACTTCCGGGCCAGGGTGATCACCCGTTCGTCGCCACCCGCCGGTACGACGAGCGTCAGCAGGTCGCCCCGGCCGCCGCGCAGCGCCCGGGCGATCTGGTTCGGCCGGTAACCGAGTTCCTCGACCGCGGCGAGCACGCGGTGCCGCAGTCGAGGGCTCACGCGGGCGTACCCGTTGATCGCGTTGGAGGCGGTCTTGGTCGACACCCCGGCGTGCCGGGCGACCTCGCGGAGCGTCGTCATGCCGTCCTCCTGCCTGCCTACACCAGTGAAAGGCTTTTACTGGTGTAGTGTGATTCACGAACGGCACACCAGTCAAACGGTTATGGTGGTGTGAACCAGGAGGTGGTGGTGGATTCTCCCGAGTCGGTGCCGGCCGCGGTGCTGCTGATCCGCGACTTCGTCAACAGCTACGAGCCGCAGGTCGACGACGAGACGTTGGCGACGCCCGCCGCGCTGCGGGACTGGTTCGCCGGCCGCGGGTTGCTGCCTGCGCGGACACGACTCGGTGCCGCCGAGCTCGCGGCGGCCACGACGGTACGGGAAGGGCTGCGGTCGATCCTGCTCGGGCATGGTGGGCACGCGGTGGACGAGGCTGCGATCGCCGCCGGCAACGAGATCCTGGCCGAGCTGCCGGTCCGACTGGAGTTCGGCGCGGACGGCTACCGGATGCTGCCGGCCGGCGACGGCGCCCTCGATCCCGCGCTGGTCGGCCTGCTCGAGGCGATCCGGCAGGCCAAGGAAGAACGCACCTGGGCCAGGCTCAAGGTGTGTGACCGGACCACCTGCCGCTGGGCGTACTACGACAGTTCGCGCAACCAGTCCCGCCGTTGGTGCTCCATGGCCGGCTGCGGCAACCACCTCAAGATGAAGCGTGCCTACGCGGCCCGAGTGGCCCGGGGTGCACGCGGGTCGGATTGAGCGGTGTGAACAGTGTTGGTACGAGCAGCAGGGTGGCGCGGGATGGTGCCCATGCTTGCCGCGGTCGCGTTGCTGGGTCTCGCGGACTCGATGACCGGCAGCTATCTGGTCCTGTTCGCTACCGGTCCGGCCGGGCTGATGCCGGTCCAGGTCGGGGTGCTGTCCTCGGTGATCTCGTTGGGTGGCATCGCCGCCAGTGCCTACTTCGGCCGCCGGTTCGATCGCGCGCCGACGCGGGGGTTTCTGGCCGTCGCCTGTGTGGCCGGTGCCGTCGGGTATGCCCTGATGCCACAGGTCCCGCACTTCGTCGCCTTGTTGCTGGTGGGATTGACGCTGGTCGGCGCGGTCGGCGCCGGCTATCCACAGCTGTTCGCCCTGGCCGCGGTGATCTTCGCCGACTCGGTACGCCGGCGCGCCGCCCCGATCCTGCGGTCGGGCTGGTCTCTGGCCTGGGCGGTCGGGCCGATCGTCGCCGCGGCCCTGCTTCTGGTCGGCGGGTATACCGGGCTGTTCCGCGCATCGGCGATCGCGCTGCTGCTGACGGCGGCTGTCCTGCTCGCCGTGCCGTCGCCCGGGAAGGTCGGCCAACGTTCCGCCGAGACGGAGTCGGAGTCGAGGCCGGGCCGAGCGGTCTCGCGTACGGCCTCCTCGGCGCCGTCGAACCGCCGGATGATCGGCACCGCGACAGCCAGCATGATCTTGGTCCATTGCGCGATGTTCGCCGGGTCGATCGCCCTGCCGCTCTACGTCACGGAGGATCTGCACCGGCCCGAGGGTGAAGTCGGCCTGCTGTTCAGCGCCTGCGCGGTCGTGGAGATCGTCGCGGCGTTGGTGCTGGTGTGGTTGCTGCCGCGGGTCCCGCTACCGATGTTGATCTTGTCCGGATTCCTGTTGTTCGCCGGCTACTTCGTGATCACGGTCGTCGCCCAGGGGATCACCGCCTTGCTGTTGGCCCAGCTTGCCCGGGGCGGTGCGATCGCGGTGATCGGCACCGCCGGCCTGCAGTACTTCCAGTCGCTCGGCAAGGGCACGGTCGGTGCCACCACGGCGCTGTTCTCGAATGCGGCCACTGCGGGCTCCCTGGTCTCCGGCCTGCTCGCGGGCGCCCTGGTGCAATGGTTCGGAACCACCGTGGCGCTCGGTTGCTGCGGCCTGCTGAGTCTGACGGCGGGTGTGGTCTTCCTGGCCGGGCGTCGGCGCGGACCCGGTGTTCGCACCCATCCCGACCGATGAGTTTCGGGCGGCGGGCGAGTCGATCCCTCATGGACGAAAACACTCACCCATTGCCCGAGATCGTCGACCGCGCCACCTGGCAGGCCGAACTGGACCGCCTGCAGGTCCGGGAGAAGGCGCACACCCGGGAGGGCGACGCGATCGCCGCCGCCCGGCGCCGGCTGCCGATGATCGAGATCGACCCGCGGATCGAACTGATCGGCGAGAACGGCCCGGTGCCCTTGATCGACACCTTCGAGGGACGCCGGCAGTTGCTGGTCTACTTCCACATGTGGCACCACGGCCACCCGGCCCCGGAACAGTGCGAGGGCTGCACCTTCTTCACCAGCCATGCCCTGGAGCTGTCGTACCTGCACAGCCGCGACGTCACGTACGCGACCTTCTGCCAGGGCAGCTACCCGGAAAGCTCGCGCTACAAGGAATTCATGGGCTGGACCATGCCCTGGTACTCGGCCCGCGACGCCGAGCAGGCGCTGCTCGGCGATCAGGGCTTCGGCGGTTACGCCAGCTACCTGCGCGACGGCGACCGGGTGTTCCAGACCTACTGGTCCACCGGCCGCGGCACCGAGGCCGGCGCGAACAGCTACCACCTGCTCGATCTCACGGTGTACGGACGCCAGGAGAGCTGGGAGGACTCGCCGGCGGGTTGGCCGCAGCCGTTCGCGGAGGCGGGGCAGCAGTTCCGTACCGGCGAACGGCCGACCTCCCAGTGGTCCCGGATCGAGGCCGGCCGCTCGGACGATCTCACCGGCACCGCGTCCTGAGCGGGAGGCAGTGACCGGACACTAAGATGCGGCGGTGACCCGCCCACGAATCGCGTACCAGGGGGAGCCGGGTGCGAACTCGCACCTGGTCTGCAAGGAGCACTACCCCGACTCGGAGGCCGTGCCCTGCGCGTCCTTCGAGGACGTCTTCGCGGTCGTCGAGAGTGGCGAGATCGACCTCGCCATGATCCCGATCGACAATTCGATCGCCGGTCGGGTCGCCGACATCCACCACTTCCTGCCGCAGTCCGGACTGCACATCATCGGCGAGCACTTCCTGCGGATCCGGTTCCACCTGATGGGGGTACCGGGAGCGTCGCTGGATACGATCACCACCGCGCACAGTCACGTCCACGCCCTCGGCCAGTGCCGCAAGATCATCCGCAGGCTGGGGCTGCGACCGATCATCTCCGGTGACACCGCCGGCGCCGCGCGCGAGGTCGCCGAGGCCGCCGACCCGACCCAGGCCGCCATCTCTCCGCCGCTCGCCGCCGAGATCTACGGCCTGGAGATCCTGGCCGAGGACGTCGAGGACGAAGATCACAACACCACCCGGTTCGTCGTACTCTCCCGCGACTTCATCAAGGCACCGGCCGGCAACGGCCCGGTGGTCACCTCGTTCATCTTCAACGTCCGCAACCTGCCCGCCGCCCTCTACAAGGCGCTCGGCGGCTTCGCGACCAACGGCGTGAACATGACCAAGCTGGAGAGCTACATGGTGGACGGCTCCTTCAGCGGCGCCACCCAGTTCCTGGCCGAGGTCGACGGGCATCCCGACGACATCGGCGTGAAGCGAGCCCTGGAGGAGCTGGCCTTCTTCTCCACCGACGTCAAGATGCTCGGCGTCTTCCCCGCCGACCCCTCCCGCACCTGATCTAACTCGGCACGCTGCCGCGGGATCGCCTGAGCAGGCGTGTTGATCATGTCGCGAATCGGCGAGGGCATTGGGGCCGGCGGGTCCTGCGGGTCGGGCGAGCCGGGTGGATAGTGCGAGTGGCACAGAATTGCATCGCAACGTCCGCGCCGGGCCCGAGATCGGTGGTGCGAGGTCGTTGCGATGCAATCCAGTGCCACTCGCGGGTTGGTCGCCCGGAGCTGAGTCCTCGGGGAACAGCTGTAGTCGAGGAGGTTCCGCGACGTTCGGCTCGGTAGCGATCGGCGACCTGTGCGGAGAAGTGCACGCCGTCGGATCTGTGTAGACGGGCGAGCGGAACCGCGACCATGGGTGGGCGCAAGGCCGAACATTACGTCTTCAGGTCGCGGCGCTGAGGCGGGTCGCAAGATCGCGAGGCCCGGGGTTGAAGGCGCAGGCGTGGAGAGGATTGTCGGCGGGCGAGGCCGGTGGTCAGAGCGAGTGGCACAGAATTGCATCGCGCGTCCGTGCCGGGGCCCGATATCGGCGGTGCGGGGTCGTTGAGATGCAATCCAGTGCCGCTCGCACGGTGGTCGCCCAGAACGGGGTGCTCGGGGAGTAGGCGTGATCGAGGACGGTGTCGCCGGCCTGGGAGCTGACGTTCAGCTCGGCGGCGACCTGTGCGGAGAAGCGCATGCCGTCGGATCTGCGTAGTCGGGCGAACGGAGCCGCGACCATGGGTGAGCCGCAATTCCGAAGGCTGTGTCTTCAGGCCGCGGCGCCGAGCTGGGTCGCAACATCGCGAGGCCCGGGGTTGAAGGCGCAGGCGTGGAGCGGATTGTCGGTGGGCGAGACCGGTGGTCAGCGCGAGTGGCACAGAATTGCATCGCGACGTCCGTGCCGGGCCCGAAATCGGCGGTATGGGGTCGTTGAGATGCAATCCAGTGCCACAGGCAGGTGGGGCGGCGGTGCGGTCGAGGCCAGTCCTCGCCGCGGGGCAGGGGATCCCGTCACGTGGGCGAAGTCTGCGGGTGGGCGGGATGCCGAGCGCTACGTGGGGGCCGCGGCGCGGGCACGGGCCGCAAGGTCGAAGGTTGGGCGATGCCGAACGGGTGAGCGGTAACGCCGAGCGCTACGTGGCCGGGCCGGCGCTTCGGTGGCAACGCTGAGCCCTAGGTGGCCGGGCCGGGCGGAGAGATGATGCGCGTCGAGGTTGGGCGTTGCGGGCGAGTGGGCGCGATGGGCGCGAGATCGAGGATGCGCAGCGCCGGTGATGCCCTGAATCGATCGGAGGCGGGCTTGCCAAGACCGGCGATTCGCGATCTCCGAGTGAGGCCCGCCGAGCCGGCGCCCCCGTTGACCGCAAGATCTCCGCCCGGGCAGGTTCGGACTACGCCGAGTGGACGCTAAGACCCGCGGATCGGGGCTTCCAATCACGCGCTGATCGCAACACCTGTTCGTGGAGGTGTGGGATGGCTCGTATTGGTCGGCCGACTGTGCCGGGCGAGGTGCGTCGGGTGTTTTGGTCCGGGATTCGGTCTGGTTTGACGGTC